>JANMMU010000134.1:0-54084 GCA_031373555.1 Segetibacter sp. | reverse complement strand
GCCTAATTCGTAACCCACCCCTAACTGCAAGTTAAGTAAGGATAAACTAAGGGTTGGTGCAAATACATTTTGGGCAGTTCCTTGAGAAGTATTGGATGAGAACAAAAAGCCAAGCTGAAGTCCAATTGTGTTGATCATTTCTCTGTCTATAATTCTCGATTCAGCATCAGTAACTACCTTGAGGGTACCCATAGAAAGACAAACACCGGCTCCAATTGAATTAAAAAAAGACACATTACCTATTCGATCTTCCAATGCTCTTGTAGCAGCATTTAAACGATTAAATCTTAAAAGTGGAATAGTAAAATTAGTAGTTATGGCAGTTGCGTTAAACTCTAAAGTACTTGACGGAGCTAATTTTTCATTTGGTAAATCATAAATACTTCTTTTAGCATTTAAATTTTTTTGTTTAATCGGCGATGCAACTGTAGTTGTTTCCTGACTAAAAGCGGTAAATGTTAATAGCAACAGGGATAGGGGCAAAATAATTTTTTTCATTGTTCTAGTTTTTTCGGTTGTTGATGAATACACTTTGGATTAATAAATTTTTGTTTAAAGGGCAAAAATTACAGTTTTTATTGTAATCAATGCTAGTTGCTATAATTTTTTGATGACTATTTTCTTTGAAAAAAGCCAATAGCTGAAATAGCTAAACGGGAAATAAATATAATTATTATGAAACAGCTTGTAATTCTATAAGAGATCTATAGGGAGTTCCTTAGCTTAATGGAACCAGAAAAATGACAATTAGAATAAATGCAATATTTAAAGAACTCTAATAAAAATGATTAAATAAAAAATATATGCTAAGTCTACTTGTTTTTTTGATTGTCTGAAAAAAAATAAGTCCCATAACTAAAAGGTATGGAACTTACTTTCAAAATTTTATTTCAGCTTTTTTGGTGGGTCTTTTCAATTTAGGATTCACCCATAAAAATCTGGTCAACAGCCCCGCCAAGCATTGGAAATTTTTCTTTAACATATTCAGCAATTGTTTCTACAGCTTTTTTTGCCTGTTCCGGGGTAATGCCTACTTTCTCTGTAAGTTGATCAATTATTTCCTGCATAAATTTATTGTTTTATATTTAAACAAAAATAGGGTACAAAGCTGATAATGTAATACACAAACAAAATCCGTTTTGCTAACTTTGCATTTTAATTCCTCATCCCCCATTATGCAAGATTTAAAAGATCAAATAGACACTTCGCGGCTTCCCAGGCACATAGCCATAATCATGGATGGCAACGGCCGCTGGGCAAAAGAAAAAGGCGAAGACCGTTTGTTTGGACATTTTCACGGTGTGGAGAGTGTAAGAAATATAGTAGAAGGCTGCGCCGAATTGGGGATTGAGTACCTTACTTTATACGCATTTAGTACCGAAAACTGGGACCGTCCGGAGAATGAGGTAAATGGCCTTATGGAGTTATTGGTAGATACCATTCGCCACGAAGTGGATACCCTGAACAAAAACAATATTAAACTGCATGTAATTGGCGATATGTCATTGTTGCCAAAATATGCTTTTGATGAGTTGGTGGAGGCAAGGCAAATGACCAGTCAGAATACCGGACTAAATCTGGTAATGGCGCTTAGTTACAGCAGCCGCTGGGAATTGTTAAACGCAGTACAGAAAATAGCTTCAGAAGTGCATGACGGTAAATTACAGCCAGAAAATATTGGTTACGATACTTTAGAAAAATATCTCTGCACTAGTGAGTTTCCTGACCCTGAATTAATGATAAGAACAAGCGGAGAATATCGTATCAGCAATTTCCTGCTGTATCAGTTGGCCTACGCCGAATTATATTTCACCAATACCCGCTGGCCCGATTTCAGAAAAGACAACCTATACGAGGCTATTATTGATTTTCAGGGAAGGGAAAGACGCTTTGGAAAAATTAGTGAACAGGTGACTCCTCAGGTACAAAGCTAAATTACACCTCTTAGCCTCATATAAAGGCTTACTATTTAACAAACACTTTTTAAATATTGCCGTTAATTTGCCACAGTTTGGATGAAGTATATCTGCCGAAAGCTGCTTACAGCACGGAAAACACCCAAACCCGAATTGTTGATGCACACTATTTACAAACCATTTCTTTTATTATTAGCTGTTTGCACAGTAGGTTCTTATGCCTCGGCGCAGGTTGTACAGCCGGGTACAGAACCTAAATCTATAGATGTAAACCTTGAAAATATTTTCAATCAAAAAACGCCCCGCCGTTATAAGGTTGCTAAAATAGATGTTAGTGGCAATCAGTTTTTTGATGCTGCACTATTAATAAGTATTGCTAATATTAATGTGGGAGATGACGTTCCAATTCCCGGTGGAGACAACTTTGCAAAGGCAATCAACAATCTTTGGAAGCAAAACTATTTCAGTAATGTAGAAATCTTCATTACCAAAGTTGAGGGATTAAATATTTGGGTAGAAATTGTTGTAACCGAACGCCCAAGGCTTTCTTCTTTTACTTTTAAAGGAATTCCCAAAGGTCAGGCAGAAGAATTAACCCAAAAAGTTGGCCTGATAAGGGGTAGAATTGTTACTGAAAATAATCGTCGTTCTGCAGTTGAAGCGGTAGAAAAGTATTATGTTGAAAAAGGGTATCGGGGTGTAAAAACAACAATTGAACAAACCAACGATCCAAAAATTGAAAATTCAGTAGTACTTACTTTAGTGGTTGATAAAGGGGAGAAAGTGAAAATCAGTGATATTTATTTTGAAGGAAATGAAAGTATTTCTGACCTGCGCTTAAAGAAGCAAATGAAGGGTACAAAAGAAATGACCCGCCTTTCTGTTCATGCCCGAAAAGATAGCACAGGTAAGATGACAGGAAAACATCTGACGTTTAATGATTACCTGCGCCATAATGGATTTTTATCTTTTACTAAAACCAAAGAATTACTTGATCCTTATGTAAGAATGAAACTTTTTTCTTCAGCTAAGTTTGATCAAAAAAAGTTTGAAGAAGATAAGGAAAAAATACTTGCTTATTACAACTCACTAGGCTACCGTGATGCTGAAGTTGTTGGAGATCCTGTAATCACAACTAACAACAAAGGAAACCTGAATATTAAGATTAAGGTAAATGAAGGCCATAAATACTATTTTGGTAACCTGACATTTAAGGGAAACACAAAATACTCTGATAGTATTTTGACCAATGTACTTGGCATCCAAAAAGGAGATGTTTATGACCTTGATATACTTAACCAAAAACTTGGAAAACAACTTTCTCCCGAAGGTGGCGATATCAGCGGTTTGTATATGGATGACGGCTATCTTTTCTTTAGAGCAGAAGCAGTAGAATCCGCCGTTTATAACGATACCATTGACCATGAAATCAGAATTGTTGAAGGTCCACAGGCTACTCTTAAAAATATTCGTATTGCAGGAAACGACAAAACAAAAGAACACGTTATCCGTCGTGAACTACGCACTATTCCGGGTGAGAAATTCAGTCGTTCAGACATTATTCGCTCCACACGTGAATTGGCTCAGCTTAACTTTTTTAACCAGGAAAAAATTAACCCGGGTGTTGTACCAAATGCTGATGATGGAACGGTTGACATTAACTGGACAGTAGAAGAGAAGTCAAGCGATCAATTAGAATTGAGTGCCGGATGGGGTGGAGGTATTGGTCTTACCGGTACATTAGGTATTACATTCAACAACTTTTCTATTAATAATATTTTCAAAAAATCTGCATGGCAGCCGTTACCAACAGGTGATGGACAAAGATTGAGTGTTCGTTTTCAAAGTAATGGTAAGGCGTTCCGCTCTTATAATTTCTCATTTACCGAACCATGGTTAGGTGGCAAAAAAAGAAATTCCCTAACATTTAGTATTTATGATACTAAATTTAGAAACGGGACTTTTAATAATACTACAGGGCAAAATATTTTTGGTCAGGATGATTCTTACCTGCGAACTTCTGGTCTGAGCATTAGTTTGGGTAAACAATTAAAATGGCCTGATGACTATTTTAGTTTGGTAACATCGTTAAACTATACCCGCTATGTATTGAAAGACTACCAAATATTTCCGGGATTTAGTAACGGAGTATCCAATAACTTCAACATAAAAGTTGCTTTACAACGTTCGTCGGTAAATCAGCCGTTGTTCCCTACAAGTGGTTCTACATTTTTACTAAGTGCACAGTTTACTCCACCTTACTCTGCGTTTGATAAAAATAAATCTACTTCAATCAATCCTTACGAGTTTGTTGAGTACCATAAGTGGAGATATACCGGAGAGTGGTACGTGCCAATTGGCAAAGCAGGCGGACCAGAAAAAAATAAGCAATTTGTATTAAAAGCTGCTGTGAAATATGGTTACATAGGCCGTTATAACAGTAAGTTGGAAATATCGCCGTTCGAACGTTTTCAAGTGGGAGATGCCGGTTTAAGCAACAACTTTGCTTTGCTTGGTTACGATATTATTGCACACAGAGGGTATCCTGTATATGAAAACAGTAACCCCAAAATAAATCCTGATCAACAGAGTGCTTCTAAATTCTTTACTATATTTAACAAATATACAATGGAGCTTAGGTATCCATTGAGCTTAAGTGCAGGAAGTACGATATATGCATTAACTTTCTTTGAAGCTGCAAATGGTTGGTACGATACCAAACAATATAATCCCTTCAAATTAAGAAGGTCAGTAGGTGTAGGTATGAGGTTCTTTTTACCAATGTTTGGCTTATTAGGTTTTGACTATGGCATAGGTTTGGATAGATACACACCTGCAGGCGGATTAAAGGATGCTGCAAGGTTTACCTTTATGCTAGGCTTTGAACCTGAATAGTAAAAAATTATTAAATCAATATTTTGCCATGAAAAAGATTTTCTTCATTGTTTTATCATTTGCTTGTCTTTCATTGACAGTACACGCACAGCGGTATGCTATTATAGACACAAAGTATATTTTGGATAAAATGCCTGAATATAAAGATGCAGACAAAAAGCTTGCTGCAATAAGTACACAATGGCAAAAAGAAATTGATGATAAGCAAACAGAGTTGAGCACTATGTACCGCAATTTTGATGCAGAACAATATATGCTAAGCGACGAATTAAAAAAGAAAAGAGAAGATCAGCTTTTTAATCTTGAAAAGGAAATTCGTGAATTGCAAAAAAAGCGCTTTGGATACGAAGGAGACCTATTTAAAGAAAGACAAAAATTGGTAAAACCTGTTCAGGATAAAGTATATAATGCCATACAAAAAGTAGCAGTAAACCGCGGATATGACTTTGTATTGGATAAAAGTGAAGGTATAACTGTTATATTTGCCGACCCAAAACTTGATAAAAGCGATGAAGTTTTAAAAGAATTGGGTTTAAAAAATTAGTAATCAATTATTTATATAAACTCTAAAAACCAACGTGCGGTTACACTAAATGCCGCATGAACAAATTTTAAAAACCAGAAAATGAAAAAAGTTCTATTTGTAATGTTGGCATTTGCCGGATTAATTATGACCAATGACACCAATGCACAGGGGACACCTAAGATTGGGGTGTTTGATATAGATATAATGGTACAGGCTATGCCCGGTTATCGTATGGTGGATAGTATGCTTCAGATTTATCAGCAGGATTCATTAAGAAGCGAATATGAGTTTGCAGTAAAAGAATATAACCGTTTGGATAGTACCTACAAAGCAGATTCGGCAGCAAAAAAATCTGCAAGTGTTTTAAATTATCAAAAAGATCAGCGTTCTCAAATAGCTACTACTATAGTTTATTGGCAACAAATCTCTCAACAAAAGTCGGAGCAAAAAAGACAGGAAATGGCTGCGCCTATGTATGAGAAAGTATTGGGAGCTTACAGCAAAGTGCTACAGGGAACCAACTACCTTGTAATACTTAAGCCGGGTTCTTATGAAATGGGTTCTAAAGTTGAAAACGTTTTTGAAAAAGTAGCAAAAGAATTGAAGATCAATCTTCCTGACCAACTGAAGAGTCAGGGACCACCACCTGCTGAAGAAGCACCTGCCGGAACTCCTGCAGCACCTCCTTCTAAAGGTACCGGTAAGCCGGGAACAAAAAGACCGTAATTAATACATTTATGCTTTAGGGCAAAATATAGAAAAGGACTTTGCTTTTTGCAAAGTCCTTTTTGTTTTGTTTAAAAAAAGCCATTCAAAAAGAGCTGTCTTAATTGGTTGAATTAAATAAGGTTTAAACTAAAATATTCAGTAGTCATGGGTCCAATTGGTGTTTTTGATAGTGGTTATGGTGGGCTTACAGTTTTAAAAGAAATTGTAAAAAAACTACCACAATATGATTATTTGTACCTGGGCGATAATGCCCGGGCACCTTACGGTCCAAGATCTTTTGAAACTGTTTATGAATATACATTAGAAGCTGTTGAATGGTTTTTCAGAAATGGTTGCCCGTTAGTTATTTTGGCTTGTAATACTGCTTCTGCAAAAGCATTGAGAAGTGTACAGCAAAATGACATAAAAGATAATTATAGCGATAGAAGGGTATTGGGTGTAATAAGGCCAACAACAGAAAAAATAGGACAGCTTACCAAAACCGGTAAAGTTGGTATATTAGGTACAACAGGTACTGTTCGTTCGAAATCATACTCTATAGAAATTGCTAAGTTTTACCCTGAAGTTAAAGTGTATCAGGAGGCTTGCCCTATGTGGGTTCCTTTGATTGAAAATATGGAACATAATTCTCCCGGTGCTGATTATTTTATTCAAAAAAACCTACAAAACTTATTAGCTCAGGATCCGGAAATAGACACTATTTTACTGGCTTGCACACACTATCCACTCATGCAGCAAAAGATTGAATCTTTTCTACCAAATACTATTAAAGTGGTACCCCAGGGAGAAATTGTAGCAGAAAGTTTACAGGATTATCTGCAACGACATCCTGCAATGGAAATCAGGTGTTCAAAAGGTGGGAACCTGCAATTTTTTACAACCGATGCAGCCGAAGATTTTGACAGTTTTGGGGGCATTTTCTTTGGTGGAGATGTAAATTCTAAGCAGGTAGATATTTAATTTTTTGTAGAGATATTTTCTTTGAATTTTGGGTTAGGTGTTTGTTCAATTATAAAATATGATGCAAAGGGAGGATAATAGCCCTGTTGGAAATGCCCAATAGAAAATCAAACGATGCAGTGTGCGACCCCGCATGATGTAGCTGCAGGTTGTAACAACTGCCAAAAAGATAAACTTATAATGACTACAAAATTCTCTTCTATTATTTCTAATACCGTACTTTGTTATCTTTGATATTATCAGGTATTTATGGCAAAAATAAAATCGACAGACAATAATTCTTCCAAAAGAGATGTAATAATAAATGTTGCTGCAGGATTATTTAAAGAGAAGGGATACAAGGCAAGCAGCATGAGGGAATTGGCTACAAGGGTGGGGGTTGAGGCTGCAAGTCTTTATAACCATATAAAATCCAAAGATGAACTGCTGAAAGAAATCTGTTTTACAGTACTTACAAAATTCCATACGCACATAGAAAAATTAGAAAACGAAAAACTACCCGGGGCTAAAAAAGTTGAAAATATCATCCGTTTTCATGTGAATGAAATGATTGTGAACTATGAACATGTATATGTAACCGATCAAAACTGGCGTATGTTGGAGGAACCGGGTCTTACCCAATATCGGGAGTTGCGGAGGAAATACAGAAGAAGGTTTACCGCAATTGTCCAAAAGGTAATTGATACTAATGAAATAAAAAAAATGGATGCAAATAGTATAGTTATGGTTATTTTGAATGCTATAGCTGCCGTGGACCAATGGCACCGTATTATACACAAAGTGGGAAGTCAGGACATTGAAAACATTATAGTTTCCATGCTGGTGGATGGAATCATAAACAGGACTGACTGAAATAACTCACAACTTTCAAACACCTCAAAAATTAGTGCCGTAAAAAATATATTTTTGGAAAATCTTTCTGCTGATGTATCAAACATTATCCTCTAACGAATCTGTTCCTTCTGATAAGAAAAAAATAATTGTGCTGGGAAGCGGCCCTAACCGAATTGGGCAGGGTATAGAGTTTGACTACTGCTGTGTTCATGGTCTTTTAGCTATAAAAGAATGTGGCTACGAGGCTATAATGGTCAATTGTAATCCCGAAACGGTAAGTACAGACTTTGATATTGCTGACAAGCTTTATTTTGAACCGGTATATTGGGAACATTTGTGGGAAATAATTGAGCTGGAAAAACCTTACGGGGTGATAGTGCAATTGGGAGGACAGACCGCACTTAAATTGGCCCGTAAACTTGAACAAAAGGGCATTCATATAATTGGAACTTCGTTTGACAACATGGATATAGCTGAAGACCGTGGCCGCTTTAGTGATATGCTGAAAGAATTGGAAATTCCTTACCCTGAATATGGAACTGCATATACCGCGGATGAAGCCATAGAAGTAGCAAAAAAAGTAGGCTTCCCTGTATTGGTAAGACCTAGTTATGTATTAGGTGGCCAAAGAATGCGCATAGTTATAAATGATGACGAACTGGAGAAAGCAGTTGTAAGTCTGCTCAAGCATATTCCTGACAATAAAATATTAATTGACCATTTTCTTGACCGCTGTCAGGAAGCGGAAGTAGATGCCATTTTTGATGGTGAAGACTTTCATGTAATGGGGGTGATGGAACACATAGAACCGGCCGGCATTCACAGCGGTGATAGTAATGCGGTCTTACCTGCTTTTAACCTAACGCCATTAGTTATTTCAACCATGGAATATTATTCTGAAAAAATAGCAAGAGCTTTGCATATAAAGGGATTGATAAATATTCAGTTTGCTATAAAAGATGGCAAAGTGTATGTGATTGAAGCCAACCCAAGAGCCAGCCGGACTACCCCTTTTATAGCCAAAGCATACCAAATTCCTTATTTAAATATTGCTACGAAAGTAATGCTGGATAAGGCGAAGTTGAAAGATTTTACCTTTGAAAAAAAGTTGACAGGTTTTGCTATAAAAGAACCTGTATTTAGTTTTGATAAATTTCCCGGGGTAAGTAAAGAGTTGGGCCCTGAAATGAAAAGTACAGGCGAAGCCATTCGGTTTATTAAAGACCTTCGCGACCCTTATTTTAGAATGTTATATAGGGAAAGAAGCATGCACTTGAGTAGATAATATTCGACAATTTTTGTTTGCAATATTTCATTTAAAATTTTACACTGAATGAATTATTTCTGGAAAGAAATGCCTTTTGTAAGGTTTATTATTCCTTTGATAGCAGGAATTATTTTTCAGTTTTATGCCGGGCTTTCTCTACAGCTTTTACTTATTATTCTTCTTGTTGCAATTTTATGTTTAATAATTTTCTTACGAATAAATTTTGCCCGCAGATATACTTTGCGATGGATACAAGGCGGATTTATTCATTTAGCCCTTTTAGTTTTTGGTTCTATATTGCTTTATCAAAAAGATATTAAACATAATAAAGAATGGATAGGGCACATTAAAAATGATTCGTTAGCGGTAATGACAACGCTGCAGGAACCCTTGGTCGCAAAAGCAAAATCCTACAAAGCCGAAGCATCAATTGAGTCCGTTTATATAAATGGAACCTGGCAAAAAGTACAAGGGAAAGTATTACTTTATTTTGGAAAAGACAGTGCATCTCAACCTACACTAAACTATGGATCGCAGGTAATTTTCTATAAACCGCTGCAGGAAATAAAAAACTCTGGCAACCCCGGTAATTTCAATTATAAACAGTTTAATGCATTCAAGGATATTTATCATCAGGCATTTCTTAAAACAGGAGATTATGCCGAATTGAAAACTACAAAGACCAATGCATTTCAGCAATGGTTGTATGATGTACGAACAATAGTAATAAAAAAACTGCAACAGTTTATTCCCGGGGATAAAGAATCTGGAGTTGCAGAAGCATTGCTGATAGGCTATAGAGATGATTTGGACAAAGATCTTGTACAGGCATATAGCAACACAGGTGTGGTACACATCATTGCAATCTCGGGTCTTCATTTGGGGATGATATATGCGGTCTTGGTTTTGTTTTTTCGTCCTTTCAAAAAACGGCAATGGGCCAGGTGGCTAAAGCCTGTTGTGGTACTTACCGTGCTTTGGGTATTCACATTTTTAGCAGGCGCAGTTCCATCTATTTTACGATCAGCAGTTATGTTTTCGTTTATTGTTTTAGGAGAAACGATTGACCGCAAATCCTCTGTTTATAACACATTGGCTTCGTCAGCATTTGTTATGCTTTGTTTCAATCCTTATTTTTTGTGGGATATTGGTTTTCAGCTTTCATACATAGCAGTTGTAAGTATTGTAGCTTTTTCTAAACCTGTTTACAACTGGTTTTATGTAGAAAATAAACTAATAGATTTTGTGTGGAAGCTTACCTCTGTAACTATTGCTGCACAAATTCTTACGGTTCCTATTATCTTTTATTCATTTCATCAGTTTCCAAATTTTTTTCTGCTGACAAACTGTATTGTTGTTCCATTGTCAACTATAGTATTGTTTGCAGAGTTGGTGGTTTTGATTGTCTCGCCATGGGCTTTGGTTGCAAAATTTTGTGGTATGATCACAGGATTTTTATTGCATTTCATGAACAGCTTTATTGAACTTATGAGCAGTTTTAGATTTGCTGTAACGGATGAAATTCAGGTTTCGCTTGTAGAAACAATATTACTGTATATCGTTATCATTTTTCTTTCGCTTTGGTTAATGAAAAAAATAAAATTTGCCCTATTTGCAGGCCTTACTTTTTTGTTTGTTTTTGTTGTTATTAATGGAGTAGAGGCATTTAACGTGAGAAAACAACAAAAGCTGATTGTGTACAATGTGCCCAAACAAACATCAATTGACTTTATAAAAGGAAGACATTATGCATTTGTTGGCGATTCTGTTATGACACAGGATGGTTATCTAAGAAATTTTCATCTAAAACCAAGTCGTACGCTGTATAAGGCTATAACACCGGGAGTATTGAAAAATCTTTATATAAGCCGGCCATTTATTCAGTTTGAGAACAAAAGAGTATTGGTGGTTGATGAACCATTTCATTTTGAAAATGATAAACCAATAAAGCTTGATGCTATTGTTCTTACTAAGAACCCAAAGGTTAGTATAGCTGCATTAGCGGCTGCATTTGAATGCCAACAGTATATTATTGATGGATCAAACAGCCTTTATAAAACCAATAAATGGAAAAGGGAATGCGACAGTTTACAATTGCCTTGTCATGTTTGCAGCGAAAATGGTGCTTTTGAAATAAGTTTATGAGTCAGAATTTATTTTAACATGTCACATTCAAGCCATTTTTAACAGGGTTAACTCACACAATTTTCTGTTTTTAAAGGGCATAATCTTAATTTTACCCCGATGCCTTATTTTAATTTAACCGACAGTCTAAACTTATTAAGCAAAGTAACACCTGCCCGATTGTGGAATGCTACCAAAGTATGGAGTAGCTACCGGCTAAGCCGGCTGTTGAACAAACCTATACAATGGGGATATCCGATTTCGGTATC
Source organism: Segetibacter sp. (assembly GCA_031373555.1). Taxonomy (GTDB): domain Bacteria; phylum Bacteroidota; class Bacteroidia; order Chitinophagales; family Chitinophagaceae; genus Segetibacter. Next base: position 42,564 of record JANMMU010000134.1, on the reverse strand, counting down.
CATAGAACCTACTACATCTTGTAATTTAAGATGCCCCGAATGTCCAAGCGGACTTCGTGCATTTACCCGGCCAACCGGAATGTTGAAGCAGGATTTTTTCAGACGAACCATTGATGATATTTATAAAGAACTTACCTATCTGATCTTTTACTTTCAAGGAGAGCCTTATTTGAACCCTGATTTTTTAGATATGGTCAAGTATGCTTCTGACAAAGGAATATACACTGCAACCAGCACAAATGCCCATTATCTAAATGATGCCAATGCAAAAAAAACAGTAGAAAGCGGATTAGACAGATTAATCATTTCAATAGATGGAACAACTCAGGATGTTTATAAACAATACCGGGTTGGAGGCAATCTTGAAAAAGTTATACAAGGCGCTGCCAATATTGTAAAATGGAAAAAAGAACTTAAAAGTAAAACACCGTTTATATTTTTTCAGTTTTTGGTTGTAAAGCACAATGAACATCAGATAGAAGAAGTAAAACAAATGGCTAAAGATATAGGAGTAGATCAGGTGAGGTTTAAAACTGCACAGGTCTATGATTTTGAAAACGATCCCAACAAATTGATCCCATCTATTGACAAATACAGCAGATATAGAATGGGCAAAGACGGGAAAATGAAAAGTAAAAGTGGATTAGGTAACCACTGTTGGAAATTGTGGCAGGGTAATGTAATATCGTGGGATGGTTTAGTAGTGCCTTGTTGTTTTGATAAGGATGCCACGCATAGATTGGGAAATCTGCAGATACAAAGTTTTAAGGAGGTCTGGAATAATGACAATTACAGACAGTTTAGAAAGGAATTAATGACGAGTCGTAAAAACATAGATATATGCGCAAATTGTAGTGAAGGATTGAAAGTGTGGGAAGAATGAGTTAAAGCATTAACTTTGAATGTGTTAGCTTAACTTTTTGCAAGCACTTTCAAAATTATGTTGTTATGTTAATTAATAAAATACTCCCGGAAAATTACTTTCGTAATAACAGGCATAAATCACTTGCAAACATTATTTATACCTCCAATTGGATAATAGAAAAGGTTAAAGTACTTCTTGAGAAAGAGGGTTTAACACCACAACAATATAATATATTGCGAATTTTACAACAATCAATGGACCCTATTTCTACATTGCAAATAAGAGAAATGATGCTTGATAAAATGAGTGACACCAGCCGGATTGTAGAAAGATTGCAAAAAAAAGATTTGGTACACAAGCAAACCAATAAGTATGATAAAAGGTTGGTAGACGTTAGCCTTACAAGCAAAGGAATGATACTGTTGCATAGACTGGAAAAAAATGCTGATAAGATAGATTCAATAATTGATAATTTAACAAACGAAGACATCACACAACTAAACACTCTTTTGGATAAAATAAGGGGTAAGAAGTAGTATGGCAGTTGAATGTTGACAACACAAACAGGATATGAGGATTTTACTTTCACTCTGTATTTTTATTTTTTTTATTAATACAATAAATGCCCAACAATCCCCGCAATATGAGTTCAGAGCTGTATGGGTTGCAACGGTGGAAAATATAGATTGGCCCAGCAAAAAAGGGCTCCCCACTGAACAGCAAAAAGCAGAATTTATCAGGTTACTTGACCTTCATAAGCTAAACGGAATGAATGCTATAGTCATGCAGATACGTCCGGCGGCTGATGCTTTTTATCCCTCTAAAATGGAACCGTGGAGCGAATATCTTACCGGTAAACAAGGCCAGGCACCCTATCCCTATTATGACCCGCTACAGTTTATGATAGAAGAAACACACAAGCGGGGTATGGAATTTCATGCATGGCTAAACCCCTATAGGGCGGTCAACAATATTTATGAATCTACTATTGCCCCGGGCCACCTAACACGTTTGTTTCCTCAATGGTTTATTATTTACGGGGGCAAAAAAATATTTGACCCGGGGTTGCCTGCAGTAAGGGAGCATATCAACCGTGTTGTAAAAGATATTCTGGAGCGGTATGATGTGGATGCCATTCATTTTGATGATTATTTTTACCCTTACCCCGGTGAAGGTGTTTTTCATGATGAAGCCAGTTATGCACGATATGGTGCGGGTATGGAGAAAAATGATTGGAGAAGAAGTAATGTGGATAGCATTATTTTATTATTGTCCAAAACTATTAAGCAGGTCAATCCCAGGGTAAAGTTTGGTATTTCACCATTTGGTGTATGGCGAAATATTAGTAAAGACTCCAGAGGAAGTAATTCTAAAGCCGGTGTCACCAACTACGATGATTTATATGCTGACATATTGTTTTGGTTGCAAAAGGATTGGATAGACTATGTGGTGCCGCAACTGTATTGGGAAACTACACACAGCTATGTAGGCTTTTATATGCTGATGGATTGGTGGTCAAAAAATACTTTTGGCAAACAATTGTTTATTGGTCATGGCATATATAGAACGTTGGAATCACGAAAAGGAGCCTGGAAAAGCAGAAAAGAAATTCCCAATCAATTAAAGGCATTACGTGAAAATAAAAATGTGCTGGGTAGTGTATTTTTCAGCAGCAAAACTTTTGAAAACAATCCTAATGGATGGAATGATAGTTTGCAAAACAACTACTACCAATATCCGGCAATTATACCTCCAATGCGTTGGATAGATAGCATAGCACCCTTACCACCTTTGATAGAAGTAGTTGATAGTAACGTAGTTAGAGTTTACTACCGCGGTGCAGAAAAAATTAAGCAATTTGCTTTGTACAGGTTGCGGGCAGGTGAGAAGGAAATAAGACAAAATGCGACATTGATTGAATTAATTACTGCTGATAAAACGATTGATATAGATCTTTCAGAAGTAGATGTAAACGCCGATGAAAACCTTTTTGTGTCAACAGTAGATAGGAATAACAACGTAAGTAATTGGGTGAAATTGAGATAATCATATCATAATTGTTTGCTTTTTTAAAAACAACTCAATTTATAACTGCATGGTTTTCAATCAAATTTATGCGCTCTAAAATTTAATACCCACTTTTACATAATTCATTTAAGTTTGGTAATAGCTAAAAAAACGGGTCCTTGCTGTTTTAATAAGAATACCAAACGCTTATGCTGGACAATATAATATATTTTATTTTGAACTACAGCTTTGTTGTAATGGCTGTATTATTTTTGGTTAAGGCTATTTTATTTATCATTTACAAAAACAAAAACTGGCGTCTGTTTGAATTTATTTACTTCAATCAGGTAAATATAAAATACACAAGTACCTCTGAAAGAGCAAGAGCCAAACGTCTTCAAAACACCCTAAGTTTCATTATTTTAGTATTCCTGATATTGAAGTTGTTGACAAGTATTTTATTTTATTTATAATGCTGCTATAGCATATTAAGGCTTAACTATTTCTACCGGTATTGTAAATAGCACTCCTGTTATTATTACCTTTTGCGATGATTTTGGTTCTCATACCCACATTTAAATAAACTCTTTTCTATTTAATAATATTGTTTGATAAAAAGTTGGGATATTTAGAAATTCAAAATTCAGCAAGAATAAAATAATGCTAACTCTCAACAATGTACACCAACAATTTGCTGCTTATTTTAATAATGAAAAGCTTAGGCCATTTTTATATCTGGTTTCAAAAAAGTTAAGCGAAGGCCATATTTGTCTGTCACTCAATGAGGTAATAGATGATCCAGAATTCTCTCATTTTTATGGTAAACCAAATATTGCAAACCATAACTCGTTACTGAAAAATGAAACTTTAATTGGTACTGAAAATGGGGAAATGCAGCCTTTTGTTTTGCATAATGACAACCTTTATCTTCAACGATATTTTAATTATGAAACAATCATTCTCCAAAGAATTAAGCAATTTATAGAAAATGAAAAGAATCAGTTTCTCCAAAGAATTGAATTGCTTAAACTTAATAAGGAAATTGTTTTATATCTTTTTCCAATAAGTGATGAAAATAGCGATGAACCAAATTGGCAAAAGGTAGCTACAATCAATTGCATTTTAAATGACTTCAACATTATAACAGGAGGACCGGGAACAGGTAAAACAACCACTGTAGCTAAAATTTTAACACTGATATTTAACTTATATCCGAGTAGTAAAATAGCTCTTGCCGCTCCCACTGGAAAGGCAGCTTCAAGAATGGCTGAAGCACTTAAATCTACGGTAGCGGATAATGTTTTGGTATTTGAAAAGGTGAATGTAATTGTTCCTGCTACACTTCATAGATTGCTGAAAATTTCACCGGGTTCTACCAAAGTCACTTACAATCAGAATAACCCGCTCAACTATGACATTATCATTGTGGATGAGGCATCTATGATTGACGTAGCCTTGTTTGCAAAATTAATGCAGGCTGTAGGCGATAATACTAAACTTATATTGTTAGGTGATAAAGACCAACTTGCATCGGTAGAAGCCGGCAGCCTGTTTGGTGACCTGTGCAAAGCACTTCCGAAGCTCAATAGTTTTTCTTTTGAAAGAGCAGCAATAATAAATTCATTTATCAAAAATGATTCTTCAAAAATAAGCACTAACAATATAGAGGAAGAAAATAACCATCCTTTGTTTCAGCACATTGTTGAACTTAGGGTAAGTCACAGGTTTAATAATAATGAAGGAATTGGAAGATTTAGTAAGGCTGTCATAAACAATGATGAGTCGGCTATAGAAGAATATTTTGCAAAAGATTTTGATAGTCAGGTGTGTATAGATGCATCTTACAACAACGAAATATTTGAATCATTTGTATTAGGGTATGAAGATTATGTTAATGAAAAGGACATTGTAGCTGCAATAAAAAAGCTAAATAATCTTAGGGTTTTATGCGCATTGCGGGAAGGACCTTATGGATTAGTTGCAGTTAATAGAAGGATAGAATTTATTTTAAGAAAGAATGGACTAGTAAAAGGGGTTGGTGAACTTTATGAAAACAGGCCCATAATGGTTTCTAAAAATTATTATGATTTACAATTGTTTAATGGTGATATTGGAATAATAAGACCTGACGAAAATGGACAAATGAAAGCATGGTTCATTGACAATGAACATAATATCAGATCAATATTGCCAGGCTATATTTCAGATGCTGAAACTGTATTTGCAATGACCATACATAAAAGCCAGGGGTCCGAATTTGACAATGTATTATTATTACTCCCCGAGGCGGGGGACATTTCATTGCTTACCCGTGAGTTATTATATACCGCTGTTACAAGGGCAAGAAAAACAGTAGTTATACAAGGCAGAGAAAATATAATTCTTGCAACGGCAAACAGGAGTGTTAGTAGAATTTCTGGTATCAAAGACAGATTACTTAATTACCAGGTTTAAGTATCGGCTCAATCTAATTTTATAACTGAATCTTATTACACCACATGGCTTTATACCTAAATGTATCTAATGACCTTTTGCAATTGGCCGAGACACTATCCGCTGATTTGCGAAATGAAAGGCTGCAGGTCTTTCAGCCTCATTATGTTGTAACACAGACCGATGGTATGAACAATTGGGTTAAGCTGCAAATTGCTAATCATAATAAGATTGCCGCAAATTGTGTTTTTACAAAACCAAATGATTTAATTAATAGTATTTATTTTTTGCTTGGAGGACGTTTCCCTCATACATTAACTACATCAAACCTAACGTGGTTGATTTATCATATTTTGGGTGAAAAATATTTTAATGATCAATACCGGCATATTGCTAATTACTACAGTTCCGATGGTGCTGACAGGTATATAAAGCGGTTGGCTTTAGCTGAAAAAATTACAGACCTTTTTGATCAGTATCAGGTATATCGCCCTGAAATGATTAAAGACTGGAATAGTAAAACTGCTGCTGAGTTGGCGGAAAGTGAGTGGCAGCAATATCTTTGGACCAGGTCAAAGCAATTGTCTGGTGAAACTTTACCAGATAAAACAATTGTAAGTGACTATATCATAAATGCATTACTTGATGATGAGTCGGTGACTAAGCTACAGAAAAAAATGACAACAATTTACTTGTTTGGGTTATCGGTAACTACAAACTACCATCTTACTATCTTTAATTTTCTTTCAGAAATAATTGATATAAAATATTATCTGCTTAATCCGGCCCCCAATTATTATTGGTTTGAAGACAGAACAGAAAAGCAACTAGCAGTATTACATCGTAAAGGGTTTGCAGATAAGGAAATAAAGAGCAATGGAAATACTTTACTTGTCAGTTGGGGACGTATCATAAGTGACACATTCGGGTTGCTTTTTCAAAATGAAGCATTATTAAATGCCTATGAACAGACAGGATTGTCGGAACCCTTAACCGATTCACTTTTGCATAAGTTGCAACATGATATTTTTAACAATGCGCCAAAAGCTGAAAGAAATCTTATTTTACTTGAAGACCTTAAGGATGAATCCATAACTATCAATTCTTGTTACACCATACCTCGTGAAGTTGAAGTGTTATATAATTATCTTGTTCATTTGGTAGATAAGAAAAATGAATTGCTTTCACCAAGAGATGTTGTGGTAATGGTTACAGATATTGATGCTTATGCCCCTTACATAAAAGCAGTTTTTGGAAATGCGCCATACCATTTTAAGTTCACTATTGCTGATGAAAGTCTAAGTAATGGAGATAGTATGATTAATGCCCTTAAGTCATTACTTGCTATGAACAAGCAAAATTGTAAGGCGGAGGAGGTATTGCAATTATTAGACTCAACCTTTATAAGAACCCGATTTGCCATTACGGATGTATCTCTGGTAAGAAAAGCAGTAGATAAGTCAGGCATAAGGTTTGGTTTAGACCGTAATAAAGATGATGATACCATATATGTTAGTTGGCCCTATGGACTAGATCGTATAATGTATGGGCTATGTATGATTGGCGATGATGAGTATACTATTAGTGGAGATTCATTTTATCCACTCGATATTTCAGAAGGAAGTGATGCATTTGAATTGATACGATTTGTGCATTTTGTTCAGGTGTTGATTGAAAGTATTAACGAAAGAAATTATGATAGAACTATTGCTGAATGGGTTATTTATATCGAGAAGATTATGCAAAACATGATCTGCGAAACTGACACTGAAGTTGATGAAGAATACCGGACTATTCTTTTAGAACTTGAGAAGTTAAATTCAGTAAGTGATTTAGTAAATGATAAAATCAGCTTTGAAATTTTTGCCTATAGATTTTTGCAAACTATCACATCTGTAAAGCGAACGGGTTCGTTTGCAGGCGGTGGTATCACTTTCTGTTCATTAATACCTATGCGTAGTATTCCGTTTAGGGTTGTGGCCTTGCTTGGTTTAAATTTTGATAAATTTCCCCGAAGGGAAAATCAGGTTAGTTTTAATCTGATGGACAGAAAGCGAATGAAAGGAGATAGAAACGTGAAGGACAACGACAAGCATTTGTTTTTAGAAACTATTGTATCCGCTCAACAATATTTGTACATGAGTTATATCGGTCAGAATGTAAAAGACAATACATCACTTCCACCATCTGCACTTTTGGATGAACTTTTAGATTACATAGAATCAGGTTGTGTTAATATTGAAAATGCAAAAGAGTTGATAGTGCACCACCATCCTTTGCATAGTTTTAGTAATACTTACTCAAGAAGCAGTGATACATTTTATAATTATCTTGATGATAAGGCAAATAGGAATGAAGTTATATTGGGTACTCAAAAATTATTAAAATCAATTTTGTTTGATGAAATTAGTCTTGTTGATTTCACGAAATTTTTCAGACATCCATTAAAGGAGTACTACAATAAAGTTTTGAACATTTATTATGAATCAGAATCAGTATTACTAAAAGACACAGAAATATTTGAGCTGGATCATTTGCAAAAGTGGAACTTAAAACAAGCGCTTTTACATATACCTAAAGATGGTGAACAGGCTTTTAAAAATATGTTATTGAAAACCGGAGGTCTGCCGTTGAAGAGTATGTCTGACATTGCTATAATGGACATGGAGAAAGAGGTTGGTAGTGTACGGGAATTGTTTGTGCAATGTATTGCCAGGCAAAATCAGCATACAATCCAAATTGAAATCAGCATAGAAAACTCAATACTTAAAGGCACATTAAATAACGTTTACGGAGATAAGCTTGTCTATGTGTCTTATAGCAAACATGAATATAAGAGTATGTTGGAAGCTTATATTCATTACTTGTCAGCAAGGGCTCAATCAGAAAATATAACTCTACATTTTATTTCTGCTGAAAGACAAAAAGTATATTACGGAGTAAGTATTTCTCAACCGGAGGCTTACAGTCAGCTACTGGAATTTTTGCAACTATATAAAGAGGGTTTCACCAAAATACTATTGTTTCATCCATTACTTAAAATTGAACCTGACGGGGTGGCTTCTCTTGATGGGGAAAAGTATAAAAGAATCCTGAAAAACTGTTTTGAGAATTTTAATTATCCCTGTGAGGATCCTTATTTGTTGAGCGAATATAAAAGTGGTTTTTTTGACCAGGACAACGCTCTTGATATTTTTAAAAGTAATTGTGAAAAACTAATTCAACCACTTACTAAATTATTTCCGGAATACTTTAATTAATCAAAATACAATGACGAGTTTCTCATCACTTCCGGAAAAATTTGATCCATGTAAAGTTTCATTGCGAGGCACAAATCTGATTGAAGCAAGTGCCGGCACAGGAAAAACATACTCTATTGGTATAATGGTATTGAGACTTTTGTTAGAGAAGAATATCCCCATTAACCAAATACTAATGGTCACTTTCACAAAAGCTGCAGTTGCCGAATTGGAAGAACGGGTTAGGCTTTTTGTTAGAAGCGCTTTTAAAGTTAGTCAGCATGAATCCATTAAAGATGAAACTATAACCACACTGGTAAACAACGCAATAAACCTACAGGGTTTAGAAAAAGTACAGGAATGTTTACAAACTGCAGTGCTGTTTTTAGATGAAACATCAGTACTTACCATACATAGTTTTTGTCAGCAAACACTTACCGGTTTTGCATTTGAAACCAATCAACTTTTTGGATCAGAAACTTTGCAGGATGCTTCTATGCTTATTGCAGACGAGGTAAATAAATTTTGGCGGAATTACATTACTACTATTCCGGTTCCATTATTACATCATTTAATGAATGCCTCCCTTAGCCGCAATAGTATTATTGCAATAGTAAAGGAACATTTAAGCGGAAAGAAATATATAAATTTTGACGAAGCTCAATCTTATGGATTAGGGGCAAATGAGTTTGATGAAATATACACAAACATTGTTAGTTTAGAAAAACAGTCAACAGATGAAAAGGATAAACTCTATCATTATATAGTTACTAACAAACAATTAATTATTGACTATTGCAAAGGGAATAGTTATGCCAATAAAAATGTTATTCCTTTATTAAGTAACCCTGAAGTATTTGTAAATTTTATTTGGGAGAAAAGAACGTTGGTCAATATTGCAAAAGTTTTTGAAACTACACTTATTCCAAGAATAAAGATTTGTGATGATGCAGCTCAAAAGTACCAAGCTTACTTGCAAAAGACGATGAAGCGAATCATTTTTTTTGCAATAAATAAGATAATAAAAGGTATAAATGATTATAAGCAAAGGAATAATCTGCAGTCGTTTGACGACATGATTGTGAATCTACACAAAGCATTGGTAACAGATGAAAATACTCTTTTAAAAATTGCATTAAGAAAAAAGTACCAGGCAGTTTTTATAGATGAGTTTCAGGATACAGATCGGTTGCAGTACGAAATATTTCAGCAGGCATTTGGTAATGAAACTGTCCTCTTTTATATTGGCGATCCAAAGCAGTCTATATACGCATGGCGCAAGGCAGATATATTCACTTACTTCAAGGCATCTAAAGCTGTATCAAAGCGTTACAATATGAATCAGAATTTCAGATCTTCTGAAAAGATGATTCAAGCAATGAATTTATTTTTTCTGCCCAAAGAATACTTTGATACTTTTTATTTTGATGGTAATGAAAATGCTATTAAATATATACCTGTAGAATCTCCGTTAATAAATTCAAAAGGAGATTTATTAGTAAATGGGAATAGTGATATTCCCATAAGTGTTGTTGAGCTAAATAATAAAGATGGTATTGCAAATGCTGTTGCAGATCAGGTTGGCGAATTGCTTTACCCTGAAACATATGCAATTATAAAGGGAAACTTGCAGCGATCTGTTACTCCTGAAGACATAGGCATATTGGTAAGAACAAACTACGAAGCACAAACTATTAAAGCAGCACTTGAGGCAAAAGGTATTCCGGCCGTTACTATTAATGATACACGTATTCTTGAATCTGAAGAAACGCTTTATTTATTATACCTGTTACAGGCTATTAATAATCTTACTGCGGCAAATATCAACAAAGCCTTGTTGTCACCCTTTACCGGTTTTGGAGTAAGTGAGATTTTGAAATTAGATGATGACATTAACATTAACCTGTTTCGCAAATACAAAACAGTTTGGAATGAAGATGGTATTTATGCAGCCTTAATGATGTTTGTTGCTGATTATAATGTTCGACAGGTTTTGTTAGGCGGATCCTTCATAAATGGAGAAAGGGTTATTACTAATTTTACCCAATTAATTGAGTTGGTTCACAGAATCCAAAATGATAAAAGTTTTACACCTTCAGAATTAATCGGTTGGCTGCAGCGGGGAATAGAAGGTATGGAAACAGAAGGTGATCAATATGAACAACGGGTAGAAAGCGATGAAGCTGCAGTAAAAATTGTAACTATTCACAAAAGCAAAGGCCTTGAATATAATATAGTCATAGCTCCTTTTCTTGATTTTGCAACAGGAAAAAGAAAGTCCGAGTATATATCTTTCCGCAACCCGGAAAGCGGTGATTATGTAACGGTTGAAAAAGCCCAATTAACTGATGAACAAGAGCAATGTGCTTCTGAACAGGATGAGCAGGAAAACAGAAGATTACTGTATGTAGCAATTACAAGAGCGGTTTATAAATGTTTTATTTATAGAAATACAAATAATAAGAATACAACCTTGTCCATATTTACGGAGATGCTAAAACCAATTTTTGTAAATGGAAACAACAGCCTAATTAATTTTATACAACCCATACAAAATCAAAGCCTTTACTCTTATCGCCACCCATGGACTGCACCTCTCATGTTGCCGCCTGTAACTTTCAATCTTGCTCAAAAGAACTGGGCACGCATCAGTTATACTATGCTGGCTGCTAAGAGTGATATATCACCAAAGCCCAGAAGTGGTAATAGCTCTTTGGCTTATGATCAATTTATTTTTAGTCAACTAACCCGTGGTGCTAAAACGGGCAACCTGCTGCATTATCTATTTGAAAACATTGATTTTTCTTCGACAGATTTTTGGCAGTATCATGTAGCTCAGGCTATAAAAAGATTTAGCCCGGGCTATGAGAAAGAGTATAGTGTTATGTTCTTGCAATTATTAGATCATGTTATGCAGTCTGTCATTTCAATAGGGGCTGAATGTTTTAGGTTGGCAGAAATTTTGCCTTACAAAAGATTGAATGAATTGGAATTTGATTTCAATGTACCGTTGTTTTCACCTTCATCATTTAAACAATTTGAAAATTCAGATACCATTATTAATCTTAAATATACTGATCAGACAGAAGGAGTTATGAATGGTAAGGTGGATTTGTTTTTTGAACACAACAATAAGTATTACATTCTCGATTGGAAAAGTAATTATCTCGGTGATAATATTGTTTATTATGAACCTCAACTTTTAAGAACCGCTATGAGCGAAAGCAATTATCATTTGCAGTACCTTATTTATACAGTTGCGGTAAAAAAATATCTTGAAAGCCGACTCTCTTCATTTGATTATGAAACACAATTCGGCGGTGTTATATATATGTATGTTCGTGGTATTAGAAGCAATTTAAACAACGGCATATTTGTTACCCGTCCATCTCTGCATGAGATACAATCTTTGGAAGCTATGTTGAGTGAATAAGCCTGATTTATTTCCTTCGTTATAATTTATCTATCCAACTGACGGTTCTTCTTGTTTGGGATGAACCTTGCGCAACGTTTCTTCCATAATGTTGCGTTCATTCTTATAAGAGTCCCAATCAAAGTTTTCAAGAAATTTTGTTGCAGCTTTTGCGCCCCTTACAAACATTTCTATTTTGTCTTCGTCTTTTAAAAAGAAGTTGAGCCAGTTATATCCTGCAAGGGGAATGGTGCCAATGCCTTTTTTGTAGAAAGCATTTTTTATTAGAAAGTCTTTATCATAATAAAATCTTGCAGTATTAAACATCCTGTAGAAATACCCAATAAAACTCCAGTCTTCGGGATGAACAGATCTGTCTTTTTGAGCTTCTATTGAAGCCTTTTTTAGTTCTTTGGGAGCGTTTTTTTTGTTTTCTTCCGGCAGGCAGGTATCATCTAAATCTATTCCAAATGAAGGTAGCCTTGGAACCAAAACATTTGGGTTGTAAAAAATATTGATAGGAAAATTTGAGAGAATGCCTCCATCAACAAACCGTGCAACATTAGGTGGATTTTTTTCACCAAAGGGTTCCCATGCTTTTCTTATCTCATCTTCCTCGCAGGGTATGTTATCTATAAAATATGATTCAAAGAAAAATGGAATAGACATACTTGCTCTTACAAACCCTGCAGGTTGCAGGCTGTTAATATCCTCATGCTTTCTAAAAAGATGACACATGGCCGGGAACTCAATTTTATTTTCTGTAACCAGTTCACTCGCTATAAAAGTTACATCCCCATCAAGTTTAGAAAGTCCCGCAGGATTGTCAACACGCAAACGCATATTAGCTACAGGTGTACTTGCTTTTTGTTTTAGGTCACCTACAGTATTTACCCCGTTGTCCTTTAGTTGATTTTTAATCCAGTCATAAAAAAAAATTCCGGGGTTAATGCCAAAGCCTGCATTTTTTAAACGGTGTATCAGACTTTTAATATAAAGAATAAACACTACTACTAATACCACGAAAACTAATGTAGCTATCAAAAAAACTTTTGCCCATATACCAAGATTGTGTATGTGGGTTCTCAATGCCAGCAATACTACATCGCCGGCAAGCAAAAATCCAAGCATTACAAAAAGCCAGATAATCCATCGTTTTATTTTAGTAGTAAACTCTGTATTGGTGATAAAGTTTTTGATTAACAGTTTGGCTACTTTAGAACCATCCACAAGGTCAAAGAAATTAAGGTTACATACCGCCTCGAGTATTTTTACAGATTTTGCTCTTTTCTTATCACCATTGGCAGTCGGATTTCCATTTGCATCTTCGCCACCAATCACTGTCATTAGTGCAGTGTTAATAGCGCCTGCACTGGTGCCTGCAAGCCTTATAAACCTGATATTCATTTCCTCAAGTATGTAAGTATATCCAACCAAAGCTACTCCCAATACTCCACCCCCTTTCTGCACCAGGTTTACATATTGATGCCCATCACCATCCAGAACATCTGACACTATGAGGTTTTCTCCGTGTTCTCCAAATTTAGCTCTAAGCTTTTCAAGACAGGCAACTACTTCTTTGTTTTTTAAAAAGGTGTCTACATTAGCAGCCATAAAAATTAGTTTGAGTAATTAAATATAGTACATAGTTTTAGCAAAAGCATAAAGAAATCAAGCAATTTTTTTGGTAACAAGCAAAAGTTCTTTGGGGCACTTCTGTTGTGTTATTCAAACCCCGCTTTTTTCGGGGTTCACTTGTACTATATAATTTCATGGCAACAGTTTTTTTCCTTTAAGTAAACCATCTCAACTCTTTCTTAAAGAGGAACATTTTTGATATGCCGCCCTTATGCACAAAAGAATTATAGGATTAAATGAGTTGGATATTCATCAAATATTCAAAAACCCTGTAACTTTCCGCTCTTAAATTTCAACTCAAATGGCTGATCAGCAAAAATTTATAGAAGATATAAAAGTAGGTTACACCTTTAAAGGTGAACATGTAAAAATTGGTGCCGCAGTGCTTGACGGTCAAGTGGTGCCCGGTGCAGATGTTTTTCTTCCCCTAAAGACCATGAACCGTCATGGATTAATTGCCGGGGCTACAGGTACAGGTAAAACCAAAACTTTGCAGATGATAAGCGAAGCACTTAGCGATGCAAGTGTACCAGTTCTGCTTATGGACATTAAAGGTGACCTTAGTGGTATTGCAATGCCGGGAACCTTAAATGATAAAATTGCAGAACGTTCAGAAAAAATAGGGGTACCTTATGCACCCACAAAATTCCCTGTTGAGTTAATGACCCTTAGTGCTCAAAAGGGAGTAAGGTTAAGGGCTACCGTAAGTGAATTTGGACCGGTACTACTCACCAAAATTTTGGGGCTAAATGATACACAAGGTGGGTTGGTTGCCATGATATTTAAATACTGCGATGATAATAAAATGCCATTGCTTGATCTGAAGGATTTTATTAAGGTGTTGCAATATATAGGTGATGAAGGCAAAGAAGAAATTGAAAAAACCTACGGTAAAATATCAACAACATCTACCGGCACAATACTTAGAAAAGTAGTGGAATTGCAACAGCAGGGTGCTGATGTTTTCTTTGGTGAAAAGAGTTTTGAAGTAGAAGATTTAATGAAGATAAGCGAGGATGGGCGTGGGATGATTAATGTACTAAGAGTCACTGATTTACAAGACAGGCCCAAGTTGTTCTCTACGTTTATGTTACAGTTACTTGCCGAGTTATATGCTGTTAGCCCTGAAGAAGGCGATTTGGAAAAACCAAAATTGGTAATGTTTATAGATGAGGCACACCTTATCTTTCAGGAAGCAAGTGAAGCATTGCTACAACAAATAGAGACAGTAATTAAACTGATAAGATCAAAAGGGATAGGTATCTTCTTTGTAACACAAAACCCTATGGATGTGCCGGCAAGTGTGCTTGGGCAGTTGGGTATGAAGGTACAACATGCACTTAGGGCCTTTACCGCAGTAGATAGAAAGGTGATAAAGCAAACTGCTGAAAACTACCCTGAAACTACCTACTACAATACCGATGAACTGATTACTCAAATGGGTATTGGTGAGGCTATGGTAACTATGCTGAATGAGAAAGGTGTACCTACTCCATTGGTACATGTAATGTTGGCGCCACCCCGCAGCCGTATGGATGTATTGAGCGATACAGAGATAGACAGCATTGTAGGGCAAAGTAAATTGGCTGCTAAATATAATCAGGTAGTGGATAGTGAAAGTGCTTATGAAATACTAAATGCCAAACTGGCCGAAGCAGCAGAAAAAACCGCTGCAGAAGCTACCGAAAAGGAAGAAGAGAAAGCAGAGAATGGTGGCAAAAAAGAACAAGGCATTCTTGATAGCCCAATTGTAAAAAGTATAGGAAGAACAGCCGCAAATATTATTACCCGTAGCCTTTTAGGTGCTCTTGGACTTGGTGGTAGAACCAGCAGAAGTAAGAGCAAAAGTTGGTTTTAAGCTTTTGTTTATTTCTCACAACGGGACAAAGAATACGAAGAACACAACGTATTTTTTGTCCCGTTTTTTGTTTGATGCTTTTAGAAATATTCAACAAATCTGGAACACTTCCACTTTAATACTTTTCAATATAAGTAATCAAAAAAGTCTTATAGCCCATTTTCTCAAATGGATTACTTGTGGTATACTCTTTTAGGCTATCGGTAATGCTGACATCAGAAAGACCTGCTTTATATTTCCCACCTTCCACAAAGAACCCTTCTCCGTATAAATCTGGGCATCGAATAATTCCAACAATATTTGAAGTATAATTTTCGTAATTAAAAATGTAACCCGCAGCAAAAGCAACGGTTCCACATCCCCCGACACGATAATAATTTTTTAGAAAAACTATTTTTACATTCTGCTGTTGAATAATTGGAGACTGTTGATTCCAGCAATTGGATAAAAAAACAAGGAAGAAGAATGAACAAATAAAAAGACGCATAATTATTGTTTTTGAACATTTTTATCCGCGTGGGGTCTCCTGCAAGGGACCCTGCGCTGTTAACAAAAATTACAATTGATTGCTAAATTAAGACCTTTACCCGAGCCAGGGTATCTTGGCTTGCACACAAGGCCAGGAAAGAAGATCCCAGCAGGACAAAAAACTTCATTTACCTTAATGTTCTACCACTGTGCCCAAATAAAAATTTATTTCAACCTTGGTATTAGGTTTTACTTCAAACTCTCTGGTCTTTGAACCAATGTATCCAACATTCCATGCTTCAATTACGTAAATACCTGGCTTTATCAGTTTTTGAAAGACATCTTCTTTAAGGATGATTGAGCTTGTGTCGGCACCATAAAACCAAATAACTCCCTCATACATCCGATAACCGTTAATCCTATCAAAAATCTTTGAACTTACTGAAGCTGCATTTCCTATTGCAGTATCACGAACACCTGCAATACAATAAGCCCCTTTCAATTTGTAAGGCTTTGTGGTATCTATCCCAGCTTTCAAAAAACTTTTCTTCATGTTACAAAACCTAATACCTTGACATGAAGCTATAATAGCTGTTGCAAAAAGTAAGATGAATACTTTCATTTAGTCTTTTTTATTAGGAATACTTTTCATTTTACTTCTAGGCTAATTTATCCGAACAGTTATCTTTTTTTGTCCGCATAGGGTCTCAAGCAAGGGTGCCTGCGCTATTAACTAAAATTGCAATTCATCACTAAATTATGACATTTATCCGAGCCGAAGTCTTTTGTCTAGCATACAATGCCAAGAAAGAATAACCCAGCAAACAAAATAATTTACTTTCTACCAATCAAACCTTTTTCATTTACCTTCAATTTGTTCTCGTTTTGAAGAAAGTTAATTACTGTCCAAACCTTTTCTTTTTTATAAAGTTTTAATGCTTGCAGTAATTCATTTATTTCAACACTTTTTTCTTTTATAATTTCAAAAATTACCGCAGTAATCTTTTCAAACTCTGCGGATGTTAGCGGTGTATTTTTTTGTGACAAACAATAATCACAAACACCACACAGTTTCATTTCGTTGTCGCCAAAGTATTTGCCAATGTACTGACTTCGACATTTTTTTTGCAGCGTAACATAATGCTGCATTACTTCAACCCTTGAACGGTATTCATTTTTGCGTAGCAGGTATGCATCATTATCAAATGTCAGGTAATCTGCAGATGCTTTGTTTTGTACGAAATATATCTGTGGCGTTTCTTTTTGAGGCTGGTATTGGAGAACATTATAAGATTGCAATTCTTTCAGTTTCATTTGCAATTCATCCGTTGATATCTTGGCTATGTTACAGAGTTGTTTTTCGCTTACAGGAACAAGGTTGTCAAATATACCCTGATAAGTTCTTAGCAAAGTTTTAATTACAAGTTCCATTTGAGGATGTGCTGTAATGAAGGTTTCAATTTCATCCTTGTTGCAGGTAAACCCGATTTTAGCAGATATAAAAACCTGTTCATTAAAAGAGAGATGCCCCTCCTGTTCCAAAGCCTTCAACACATTGACTACCTGTGTTGCATCCAATTTAAAATGGCTTACAAAATCTTTTAGGTTGAACTCATAATACATCCCTTCTCCGCTACCAGTCTCTATTTGTAAATGATTGGCAATAGACTGATAAATCTTTTTTATTTCAGCTAATGGGGGATATTTTACATCGGGCAATTTTTCTAAAGCATCATACTCCTGTTGATTATAAAGTAAAACTGCAAATGATATTTTGCCATCTCTCCCGGCACGGCCTGCTTCCTGATAGTAGTTTTCAAGGTTGTCAGGTATATCCATGTGTACCACTACACGTACATCTGGCTTGTCTATACCCATACCAAATGCATTGGTACACACTATCACCCTTATTTTATTATTGATCCAGTTTTCCTGTCTTTCATTTCTTTCTTTTTGAGACAGGCCGGCATGATAATAATCGGCAGATATCTTATTGAGCGCAAGCAGGCTGGCAATATCCTTTGTCCGCTTCCTGTTTCTGCAATATACGATGGCCGTGCCGGGTACTTTTTGTAAAATGTCGAGGAGCTTATTTATTTTACTATCGGATTTAAAAACACTGAATGAAAGATTAGGTTTTTCAAACGATTGGCGATAAATATTTTCTTCGGTAAATAATAGTTTTTCGCAAATGTCTTTTTGAACCTTAGGAGTTGCTGAAGCAGTCAATGCCAGCATAGGTACATCTGGAAATTCTTTTCTAATATTGGCAATTCGCAAATAAGGGGGCCGAAAATCGTATCCCCATTGCGAGATACAATGTGCTTCATCTATAGCAATCAGGCTAAGATTGAAAGCAGGTAAATACTCCTGAAATAGAGAAGACTCAAGGCGTTCAGGCGAAACGTACAAAAATTTATAAGCTCCATAAGCTGCGTTTTGCAAGGTTTCCTTTACTTCATAATAGCTCATCCCACTCTGAATAGACAATGCAGATATGTTACGCTTTTTAAGGTTTTCTACCTGATCTTTCATAAGCGCAATCAATGGACTGATAACAAGACAAAGCCCATCCATAACCAAAGCCGGTACCTGAAAACAAATAGATTTGCCGCCACCCGTAGGCAACAATGCAAGCACATCTTTTCCCGACAATACACTATTAATGATATCTTCCTGCAAAGGTCGGAAAGCAGCATGTCCCCAATATTGAAGCAGTATGTCTTTGGGAGTGGGCAAAGGGATGGTCTAAGTTTGTTTAAAGATAGCCTTACAAAGATGTTGTTTATTTTGCAATCAACAATACCTTCGGGTTTGTGTTTTTTAGTATTTAAATTAGCAATTAAATAATAATCAGCTAACCAATGCCCGAACAACAAAACATAGAATACAAACAAAGCTGGCACGATGATTACCTAAAGTGGGTTTGTGGTTTTGCCAATGCACACGGTGGTGTAATATTCATTGGCAAAGATGATATTGGAAATATAGTTGGCGTTGCCGATTATAAAAAACTGATGGATGACATACCCAACAAAATTAGAAATGCAATGGGAATTACGGCAGAAGTAAATCTGCATGAAGAAGAAAGTAAATATTTTATTGAAATTGTAACGAATCCTTATTCTGTCCCCATTTCAGTAAGAGGCCGATATTATTACCGTAGTGGCAGCACAAAACAAGAATTAACAGGTGCAGCACTCAACGAATTCCTGTTAAAGAAATCAGGCAAGACATGGGATGATGTAATTGAAACAAGAGCAACATTTGGTGATATAGATGAAAAGGCAGTCAAAATATTTCTTGCTGCTTCTCAAAATAGCGGTCGCCTGCCGGAAAATGACGGACTTGATTTGCCTGAATTATTTGAAAAATTACGGCTTACAGAAAACGGACAATTAAAAAGAGCAGCCATTATTTTATTTGGTAAAGAACCGGGGAAATTTTATCCGAGTATTTATGTAAAGATTGGCAGGTTTGGAAAAGATGACACAGACATTATTTTTCAGGAAACGGAAGAAGGAAATTTAATCATGTTACTGCAAGCTGTTTTAAATCAACTCAACCATAAATTCCTAATTCGCTCTATAGGATTTGAAGGAATGCACCGCATTGAAAAAGGCGAATATCCTTTACCTGCCATCCGTGAAATGTTGTTGAATGCTTTGGTGCATCGCAACTATATGGGAGCACCGATTCAAATCCGTGTGTATGATGACAAAATAAGTATCTGGAATGAAGGCTCTTTGCCAGCAGGTTTGACACTGGATGCTTTGAAACGTTCCCATTCTTCAAGGCCAAGAAATCCTATCATTGCGGATGTAAGTTTTAAAGGTGGGTACATTGATGCCTGGGGTCGTGGCACTATTAAAATTCTGGACACTTGTAAAGAAGCGGAATTGCCAGAACCAGAAATTATTGAGCAGGATGGCGGCATTCTGGTGACACTTTTTAAAAATATATATCAGGAAAATATTTTGGCTGAATATCCATTAAACAAACGGCAAATAGAAGCTTTGCTTTTATGGAAAAAAGATGGCGAAATCATAAGCGGAAAATATAAAGACAGATTTGCTGTTACAGACAGAACCGCAAGGAGGGATTTGGTTGAGATGGTTAACCTTGGCATTTTAAAAAAAGAAGGAGATAAAAAGAGCACAAAATATCTTTTTGTCCGTTAAATGTCCGATAAACAGCGTTAATGTCCGTTAAATGTCCGTAACACTTAGAACAGAAATACGGGAAATAGATGGCGGATAAAATGATGGTTTGACGGATAAGTGGCGGATATCTTGAATAGGTTCAATGGGCTCACGATGGAATCATAAAGGACTCAATAGAAAACTGAGCATTGATTCAACCAAAAAAAATGAATGAAAATCTCTCCAATCAAATACAGATATTCAAAGCTATCTTCAAGGCAGAGAAGATGTATTTGCGGTTCGTTGGGAGAAAGAAAGTAAGAGTGGCTACATGCCTGCATATTCTATGACCCGTATATGTATCGGGCACATAAAATAAAAGGAGGCAATCTTCCAAATACAATCCCTTTATCAAATTTACTTCACCCCCAAAGGTTTCCATTTTAACCATAGCGAATTTGCAACCAGGACAACATCGCTTAAGCCCATGACTAAAGCTCCTGCTGTAGGAGAAAGCAACCCCACTGCTGCAATTGGAATAGCAATAATGTTATAAAAAAATGCCCAGAATAAATTCCCTTTAATGGTAGAATAAGTATGCCGGCCAAGTTGAATCGCAGTTGGTAATTTTTTTAACCCGCTATCCATTAGTACTACCATTGCACTTTGTATAGCCAATTGCGATGCCTGACTAAGTGATATACTGATTGTTGCCTTAGCCAGTGCGGGTGCATCATTAATGCCATCGCCAACCATTATGGTGGGTTGTTCTTTTACAAGTCTTTCAATCACCTCAAGTTTTTGTTTGGGTGATTGATTGGCTATTACTTCATCTATTTGCAAAGTCTCTGATACCAATTTGCACTTAGCAGCATTGTCTCCACTTAATAAAATAGTTTTAATGTTTTGCTTTTTACAAAAGGCAATTACTGCTGCTGCCTCGGGTCTTACTTCATCGGCAATGTCTATCCATCCTATTGGTTCATTGTTTTTTATTACATACAAATTGTGAGTTGAATCAGTTATGTTATCACTAATGGCAGATGAACCTATAATGTAAATATTGCCTTCTTTATCTTCACCTCTAACACCTGTGCCTTTTATCTCTTCCGCTTTATTCCATCTAATGTTGCTTTTTGTTTTCCATGTTTCCGATATACTTTTTGCAATAGGGTGGTTGGATAATTTTTCTAATGAAAATACTATTTGTTTAAATTGTTCAGGTTCTATACTAGTTTCAAAGGCATTAATTTTAAATTTACCGTTTGTAAGTGTACCGGTTTTGTCAAATACTATTTGCTTAACGTTTTTAAACAACTCCATACTTTTTGTATCGGTGTACAAAATGCCTTCTTTGGCAGCACGACCAAGTCCTACAGCTATAGCAGCAGGTGTAGCAAGCCCCATAGCACATGGACAGGCAATCACCAATACAGCTATAGAACGCATCAGACTTTCCTGAAAAGTATGGTCAGCGATGTAATAATTAATAGCAAAAGCAATCAAGGTTATGATAAGAACAGCAGGCACAAAAACAGCACTTATTTTGTCGGCCAGTAATTGAACAGGAGGCCTTTGATTTTGCGCTGTCTTCATCATTTCAATTATACTATGACGCACAGATTCATTGTCGCCTGCTGTAACATAAGTTTTTACTGTACCGTTGCTGATTACACTTCCGCCAATGAGTAAGTCATTTTGTTTTTTATAAACAGGTACACTTTCTCCTGTTATAATTGCTTCATTTACCTCGGCCTCGCCGCTTAATATTTTACAGTCGGCAGGCACCTGTTCACCGGTTTTTATTAACAGTAAATCACCAATTTTTAAATGGGTATTTTCTACCGGAAAAATATTTTCATTGTGTTGGTCATCGTAGGCTATCATATTTGCCATTACCTTCTCGTGGCGGGTCAGCTTTTTTATGGCTTCCTGTGTTTTTTCTACAGAAGCATCTTCGAGCCAATTGCCAAAAAATACAATGGTAATTATAGATGCTGCAGTTTCGAAGAAAATACGTGAACCATCGTTTTGTATTAAACCAATAATACTATAAACAAATGCAGCTGTAGCACCAAGGGTTATCAGCACATTCATATTAGGTACTCCGGATCGCAAACTATTGATTGCGCTTTTTCCAAAATAGCCCATTCCAACTATATAGACCGGCAGACACAATGCGAACTGCACCCAATAATTGTGAAGTATGTGTATGTTTAATACCATGCCTAAATGCCCCAGCATTAGCAGCAAAGTAAATGGCAGGCAAAACCAAAATTTATGAATATTACTATGTAGAAAGGCTGATTTTATTGCAACAATTGGTTTGCTTTCATCTGTTTGCACCCTATACCCGAGCAGTTCTATATTCTCTTTTGCTTTTTCTTTATTTGCAATAGCATCAATTGTTTCAAAAAGGACATCACCACTTATCGGGTTTACCGAAATTTGCTTCATCCCTTGTTTTTGCAACACTTTATTTACACTCAATGCGCAATTACTGCATGTCATTCCTTCTACTTTCCAATGCACTTTTTCCATAAAATTCTATTCTTAATTATCATTTACAAAGGTACTCAACACAGCACTTCATAACGAATGTGGATAGTCATATCTTTATTACATGGTTGCATTTTCCTGATTATTGGAATCATTTTTTGCAATACGTTTGCTTATGGAGATAACATTTACATTGTCCGAAATAAATAAAGCAGCTTCAGACATTTTTGCGATAGCAAAAGATAAAAAAATATGGGCGTTACATGGCGAAATGGGAGCAGGAAAAACTACTTTTATACATGCCCTATGCGAATATCTTGGTGTAAAATCAGCAATTGGAAGCCCGACTTATTCTATCATCAATGAATATCAAAGTTCAAAGGGTGGAACTATTTATCACATGGATTGGTACAGGCTAAAAGATGAAGAAGAAGCACTACAAGCCGGGGTTGAAGATACATTGTTAAGCGGAAATTTATGCTTAGTAGAATGGCCCGAAAGAGCAGAAGGATTATTGCCGGATGATGCTATTCACATATACTTAAGCCTGATTGATGAAAATACAAGAGCGATTAAAATAGAGGAATAATGCTGTAAATGAAAAGGGCTTTTTTGAAATAATTGTATTTCAAAAAAGCCCTTTTCCTAAAATCTATGAATTGACTAAATGTCCAAATTCTATTTTAATCCTTGCTGCCTAATCTGCTCAACAGTTTCAGAATTTCTATATATAGCCAAATAAGTGTTACCGTAAGAGCAAAAGCTGAATACCATTCCATATATTTTGGCGCCCCCATTTCACCACCTTTTTCAATAAATTCAAAATCAATTATTAGTTTCATGGCGGCAATTGCAACTACAAACAAACTGATGCCTATACCTAATGCGCTTCCATTTCCAAGCATCATAAAATCTATTGGTAGTCCAAAAACCCTCATTAAGAATGTGGCTAGGTAAAATAATATTATACCGCAAATAGCTGTAAAAATTATTGCTTTAAATCTCTTGGTTGGGCGAATTATACGAAAATTATAAAGTAAAAACATAGCTCCTGCAACACCTAAGGTGAGTCCTACAGCGTGAATAACAATGCCTGGATATTTTGCACTGAACATATCATTGATAAATGCAGAAAATGCACCCAAAAAGAGGCCTTTTAATAGTCCGTACAAAGGAGCAAGAAATGGTGCCCATGTCTGTTTAAATGAAATTATTAGTGCGATTATTAGTGCGCCAACTGCTCCCCCTATCATTAATGGAATAATTGTATCCGACTTGCCCTGATAATATAAATGCCAGGTAAAGCCTGCACCTGCAATAACCATAAGAAATAAAAATCCAAACTTATTCATTGCCCCACGGGCAGTCATAACGCCCTGATGCTGATCTTCCAAAGTTGTATTAAAAATCTTATCGGTAAGGGTGGGGTTTCCAGATTTAAAAAGATCCATTTTTTATTTATTTTAGTAATACAAATATAGAAAATTGATTGTTATAAGATTTAAAAAGTTGACTTGGCTTAATTCCGGATTTTATATTTCAGGTTTTAACATTCATCTTCATTTCGGGCCGTAATTAGTACTTTTGCAAACTATTTTAGTGATTTCCTCAATCGTTTTAACCATGACTCATACCGAAGAACTTTTACAAGACGTAGTAATAAAATTTGCAGGCGATAGTGGAGACGGTATGCAGCTTACCGGCAGCCAGTTTACAAATAACACTGCTATGCTTGGTATTGATCTGGCCACTTTTCCTGATTTCCCTGCCGAAATCCGGGCTCCTATAGGTACACTGCCGGGTGTTAGTGGTTTTCAGCTACATTTTAGCAGCAGCCGCATTTTTACACCGGGAGACGATTGTGATGTGTTGGTTGCTATGAATGCTGCTGCATTAAAAGTAAACCTCAAAAACCTGAAAAAAGGCGGAAGAATAATTGTCAATACAGATGGTTTCGATGCCAAAAACCTACGTCTTGCTAACTACCCTGATGGTGTAAATCCAATAGAAGATGACAGTCTTACCAATTATGAAGTCATAAAAATTGACGTAACAAAACTTACAAGAGAAGCCCTTAAGGAATATGAGATGGGCACCAAAGAGAAAGACAGGGCAAAAAATATGTTTGTGCTCGGATTTTTATATTGGATGTATAACCGCGACATGGACAACACCATTCGTTTTCTGACCGAGAAATTCGGAAAAAAAGATACCATCTTACAAAGCAATATTAAATCTCTGCAAGCCGGTTACAATTATGCTGATACAACAGAAACTTTTACTACCAGATATCGTGTCAACAAAGCCAAAATGGTCAGTGGCAGCTATCGAAATATTATGGGCAATCAGGCATTGAGTTACGGACTAATTGCCGCTAGTCAAAAAAGTGGACTTCAGTTATTTTTAGGAAGTTATCCCATTACTCCGGCTTCAGACATTTTGCATGAGTTGAGTAAGCACAAAGCCTTTGGTGTTAAAACTTTTCAGGCAGAAGATGAAATTGCAGCCATTACATCAGCTATTGGTGCAAGTTATGGAGGTTTGCTAGGTCTTACTACTACTTCAGGTCCGGGCATGGCGCTTAAGACAGAAGCAATGGGACTTGCTGTAATGTTAGAAATACCATTGTTGATTATAAATGTACAACGTGGAGGACCTAGTACAGGCCTACCTACCAAAACTGAGCAAAGCGATTTGCTACAGGCATATTATGGTCGAAATGGTGAGTGCCCAATGCCGGTTATTGCTGCATCTACACCAAGCGATTGTTTTAGTGCTGTATATGAAGCGGTAAGAATTGCTGTACAACACATGACCCCCGTTATTTTTCTTAGCGATGGTTTTATAGCTAATGGGTCAGAACCCTGGAAATACCCGCAAAGTGAAGACCTGCCTAAGATAGAAGTAAAGTTCAAAACTGAATTGGGCGACCATGAAGAAAAATTTCAACCTTACCTGCGGGACGAAAAACTAGTAAGGCCATGGGCAATACCGGGTGCGCCGGGTTTAGAACATAGGGTAGGAGGATTAGAAAAACAAAACATAACAGGAAACATCAGCTACGACCCAGATAACCACCAACTCATGGTGAAAATAAGGGAAGAAAAAGTAGAAAAAATAGCTCAATACATACCCGAACAAAAACTAGACAATGGCCCCGAAAAAGGTAAGCTCCTCATCATAGGTTGGGGAAGTACTTACGGCGCTATCAAAAGCGCAGTCATTGAATTGTTGGAACAAGGTTATGAAGTAGCCCATGCGCATCTCCGCTATGTAAGGCCATTTCCTGCTAATCTTGGGGATATTATAAAAAACTTTGACCAGGTATTGATACCAGAAATTAACAACGGTCAATTAATCAAAATCATCAGGGACAAGTATTTGGTTGATGCAAAAGGGTATAACAAAATTATGGGCATACCCATTACCAAGGGTGAAATGATTGACGAGGTTAAGAAAATGCTATCAGAATAGTTTCCTTAAAATTTTGTAGCAGACTTTAGTAACTCCGATGTTGTTTCTGTTGCGTCAGTCAATCCCGATTTTTTCATTGGGACACGTTTTGAGGAATGTACTACTATTCAGCTTTTTCTATCTTTTGTTGCATGGTTTCGGCATCCATAACCTCAAGTGTTTTTTCGTAAAATGACCATGCCTCTTCGGGAGATTCGCCTATGCACACCACACCCATTTTACCATATTGCGACAATGCTCCTATCATATGGAACATCACCCCTTTTTGCGTAGCACCATCAAAATGCAATCCATGAAACATAGCAATGTCTATAAGGTCATGCGGGGTTAAACCTTTGTATGCTTCACTTTGTACATTGTCACTTGCATAGTAATATCGGTGTTGATTTCCCTGTGTGGTAAACAAACCATTGGTCTCATCAAAGTATCCATTGGTAAGAAACTGCAACATTAAGAACGGATGTGTAGTGCCGCCCTTACGCAGATTTATTTCTATTGGATAATGATGCCACTCATCTTTTTCAAAAACTGAAATAAAATCAATGGCAAATCTGCCTAATGCTCCCTTGTTTTTTAATGCTATCGCTATTTTCTTACTTAGTTCAGCCACCTGCAATCTATATGCTTCATTTGCCGGAAAATGAGCTCCTGAAAATATTTGACCACAATCACCTGTTAGCACCTGATCATGAGTAGATACGATCTCCACATTCCCGGTAGGTTCAATTCTGCATTGAACAGATGGCGAAGTTTTTAACCTTCCTTCTATAAATGCTTCTACTATACCACCCATTGAACTAAACTTACTAAGAAAACTATCTACTGACATTTCAGTTGCAACAGGCTTTATTTCATTTTTCAGATTATCGTCTATCCATTTATGCAATTCTTTTTTGTCTACAGCAGTTGGGTAAGTAAGCATTGCATTACCATCACCGGAGAAACCATCGTTTAGTTTTATGACAGCTTTCTTTATGTCAGAATGCTTTATTTTCAACTCCACCAAAGCATCTACTATATCGATATAGCTATTTAAATCTTCAGAACCCGATGGCATGGCAACACCTGCTTCTCTAAATAACTTTCTGCTACCGCTTTTTGATCCCCAATGCATTACCAATGGGTCACAACCAAAGATGGGGATACCTAAACGTACAGCTAAAGTTCTTTCAAAGTTGGTTGTATTAAAACACGCAATGTGAGATGCATGCCCCTCGGGTATTTGTTGCTTTATTCTTTCGATAAGCCTGGGTCGTTTCAATATTTTTTCAGTAAGTGAAGTGTGTGATGCGTCATAGCAACTCAATAGCGTTAACCGCTCACGGGCATGATATCCTGTAATGCCCGGAAGCAGGTGTAGGTAATAATCAATTATTACAGGGTCAATAGGAACACTGATAAAGTATATAACCCTACTTCTGGGCATGCGCAATAGCATTAACAGGCAGAGTAAACGTTCCTCGTAATGCAATGCGCCGGTTACTTTATCTAAAACTTCCTGATCTAATGTCAGGCTTGGAATAACAACAATGGTTTTTGCTGCAAGGTTATCAGGAAAAAATAACTCATACTGCCCACAAAAACTTTCCTGTATTTTTTTAAATATGCTTAACTCCTCTGGTGAATTTTCTATGGGATATACCTTAGAAACATAATCAAATTGCAGCTGAACAGGTTGTTGCAGGATTTCTGATGGCATAAGACTAAACTTTTAATACCACAATTTTACAAACAAAAGAAATATAAAAACTGACTTAGATCAGTAACTGACATGATTAAAAGTAGGTTATGTGTATAGTTGGTTCTTTATTTTCAAATTTCTACATAAGCTTTGCTGACTTTATCAATATCCATTACCACATTATACATCAGATTGATTTGATCGGTAACGGATTTTACTTTAATCAACAATCCTCGTGTTTCTGAATCAACAAATCCGTCCTTCAATTCCAGTTTTCTTTTTTCCATTAATGCATTCGATATTTCATTGAGGTTTTGTATGGCTTTTTTATCATTAATTTTTTCGGGTTCTGATTTTTCGCCCTTCAATGTTGCAATAGCTTTGTCAATAATTGCAAGAATTTCGTGAGTTGCATTTATCAAATATTCATTTGGAAATTCATGTTTTGGTTTTGTATATTTTGAGAACCCCGCGACATAAGAAGTAAGGGATTGATTGAGTACTACAAATTTGTGCAATTTTGCAACACCCTTCTGTCTGCCTTCGGGTTCATTTATCATCCGGTTAAAGCTATCAGACAAATTTGCTAATGCTACTAATGCTTTTTTTCTTGCCAATTTGCGCATTGTAATATCAATAGTTGCTCCTTTAATTTCA
Source organism: Segetibacter sp. (assembly GCA_031373555.1). Classification (GTDB taxonomy): domain Bacteria; phylum Bacteroidota; class Bacteroidia; order Chitinophagales; family Chitinophagaceae; genus Segetibacter. The sequence goes on along the minus strand of JANMMU010000134.1, from coordinate 14,191 downwards.
TCTGTCATAATGCTAAAGTAGTTGCGTAGTTCTACCAACATTGTAACCATTGTTTGTTGTACTTTATCCTTTTCCCATGATGGAAACAAAAGATAACTGGCAAGAAATGCAATTACAGAACCTATAGCAGTATCTAAGATGCGGTCTTTAAGTAAAGGATAAAATTCTGAAGGACTTAGGAAGTGATAAAATAGCACCAGATAAGGGGTCATAAACAATACACTAATAAAATAATTAAGGCGCATAGTGCTGTAACTGCCCAGCATAAGCAGTATTAGCATTGGCAAAAGAATTGCAGAATTTTTTGTAAGGTATAATATGGCTACTCCTATTGCTACACCTGCTATAGTTCCTGTTAATCGTTGTCCGTTTCTTTTTTTTGTAAGACTATATGCAGGTTTTAGTATCACAATTATGGTAAGTAATACCCAATAGCTATGGCCAATTTTGAAAAACTGTGCAAAAAGAAATCCAACAAGTACAGCTACACTTACCCTTATTGCATGTCTGAAACTATCAGATTTAATAGTGAGATTTGATAGTAATAATTGAAAAGAATAATCCTGCGATGATTTGAATCTATCAATATCAATTTCAGGCTGTTTGGAGGCCAGTTTTTTGTCATAGGTGCTATATTGTTGCAGCATCTTTATCCGGTCTGCAATTTCCTTTATGTTTTCCAGTATTTTTCTTAGGCTTATAAATCCTTCAATATTATCGGGCTTTAGGTAATCATGTCGTAGTTGCTCCAGTTTGAGTTGGGTTTTTTCAATATGATCATAAATGAATGTTACAGGAGGAGTACTTTTTCCGCTCTTTACCGATATGCCAAGCAAGTTTAGTTCCCCGGAAAGTTCATTTGCCATATTGCCAAAGTCTGTAAGAATATTTGTTTCATCAAAGTATTGGTGCAGTATTGCATATTTTTGATGACTTGTCATTATCTTTTCAAAAATATCAGTCAAATCCAGGTATATTAATACCAGAGTACGTGAGGCAACAGAAGAATCTTTAATAATGCTTCGGGTTTTAAAAAGTAATTCTGAAAGATCATTTTGTTTTTGTTGTACTACAGCCTGTTGTTGTAAAATTTTTTTAAATAAGGCTTCATAATCTTCATCTCTATTATAAAGCCTTGATCGCAAGTGGAGGTAGGTAGCCGTTTCTTCAATACAATCTCCCAATGCCTGTTGCGCCAGCCTAAGGGGCCTGAAATTGTAGAGTAAAAGACTGTATACTATATACCAAAAACCACCACCCGCCACCTGTAGTGCATGAATAAGGATTGCATTAGGGGTATTTAATTGTCTTCTTGGGTCAATAGTTAAGACAATCATAATCATACTTGCAGTACCTATTGCAGATGCCCTGGCCCCATAGACTGTTATCATGCTAAAAAAGAAACAGGATAACATAAGATATATAGTTAAAAGGAAGGGAACTTGTACTGCAAATCCTGTTATGAGTGTACCAATAAACAAAAAAAGAAGACAGACCAACATGCCATTTCTTCTGTGATGAACAGGTCCCGGATTATCTGTAACACTCACCAATAGAGCCCCAATAGAAACTATGATACCAGTATCTAGCTGATTTATATAGCTGAATACTAATACAGGCAAAATTATACCTGCAGTCATTCGTAAGCCTTCTGTAAGGTGGTGACTGTTTACAAAACTCTTGTATTGGTTTAAATAATTCATTTAAGACTATAGATTCATCACAACAAAATAGGCAGAGCCATTTTTTTAAAATTGATAAAACAAAAAAATGGCGGCTTAAACAAGCCGCCATTTAGATTTATAAAAAATTATACCATTAATATCTTGGTTGACGACCTAAAACAATTCCAAATTTTAAGTTAATAGACATATAAGTATCGTTGTCGTCCGGATTGCCTCTTCTTGCAGGCACCTTACCATTCTTACTTGGATTTGACAAAGCCTTGGCATATGCCGCATCCTTTACAGAAAAGTATTTGGCAAAAAGATTGGGATCTGCATAATACCTGTTACTTGCATCGTCAAGATAATCTGTAAATAAAATTCTGTGCAGGTATTCAAGACGAATGTTGAAGATTGGTGAAAGTTCATACCTGACTCCAACACCAAGAGGAGCATTGACTGCTGAAAGCTTGTAAGGTAAACGATCAGGGTATTCATCAAAGCCCTGTCCTTCGGTGCTTAAAGGCTGTAAATCAATTCTGCGGCCACCTACTACAGTTTGGGGGTTAAACCAAAAATAACCAACACCAGCTAAAATGTATGGTGATAGCAAAGGTGCACCATCATCATAATACTTCAAATTAAGTGGATGAAACTCTGCCATTAATGTTATTTCATTCACCTTACTCCTAAAGCCGAGGTTGCGATTTCTTTTTGTAACCAGATTAAGAGAAGCAGAAGAAGTGATATCCTGATCCGTAGCTTCCACAGAACCCCATGTGCCCTGTAGCCTTACACCAATGAAGTTTTGATACATGATGCCCATATAAATGCTGGCAGCCAGTTTATAATTTTTGGCTCTCATTTCATTGATATAAAACTTAGTATCAGAGTTAGGTCCCCCAACATCGCAAATAGTGTTCATAATGCCTATGCCACCCCCAAATTCATACACCATGTCAGCATCATAATACCCATCATTATAGTAATAATATTGGGCATTACCTTTCACGGAAATAACGGCACAAATCAGTAGAATCAAAAACAATTTCCCTCGGTTCATAAAATTGAGTTTCAAACAATTATCACAAAAGAACGAAAAATTAAGACTTTTTTCTCTTTTCGCTATTTTTTATTTATAAAATTATAGAATTTGCAGACAAATTTAAGGCCACACTCGCTGCATTTTGGATTTCTTGCTGTACATATATATCTCCCATGTAATATAAGCCAGTGATGTGCCTTGTGAATTATGTCTTTTGGAAAATATTGGATTAGTTGTTTCTCTGCAGCTATTGGAGTTTTGGCGTTGGTTGTTAACCCTAAACGTGCAGATACCCTAAAAACGTGTGTATCCACCGCCATATTAGGTTGATTATCTACAACCGAGGTTATAACATTTGCTGTTTTTCGCCCTACACCCGGTAATTGTATTAGTTCATCTACTGAAAGCGGAATTTGTTCGTTAAATTTTTCAACTACCATTTGGGCCATACCTAAAAGGTGCCTGGTTTTATTACCGGGATATGAAATGCTTTTTATCAGTTCAAATACATCTTCATAATTTGCAGCAGCAAGTTTTTTTACAGTTGGATATTTCTGAAAAATGGCGGGAGTTGTAAGATTGACTCTCTTGTCTGTACACTGTGCCGAGAGAATTACGGCAACTAATAATTGATAGGGATTTTCGTATGTTAGCTCTGTTTCTGCATCAGGGGCATGTTGGCTAAAGTATTGAATAACAAACCCGTATCTTTCTTTTTTAGTCATAAACTGATAATAAAGATACGGGTCAGAAAATAATTAAAATTCAGTTTTTTTATGATTGTATAACCTCCGCAGAAGATTTGGCATAATTTAGGATAGCCATAATTGATTGCGGACGGGGACTTTCTAATATGCTGTCCAATTGCTGCATAGATTCACTAAGCAGATTGTACTCATCCCGAAGATGCCAATCAGATTGAATAGCATTCTCAATAGCTTTGCTCTTCTCCCCTGTAGTTTCTTTGTACAGGTATTTCATCAAATCTTCTGTTGTGTAATTAATCATGCTTAACATATTTATCCGGGTTTATAATTAGTCCTGACATTAAAAACGCCTGAACCATTGTATTATTGCGGAAAACTTATTTTTTTTGTCGTGTACTATCAAGGACAATAAATATTTCCTCACCACTCCTTTTCAGATAAAAATTTTCCCTTGCCATCTTTTCTAAAACTGCAGGATCATTATTGAGATCTGTTAAATTTTTTCGTGTTCCTGCTATTTCTTTTTCATAAAAAGTGGCACTTGTTTGCAATTTTTTCAATTCCTGCTTCCGGTCATATTGTGTAAATAAATCATTTCTATCAAAAAATATAATCCAAACAACAAAAACCCCAATAGAAAGCAGGTATTTATTTTGAATTACTTTCCAAATTCCGGCAAAATTTTTCATCTATCAGTTATAGTCGGCAGTAAAATTAGTCCTTAGTCTGTAATAATAATCCACAATTTATAACCATTGTGAATTTATACAACCACTATATAATTAAAATTTTATTAAAATGATTGATTTATACCTATTTCCCAAACTTAAACCTACCCTTGGGATAAATAGCATTTTCGCCTAGCATTTCTTCTATTCTAATCAGTTGGTTGTACTTAGCCATACGGTCTGTTCTGCTTGCACTGCCGGTTTTGATTTGTCCACAATTGAGGGCCACAGCCAAATCAGCTATAGTTGTATCTTCTGTTTCGCCGCTCCTGTGACTCATAATAGTGGTATAATTGTTCATTTGAGCAAGTTGAACAGCATTGAGGGTTTCCGTTAATGTTCCTATTTGATTCACCTTAATTAAAATACTGTTTGCCACACCGGTATCAATTCCTCTTTGCAAAATTTTTGTATTGGTTACAAAAAGATCATCTCCAACCAATTGTACTTTTTTTCCTAACGCATCAGTTAGCTTTTTCCAACCCTCCCAATCTTCTTCAGCCATTCCATCTTCTATACTTATAATTGGATACTTATTAGCCCATTCTACCCAATAATTAACCATTTCATCTATGCTGTATTTTTTTCCGTTGCTTTTATGAAAATGATATACATTTTCGTCTGCTTTCCACATTTCACTGGTTGCTGCATCAAGTGCAATACCAATTTGTTCACCGGGTTTATAACCGGCTGCTTCTATAGCCATTAATACTGTTTCTATAGCTTCTTCGTTGCTTTGAATATTGGGTGCAAAACCGCCTTCGTCACCAACATTTGTACTGTAACCTTTCTTTTTAAGCACAGTTTTAAGATGGTGAAAAATTTCAACTCCCCACCGTAGCCCTTCGCTAAACGTTTCTGCTCCAACAGGAACTATCATAAATTCCTGATAATCTATTTTATTATCGGCATGGGCTCCACCATTTAAGATATTCATCAATGGTATGGGCAATACATTACTGTTTACTCCACCTATGTATTTAAAAAGGGGTAAATTACTTTCCTGCGCTGCCGCTTTGGCTACTGCCATGCTTACCGCAAGCATTGCATTGGCACCCAGGTTGCTTTTGTTTTCTGTACCATCCAGTTCTATTAGTTTTTTATCAATACCCGTTTGATCGTTTACCGGCCAACCAAGCAGTGGATCTGCTATAGTATCATTTACATTTTTTACTGCATTTAGTACACCCTTTCCCACATAAATACTTTTATCATTGTCTCTAAGTTCTACAGCTTCATGTATACCTGTAGAGGCGCCGCTTGGTACAGCAGCGCGGCCAATAATTCCGTTATCGGTTATAACATCTACCTCTACAGTAGGGTTGCCACGGCTGTCTAAAATCTGTCTTGCATGAATGTCAGAAATGTAACTCATAAATAAGTATTTTGAATTTATATATTTTAAATGTTAGTTTCATTGGCAAAGGAAGCATCCTTATGGATATTATCCATAGGTGGGGCAATGGAAATTATTTTGAAGGATCTGTGAGTTTTCTAAAGATATCTTCCAGGCTTCTGCCCTCTGTCTGCAAAGAAACAATATTAAGGTGGTGTTTCAAACTTAGCTCAAGTAGTTGTTTCTTAATTTCATTTTCATTAACTGTTTCCAACTGATAGGAATAATTGTCAATAGCATAGAGCCCTGTAACCCCAATTAACCCCTGAAATAATTCGGGATCAGGTATTTCGCCAAATGTAACCTTTACAATGTTTGAGTTGCTTTTTTGCTGTAAAGCCACCAATTTGTCATCAGCAACCAGGACGCCTTTGTTAATGATAATGACCCTTTCACATATAGCCTGTACTTCCTGTAGTATATGAGATGAGAACAATACTGTTTTATTTGCACCCTGTGCTTTTATTACGTTTCTAATTTCAATAATTTGGTTAGGATCAAGACCTGTAGTCGGCTCGTCTAAAATTAAGACTTCGGGATCGTGTATAAGGGCTGCCGCTAATCCTGTTCTCTGCTTGTAACCTTTTGATAATTGCCCAATTTTCTTGTGTTGTTCTACTCCTAAACCAGTTAGTTCAATTACTTCATTTATTCTTTTTTGTTTATTGGATATATGGTGAATTCCACCAATGAAGTTCAGATATTCCTTAATGTACATATCCATATATAATGGATTCGCTTCCGGCAGATATCCAATTTTTCTTTTTGCATTGATAGGGTCATTACAAACATCTATGCCGCTGACTTTTATACATCCTTTATCAGGAGGAAGATAGCCTGTTATCATCTTCATAGTCGTAGATTTTCCGGCCCCGTTGGGACCCAGAAAACCAGTTATTTCTCCTCTTTGTATAGAAAATGAGATTGAATTAACAGCTTTTTGATCTCCATATACTTTTACCAGATTTTCAACTACTATTGACATTTGTAAGAATACAGTTTGCTGCAAAAATAGCTACAGGGCATTTGTATAGAAGAAAATATTTAGTGAGGAAAAAATTTTGCCAAAGAAATAGCTACAATTAATAAAAGGACTATAAAATAAATAAGCAGTGTTACAATGTTGTGAAGCCGCATTATAATACGGTTTGGTTCAAAATCTTCCATTTCCTGCTCCTCTACACCATACCATTTAAAAAGTGCGAACAAAATACTATGGATCCCCCTAATTTTATCATTAAATGAATAAGATAATAGGATTTTAAGAATGGAAATGGCAATGAGCGCAAGCCATAAAAACTTATAATATCGGGCTATATAATCTAAAAGCATTTATTAATTAGTAACAAAGCAGATTGAGGGTTTATTAAATTGAATTTTTCAAATGTAATGGAAACAAATTAATTTTTAACAAAAAGCTAAACAATCTGTGTTCCGATGTGAAAGAAATTGCTTATATGCATTTAATTTATTTATAATTTATTTAGGTTTCCATAAAAACAACATAGCTTTATTATTCGTTTAAACATCAAACCCGCATTTGTAAAATTAATCCAATTAGTAAATGTCATCTATAAAACCAATTATCAGTACCTCTTTTAAATACGAAACGCTAGAAGAAACTTTAGATATAAAACCAGAAGGTACCCAATTACATATAGGCATACCAAAAGAAACCGCTTTTCAGGAAAATCGTATTGCATTAACCCCCGAAGGTGTACATGTATTAGTAAACAACGGCCATAAAGTAGTAATAGAAAGTAAGGCCGGTGAAGGGAGCAATTATAGTGATAAGGATTATAGTGAGGCTGGCGCTACAATAGAATTGAAAAGAGAAAACGTTTTTCAAACCCCAATTCTTGTAAAAAGTGCCCCTGTGGTACATGAAGATCTTGTGTTGTTGCAAGAGGGACAAACTATTATATCGCCAATTCACCTCTCTGCAATGAAAGGTGAATTTCTGGAGAAAATGATGGAGAAGAGAATTACTGCACTAAGTTTTGAAAATCTGAAAGATGATAGTGGAACCTACCCCATTGTTCGCAGTATGAGTGAGATAGCAGGTGGAGCTATAATGCTAATTGCAGGTCAGTACATGGGCAGTGCAAATCATGGTAAGGGAATTTTATTGGGTGGTATTAGTGGTATACCTCCTAGCAAAGTAATAATAATAGGAGCTGGTGTAGTAGGGGAATTTGCCACACGTACAGCATTGGCATTGGGAGCATCTGTTAAAGTGTTTGACAACAATGTCTATAGATTAAAAAGGCTACAAAACAATCTGGGCATAAGAGTGTGGACAAGTGTAATAGAGCCCAAAATACTTGCTAAACAACTTAAAACCTGCGAAGTTGCAGTTGGTGCATTAAGTAGCGAATTTGGTCGCACACCCGTGCTGGTTACCGAAGAAATGGTTGCTGCCATGAGGCCAGGCAGTGTGATAATAGATGTAAGCATAGACCGTGGCGGTGTATTTGAAACCAGCGAAATTACCAGTCATCAAAGACCGACTTTTATAAAACATGGAGTGATACATTATTGCGTTCCTAACATTGCAAGTGGCTTTGCACGTACCGCCAGTCAGGCAATTAGTAATGTACTAATGCCGCTGTTGCTTAATGTTAGTGAGGAAGGCGGCATGGAACAAATGGTATGGCACGACTTTAACCTTAGAAATGGAATTTATATTTACAAAGGGCATCTTACAAACTTTTACCTAAGCCAACGTTTTGATTTAAAATATACAGATCTCAATCTCCTGATTGCCAGCAGAAGGTAATAGAATCTTACTCCCGTAAAAAGTATTGGTTGTCAACATTGTAATTGTAAATTACCGGGGTATTCCTCCACCGGTTTGTATATGCGATTGCAACATCTTGTAATTGTAAAAACTCTATTGCAACATCCTGGTTTAATCAATTTTCCTTTCTGGTCTTTTCTATCAGAAAATCTTTCCCAAACGGGTTTGTGTAAAATATAATTTACGAACTTGGAATATTCAAATGATTGGAAAACTCTCTTAAAGCCTGTGAATGTAGATATTTGTATCGTTATCCTTATCCCTTATTGAATGAGACTTGGATATTTCACCAGGCGAAAGCAAGTTTAAAAGATTGTTTTCTTCCGTTGTTGTCTGTTCATTTTTTGTGTTACAAAGATGTATTTCATCACAATTTTTCATTATTCGATAGTTCAAAATTGTAAACCTGAACATTTTTTATTTCAAAGCGAAATATTAGGTACTGGTTTTACGTTACTAATAATTATCCTTTCAAAAGACTAAAATCAAAAAATGTATGAAAACCTTATTTTTTCTTATAGCTATTTGCTTTATTAGTACTGCTTATAGCCAGGATTTAATTTTCGACATTAATCAATGTGGTGTTTCTTATAAAAACCCTTCAACAAACCAATTTGATGATGCTGAAATAAAAAGCTCTCAAATGGTTATCACTCTGCAAGACAAGGTGGTAAAGGTTATGGATGACTTTACTCATACTATATCTTTAGAAAAAATGAGTGGTCAGAATAACAACATCAAACATCTATACACCCAAAATTGGAAGGCATTTGATGCTAATAAAAAACCAGTTCAATTTAAGTTTACTGTAAATGTAGATACAAAAGAGGCAATGGTTGAGGTAGGTTATAAAGATTTTAAAAATTACTATTTTGGAAAATTTTCGTACGGCAATTTGGAAAATTTAAGTAAAGAGGTTGCACAAACATCTGAAATAAATCATTAGTTTTTACCTTATATACAAATCAATAAAAAGTATTAACTACTGGCAATAAAAAATGTCTGTTAGTTCTTGTAAGGTTTATTGATAATATAACATGAGCGTTCTTCATTGGAACGCTTTTTTCATTTTATGAAGATCCTTACAATTTCAAGTATAAAATTCCTTTACATACTTCTATAACCCACCTTACCAATTGGGTATGGATACTTTTGGTGTGTGTGTTATTTGTGCCAAAATAGTTTATATATTTGCAGCCCGAAAATGGCGAGGTAGCTCAGCTGGTTAGAGCATCGGATTCATAACCCGAAGGTCGGCAGTTCAAGTCTGCTCCTCGCTACAAGTGAAGCCTGACAGTATTTTGTCGGGCTTTTTTATTTTATATATATTTAAGCCGGATATCAAGTAAGATGTAAAATTAGTCCTCAGGCGCCAAGAACTGCAATTACTCGATAAGCTAATGGGGTTATTGTTTAATTGTGAATATTTGGTTTGTTTTCCGTTGGTTTCAATAAAATTTCGAAATGGTAAAATTTACAATAATCAATTAAGTTAATTGTATAAACGGATCAGCCACGAATGTTTTCTCTCTAAAAACATTAGTTGATAATGGTAACCGGCCTTATTCAACTGATGGCAAAAATCTTAATTTTCATTTATATGGTTACATGAAAAACCCATTGTAGGAAATAATTACTACAGAATAAGCAGTATTTATATATCTGGTAATGAAAAATTGAGTACTATTGTAAAAGAAAAGATTGGAAAAGGAAAACCTGAAATGGTTATCTATTCCATACCTGTAACTGATGGACACGTCAATTTGCAATTGAATAATTTAGAGAAAGGAACATATTCAATTTCGATGATAAATGATTTGGGTCAGGTGTTTATGAAAAAGTTATTTATTCATAATGGGGGTAGTGCTAGCCGACCAATATTTATTGATGATATTGTAACTATAGGAAAATACAGTTTAAAACTTACAACTGAAAATGGTAAGGCAATAACAAAGAATATTTTTATCGCCAACAAATAATTGGCAGTGATGGCACAATAGTTGTTTTAATAAAAAATTATTTTATAATCTATAAATAAAGCCCGTAACAGGGGAATGTTAATACTTAAATAAAATGCTCTTATGAAGAAGTTGAAATCCATTTTGATATTAGTTTGTATGGTTTTGATTAGCACATATGGATTTAGTCAGGATCCCGGTGGAAGCCCGGACGGCCCACCACCCGCAGTTCCCTTTGAGGATTATATGCATTTAATATTGTTAGCTGTAGGAGCTGCGTTTGCATTATTTACTATTAAGAAATTGCAGCGTAAGCAAGCATAGTATAAAATAATACCTTAAAAAGCCAGAAGCAACACAACGTAATAAGTGTTGCTTCTGGCTTTTTTTATATGTTATTCTGGGTAAATTAAAATTTCATTGATATTTGGCCTATGAATGACACAGTTTCAAAACTATACTCCCAATACACCGCCCACCTCCAAAAGATAGCTGACCTCAAATATTCCGCAGCGGTACTACAGTGGGATCAGGAAACCTATTTACCACCCCACGGCGCTGATTTCCGTGCAAGGCAATTGGCAACTTTGAGCGAAATGGCGCATGAACTATTTGTTGCAGATTCAACCGGAAATATTTTACAGGAACTACTTTCAAAAGATTTGAATGCAGAACAGCATCGAAATGTTGAGCTGTCTTTCGAGGATTTTACAAGGGCTAAAAAACTAACCCCGGAGTTTGTGCGCAAAATGAGCGAGGCCGTTTCTGCAAGCTATCATGCATGGATAGATGCCCGCCAGCAAAACAGTTATTCCATGTTTGAACCCAAACTTTCGCCGTTGGTTGAGTTGAAAAAGCAGGAAGCTGAAATGCTCGGTTATGAAGGCCATCCTTACAATGCTTTGATGCATGAATTTGAAAAAGGGGCTACCACAACAATGATTGACAAGGTATTTGCTGATGTAACCCCGCCATTATTGGCTTTGCTGGATGAAATTAAGAATCAACCCACAACCAAAGATGCTTTTCTTCAACAGCATTTCCCCAAAGAAAAGCAGTGGGAGTGGGGCATGTACATTGCCCGCCAATTGGGCTTCGATTTTGCCGCCGGACGGCAGGATATTTCCGAGCATCCTTTCACTACCAACTTCAGCAGTCAGGATGTGCGCATCACCACCCGCATAGATGAAAATGATTTTGCCAACATGACGTGGAGCACCATTCACGAAGTAGGTCATGGTCTCTATGAGCAAGGCTTACCTGCTGCACAGTACGGCCTGCCATTGGGCGAATATGCATCCCTAAGCATCCATGAATCACAGTCGCGGTTGTGGGAAAACTGCGTAGGTCGTGGCCATGCTTTCTGGCAGTATTATTACCCCAAATTGCAGGATTATTTTCCCCAGCAGTTCAGCCATATTTCGCAGCAGCAGTTCATGAAAGCCATCAACAAAGTGCAGCCCTCGCTCATCCGCACCGAGGCCGACGAACTCACTTATCACTTCCACGTCATGGTGCGTTACGAACTGGAAAAGAAACTAATTGAAGGCACCCTCCACACCAAAGACATCGCCGCCTACTGGAACGAAAGCTATCAAAAATACCTCGGCGTTACGGTGCCAGACGACAAGCACGGCTGCCTGCAAGATGTGCATTGGAGCCACGGCAGCTTCGGCTATTTCGCCACCTACAGCCACGGCAGTTTTTACGCCGCACAGTTTTGGCAGCAGGCAAACCTCGAAACTCCAGCCCTGCAAACAACCATCGAAAACACCGGCGACGTGTCCGGCTTACTCCATTGGTTGCGTGAAAAAATCCACATCCACGGCCGCCACTACAACAGCAACGAACTCTGCACCCGCATCACCGGCAAGCCGCTTGACAGCAATGTTTTTGTTGGATATTTGAGGGAGAAATTGTTGGGTGTATAACAAGTCATCAAAGCGGTTTTTATTGTCCCCACAGAAGACCTTTATCGATCTTCATAGGCAACTTGCCCCGTCAGTTTTGCGGGGTCGCACTCTAGTGCCACTTCTTTTCATGGAAGATTTTTACGAGATAGAAAATCTGGTTGGAAATGGCATCATAAAGCTTGTAGAAAAAAGCTGGGTCTAGACGTTTAATTGAACGACCCCCAACGTGAAAGGAAATAGCTCCTCTGCGGACGGGAAATCAATTTAACTGCTAATGACACTGTATAATCAATGAATTATTTCTTGCGGATTCTTACAACATTGGGTTGAATAACTGTAAAGGCATTCTGTAATTCCTCATTATGTTTTTGAAAAAGCTGTACTACTATTTCTGCTTTTTGCACTGGACTATAACCATTAAGTCTTACCAGAATAACACCCTGGTGTATTTGCTTTAGTCTAAAAACCAATTCGCCAAAATCTTTATCTTGAGTAATCAGAATTAGCTCAAGAGTGTTTGCCATGTTTAGTATAAAAGAATCTTCTGCAGCAGGATTGGTTTCCAGAATATAAATAACCTCATGACCTGCTTCACGCAACGCATCCACAATAGGTTTGTCTACACCTTCATCGGCCAACAATCTCATGATGCTATGGGATAGATGTTTTCACCTTTGAGTGATAATGCCGCAAACGCAAGAGCGGCTTTGATATCATCAGAAGTTATATGGGGATGAGCCTGTAGAATATCCTGTTCGGTTTCACCGGCGGCCAACTTTTCCAGCAGTAGTTCTACTGAAATCCGGGTGCCTTTAATGACAGGTTTCCCCATCAGTATGTTGGGATTAGATAAAATATGTTCCTCTATAATAATCATCTTTCAAAATTAAAGAAGTTTCTTGGGAGTAGATACAAATAAGCGACAAGATTATAAAATAGCGTTAGATCCTTATTTCACATGGAATATAACGTCTTTAAGAATGTTCCATAATCTCCCAAGGCTATTAGTTCCTCTTTATCCTATTCAACAGCAAGCCCAAACATTTTGGATTCTTCGTCATAATAAATTTTATACCCTTTTTTGTCTTCAGTCTCTTCTAAAACAGTCCATAATTCGTAAATTTCCGTTGAGACATTTGAGTCTTTATATTTTTGTTTGATAGGAGGGGTAATTAAACATTTTGTTAAGTCAAGTCCAAATACATCATGAATGTTTGATTCTGATTTTAATTCTAAGTTTATTATACTTTCAATCTCCCATGCAGTCATGATCTTTACTGCATTTAAGATTGCAGCCACTCCAAAAATAACCTCAACGCACACCTTAACCAAATACAACTACATTTTCGATTTCTTCTTCCTTTGCTAAATGAGTTGCTTAACTTAATCTTACTTTACCATTCCCAATAAAAAAAACCGGCTCACACCGGCTTTCAATCATTTTACTTCCTCTTTTTTTATCCGCCTCCGCATTGCAAAGTATTGTAGTTGGAGAATTTCATTATTAACCCCAAAAAAAGGGACTGCATTTAAATATGCGATCCCTTTTTCTTTTTTTGAAATGTATTTTCAATTCCAATCGCCTATTCCACATCCGCAATAAAATCGTCGTCAAATTTCTTTGCTTCTGTTACAAAATAAATAGCAATAGCCGATGCAATGCCTGCAAGTGCTGCAAAAATCAGAATGTTTTTCATGATGTTGTTTGTTTAAGATTTATATTTTAAAAATTCTTTAGGCTTTAATATTCATTCAATCCTATTCCTTCGCCTATCTTTCTGTTTCTTTGTAAAGGTAAAAGGATTAGTTGTTTAATGTTTAGGGTTTAATGTTTAGCGTTTGTGCATGCCTAAAATAGGTTGACAAAAATCAATCAATTATGAGGCATGAAACTAAGCAAAAATTAGAAATTCGGGAGCGCAGAATTTTTTCTGAAGAAGTCAAAAAGAAATCAGTCAAAGATTTGACGGGTAAGCGCAC
>JANMMU010000101.1:0-7720 GCA_031373555.1 Segetibacter sp. | reverse complement strand
AAATACAAAAGCTACGTGCAGGAAAACCCCCGATTGTTCATCCACTGGCAGAAAGGAATTACCTATTGACTGAATAACAAGAGCCGTATGAAGGGAGACTTTCACGTACGGTTCTGTGAGCGGCTAAAGCTGAAATGCTTTGGTCTACTCGACCGGAAAGTCCTGACAGTACTATAATTGTTGCTATCTACCGGCGGAGAAATTACAGAAGTTGTTGTATCTGGTTTCTGTGACGAATCAGCAGGGGTGGTATATTCAGTATCCTGTTGTGATGGTCGGGCGGAGTCGGATTGATAAGGCCTTTCCCGTGCACTATTACATGCTATCAGATAACAAATTGCAGACAGGACTAAGAATTGAAATGTATTTTTCATACAGTGCAGTTTTTAGTTGAATAGTTTAGTAGTATAAAGATAGTTTAATTAAACACCTTTTATAGAAAACGAAAAAATGATACAATAAAAAAAAAATTGAAAAAAAAATTACTTGTTAAAACCGCTCAACATATATAAACACATCATTTTTTTGTTATTTTCACACCCTAATTTATCATTAACTACATCTACACCATGAGAAAATTTACACAGTACTCCTTAGCTGTAATGCTAATGTTGGGTTCAACATTTACAAAGACCTTTGCCCAAAGCAATGGTTTTAGCAAAACGCAGGCGCTTGATCTTGTAGCCGCAAATGCGGCTGACATTGGTTTATCTGGAGAGGACATCAAAAATATCTTGATTTCTGATGCTTATTTTGATAAAATTGCAAATGCCAACCTTGTATATATTCAGCAGACTTACAAAGGGATACCTGTATATAACTCGGTCAAAAGCCTGGCTTTTCGAAATGGTAAAGTGATGTCTGCTGAAGGTTCGTTTATTACAAAACTGGGATATAAAGCTAATATTCCAACAGGGCAGCCTGAAATAGGAGCAGGGGCTGCAGTAGCTGCCGCGGCAAAACATGTAGACAGAGGAATCAGTGGCACAATTGCCCCAATAAATGGTAGCAATGGCCAAAAAATTGAGTTTCCCTCTTATAATGTTTCACAGGAAAATATTACTGCAAAACTTTTGTGGGTTGAGGCAGAGGATGGTAAAGTTTACCTTAGCTGGCAAATAAAATTTTTGCCTGTCGGCACTTCGGATTATTGGTTAATAAATGTTGATTCAAAAACAGGTAGTGTTGTAAATAAACATAATCTTACTGTTTATGATAAATGGGATAAAGCCGATAACCATGCGGGCAGCACTAATACAGGTTTTGCAGCGCATAAAGAAAATAATAATAACAAAATAATAAGGCAGGATGAAAACAGAGGTGGCACTTCCACATCGGCGGTATCAGGAACGTACAGGGTTGTTGCTTATCCTGCCGAAAGTCCGGAACATCCTGGCGGTACACCAATTTTGGTAACAGATCCATATAATAATGCAGGTACCGGCAATCCTGTGGCTGCATTGGGCTGGCACAGCGATGGAACAACTGACTATGATTATACCAGAGGTAACAATGTTTGGGCAAAAGAGGATAGAAGTGCTACCAATGGTAATCCTACTCCGGGTGCTCCTGCTACTTCCACTACATCATTGCCTTCATTAACTTTTGACACTCCTTTTGACGATGCAACTGTACCAACAAGTGCTTCAAACCAAAAATTTGCAATAACCCAATTGTTTTACTGGAACAATATCATGCATGATTTAATTTATCAGTATGGTTTTGATGAAGTTTCCGGTAATTTTCAAAATGACAATCAGGGAAGGGGTGGTTTAGGAAATGATTATGTAAATGCGGATGCGCAAGACGGTAGTGGTACAAATAATGCAAATTTTTCAACACCTGACGAGGGAACCAAACCACGCATGCAGATGTATTTATTCAATGCAAGGCCAATAAGGATGTGTAAAGTAAATAGCCCTGCTTCTATTTCAGAATTTAAAGTATCATCAGAATCGAATGTAAGTACAGCAAATAAATTAGTAAATGTAGGTCCTGTAACTGCAAATGTTGCATTGTATGGCACTGTTGGAAACAATTTTGGTTGTACAGCATTGGCGGGTACACCATTGGCAGGAAAAATTGCATTGATTGATCAAAGCAGTACCTGCACATATCCTGTAAAAATAAAAAATGCACAATTAGCCGGTGCTGTTGGTGTTATTATGGTAAAGAATACTTCAGGAGCTCCTTTTTCAATGACAGGCACTGACAATACCATTACTATTCCTGCAGTTATGGTTACCATGGCTGATGGATTAGCAATGCAAACAGCTTTGCTATCCGGAGGAGAGGCTGTTAATGTGTCATTAAAACCAACTGTACAACTTGATGGAGATTTAGATAATGGGATTGTTGGTCACGAATATGCACATGGAATTTCTAACCGGCTTACAGGCGGACCCTCAATATCATCTTGCCTGACCAATAAGGAACAAATGGGTGAAGGATGGAGCGATTATTACGCATTAATGACGACTACCAACTGGCAAACAGCACAGATTACTGATGGCCCAAAACCAAGACCAATGGGCACATATGCCTTTGATGATAATATTACAAGTGATGGAATCAGAATACATCCATACTCAACCAGTACAACCATAAATCCCTGGACATATGGTATGTTAGCATCTGGCACTGGTGGCGAAACTCATAACATAGGAGAAATATGGACAACTGTTTTATGGGATATGACATGGGCACTTATTCAGGCAAATGGCATTAACCCTAACTTATACAATGCATCTGGTACTGGTGGAAATAGTATTGCTCTAAAATTAGTAACCGAAGGAATGAAACTACAAGCCTGCAGACCGGGATTTGTAGATGGCAGAAACGGAATTCTCAAAGCAGATACCCTACTTTACAATGGCCAATACAGTTGCATAATCTGGAAAGCATTTGCCAACAGGGGTTTGGGTGTAAAAGCAAAACAAGGTAGTTCTGATATTCATACAGATCAGACTTCTGATTTTACACTTCCGGATGCAATTTTGAAAAAGACTGTTGATAAATCAATAGCAGATCAAAATCAGGAAATAACCTACACACTCAAAGTGTCTTGTAGATGTACACCAATCTCAAATTATAAGATTGTAGATACTATTGATACCAATCTTGTAGATTATGTAAGTGGGGGCACTTATGATGCAGCTTTGCGCACTGTTAATTTCACTGTACCATCAATGACAGAAGGTCAAACCCAGCCTTTCAATTTTACAGTTAGAATAAAAGGGGGTACTTATACTCCTCCATCTACTGTACTTTCTGAAACGGTTACAGGAACTACACTTCCTACCGCACTATTTGCTGCAACTGCAACAGGATCGGGTGCATGGTCAATTAGTAATGCACAATCCAGCAGCGGACCTTATAGTTTTAAAGCAAATAACCCAACCACAACGTCTTTACAAACGCTGACTTCTGCTGCCACCTTTCCTATAGCAGGTATTTCAACTTTGTCATTCAGCCATTACTATAATACTGAAGCTTTTTATGATGGGGGATATGTGGAGTTATCAACCAACGGTGGTATTACCTGGTTCGATGCAGGGCCTTATATGTATCAAAACGGTTACAATTCTCAAATTGGCGTTGATAGTAAATCTGGTTTTGCCGGAATGAGCAATCAATTTATTGTAACCAAAATCAACTTGTCCTCCTTTAAAGGAAGATCTGTCAAAATCAGGTTTGTATTCTCTTCAGATGCAGGTGTTGGTGGTGATGGATGGTATGTGGATGATATTGTTATGACCAATGAAGCTGGTGTGTTTAATGTTGGCAAACTAATTAATGCATCCAACCAATTAGTCAACAATTCAGATACCTCTACATTGATTACAAATATTTTCCCGCTTACCTGGGGAAGTTTTAAGGCTCAAAAAGAAGGCAAAATTGCTTTGTTAAAATGGACAACTTTGCAAGAGCGTAATACAGCCCAATTTGTTGTAGAGAGAAGTTTGAATGGTACAAGCTTTGAAAGTATTGGTACAGTAAAGGCATCTGGCAATAGCAATTCGCTTAAGAGCTATATGCTTAATGATGCCACCCCTGCTAAAGGGATAAATTACTATCGTATTCGTCAGGTTGATAATGATGGTAAATACTCTTATTCAGAAGTACGCTCATTGACTTTTGAAAATGTAAATTCGGGTATTTCAATAACTCCTAATCCTGCAAAAGATAAGATAGCAATCACTGTTCCCGGAAACAAGAAACCGTTACAGGTATTGATCTACAGTACTAAAGGAGAAAAAGTTGGTACGTTTATAATCAGTGGTGAGTATAATAAAATTAACCTTCCGGTTTATCCATCAGGCGTCTATTTTGTAACCATATCCGGAGATGAGGTTTCATCTACACAGAAATTGGTTATTGAATAGAATTACTGTTATCTTAAATAAAATAAAAGGGGTTAGGCTTTGAGAGCCGCCCCTTTTATTATTAGCTTAATTTCAGGCAACTACTTTTCTTAAAAACAGGTTGTTGTTGAATGACAGAATTTTTTCAGAGCTATGAATATTATACTTATTTGAGTGTCAATATCGGAGCTATATTAACTTGTAGCATTTACTAAGTTTTGTTTGATGAAATATAAGCTTCGCTTGAATGGTAATTGATGACGTCTTTATTGTTATGGTGAATAAGAGTGAATATAGTTGGTCACTATAATTATTTCTTTAGAAAGTGAAACCATAACTGATATAGCCTCCAATTAAAGTACCACCCTTTATAAACCCGGGCGAAAAGCCAATTCGAAATAAACCTTTCTCTCCATAGTTTCTATAACCAATGTTTGTTGTTACATAATATGTCTTGATGGTATAATCCGGGTAAATCAGCGTAAACCCTTTTTGGTCATCGCTAACTTCATCTACTGATAAGTAATTCAACTCTAAACCAAGTTCTAAAAAATTCTTTTCTTTACCAACTAAACGATAAACCCCACCGCCAACCATTTTAAGGTTTAAATATTCTGATAAGTTTGAACCAACTTTAATAATACCTCCAAAACCACTGCTTTTAAATTTGTGATCAAAACTAACATTGTATATGAGTCCACTTTTACCTAATTCAAAGGAAAGAGCATTAATATTTGCTTTGTCATTAGCTTGCGAAAAGATATTAGTAAAACTCATCCCCATAAAGAATATAAACCCTACATAATATTTCATATAATGATTGGTAAGGGATAATTTGATTAGTTGCATTGCTGATCCCTGCCTGTTGTTATGGCAAACAAATAAAGTTTAATGCTGCTTATAATCCTATTTCTACAAGAGCCTGGTATAGCTTATCTAAATCTCCTTCATCATTAAAACCCTGTATTGAATACCGAAGATAACATTGCCCTTCATGTACCATTACAGGTACCTGGATTTTATATTTTTCATACAATAAATCGTGTAGTTTTTGTGGTGCTTCAGTTTGGATTGGAATGCTATACAACTGTGCAATAAAATCGTCAGTGATTGGGGATAATGGGACAGCGTGTAGTAAATTGCAAAAGCGTAATGCATTTTGTTGTGTTAGGGTTCTGCAGGCTTTACTAACCAATGGCCAATTATTTTCCTCCATAAACTTTATTGCAGCAGGTATTGTAAGAAATGCAGAATAATCACGTGTACCCTGCATTTGATGATAATCAAGAAATTGAGAATGGGATGGGTTAGTACTTTCGTAACCCCAGCTAATAACGAGCGGGTCAAATAAATGTTGAAGCTCTTTGCGCACATACAAAAAAGAAGATCCCTTAGGTGTCATCATCCATTTATGACAGGCTCCTGTGTAAATATCAGCACCTAATGTAGATAAATTAACATCCACTTGCCCAACTGCATGGGCACCGTCTATAAATATGATGATGCCTTTCTCCTTTGCAATAGCGCATATCTCTTCTACAGGAAACCTTAATCCGGTGCTGCTTGTTATATGGCTTAGGAATATAAGTTTTGTATTTGCTGTAAGGCCTTCCAGAAATTTGGAAATGAAATCTTCTTTAGATGCCAGTGGCAATGCTATTTTTTGGCGAACATATTTTGCTCCTTTTTTAGCGCAATAATATTTCCAGGTTCTGTCACAGGCACCATATTCCAGATTTGTGGTCAATACTTCATCTCCCGGTTGTAGGTTAAAGCTTTTAGCAATGATGTTTGCTGCATATGATGGGTTAGTTACATAAACTAAATCATCTGCATCGCAATGAATATAATTTGCTAATGCCTCTCTGGCAATTTTTAAATAGGCAGGCCCTTTGTTCAACATAAAGTCAGTTGGCTCTTGTTCTAACTCAAGTTGAAAATTTTGGTAACATTCAAAAACGGGTTTTGGGCATGCTCCAAATGCCCCAAAATTCAAATTGATAATATCCTGTCTTAAAAGAAACTTACTTTTCAGATTATTTAATGGCATTGGTAATAATGTTATTTAATTTAATTATTAATTCGGATTTCAACCTTTTAGTGTTCTCTTTTTGATCCCCATAAACCCAAACAAAAAATATTCGACTTCGGGTAAGAATTTATTGAGATTATCTATTTGCAGGGTTCTTCCACTTTTTACTTAATCTTTCTATAGACTCTGACAAACGTTTATTTCTGGTTTCCTCCCTTTTTGCACTAACAATCCATTCCACGTATTCTTTTTTATTGCTAAAAGAAAGTTGGTTAAAGAATTGTGCTTCCTGTTTGTGTTTATGCAAAATGGCGGTAAAATCTTCAGGTAGATTAATTATTTTTTTTGCCGCATCTATATAATTAAATATTTCTCTTTTGATGGGCTTTTGTTCCTTCTTTTTATCTTCTTCTGTTTTTAATCTAAAGGCAAATGTTGACCATGTATCATCAAATGAAATCAGGCTAAGCCATTGTATGTCATGCTGTAATAAAGCTTCCCAACCCTTATCTCTTGTCAGGTCAGTTTGTATTTTGGATGTTCCTTTGGGGTAATAGCACCAACAGATGATATCATTCTTTAGGAGTTTAAGTAATTTCTCAACTTCTTTTTCCAATTGCGCTTTATTATTTACAAACCAATGCAATTGGTCAAATTTGCCGGTTTTTGTATTAATTGAGACATCAATAATTGACTGAATTTGTGCTGCAAATTCAGATGGGGCGTTTATTGTCAATAAAGACATTCCCTCCTTTATACGTAGTTTTTTTGCAAGCATACATCTCTTGTTGTGTAAATTTTAATTGTTTTTACAAAAGACTAATTTAGAAAATTTATAAGGACAATTTGTAAATTTTAATTTATAGAAGTAAACATATTATTATTCCAACAATTGCTATTGTAAATTTGTATGTAATTGTCTATGGACATTACTTTAATTTTCCCCCATCAATTATTTAAAAACCACCCTTCTCTGCTTAAAGGCAGAAAAGTAGTCTTAGTAGAAGAATGGCTTTTCTTTCAGCAATATAGTTTTCACAAGCAAAAATTAGTGTTGCACCGTGCTAGTATGCAATACTATAAAAAGATGCTTACTCACAATGGTTATAAGGTAGATTATATAACCTCTACAGATTCTTACAATGAGGTAACCAAATTAATAGAACACTTGCAGCAACAGAGTGTTACAGCTATTTTCTGTGCCGAAGTAGTTGATGATTGGCTACATAGAAGATTGACATCCTCCTGTATTAAATCACGCATTACATTTCATGAAGATAAAACACCTGCATTCATCAATACTATACTGGAGGCTAACATTTTT
>JANMMU010000060.1:0-55654 GCA_031373555.1 Segetibacter sp. | reverse complement strand
TATTGTGTAAAATATTTTCTTCCGCCTGCGGAAATACTTTCTGAATAGAAGGCAACAATTCATTTCTGAAATAATTGCGGGTGTAATAAATATTGGCATTAGATGAATCTTCTACAAAAGTCAATTTATTGTCACTTACATAATTTAAAATATCAACTTTTCTAAAAGGCAACAGAGGCCTGAATATTTTATCATGAATGTTTTGCATTCCTCTAAGGCCATACAAGCCTGTACCACGAAAGAAATTCATTACAACCGTTTCTATATTGTCATCCGCATGATGCGCTGTAAGAATATAACAATCGTGATTATGAATATTTTCATTTCCTACATTTTCACCTGTTTTAGAAGTAACAGCATCATCTACATTATTTTCCTTTAATGAAGACTGAATGTTTAATTTATTAAGCATTTTCTGTCTTACACTTTTAAACCAATCATATCTCAAATTACGTGCAGCTACCTGAATAGAAAGGTTATGCTCCTTTGCATAAGAGGCCGTATCAAAGCGTGTCGTCAAAACTTCTTTGCCATAAACCTTTCCCAGTTCAATAACAAATAATTCGTCTCTTTCACTTTCTTCACTTCTCAACTGAAAATTGCAATGCAGCATCACAAAATCATAACCTGCTTTTTGCATGAGGTCACACAGTACAATGCTATCTACGCCCCCACTTACAGCTATAATTTGTTTTACATTTTTATCAATAAATGAAAACTCTTTTAGATGATGTGCAAATTTTTGTAACAGGTTCATAGTCATATTACCCCTAAGGGGTTTATTGCATTAAGCTAAGGTTGTAGTAATGAAACTTGTTTAATTTTTCTTAACCTCTTTAGCAAAAGTATCTTTCAATGTTACGGTACGATTAAAAACAAGCTTATCCTCTCCACTGCTCTCATCAAGACAGAAATATCCCTTTCGTAAAAACTGATAACGCTCTTCGAATTTTGCAGTTTTAAGCGCAGGTTCTATAAATACATTGGATAAAATTTTTAAGCTATCAGGATTTATATAATCTTTAAAATCACCTTCCTCCTGACCGGGGTTTTCTACTTTAAACAATCTGTCATACAACCTTACTTCTGCAGAATGTGCATGTATAACACTTACCCAATGTATGGTACCTTTTACATTTATACCACTTGTATCATGGCCGCTTTTACTTTCAGGAATATATTCAGCATATATCTCAATTACACTTCCATTTTCATCTTTTTTAAACCCGGTACATTTTATTATGTAAGCATGCTTCAACCGAACCATAAGACCCGGTGCAAGGCGAAAATATTTCTTTGCAGCTTCTTCCATAAAATCGTCACGCTCTATCCACAAAGCTTTGCTAAAGGGGAGTATTCTGGTGCCGCCACCACCTTCAACTTCGGGATTATTTTCACCTTCCAATTCTTCTATCTGCCCATCGGGGTAATTTGTAATAATTAATTTTACCGGATCTAAAACAGCCATTCGCCTCATTGAAGATTTGTTCAGGTCTTCACGAACACAAAACTCCAACAGGCTTAATTCAATCAGGTTTTCACGTTTTTGAACACCAATTTTTTCACAAAAATTCCGAATGCTTTCGGGAGTATATCCACGCCTTCTGAAAGCCGCAATAGTAGGCATACGTGGGTCACTCCATGACTCTACAATTTTATCATTTACCAGTTGCAGCAACCGGCGTTTGCTCATAACTGTATAGTTCAGATTTAATCTTGCAAACTCATATTGATGGGTTGGAAATATTTCGAGTTGTTCAATAAACCAATCGTACAATTCCCTGTGGGGTATAAATTCCAAAGTACAAATGGAGTGTGTTATTTCTTCAATGCTATCGCTTTGTCCGTGAGCAAAATCGTACATTGGATAGATGCACCACTCGTCACCTGTGCGGTGGTGATGTGCACGTTTAATACGATACATCAGCGGATCTCTCATGTGCATATTTGGACTAGCCAAATCTATCTTCGCCCTTAGCACTTTTGAACCATCTTCAAATGCACCCTCCTTCATTTTTGCAAAAAGTTCCAGGTTTTCATCAACACTCCTGTTACGAAAATCATTTCCTGTACCCGGTTCAGTTGGTGTACCTTTTTGTGCAGCTATTTCTTCGGGTGAGCTATCATCTACATAAGCAAGTCCTTTATTTATAAGCTTAACAGCATAGCCATAAAGAGTATCAAAATAGTCAGATGCATAGAGTTCATGGGCCCATGTAAACCCAAGCCATTTTATATCTTCCTTTATACTTTCCACATATTCTATATCTTCCTTTACAGGATTTGTATCGTCGAATCTTAGGTTTGTTTTGCCGCCATACTCAAGCGCCAGCCCAAAATTTAAACAAATGCTTTTGGCGTGTCCTATATGCAAATAGCCATTTGGTTCGGGTGGAAACCGGGTTACAATAGTCTTATACTTACCCGAAGCAAGGTCTGCTTCTACTATTTCCTCTAAAAAGTTTAAACTTTTTTCTTCCATCATAAAATTAATAACTTGAAACACAAAGATAATGGACAATGAGAGAGATGGAATATCTTTAAAATTGTAAATGTAGTTTGAACTGATTGTTACCCCCCTACACGGATACAAAATGGCTAAAAATGCAAATGCAATGGCCTTTCGGACTATTGCTTTATTCTAAAAATCAGAAATATTTTTAAAAATTACACGTAAAATCACACAGAATATTTCTCTTTATTCCTGACACTAAAAGTAAAGTATTTCTGCAAAAAATAATTTAAAATAAGCATGATAATAGTAGATATTACATATGCTATTGTAGGTTCTATAAGCATAAAAACGATTAGTGCTTTAGTAATGAGGTAATCGCTAAACTGGCCTTGTAATGACACTAAAAAATATTTTCCAAATTGTTTGGTTTTTTCTGCTTTATCATTAGAAGCATTTGTAAAAGCAAAATTTTTACTTAACCAAAAACCGCTTATAACTGATAATAGAAAACTAATCACAGTTGCAAGTTCAACAGCCAGATTTTTACAATCGAAGCCAAACAGCAGAAAGCCATCTGACTTTGAAATAAGTAAGTAAACCAAAGTGAACATACCAATGTTAAACAATGTATTGGCTGCCCCTACGACAAGATAAGCATATGCCTGAAATGACAGCAGCTTCTTAAACAAAGGATAAAATAACTCCAAAAAATGTCTGATTATTTTTTTGATCATTGGGGATGGATTTATATTTTCCCTTTTTTAAAATCAATTAATTTTTGCGCATGTGAGAGGTACCACTGTGCTAACTCGTTCATCGGTAAACCTTTTGCCGCTGCATAATTCTGGTCTTCTATCTTTCTTCTTTCTTCAGGGTATTCTATTAAATGAGCAACGGCATTTGCCATACTCTGTGCGTTATCTGTTTCAAAATATGCCCCACCATATCCTTCTTCCTCCACTACCCTTTCCAGGTCATCAATTTTAGGTAAGATACAAGCCCTTGCATAACTTCCTGCCTGATGCAAAATCCCTGAACTACCAGTAGTAGTTGTATATGGGAAAATAATAAAGGAGCTATCATGAAAAATATCGGCTACTTTTTCTTCAGGTATATAACCGGTAAAAGTGAGGTTTTTCATATCACTGTACTTTCCTTTCACTTCATCCAAATAGCCTTTTACATTGGGATTGTCGGTACCCGCTACTGTAGCTATAAAATGCAATTCCGGATATTTTTTTTCCAGAATTCTGGTTGCATCCAACATAACCTCTACTTTCTTATAAGTTCCAAACTTACCAAAGGCCATGAGGTTATATTGCATCAATGGTTCTTGTAAGTATTTGCGTTCCGGCAACTCAAAATTTCCGTGAGGTAGTAATATTACATTGTTTGTTTTGTATTTTTCTGAAAGAATATCTACATATTGAGAAATGGTAACACCTACCAAATCAGCCTTGAGAATAAATTTTGTCAACTGTTTTCCAATCCACAAAAACAGGTTTTCCTTCCATTTGCTACCGGCCATACCAATGGTATCAAGCTTTACTGTTTCGGTAATGTTGTGCAAAATGATAATTGATGGAATGCGTAAAAGTTTGCATGCCCATGGGGTGAGTAACCCGAGTGCTGCAGGTATTTTTCCTTCGCCAAATGTCATGAATTGCAAATTCATAATCACTACATCGGGCTTCAGTCTTTTTAATTCTTTTCTTATTTGCAAAAAGCTAAACCAACTATTAAATTTCCAGCAAGGAATGATATCAATTCCTTCCATTCCATAGCGGCTATATTGGCTATTATCTTCCAGATGATTGGTTAAAACATAAACTTTCTCAACATCAGGCTTGCCCACAAAACTTCTTATGAGATGGTATCCGTATTCGTTTAGAGTGACCTGGCTAGGTGGGTAAGGAGAAACAAATGCAACTTTCATGGATAAGGGTGATTTTAATTCTTTAATTCGCTAATAACTTTTAGGGCATCTATTCGCCAATGGTCGCCCTGGTACAATAGAACCACTGCAATATTGGCTTTTGTGGTTCGTACACTACTGTCAGGATATGTATATTTTAAAGCTACATTACTGTCAATAGCTGTACATATTAAACCATCATTTTCCCAATTTTGAATATGTAACGAATGTTGCAGGTCATTTCTTATAATGGGTGCCTGTATTTTTTTAATATTATAGTTACAGATTTGCCTAAACCACCCTTCGGTATAATATTCCTTTCCCGTTTCTACATCGTTTGTATTATATAAGTGGTTTAAATGAGCCCAAATATTGCTGTAATCTTTTTTAAGCGTTTCCTGTTCCGATTCAACAGGCTGGTAATGCGAGTGTATTTTTAATTCAATACTGGTACTATGTGAATTTGCAATTTCATCTGTTCTAAGAAAAATTGGTTTTTCTGAAGTTGTCTGCATCGTTAGGCTTTGCAAATAAAGTAAGCTAACCATCAGGGCAACCAATAATATAAAAATAATGCGAAACATACTATGGGGTTAGATTTATCTGCTTTGAAGAGGTGTTATTAATTATTGCCTGCAACTCTATTTTGGTGAAAGGATCTGCTTCAATCATTAATTCAGCAAAACCTTTTAATAATGATACTTCTGTACGATAGGTTTCATCTCCAAGTGAATACATAAAATTTACCCGTGTGCCATCTGCTACTGTATTATTGTATCGGTCTTTTAAAGGTCCTGCTGTTACAGTATATCTTGATTGTTTTTTATCGTAGATAGCGTTAAATGGAATTGTAACAGCAGAACCTGGCTGCATATAAAAGGAAGTCAGAGATTCTTTTTGTATTGCCCTGTATGTACCTGCCTTTGGGGCTAATGCTATTTCTTCTTCAAAAAAATATTCTGACTTTCCTGAAAGGTAAACCAGATTTCGAAATGAGTCTATTGAATGAATCATTCGTTGCTGCATAAGGCTGCTATCGGGATTTACTGTTTTTGGCGAACGGTAATCTTTATCAATAACCGGTATCCCTTTTTTATTTATAAGATACACCGGATAATAAAAAATTTCACCTTCAGTTGTAAGACAAATTTGTGCAGGACCTTCAATTATACCATCGGGCTTTTCGGGTTTAGCCGTGAATCCAGTGTCGTTATAAATAACAGAAAGTGGTAGAGGCTGCACAAAACTTATGATTGTGGCATTCCATTTTTTACCCACGGTTTTGAAAGTTAGCATAGCATCGCTAAATATTAAGCTGTCTGCCATATTTACCCAAACAGGTTTGGGGGTTGATGGCTTACTACAACCCATGAGTAATATTAAAATGGCAATATGGACAAGAAGCAATTTCACTATTGAAGATAGATTTCCTGTGACATAAAACAATGTGGAAGTATGGCAATCCCGTCATGGCTGTTAGCTGTATCATCTTTCTGCAATACCATTATTGTTCTTGGCTGACCATTAATAAACAAATTCAACGGATACTGATTCAGCATTTGAGCAGTATGCTCAATTTTTTGAAAATGGTGCTCAAAGGTCATGTTCAATCCGCTACGAATGGCTGTAGGATGCAATGCCAGCTGTGCCTGCCAAATATTACCCTGTCCATCTTTTTCTGCTATCAATATACCCGGTATATTTATTTCAGAAGTTAATTCATTGTACATAGTCGTTCTAATAAGAACTTCATCATTTGGCAATGATTGAATGGTGTAACCGGTAGTGCCACCATGAATATATCCTTTCTCACTTACGTCGGTTTCTACATAAAGATTAATTGCTTTAATCTGCATAGAATCCATCAGTTTTGTACTATCAAGTTGTACCTGAAAAAAATTGCTTGCCTTAGGCGAAAGGTTATATTGAAATGCAGTGCCGGGGTAATAATCCTTTATGGTATCATTCTGATAACGGATACTAACTTTTAAGGAAACATTGATTGGTATATCATCTGCATTTAAAATTTCTCCGGTAATGTAATTAAGATTTCCATTGCGAATAAAATGGGCTTGTTTTACTGCAGCAAAGGGCTTTTTTACCCTGTCATCTTTTACTGAAGGGAAACTGCTGATAACCCTTTTACCTTGTTTTTTAAAAAGCGTATAAGTGTAGCTTCGCATTTGTTCATCTGGTATTTCAGGAACAAATATTTTTGGCAGTATATACCATTTGCTTTCTTGCTGTACTAAGCTAAAAGTATCCATTCTTTCCCTGTGTCCAAGTGATGTACGCCACCTTGTATATACCTGCATTTGGGCTGAATCTTTCTTAACTTCCAACTCCTTTACTTCTATACTATCCAGCTTAGCATAAGAAGGAAGCAAGCCGCCATCATTTACCGATTTTTCTAAAAGGTATTGGTCAAGCGGATATGTTGGTGTTGGTTTAAAAAAGTGAAATGCATTTTCAAACCTTTGAAAGTCCAGATGATTGTAGTAGTTAAGTACAGCGGTTTTGGGGTCTTTTTGTTCTTTGGTCCAAAGTAATTCAAATACAATTTTTGTAAAAAAACCAGCGGAAAATATCAGTGGCAGTAATGATGATGATAGCATTACTAATTTGGGGTAATGGTGATTAGTTTCCGGTACAGTTTCAAAATAATCTTTGGCTTTGTACCTTCTTAAATAAAAAATGGTAAGTAATACAGCCAAACACAAACTGCTGACAGGTATTATTCCCCATGCCTTTTTTAATATGGGAAGTACTTCTTTTGGTTTTAATGGTTTTATGGTTGAAATATTTCCTTTTTCCCAAACCATTATTCCATTTTCAAGTCGTATGGTTCTGTTCCATCCATTATAATACAGCAACGGGTCGTAGTAGCGGTCGTTGCTAAAGACATACTTCAAACTATACTTTTCTGAATTGGCAAGAAAATCATTTAATGAGGCTAATCCATCATCGCCGGAGAACTTAGCATTTTCTAATCGTTCTACAGGTCTTGTAGTAAGTTCTGGCAGCCGCCGGGCCGAGTGGTAATTGCCATCTACAGAAGCAGCCAGTGAGTTTGAACTTAACCAGGCCATCTGATCCCCAAAACCAAGTGTAAGAAATCGCCACCGCATGTGGTCATCTCTGTTAAGAAAATTCAACATTGGCTGAATCTCAATTTCTTTTGGTTGAAGCGGACGAAATGTTCCTAGGTGAAAAATGAATAAAATAAATAAAAGGTAAAAAAAACCAGAAACACCTGATAAAATGAAATGGGTAGAAGTTCCAAATTTTTGACTTAAATAATCTTTAACCGTTCCTGCCATAAAAGAGTAAATAAATTTTGCCATAAATGGAATGGCAATAATAGAAGCCCAGAATCCAAACCGGTCAAGTGTAAGAATATTAAAAGCATTTGCACCTAAAAGTTTTATAGGTATAGGTGTAGTTCCGCCACTACCCAAAAGCAGACAAAGAAAGAAAGCTGCCGCCCATCCTATAAGGCGCTTTTGCCTTGTTATGGTATAGCTAATTGCAGGAAGCAGCGCAAAGATTAAAGTAAGTGGAATGATAAAGAAAATAAGTCCCGAAGATGGTTTAAGAAAGAAATTATCTCTTGAACCATGGGGTATTGATACTTGTGTTATTGGATCTGTTTTACTCCAGTACCAATAAGGAAATATAAGCCCTACCGCCAGTACAATAACTAGCCCTCCAAATAAAATAAACTGCAGGTACTTTTTAAATGCAGCTACAATTAGTACCCATGCAAATTTAAAAATATTCTTTTTCTTCTCCTCCTCCGGCAAACTGTCAACCAATGCCATAAAAATAGTTGGGGCAATAAAGAATGCCATTCCAAATATTGCAGTAACGTGGTGCGAACTTATAACAACCGATAGGAAAGATAGCGCCATTACAAGATATATCAACTTTCGTTTTACGATATACTGATACAAAAACGGCAAGGCATTTAATAAAAAAGACAACCCGGTAAGAGTTGGCATTTGACCATAAACGTGCAGTGTTTCTACAATAGAAGATAAGACAACAGCCAGCAAAGCTGCTACACCGGCTGTTGTTTTATCGAAGAATAATTTTGTAAACCTATATACTCCTACGAGTAGTATCTGAAGAATAGTGATAGCATAAATACAAAAGGCAACCTTGAGTGGAAAGAGCTTGCTTAACAATGCTATTGCCTGATGAACCAACGGCGGATAACTGATAGTTAAAAAACCTGTGTACCATCTATACTCCCATGGCTCAAACCAAAAACGTGCATAGTGATCGGCAAAGAACATGTGAACGAATGCATCATAAGTTCTTGGCAGTGTATAGTAAAGGATTACGCCGTGGGTCAACAATGCCAATGACATTGCCGTCAGCAAAAGCTTCTTACCAAGGTAATCATCCCAAAGGCTGTTGTTGAGTTTGTTCACAATGTCTCTAGATTGCTATCTTGCTAAAGATACTGTCCCCCTTTTATTTGTTTCACTTTTGCTACATAATCTTTTATCTGTTGCTCATTTTCTTTTTTACAAATCAGTAATGCATCAGGAGTATTTACTATGATCAAATCGTCTAAACCTCCTACCAATACAAGCTTTTGGTCATTTGAGTGTACAATACATCCGGTGGAATCAACCATCAAAGTATTTTCGCCAGAAACTGCGTTTTCAGCATTGTCTTTTTCAAAATTTTCCCAGGCACTGTTCCAGGTTCCCAAATCGCTCCATCTGAATTCTGAAGGAATTATGTAAACATTTTGGGCTTTTTCCATAATTGCATAGTCTATTGATACTGATTCGCAGTATTTAAAAACATGCTGTATGGCTGCTTTTTCTTTTTCTGTATTTAGGTAAGGAATGCTACCAATAAATATGTCGAACATTTCTGGCATAAACTCTCTGAAAGCATCAATTATATCTTTAGCCTTCCAGATAAAAATACCTGCATTCCATAAGTAATCACCACTTTTAAAAAAGGTTGTAGCATTATCTAAATCGGGTTTTTCAGTAAATCTTTTGACCTTATATATTTCGTTTTGAACAGCTTCACCTTCATACTGAATGTAGCCATAACCTGTATTTGCATAAGTTGGTTTTATTCCAAGTGTTACAAAGGCATTGATTTTTGCAGTAAAGTCCAATGCTTCAAGACAGGTATTCTGAAATTCCTCTACATCATCTATCAGGTGGTCGCTTGGGGCAACTATTATATTTGCATCAGCATTCAATTTTTTTATTTTCAAAGAAATATATGCAATGCAGGGTGCTGTATTTTTTCTTTCAGGCTCACCAATAATGTTTTCAAAAGGTAAATTGGGCAATTGTTCATGAACTATAGAAACGTATTCTTCGGAAGTAACTATATAAATATTTTCGTTAGGAATAAATGAAAGATAGCGCTCATAGGTAGACTGTAACAGTGTTTTTCCGGTGTTTAAAATATCAAGAAACTGTTTAGGATAAGTTGCCCTGCTCATTGGCCAAAAGCGACTTCCAATACCTCCTGCCATGATTGCTACATAATTGTTCTGATTCATTTTTTGTTTTTTATGGATTGGTTTTAAAATAGAATTTAGTTCTTCATTAGTTTACCAGAAGTTTTTGCTCCTTCTTTGGTATTTAGAGTAAAAAAGTACAATCCCTTTTGAAGTTTAATTGCATCAAGATTATACTCACCATTGTAAATGTATATTTCTTCATTCATAACTACTCTGCCTACCGCATCCGTTATTTGCAGCATTCCTGATTTGTATTGTGCAGGAAATGTAAGTGTAGTATATCTTGGAAAAGGATTAGGATATGCCCCAACAGTTGTGTATTCAGATGGCCTTGTAACTACATCTTTATTAAAGTTAACATTGCTGATTTTAAGATTTGCATCAGCAAAATTTTTGTAATCGCCTGTAATAGAATAGACTATTGTTTTTATTTTGGTCAGACTTACAGGTTGCCCATTATTACTAAATTTTGAAATAGGAATTGTAATTGTTTTTACCTGTGGTGTAGCAGTAATATTGTAACGTGCCCTCTCCTCCCAACTGTTTAAATTGTCAGCAACCAATACTATTTCAACTGCTTTATTGCTTTGAATGTCAAACGAAATGTTGCTGTATTCACTGATATCAAGTGGCACATTACCGGATTTTGCATTTCTAAAAAGGTTTACTGTCCCTTTTACTTTACATTTTACTTCCGGGCTTCTTTCAATTAAGAGTGAAGAACTATTGATTGATGTTGTAGGATTATTTGCAACCGAAAACTTTACATCATTCACCAATTCATTGTCATAGTCTGTTCCCCATGCACCATCAGCAAGATATAAGGCATCCATTTGAGTATTGCCTGGGTAAGTTATAGAGAAACCAATGTCAAAAATACTACCGGTAGGAATTTCTACGTCCTGAACCAATGTAGTTGTAAGAGGAATTGTCATTGTAACATTATTCAGATTTACAGTTTCAGTTTTGCGGCTGTTACCATCAAACAAAATTGCATTCACTCTTCTTTTGTTGCGGATGGTTAGCAACAGTTTTCCATTTTTATAAGTTCCTTGCTTAATAAATACATCAGGAATATTTGTAAGGGTTGAGTTGTTGACCAAAGTTTTTTCAGTTTCCAGCTTTTGAAGGATATCTTTTGCAATGCTGCAAACCTGTCCCATAGTATTGCCCCATACCTGAAAATTTAAATATTCTCCCGCCGGGTACTGTTCTATGTTCCAATAGCTGAACAGACTATTTTCATTGGTTTCAATTTTTACAGAAAAAGTGATTGTGTATTCTATTTCACCATCTGCTTTTTTGAAAGTCGTATTTATTAGTTTGTAGTTATTCAATTCAATAGTTCTTACATCTTCAAGCGAAGCGCCATTTAACCTGTCGCAGATATTTTTGGTATGGTCATAAACCCTGTCTGTAGTATGTGTTGCTAAAGCAACAGCAACCCTTTCATTATTCAAGTAATAATCATTGCTGAAAACTTCTGTAGCATTGGTGATTTGCAAAAGATCTTCCGGCGTTGAAACAAATGATGTCTCTGTTCCAAACATACCGGTGACAGGAATGTAATTAGTTAACACACCATTCGTTTTACCAAATCCACCTCGTCTGTTGGCTAATTCTAAAAATGATGTTTGAAATTCTTTTTTTGAAAGTTTATCAGTATTATTTTTTCCTCTTGTAAACATTCGTTTAGCAATCTTGCCAGCCAAACGTCCATTACTTTCAAGCCCACCGGAATTGCCTGAAGAAACAGTTTTATTTGCACTTTCAATTGTAGCAAAATTGCTTGTTTTTATAGCTATATAGGGGTTTGCTGAAATGTAAAACAAGGCATCATTAAAATCATTATCACAAGAAGAATAGTCTCTTCTTATATCTTCAAAACCAAGGATTATACGATTGTTGGTACTATCAGATATAAGTACATTATGATAGCGGAGAGATGGATTTGCTTCAGGATTAAAATTTGGATTTGAAAACAGTTTCCAGTTACCATTGGTAACAGCGCCATTCTTAAAGCCATCAGCTAATAATACAAAGCCAATGCCTGTATTAGCTGAAAATGTTCCAATCTTAACTTTGTTGCCCGCAACCAAACTACCACCACTGCCAGCTTTAGATACATTGGGGAAAATAATAGTGATTGCGCTATTAGGCGGTGTAGATGTAAGCGGGTTGTTGATATTATATGTATAGAAGCCTAACACATTTTTGTACCCAGCTCCTTCATCTAAAAATGTTACCCATACGTCTGCAGAATCTTCCAGTATAATATCGGTGTCATAGCCAGATGAAATATAATGAGGATTGTATACCGGAACAGGATACTTTTCTGGCAAAGCATTCTTTACAAGATCCAAAGTTGCCTGGCTAACCACATCGCTGGTTACAAAATATAATGGGGTACCATCACTGGTAAAATTTCCTAAGTATTTGAATTGAGAATAGCTAAAGCTAAAAGAGCATATACATGCTAAGAGGATAAAAATCCGTTTCATTTTATTTGTAATGTTTATTGTTTTAATTATTTAAGAGGCAATGTGGTATTGGTAATATAATTTGGTTAACTGCATAGGAATCTTAATGCTGTCCTTAAATTTCAATCTTGAATCGCCAACTTCGGTCCAATGCATTAACGGATATTCCAACACACCTTTTTGCAATGTTGTTTTGCCAAACTTTTTTTGAAGACGAAGAAAAATTTCTACATCAAATAACCAGGGTGTCATGAAAGATTCGTTGAATAAAAATGGTACCAGATTGCGGTTAAATATTTTAGCGCCACATTGTGTATCCTGAAAATTTGTTTTTAAAATTTTGCGGATAAACGTTTTTACAATGCTGCTCAATAATGAACGGTTGTCATCTCTGTTTATATTGGCACCAAGCCTTTGAATACGGCTTCCAACTACAGCACCATATTTGGGATATTGCTCTTTATATTTAGCCATTTGTAACCATTCCTCAGGCAATGTTGCCAAATCTGCATCTAAAAATCCAAGGAGGGAAACAGGGAAATTTTTATACACATACAACATACCTTGTCTTACGGCTTCTGATTTTCCACCGTTTTGTGGCATGTTAAATACACAAATATTTTTGGGACATTCAAGCTGTATTGCTCTTAATACAGACAATGTTTTGTCTTTGCTACCATCATTTACAAAGCATAAAAGTACCTCGGGTTGTGAGTTAGCAAAAGCGAGAAATTCTTTATAGGGAAACCTTTTTTCCTCATTGTAACAAGGTACAACTATTGCGTATTTGGTTTTAACTTCAATTTCTTGTTGGATAACAATTTTGTTCCTGTACTTAAATTGTCCATCACCTGATGACTTTCCTAATTCTAACTTTCCCCCAATATTAATGATAGGATCTTTACCAAAATGTGGTTTTGTGCTTACAGAAGAATTTTCTAAATTGTTGTCTTGATTTGTGGATTTCATATTGGATTTTATTGGATTAAGTTGTAAAAATGATTGCAACTATTTATTTGAATTTTATACTTTAAATTCTAACTAAAGAGTATTCAAATAATATTTTAAGAAACGTCAATTGCTTTCTTATATTGTCTATGAAAATATGTATTGGTTTTTCTTTGTTTACACTTGTCGTTTAGAATCAGATTTAATTTATCTCCTTCCATTTTTAATAATATTTGATTTATAAATTTTAACTTAACTAATTACTTGTTAGATAATTCAATCGCAGTGCCATTTTACAATAGATTGATTATCAACAATTTAATATAAATCTTCTATTCTCAAAATTCCATTGGGTGGAATTTTTTCACAAAGCGGAATACTGATGTTCTCTATGTGCTTAATTTTTTAATGCATAATTATCCAAATCACTTCACATTCAAAATAAACCAATGTTTTTATAACCCTGAAAGCCAAGGGATTTGTGCATTAGCTTTACACAATTTTGTTGATGAATGACTTAACAAATAAAGAACACATGCACGATTTTTGGCTTTATTTTTCACTTGGCAGACAACATATTATGGCTTTAAACGGGCTAGACCATTTGCTTTTTGTGGCTGCACTTTGCCTTCGCTATTTAATTACAGATTGGAAAAAATTGCTGTTACTGATAACTGCTTTTACCATCGGTCATTCACTAACTTTGGCTTTAAGTATTTTCAACATAATTCATATTTCGTCTCTTTGGGTTGAGTTTTTAATTCCTGCAAGTATTGTACTGACCGCTGCAAGCAACTTATTTGTCAAAAAATTTACTTTCAAAACCAAATATCCGGTCATTTACTTCATGGCTTTGTTCTTTGGATTGATACATGGGTTGGGTTTCAGTAATTACCTAAGGAGCCTGCTTGGCAAAGGAAGTTCCATTGTTCTTCAGTTGTTTGCTTTCAACATTGGGCTTGAAGTTGGTCAATTGCTGATTGTTATTGGTATTTTGTTGATTTCATTCGTTTGCCTGAATGTTATAAAAATAAACAGGCGGGAATATCTGCTTTTTGTGAGTGGATGTATTTTGGGTGTGGCATTACAAATGGCGCTGACGAGAATCCCTTTTTGAATAAGAATTAAGGAATACTAATTGCAAGAGGCTTTCATGTAGAAAAGGTGGGCCCGTATTTACCTTCCATGTAAAAATCACAAATTCTTTGGGGTAAATAATGATATTTGCAAGCAAGTATTTTCAGGTTTTTACTTCTAACTTTCTACTTTAATAACAAGCAATGAATAAAGGACTAATTTGTTTTTTGGGGATGGTAATGGTGTTTGCGAATTGCTTTAGCCAATATAACAACCCGGGCATCAACCACGCAAACCGTTTTGAAGAACTGAATTATCTACTGGCTTCGCCAAATGAATACCGCACAGCAAGTGGTGCACCGGGCCCAAAGTATTGGCAACAACGTGCAGACTACGATATGGCTGTGGAAATAGATGAGCCTAACAATATACTAAGAGGCAGCGAAACCATCACTTACTACAATAACTCTCCCACGCCACTCACCTACTTGTGGATGCAGATAGACGAGAACTTCCACAACCCCAACAGCGACAACAATCACAGCGGCAACAGCACCATGCAAAGCCGCATGAGCGATGCACAACTTACCAACCTGGAGCCTTGGCGTAAGTTGCAAGGGTATGGCATCAACATTACCCGTGTAGCCGATGCTACAATGCGTCCGTTGGTTTACACCATCAACCAAACCATGATGCGTATTGACTTGCCAACAGCATTGCAGCCGGGACAAACATTTATTTATAAAATAGACTGGAATTACAAAATAAATGATAAGGCAACCCGTGGTGGTCGCGGTGGTTATGAATTCTTTGCCGAAGACAGCAACAACCTTTATTCCATTACGCAGTTTTATCCCCGCATGGCTGTATATAGCGACTTTCAGGGTTGGCAAACTTTACAGTTCATTGGTGGACCCGAGTTCGCTTTGTGTTTTGGAAATTTTAAAGTTAATATCACAGTACCTGCCGACCACATTGTTGCAGCAACAGGGGAATGTCAGAACTATAAAAACCTGTTAACTGCTTTACAATACAACCGTTGGCAACAGGCGCAATCTTCATCTCAACCTGTAGAAGTAGTTACATTAGAAGAAGCATTGCAAGCCAACAAAACAAAAATTACTTCAACCAAAACCTGGGTTTATAAAGCCGAAAATGTTCGCGACTTTGCGTTTAATTCATCAAGGAGATTTGTTTGGGATGCTATGGCTATAAATATTGAAGGTCATAAAATAATGTGTATGAGTTATTATGGCAAAGAAGCATACCCACTCTATCATAAATTTTCAACAAGAGTAGTAGCGCATACCCTTAAAGTTTACAGTAAGCATACCATTCCATATTCATATCCTGTTGCTATATCTGTAGAAGCAGCCAACGGCATGGAATACCCTATGATCTCAATGAATTTTGGTCGTGCAGAAAAAGATGGCACCTATAGCGAATCAAGTAAAAACAGCATGATTGGTGTTATTATCCACGAAGTGGGCCATAACTTTTTCCCAATGATAATAAACAGCGATGAGCGGCAATGGTGGTGGATGGATGAGGGATTGAACACCTTTGTACAGTTCCTGACCGAGCAGGAGTTGGATCCAAATTTTCCATCGGGCCGCGGACCGGCACACAAGATTGTTGAGTATATGAAATTGCCAAAAGATAAGCTGGAACCCATAATGACAAAGGCCGATGCAGTAGCAAATGTTGGTAGCAATGCATATGGCAAAGCTTCAATAGGGTTAAATATTTTACGTGAAACCATATTAGGCAGGCAATTGTTTGACTTTGCTTTTAAAGAATATGCCAAACGTTGGGCGTTCAGACACCCCACTCCTACAGACTTTTTCAGAACTATGGAGGATGCAAGCGGCACAGATCTGGATTGGTTTTGGCGTGGATGGTTTTATGGAACAGATCCGGTTGACATTTCGCTGGACAGCGTAAAATGGTATCGTATGGATGCTGCCCGAACAGCAAAGCAAACTTTTGAACCAATCCATCTTCAAAAAAACAAACTGGAAACCAACCGCAAATATGCGGTTAATGAAGACACTGCCCTTCGTGACTTCTATTACTTCAACAAAGAAGCTACAGAACAATTTAACAACGAAAAGAAGGACAAAGAAAGCATGGCATCGGCAGATAAAGAAAATGAAAGCAAGTGGAAGGATAAAAATATTTACCAACTTTCATTTAGCAACAAGGGCGGAATGGTGATGCCCATTATAATAGAATGGACCTACAAGGACGGAACCACCGAGATAGAAAAAATCCCCGTAAACATTTGGAAACTGAATGAACTGCAGGCCACAAAGGTTTTCATAAAGGACAAAGAAGTAGCCGCCATTAAATTAGACCCCAACAAAGAAACTGCAGACATCAATGAAGCCAATGGCCAATGGCCCCTTCGGGAAATGCCAAGCCGGTTTGATTTGTTTAAAGAAGAAACAAACCGCGGTGGCAGAGGGCAAAGCAGTGGTGGCAATGCGATGCAGAAGAAATGATGTCGTTTTTTATTATCACAATTCTGTTTAAGCTATTTGCTCTTCTTTTGATTGATACATTTCCATAAAAAGTCTGTAATTTTTTTTTAATAGTTTATCGCACCCTATTTCGCAAAATGCAAATCATAATTCAGTATTGCATCTTAATGTAATAGAAATTTATCTATTCCTGGTTTTTTAAAAAAAATCAGAAAAAATGATATCTCACCTAATTACTTGTAATTAATTACATATTGTGACCCCCACATATTAAATATATCGAGTAGCTTTATACAAGAAAATAAAAAGAGGGAAATCAACTGAGCGAAATATAAATTGATCATACTTTTTTTAAAATTTAAACTGTATCAAAAATAGCTTTACCTTATTCCTGATAATTTTACATTTTTTAAAAAACATTCAGGAATAAATAACCAATTAGCTGATTTTTTTAAATTAATTTGATAAACAAAAAGGACATAACCAGCATACCATCCCCCGTTATTGCTGGCTCTACAGAGCGGTATAAAAAACCAACATCCGCAAAAAGGTTAGATACTTAAAGCGAAAAGATAACTGATTCAATTATTCTGCAACATCATACCCCCCGAAAAGTATTTAAGCTGTAGATACGCTTAGCTATTGTTCTATAGCTTACAAATATTTGTAATGAGGAATATGATGGCATAATGTTTTAATAAATAATAGTGATGAACATAAATTTTAAAACTTTAAATAACCAAAACCATGAAAAAGCTCATACCCTTATTTATCATATTTACAAGTCTATATCAGCCTTCATGGGCACAGACTTGTACTGCAACTATTATAGCAAGTGGTCCAACCACCTTTTGTGCCGGTGATAGTGTAGTGCTTACAGCTAACTCCCCTTCATTAAAAAAAGCAGATTTTAGTGGGGTGTCACGTGGCTTTTCGGCTGCATTTACAATAGGTACTAAAGCATATGTGGGTACTGGGTACCACTCAAATTATAAAAATGACTTTTGGGAATACGACCCCTCAACAAATACATGGACACAAAAGGCCGACTTTGCAGGTGTGCCAAGGGGTTATGCGACTGGTTTTAGTATAGGATCCAAAGGTTATATTGGTACTGGTAACAATGGGAGTGCCCTAAAAGATTTTTGGGAGTATGACCCCGGTACCAATGCCTGGACAAGAAAGGCCGATTTTGGAGGTACTGCCCGTATTAATGCCTGTGGTTTCTCTATTGGAAGTAAAGGATATTTAGGTACAGGACTTGATGAAGGCAGTAATTATACCAAAGACTTTTGGGAATACAATCCTGCAAATAATG
Source organism: Segetibacter sp. (assembly GCA_031373555.1). GTDB lineage: Bacteria > Bacteroidota > Bacteroidia > Chitinophagales > Chitinophagaceae > Segetibacter. The sequence continues at coordinate 37,475 of JANMMU010000060.1, read as the reverse complement.
TATGGACCAAAAAAGCTGACTTCGGCGGTACAGGCCGCTATGCTGCTGCTTCATTTGTTATAGGCACAAAAGGTTATTTGGGTACAGGTGTGTCCTTCACTACAGAAAACAAAAAAGACTTTTGGGAGTATAATCCCTCAACAAATATATGGACTCAAAAAGCTGATTTTGGTGGCATAGAACGGTTTGGGGCTGTTGGCTTTACCCTGGGCAGTAGTGGATTTATAGGAACAGGTTATACCGATGATTTTATGAGAGATTTTTGGAAATATTCCCCATCAGCCAATTCATGGGTTCGCAGCCCTGATTTTGGTGGCACAGCCCGTGAATTTGGAGTAGCCTTCAGCACAGGTAGCAAAGCATATATAGGAACAGGGATAGACCACATGGGTTTTACGTCAGACATGTGGGAGTATGATGCTTCTAACACTTTTCTGTGGTCAACCGGTGCAACCTCTTCTCAAATTACAGTAACAACCAGTGGCAACTACACCGTAACTGTTACCAGCAGCACACTAGGCTGTAGTGCTACATCATCACCTGTTACAGTAACTGTAAACCAACCCAGCTCTTCAGATACCACTGCTATAGCCTGCAATACTTTTACCTGGCATGATGTTACATACAAAGTGTCGGGGGACTATACTTACATCATCGCAAATGCAGTCGGTTGCGACTCCACAATTACCTTACATCTTACTATTAATTCAATACACTCCACCTATACCAAGACAGATGCTACCTGTTATGGGTTTTCAGACGGTTCCATTATCATCACTCCTACCGATGGTGTATATCCTTACACGTACCGGTTGGGAACAATAAGGCCATTTGTTACAGACAGCACCTTTACGGGATTGAGAGCGGGAAAATACCGTGTTACTATTTATGATGCTACAGGTTGTGCAGGAGTAAGCGACCAGATAACCCTTAACCAGTTGCCCCCAATTACTTACTCTTATGCAAGTACAGATGCGCTTTGCTATGGCAGTCCCACAGGTTCATTTTATATAAATGCTACAAGCGGTGTTGCCCCCTTCGAGTATAAACTGGGTACTACAGGTACCTATAATACTTTCAATTCATTTGCCAATCTGCGGGGGGGCAACTACAGGGTTACTATCAGGGACTCAAAAGGATGTATAAAAAACACCAATACTATTAACGTAGGGCAGCCTCCGCAGGTCCGTACTACATACACTAAAACAAATGAGACCTGCCCTAACAAAAAGGATGGAACCATTACAATGATAGATAGCATTGGCTTTATGCCATTTATGTATAGATTCGGAACAGCAGGCGCATATAGTTCCACACGTATTTTTACGGGTCTTAAGGCTGGTAATTACAGGATATATGTAAAGGATGAACATAATTGTGTAGGCCTCCCTGTGGTGGTTTCCATTTTACAGATATGCAGCACTGCCCCATCCTTAGAGCCTTTACTAACAGAAAGCAAGCCTGCCGAAACCCGCCAAATCATAATTTATCCAAATCCATCCACCGGAAGGTTTACGTTGCAATTAAATAATGCCAAACCAGGCAAGTCCGAAATAATTGTTTACAATGAAAATGGGATAATTGTACATCAAAAACAAGTGAACCTTCAACCATTTCAAAACAATATAAACCTTGACTTACAAAACAATCCACCGGGTATATACATAGTGAAAGCAATTAGTGAAAATGGCGTTCAAATAATGAAAGTTATAATCAGCAGATAATCAGATGCAGGTTTGTTAATGGAGCAATTTTTTAGAATTAATTAGAGAAGTTTGACTATTAATAAAACAGCCACTACATAAACACTTGTAGCGGCTGTTTTTATTAAAAGTAAATTGAATTATGGTATTGCACAATATAACAAACCGGCATTAAGGGTTGGTTTTAACCCCTTTTATTACTTTCACAACATTCCCCTGTTTTACTTCTATCAAATAAATACCTGGCGCAAATTGCTCACCAAAATGATAAACCCTTGAAGCCATCACTTTAGATGATTGAACCGTTTTTCCATTTACATCAATTATCCTTAACTGAACTTTCTCCTGTTTGGATGAAATTATATTTAAGTTGAAGTTATTTGTAGTTGGATTTGGTGATAAGGTTACTTGTAAAGGTTCTTTGCTTGTTTCAGTAGCCTTATGTTCTTTGGCAAATGCTGAAACCGGGCAAATTGGTAAAGTCTGACCAACAGTTGTAAGTATGGAATATCCAATACAATTATTGGCATCATTTACATAAACCCTGTAACTACCTGCTTTCAGGTTGTTGAAAATGTTATTTGAGGTAAAGGAACCTGTTCCTCCATACCGGTAACTATAAGGTGATGTGCCCCCTGCACCTGTTACTGTTATAGAACCATTTTTAGCATTGGGGCAGGTTTCGTCTGTTTTGGTGGAAGTGCCACTTACTTTAGTTGGCTGCGTTACGGTTACAACAATACTGCCAACACAACTATTTGCATCTTTTATATATACCCGGTAAGCCCCCGCACTAACATTATTAAATACATTGGATGTTGTAAATGTACCGATATTATCAAGCCTGTAAGTGTGAGGTGCAGTGCCTGTTGTTGGTGTTACAGTTATTGACCCATTTGCTAAACCATAGCAGGTTGCATTGGTTACAACCGAAGTGCCGGTTATGGCAATGGGTTGTGTAATAATTACCTGGCTGGTGATGCCGGCACAACCGTTTGCATCTAATATAGATACTCTATAATTGCCCGCCCGCAGGTTATTAAAAGTATTGGAAGCCCCGTAAGCTGCAACAGTACCTATGCGATAAGTAAACGGACTTACACCATAGGTTGGAGTTACAATAATAGAACCAGTAGCAGTACTATTGCATGTTGCATTTGTTTTGCTGGTGGTAGATGTAACGGATAAAATAGTGAGGTGCAGGGTCCTTGTACTATCGCAACCACTTGCATTGGTAGCATGCCACACCGCATCTGTTGAGATTAAATAAGTACTGTCGTGCCAGGTAAATTTATTACAAACAGCAGCGGTAGTGTCAGAATTGGTAGGAACATTAACTGTAACTATTGTACCAGAAGAAGGAGCAGAACTACAACCACCCGAAGTGACTACTACTGTATAAGTGCCGCTTGCGGTAGCTGAATAAGTTTGATTGGTTTCGCCGCTTATAGGGCTGCCGCCAATATACCATTGATTGCCACTTGCCGCACTGGATGATAACGACACAGAACCTCCTGCACAAAAGGTAGTAGTAGAACCTGCGGTAATGGTGGGTGTAGTAGGAGTAGGGTTTACGGTTACTGCTATGCCATTAGAAGCTGCAGAACTGCAACCGGATGACGTGACCACCACTGTGTAAGTACCAGTTGCATTGGCAGCATAAGTTTGATTGGTCGAACCATTTATCGGATTGCCACCTACGTACCATTGATTACCAGTAGCCGAACTGGACGATAAAACAACAGAACCTCCGGTACAGAAAGTAGTTGAACTGCCTGATGAAATATTTGGTGTTGGTATCGCATTTGGTTGTGTAATATTAAATGTTTGAACTGCGGTACTTCCTGCACCATCAGTAACTGTACATGTCCAGGTTCCAAAAGTAAGACCCGTAACAGAAGTAGTGCCATCCCCTGTAGGATTACCAGGAGTCCAGTTATAAGAATAAGGAAGAACACCACCTGTTGCGGCATTTGTACTTGCTGCCCCATTAGACCCGCCAAAACATGAAACATTGGTTTGGGCAGAAAAAGTTAAACTAAGTGGTGGAACCAAAGATAAATTTGTAAAAAATACAGTAGATAAATCTGCATTTGTTTGTGCATGAAGGTAATTAGCCGGATTTTCTAAAATGGCCTTAGTGACATTAGTACGATCTGATGAAGTTATTTTAAATTCTGTCCTGTCAGGGGCTAATGCAGGAAAACCATGAATAACTATTGCATTGGGAAAGTCACTGATTGGATTCTGACCAGTCGGTATCAATCCTCCGTTAATATTGGGTACCTGATCGGCATTACCTGTATAAAAAACTGAATAAATTTCTGTAACACCATTTGTGGGATCATTATCTACATCACTGTAAGCATAAATTCCCTCTCCGGCAGTAGCTAAGGCAAAATTTAAGCTTGTAGGGGTTTTTACGGCAGTTCCACAAACATTATTACCTGTACAAATTACTGAAAATACATCTGTAGAAATCTCCTTTACAAATATGACATTACCTTTTGTAATAACAGCCCCTGCAGTAAACACAACAACTGATTCTTCCAAATTATTAAATGCATTACCAGCTTCACTATATTCGTTTTCTGTAAAATATACTACTTCTCCACTAGCTAAATCTTTAGTAACCACAAAACTAAAACCATCTGGTGTAAGATTGTTTGTTCCAATCACTGCTACTTTTTGGGAATAGCATTGGGTTACGATTAATAAAAGAAAAAAGGGGATTAATTTTTGTAAAATCGTTCTCATAAGTGTAAGTTTTTAATGTGGTGCAGATTATTTAGTTAAAAGATTATTATAAATGTATCCTTTTAAATGAAATATGCACCATTTCTTATTTTAAATTTTCGTTGTGAAATCTTGCTCTTTGCGATTTGAGGTTTTGTTATTTTGAAGAAGAAGCAATTAATAAAACAGCCGCCACAAAATTGATTGTAGCGGCTGTTCATTTTACTTAGAGCTAAAATAAGTAGGTCTATTTTATCTTAATTCCCTTTAGCATTTTCACATTATCACCCTGCTGTACTTTAATCAGGTAAGTGCCTGTAGCAAGGTTTTCACCAAATCTAAACGTGTGATTTGCAGCAGCCTTTATTGTATTAAGACTTCTTCCATTTACATCTATTACCTGTACAATTACAGGTTGTGTAATGTTACCCTTTACAGTAAGTGCAAAAGAACCAACAGTTGGGTTGGGAGTTAAAGTTGGTTCAAAACCGGCTGAATTTACTTTTGAAATACCTTCATTAACTTTTACGGCAATTGTTCCTCCACAACTTGATGACATTGACCCAACTGTAACTACAATTGAATATCCTGTACAATTGTTGGCATCTTTTACAAATACACGATAAGAACCCGGTTTCAGGTTACTGAAAGTATTATTTGAAACAAATGACCCTACCGAACCAAAACGATAAGTGTATGGACCCACACCACCCTGACCATTTACTGTAATAGAACCATTAGCCGCCGTTGGACAGGAGGCATCCGTTTTAGATGAAGTTGCCGATATTACTGTTGGTTGAACAACATTACCAATAACAGAATTACTGCACCCGTTGGCATCCTGTAAATAAGCTACATACTGCCCGGCTTTTAATCCGCTAAAGGTATTAGCTGATCCATAAACCCCTGTTGTACCTAACTTATATGTAAAAGGAGCAACTCCTACTGTGGGTGAAACAGTAAGCATACCGTCTGCAGAACCATAGCATTTAGTATTGGTTGTACTCACAGTCCCTTTAACCTGTGCAGGTTGTTGAACAGTAACACTCGAATTTATACTACATCCATTTGCATCCTGCAAATAAACCCGGTAAACACCTGCAGCAAGCCCTGTGAAGGTATTGCCCGATACAAAAGATCCGGTAGTTCCGTTTCTGTATGTAAAAGGTGCTACACCGCCTGTAGGAGTAACTGTTATGCTACCATTCGCTCCGCCAAAGCAGGAAACATCTGTTTTACTGAAATTGCCGGTAACAGTATTTTGTTGTGATATGGTTATCTGTGCAGATATCCCATCGCAACCATTTGCATCTCTTATAGAAATCCTGTAATCGCCTGCCCTTAAACCATTAAAAGTATTTGAAGAAACAAAACTACCTGTTGTACCTATGCGGTAAGCAAATGGAGGTGTACCTGCAGTGGGTGTTATAGTTATGGAACCAGTAGGCAAGCCGTTGCAGGCTGCATCAGTCTTGGAAAATGAAGAACTGATATTTGCAAAAATGGATAGGTTTAGCGTAGCTACAGAATCGCATCCAAATGCAGTTGTGGTATTAAAAGTGTAAGTGCCCGAGTTTTTATATGTAACTCCATTCCATGTATACGGGGTGCAGGAACTTACGGTTGTTGAGGATGTTGCGGGTGGTTGTTTTAAAATATAATTGGCCCCGCCGTTATCGTCATATCTTAAAGCAGCAAGGGTACGATCCATTTCACTGTTGTTATTCATATCAACAAGGCTGCGGGTACTGCTGAATACATAATAATAAATAGTTGTAGTGCAGGTAACCGAGGGGATATTTACAGACCATGTAGTTCCGCTGCCTGTAGCCTGTAATATAGTTGTGCCGGTAGTAAAATCATTTACAGCAGTTCTATATTTTACATAAATATTTTCCCCTGCAGATGGTGCGGCACTTGTAGTTATCTGAATGGTAGCCAAGTCACCTGCAAATGATTGACCGGCTTTTGCAACTGTCACGGGCATAGCTGCAGTATAACCAACATAGAATCTTGCATTGTTTAGGGTATATCCGCAATCATTAAAAACAAAACTATAATAACCCGGGTTTGACATATTTAGCCCCATATCAACACCTGAATTATATGCACTATTGCCATTGATTTCATTTACAGTTGCCTGACCTACATTTGAAAAAACCCATTTATTCAGGAATCTGTCTGAAGCCGGACCGCTTATAAAAAGAAAACCATTCCCATTGCCACCGGTCATATTCGTGGGTACTGCATCAAGGTCTCCGCCTGAATTTTGAACATTCATGGTGGTAGCCCATTGCCCTCTGCCATCTGTGGGTGTACCCGTAGTGATAGAAACCCTTCTATATGTTGTAGTTCTGGAGTCTGTTCCATAAGGCAGGGTCCTGTAACTATTAAATGAACCTGTTACCTGAACACGTTCTCCACTAAAAATATTTTGTGCAGATAGATCTGTATAGCTACAGTCTATCAAAATTGAAAAGAATAAAATGAATGAAAATTGCCTGGTTGCTTTATTCAAACCATAATTGCAAAAAGGACCTGAAATAAAATTGATGCTTGTCATTTGGGTAAAATTTGAGTAATAGTATATTGTTTTTGTTAGTGCATTAGCCGTTAAGTTTTGGTGGAAAAGAATATTGCGAATTGCTAAGCTAAATTAAGATATTCCATAAACAGCGAAGTTTAAAATTGTACATTTTTAAAAAATTACTATTGAAAGCACAAAAGATAATCTTGTATAACACTCATTTAGATAAACTTATTGTGCACATCTGCATTAGTTTTATGCTTACTATGCAGATACATATTAATTTTTAAAGCAAAAAGGCTTACAAATTAATAATAGAAAGATTTTGAGTTTTATTTCCACTTACGTATTTGTTTTCTAAAACTAAAAACCGGTATGGAAGTAATGCATCTTCTTTTGCATAGCCCACTCCAATTCTTTTAGTAATTACAATTTGAAAATCCTGATATATTAAACCATCATCTGCAATAAAAACTTCTTCTCCATGCAAACTCAACCCTGAATGTATTTTATTAAACCCTAAAGCTTTACCCACATTTCCCGGCCCTTTGGTCAACCCGAAACCCGCTGATACTTTATTGGTTCGTTCCAACATGAAATTTATGCCATCTATTGGTTCCAATGCCCTGATTAAAACTGCATTAGGATTATCAATTGTATTGGTAACAATATTGAACATTTGATGTAAGCCGTAACACAGGTAAACATATGCAACCCCTCCGGCCATATACATAACTTCCGTTCTGCTTGTACGTTTGTTATTATAAGAATGGGCAGCTTTATCAAAGGGGCCATTGTAAGATTCCGTTTCTACTATTCGCCCTGCTGTTAGTTGATTATTAAAATTTGTAACCAAAATTTTTCCCAACAATTCTTTCGCAATCAATACAACATCGGTACGTTGATAAAACTTATCCGGTAATTTTTGACTCAAATATTGGTTTTCCATTGACATTTTTAAATATATTATTTCCATAAAAATACTACTATATCAAAAATGGGTTTATTTAAACAACAAAAGCCGTTGCAGGATTACTCCTGTAACGGCTTTTGTTGTTTATTCCATTATTAACTCTTACCTTATCTTAACTGCTTTCACAGTTTTCACTTCTTGTCCCTGTCTTACTTCAACCATATAAGTACCGCTTGTAAAACCATCGCCAAAGCGAATAGTTTGTTCAGGCATTCCTTTTATAGTACTTACAATTTTTCCATTCACATCAAATATGCGTATGGTTAATGCATCTTGCTTAGGTGCATGTACCATCAGGTTGAAAATATTGCCACTCGGATTTGGGAAAAGAGAAACCCTCATTGCAGCATTTTCGCTTACAGGTTGAGTTGCTTTTGTAAATACAGGACTCGATGGGCATGTTGGTGACGCATTGCCAACAACTACAGCAATTGAATACCCGGTACAACCGTTAGCATCATTTACGTAAACCCTGTATGTGCCTGCCTTTAATCCAGTAAATGTATTGGTACTGGTAAATGCACCTGTACTTCCAAACCTGTAAGTATAAGGCGCTGTACCACCTGCACCATTAACGGTAATAGAACCGTTTGCTGCACCGGGACAAGTTGCATCTACCTTGGTGGCCGTTGCACTCACCGCAGTTGGTTGTGTTAATACAAACACCTGACTGCTTGCGCAACCTGTAGCATCCTGTGCAAAAATGGTATAAGATCCCGCCCTTAATGCACTGAAAGTGCTGTTTGTACCATAAGTACCTGTAGCACCATTTTTATACAAATACGGTGCTGTACCGCCTGTTGCTGTTACAACCAAACTACCTGTAGCCGCATTGAAACAAAGCGGATTGGTAATTACTGCTGTCAGTGTATTCTTACGAATAGTTAAATGCAATACACGTATAGAATCGCAACCAACAGAATTGGTAAGTAAGAAATTATAATCACCACTGTTGGTATACGTAGTACCTCTCCATGTAAATGAATTACATGCTGATGCAGTAGTATCTGAAGTACTTGTTGGCTTGCTTGTAACTGTAATAGATGCTTCTGCACTTGCAGTACCACACGCATTGGTAACTACTGCATAATATACACCTGCGACTACATTGGGTAAAGTAACGCCTGTACCAAAATTGGTTCCGGTGGCTCCGGGATCACTGTACCATGTAACTACAGGTGATACTCCTGTAACGCCCACCGCAGTAAGTGTGGTTGTTTTATTGCTACATACAGGATTGTTTGCTGCCGTTATACCTGTAATACCCGAAGCAGGATTTACAGTCATAGTAAATGTGGTTGAGTTAACACAACCGTTTGTATTTGCAGGGGTCGTGTAGGTTATTATAACAGTACCCGACACTACACCTGACACCAAACCTGTGTTGCTAACAGTAGCAGTTGCAGCATCACTTGTGCTCCAAGTACCACCTGTAGTCGCATTAGCAAGTTGGGTTGTTCCGCCAACACAAACACCGTTACCGCCTGTTATAGGGGCCACGGTTGGCAATGCTCTTACAGCAAAAGACACCGTTGATGTACGTGTACAACCGGCCGTATTAGGTGCAGTGGTATAGAGTATATTACATGTACCCACAGCATTACCTGTTACCAAACCCGTATTGTTTACAGAAGCTATGGCAGGGTTGCTGCTGCTCCATGTACCACCTGCTGTTGCATTGGTAAGTTGTGAACTCAATCCTAAACATACAATACGGTTACCCGCTGTTAAAGCTACAGTTGGCAGTGTGGTTAACACCGTAATGGTAACTGATGTAGATATAGTACACCCAACACCTACAGGTGCTACTGTATAAGTTATTACTGCAGTTCCGCCTGCTACGCCGGTAATTACACCTGTAGTAGGATTGACGGTTACTTTGGTAACATCACTGCTGCTCCATGTACCACCCGGTGTAGCACAACTTAATTGTTTGCTATTGCTGACACATACACTATTGCCACCTGTAATAGATGCAATAGTTGGTAAAGGGCTTACAGTAAATAATACCGATGCACTGCTGCTGCAACCTGAACCATTTGTTACCGTATAAGTGATGGTTGTGGTTCCAACATTTACCGGGGTAACCAAACCTGTATTGCTTACTGTTGCAATATTAGGACTAACACTGCTCCATGTACCGCCTGTAGTTGTAGTTGATAATTGTGATGTATTGCTTCCACAAACTGCAGGTACTCCGGTAATAGGCGCAATTGGCGCAGGTGAAGGATTGACTGTTACTGTTACATTTTGGGTAGCAGTGCAACCATATTGTGTAATCACATAAGCATACACCACATTTACAGGGCTATTGGTAGTATTAATAAGCACCTCGTTTACATCACTGGTTTGTGGAGTAGAAACGGCAGGGTTGCTTATGCCTGCTACTGCTGCACGGGTCCAGGTAAATGTTGCACTTGGTGCCCTGTTAAGCCTGATACGGTCGGTATTTAATTGCCATCCATTTACATTGGCATCAAGGCCAAATTCTATTTTTAATGGTCCACTGATAGAAGGATCATTTACTTTATAAGTCCGTGTATGGGTTACAAAATCCCCCTGAATGGATGCAGGACTTGTTGAAGCTATTGGTGTCAATAATGTTGCCCCTGCATACATGCGTAGCAATGCCGGAGAAGGGCCTCCATTGTCATTGCGCCAGCCAAAATCTGCGCTTAATACATAAGTTGCATTTTGTTGCAACGATTGACCCAATACCTGCGACATTACTTTGGCATTGTTGCCGCCGCCAAATATGGCACCATTCATCCAGGCTACATTGTTTCTGCCGGTGGTGTATTTAAGGTTCTCATTGGTAACACCCATGAATTCATTAAATGACCAACCGGGCATATCATAAACAGAACCGGTTGTGTTGTTACTAAAAGTTGTAGGCTGACCCAACAAGCCCGTATTCGTATTACCATATATAAATGTGCCAACAGGCAATGTTGGTGCAAGTACAGTGGTAGAACCTGCTTTGTAAACTATTTCAAAATCAGGATTTACTACCCCAACACCTGTTGGTGAATATTGGAATGGATTACCGCTGCATACTGCAGGTGGTGTTAAGGTATTAGGTATTGTTGGTGATGTAATTACATCAAATGGGAATACAGCCTTGTTTGTACATCCGCTGCTGTTGGCTGCGGTGGTATAACTTATTATTGTTAAACCCGCTGCAACACCGCTAACTACCCCTGTGCTGCTAACTGTTGCTACACCCGGTGCACTACTACTCCATGCACCACCCGTGGTGGAAATACTCAATGGTGTATTACTACCAACACATATTCCGGCATTACCAGTTATTGCACCAACGGTTGGTATTGCTTTTACAGATACTGTTGTAGTTGAAGTACGGGTACAACCACTTGCATTGGGTAAGGTGGTATAAGTTATGGTAGCTGTACCTACGGATACTGTTGTAACCAAACCGGTACTGCTTATGGTAGCAATAGTAGGGTTTAAACTTGCCCATGTGCCACCAACTGTTGTGTTTGCCAATTGGGTAGTAGTACCCAAACATGGTACACGGTTACCTGTTATAGTGGCTACGGTTGGCGATGCAAATACAGTTATGGTTGTACTTACTGAACCTGCAGCGCAACCATTAGGAGCTATTGAATTATAAGTAATAACTGAAGTACCTACAGCAACACCTGTAATTACACCCGTAGTGCTATTTACAGTACATTTTGTAATATCGCTGCTGCTCCATGTACCAGTGCCAGGGCTTGCGTTACTCAATTGCTTAGAACTACCCACACATACATTTGGACCACCGGTAATAGGCAATAAGGCGGGTGGTGTAAACAAACTGAAAGATAAATATCCATAAGACTGTCCACCGCCTTCTGCTACGCGGTATTCTACATTGTCATTGGCACCCAGCCAACCTGTCCATACATTGGAGTGTGCATCACAGCAACCGTAATGGCTAAATACCAATGTTCCATTTACATATAGCTCTGCATCATCGTCATGACCGGGGATATCCAATTGATAATACCCACAAGGGAAGCCCTGACGTTTTGCACTCCATGCATGGTTGTCTATACCCACAGGGCAGCCAACATATCCGGATGCATCTGATGGAGCACCACTTGAAGGATCCCAACGGTCGGGTGTAGCAATATTTAAATTGCCATCTGTATAGTATCCTTTATATACCCCTGAGGCAAAATCAGGGGGGGCAATGCTATCGTAGGCATATACTATCCAGCTATTGTTGCCAAATACTGCAGGGTTACCGGGTATTGGGCGAATAGCTACCTGAACCGAAGCAGTATCCGATACACAGCCATTGGCATCTGTACCTACAACCTGATATGTACTAGTAGTTGTTGGGGTAACGGTTATAGGGTTGCCTGCAATAGCACCCGGGAACCATAAGTAACTGACAACAGGCCTGAATACATTGACCAGGTATTCTTCTGTTTCGCCATAATTATAAGAAGAATAGGCATCGCCGGCAGATAAACTGTTATTATATCGTGACCTAACCCGCATGTGTATGACACCTGCAATTGCACTTGCCGGCACGGTTACCGAAACTGTACCATTATATGTTCCTGATGAGAATGAAAGTGGAACATTTACAAATTCCGAAGGTTCATGAATACCATTTCTGTTCCAATCAAACCATGCTGCTGCGAATTCCTGTCCCCCATTTGCTACATTTACAGTTAGCGAATAAGATTGACCAGGATAAACTAAGGCTGCCGGTACAGTACCGGTAAAATCTTCAAAAGATGAACCCCCTGCGCCTGATGGGTTATTAAGATTAACGAAATTAACCAATGTAATATGGTCATTAAGCGTATTGTCTGTGCCACCAGGCGCAGCATACACCAGAGATGTTTGAGGGCCGGCAGTTTCAATTGCAGCAAGGGTAGATGAGAAACCTAAACATACCGTATCAGGTGAAGCTGTGGCACTTATAGTTGGTAACGGATTAACTGTTAAAGTTGTTGTGGCAGTAGAAACACAACCTGCGGCAGATGTAGCTGTTACCGTGTAAGTAGTAGTAGTATTTACCCCTGTAGCAGCAACACTTGAACCGGTTGTAGCATTTAAGAATGTAGCCGGGCTCCATGCATAACCCGTATTTGCAATGGTAATGGTATAATCCTCAACAGTACCTGAACCAAAGGTTGAACAGGCATCACCTGCACCATTAGCAAAACCTGCATTGCGTGAACGAACCCGCATTTTGGTTACACCCAATGTCGCTGTTGCAGGTACAGTAAAATTAACTGAACCGGTAAGTGCATTAGTATACACCTGTGTGAATTCCGTAGATTCAAAGGTCCCATTTCGGTTATAATCTATCCACATGGATACGACACCATTGCCATTAATATTGGTAACAGAAATGCTATATGTCTGCCCGGCAATTAATGTGGCTGTTGTATTTCCCGAAGCAGGATAATTTGTATAAGGTCCCACCCCGCCAACAAAATTACAAACCGTATTGCTGTTAAGTGTTGTAGAGGCAATGGTTACGTTAGATATGTTGCTGCCGCCAGCGCCTGTGCAAGCATTGTAAGTACTAAGGTTAGCAGTACAATAAGTAGGAGGTGTGCCATTTCCTGAAGGGGATTCAATTACCGTCAACTGCGCATTGCCACCGCTACAGATTATAGCAGGGTTAGCTGATGCGCTGATAACAGGGGCTGGACTGATAACAACGTTAGTTGTAGCAGAAACAGAAACTGCCGGAGACCGGCTATCGGTTACGGTAACTGTATATGTACCTGCATTTGCCAATGGAACATTAGCTATTGTGGGGTTTTGCGCTGTGCTGGTAAATGAATTGGGTCCTGTCCAGCTATAGGTATAAGGCGGTATGCCACCTGTAGCACCGGAAAATAAATTTAATGTACTACCTACACAAATGGGGCTATTGTTAGATGCAGAATCAACAAGTGTAGGAGCAGCTACAATAGGCAAAACTCCGACCCTGGCATTACTGTTACAGCCACTCTTATTGGCTACTACTGTTACATTACCCGATGTATTGCCTAAAGTGACAGTAACACTGTTGGTATTTGCACCTGCTGTTATTGTACAACCTGCAGGAAAAGTCCAAGTATAACTGGTTGCTCCACTTACAGGAGTTACTGAAAAGACGTTGCCTGTTGAATTGGCATAATAAGGAAGGTTTGGAGCAAAAATAGCACCGGGCGTTGGTGGTGGTGTACAAACACCTGCCCACCATGTACCCCAAAGGTTGCCTGCTCTGGCATATTCCTGTACTGTCCAGAAATTCATATCATCTACAGGGTCTACGCATACAGAGGTATAGTCGCCCCAACGATTGGTAGTACCGCTGAATGTTTTAAAATAGTTGGCCAAACCCGCTTTGTAAACAAAATCTGCCTGAAAGGTATTAACCGAGTCTGATGCCATTCGAAGGGCATAGCATGCACTTGGAAAAGTTGTAGCACTAAACTTGGAGCAACCAATCATTGCATCATTATTCTTATTAACATCTATACTGGGGAAAGCATAAAAATTTGCTCCTGTGGCATCATCTATTCTGCCACGTTGCAAAACGGCCGATGCAGTACTCAATTGCCACCACTGTACAGAAGAACGGGTAGCGCCTGCTGCAGGCAGAAAAATAGTATGTGTTCCCCATATACTGCCATTTCTATAAATTACTTTTTGCATCCTTGTATCGTTGCAAGCCACTTTGTTGGCGGTGCCTGACTGTGGTGCAAAATTGGCAGCGGCGCCATTGGCCCATGGATTGGGAGTGGAGATAAAGGTGGTCGCAGACAGCACTTCGGACCCCACAGCACCTGTAAGGGTAGAAACGCCAATGAATCCATTTCCACCAGAATTGCCATTTCCCGTCACCAAAACATACATGGTGGAGATGGAGTTGTCATAAGTGATAGCAGGGCACATGGCACCCGGACCATTTATAGAAGTAACTGCCGGTGAAGCAACTGCGGCATACAAATCTGATTTTTTATAAGCATACAACCTGCCTGTACTAAAACCATTTGCCGCTACTGTAAACATATTACCGGTAATAACTACCCAATCTTTTGTAAAACCAATACTTGGGTAGTCAAACCAATTGACATTTGTAGCATCAACATCTAACGAATATAATTTCCAGGAACCCGTAGGGTCATTGGTAGCAGAAACGCCTACTAATAACGCAGAACTTGCAGATGCAGCATTGCCACAGGCTACCACTATCCACCGGCCATTGTAGGGGTCGTACATCACCTTGGGGTCAAAAGTACTGGGTGCACCCACAGAAGCAAAAAATGCATTGAGTGTAACAGTACTTATTACACCTCCTGCACGGTTTTGAATTCTTACACCCGTTCCATTTAAAGTGGTCATTACATGGTTAGGGCCTACCTGTCCGCCTACGTCAGGAGGTATTACGCTACCCACGTCATCTATTGCATTAAAGTTGGTTATTGGTGCAAAAGAAGTTTGGTTATTGGTGCCGGGTGAAGGTTTACCGGCCTGTGGTGCAGGCATTTTGCCAAAAGGATCAGTAACAACTCTGGCACCTTTAGGAATGCTTTTAAGTATAGGCAATTCTTCTTCCTCCTCCTCTTCACCTTCCTCTCTACCCTCATTGGCACCATTTTTTGTGCCTGCAATCCTTCTTTCATTAGGATCGGTGGGATGTTCCTTACTATACTTTTCCATTGTTTTAAAATCAACAGTAGCTGATTTTGAAACGGTGGTTTTTTGTCCTTTGGTTTGTGCAATGGCATTGTTAACTGCCAATAGCAACACTAGAATTGCAAAACCTGCAATAAGTTGTTTAAACGAATTTTTCCAGTAGTTAAACTGTTTCATAAGCGGTTGTTTTTGATTGATATAAAATATAGACAGCATGAAACTTTATGTTTCAAACTGAATTAAAAGCATACTTAATTAAGGCTAAAAAAGCCCCAACTATCATTTTACATAGGGTGTAAACGGCAATAAATTCACTATCTTTTTCTCTTCGTGTAGGTGTCTTACTTGACAATCAAATCGCTTATGCACTTAGCTTTCACTAAAGTTGAAACATCTACTATACCTGCTATTCGTTATAGTCCGTCTTGGTTATTCTTTAAGATATTTTTGGATTAACTGTAGATTATTGGGAACTATAAAATTAAATAAATAATCGGTTTAACAAAATGTTTTTTTATTTTTTTCGATTACAGTTTAGATTTCATTAAAATCTTTATTATTAAATAAATGCCCATGGAGTTTGGAGTTTAGTACTTAGTATTTAGTATTTAGTATTTAGTATTTAGTATTTAGTATTTAGTATTTAGTATTTAGTATTTAGTATTTAGTATTTAGACAAAACTCTCAATTCGTAATAGTTTATAACTCCATTTTACACCTAACACTTAAAACCTCATAGTTCATAGCTTGTAGCTCACACTTAACAATATTGTTCATTGTTCATTGTTCATTGTTCCCTGTTCATTGTTCCCTGTTCATTGTTCATACCTAACACTTAAAAGCTTATAGCTAGAAAACGTTTGGGGTGGTGGGAAGTTTAGGCTATTTTTGAGTTGTAGGCAAGCCTGTTTGACACACCTCACTATTTAAATATGTTTGACCCGAAGAAATATTATAGAATATCACTTGCAAATTTTGTTGAATCACCTCTTAAACAGTCTGGCTTTAAATTTTTTGACAAAAACTCAATTTGCAGAATGACTGATAACGAAGTATTTCAGTCTATTTCATTTATTAAATCAAGATAGGGAGGAGAAAACTTTAAAGTTGAAATATTTATAAGACCTATGTACTGCCCTCACGATGATTACCTTACTTCAATGCCAGGAAATTCACTCCGTATTATACCGACAAAAAGTGATGAGAATTGGAATTACTATTCAGAAACAGAAGGAAATAAAAGTTTCAAAGAAATTGTTGAGCTAATAGATAAATATGCTCTACCCATTCTTAATTCGACAAAAAGTAGTGTTGAAATTATATCTTGTTACGAAAGAAATATATTTAGACAAAGAAAATTTGGAAACAAAATATTGTGGGGTACACAAGGATGGGAAAACTTTGACTTTGGACATATTTATCTACGAGCAGGCAATAAATCAAAATCCATAAGACAATTCAAAAAGTGTTACAGAGAATTTAGTAATGACAAAAGGGATTGGGCACAAATTGCAGCCAAAGACTGTTTGAAAATTATTGAAATAATTAAACAGGGCGACAATTTTATCACAAACTATTTGACTGACATTATTAATACTAGCAAAGAAAATTTAAAATTAGAAAAATGGTAACCAAGAAGAGCTGCCTGCAACAAAGGATCTTTTACGTGAGTGGCAAAACGGCATACGACCAAACAGACAAAATTTGAACGGAAATGGCAATACCAAAGAATAAAGACGAATTACTAAAAGCAATAGTAGACAACTACAAAAAGTTGACAGTTGAACTTTCAGGTATTCCAATAAACCTGACCGAAAAAAAGGAACTTGACGGGCATTCAAAAAACACTTTGATGAGTATAAACGACCTTCTTGCTTATCTTGTTGGATGGGGACAATTAGTTTTGAAATGGAACGACAAGAAGAGCAAAGGACTTAAAGTTGACTTTCCAGAAACAGGTTTTAAATGGAATGAACTCGGGCAACTTGCACAAAAATTTTACAAAGACTTCGAAAAAGATGACTTCGAAAGGCTTAATGAAAAGCTAAACAAGACAACAAGTGAAATAATAAAATTGGTTGAAAGTAAAACGAACAAAGAACTTTATGAAACGGCTTGGTATGACAAATGGACTTTGGGAAAAATGATTCAATTGAATACTTCTTCACCATTTAAAAACGCAAAGGACAGAATACGAAAATGGAAGAAAATGAAGTAACTCAAATGATAAGAAGCAAGCCAGTAACACGACAAAAGCGTAGCTGAAGTCGCTTAAAAGGAGTAATAGGTGTGACATTTTAGCAATCACCTAACGGCAATTCTGTTGTGCTATAGTTCGGGACTTGACGAACAAAGCCCATGTTTTGTACAAATTATTTATCTTTATCAAAAAGCCAGGCAGCGGTTCCGGCGGACGAATATAAAATTCCACACCATCGGCAATACCTGTTCATCAGACTATGAAAAAACTAAAAAAATGTTTTGAGAATGGCTTAAACGATTATCATTCTCCAATAGGTATCCGAAACAATAACGAAAAAGCCTTAGCTTTTTCACAGGCTCTCGTTACCTGCAAGTTTAAAAAATGACAAACCTTAAAATAGGTTAATTAAAAATGAAAATAAAAAACGAACACATAACTAAAGGATTTATTTTATCTGGATTGATGAATATACTTGGCGTATTAATTTTCTCCAGAATTTTCAGTAATGCTTTCATTCCAGAATTTGACAACCAAGCAATGTCAAATTTTGGATTATTGATGATAGTACTTTGGGGTTTTGTATTTATAGCTGTTTCTAAAAGTTTTCATAAAGTAAAATGGGTAATTGCAGTATTTACAATCGAAAAATTGATTTATGCAACGCATTGGACAAAATGGATAAAAACCAATAACCTTACAGATGTATTAGAAAAAGACAAAATGGCTGGAATCTATTATGCTATTTATGGCATAAATGACTGGATCTTTTTCGGATTCTTTTTATTTGTTTTCATACGTTTATCACATAAAAATAATCTAACAATAATAATTTAAAAAAATAAACCAAATCACCGGAGCAATTGCAAAAGCGGCTAATGAATTTGAAAAATTATGTGTAACTGAACTTTTGAAAAAAGCCAGCAGGTAATATTGGGTTTTGCAATATTGGGGCGGACGGAATAACAATGAGCATTTGTAATTCTATTTGGCTTTTGTTCGGGCAGACGATTTTCAAATCCTCCACCATCAGCAAGTCCTGTCCGTCAGACTGTGAAAAAACTACAAAAGAGCTTTGAGAATTGCTTAAACGATTATCATTCTCCAATAGGTATGCGAAACAGTAACGAAAAAGCCTTAGTTTTTTACAGAATCAAGTTCCAAGCAATTTTATCCTAAAAACGATAACAAATAAGAAAGCTACTAAATGCGGTATCAATAGATAGAATAACAGACTTACAAATTAATTTATAAAGATGTCAAATAAAACTATCAAAGGAAAAATTGAGGACTTTGAAAGATTTGAAACTTATAATGAAGAGGGTATCAAAGTCATTAATTATTGGATTAAAGTAAATAATGAAAAATATACTTTAACCTTCGCAAAAGGCTTAGATGTTTATTTTGAAAATAATTATGAAGTTATCCTTTATGTGGATGACAAAAATATTGCGATTGCTGTTATATACCCCAAAAAGGGCTTTAAGTGGGGCCAAACTAAAGCAATTGACAGTCTAGTTCAGCCAACAGATGGGTTTGAGATAGCAGAAGGTGTAGTGGTGGAAAAACGCAAGGAACATTATAATGTAAGTGGGGCTTACACGGAATATAACAATGCAAATATGAGGTCGATTGTTACCTACACAATTATATTACCGGAAAAAAGGTTCAGAGTACATGAAACGATTGGTAAATATATTAAACCGAATACAGATATCGTTGCAATGATAGAAAATGATGTTGCTTATATCATTAAAGATAAAACGAATAATAAGATCTATGGTAAACCAAGACAAGACTATATCATTGCCGTGATTTTATGGATTGCTTTTAACATTATAATGATTGTCAAAAAAGACATATTTGTGTCATACACGACGTTGGTGGTAATAGGAAATTTGTTTTTTGGAATTGCCTTTTTGTTCTCGTTCACAGGATTTTTGAGTGCTACAAAAACAATGAAGTTATTCAATCAAATGATAGATGATAGATTAAATATAAAATAGCCACAGCCTATAACATGGGGTCCATGTGCAATTGGAGCATTGGTGTTGAAGCAATCATAGGCGGTGCATATCCCAGCTTTAATTTCGGCGGGCGGAGTTCTGCCGGGTAGTAGTTCTAAACTTCGTCTTTTAGTTATAAATTTAACTTCAGTTCCAGGCGGACAGTTGGTCAATTCCCAACTGCACAAATCCCATAACGTAAGCTGCCAGTGGCGTCAAACAAAAAAAACTAAAAATGAAATATACAACATTGATAATTTTTATTCTCGTTGCTTTTTCAAATTTGACATATGGGCAAACCCCACAAATTATCATAACACCCCAAATCAAATTGCCGAATGACAGTTTGACCAAAGACAAACTTCTTAAAAGCATAAATACTTTTTTAGAAGACAAAGACAAAAACCTGGTTAACTCTGTTATTGTTGACAGTACTCACTATAAAAAATATAAAGACTACTTTGACATTTTCAAAGACATTGAAAAAAATAAAAAATATTATGACGACAATTTCTTTAAATGTTATCTCAAAAATGTAGTTCTGCAACCAGACAAATCTTATCAAATCGACTTTTCTTACTACGGCATAACAAAAGAAAACGAAGTAATAAACAGGTTAAACGTCTCAATTATCGCAGTTGAAAAAGTCCAAAACTTTGTTTTTTATTGCCCTTTTAAAAGTAATACAAAATATTGGAAGTCGTCAAAGATTGGAAATATTACGTTCTACTATGAAGACAAACTTAATAAGGCAGTGGCAAAAGACTTCGATGACTACAATACAACACTAGCAAAAAAAATAAACCTTAAACCTCTTTCATTCAAGTTCTATAACTGCAAGAACATACAGGAAGTCTATAAAACATTTGGAATTGATTACGACATATCAGAAAATGGCAATGTGCGTTCGGGTAGCTTTGATATTGAAAATGGACTGTTTGTAGCAGGAACAAATTCAGAACAATACAAACACGATTTGACACACAGTTATTTTAGTTTAAAGTTTCCGGACAGTTTAAGAAATTGGACAGCAGAAGAAGGGTATAATATTTACAAAAATGATTATTGGGGTAAAAATTCAACCCAGATTTTCAGTTATTTAGAAACATACATTTTAAACAATAAAGACACATCATTATATAAATCTTTTATAAATAACTACGAACTAAAAAGCCCTATATTTATTAAATATCCATTGTCTGCACTTTTAGTCAGAAAGGTAGAGAGAGAACTTGGTTTTGAGAAAGTTTTAGAAATTATTAGTTGTGGAGAAAGTGACGAAAAATATTTGAAAAAGCTTGGACAGCTAATTGGCTTGACAGAAGAAAATTTTGACAAAATAATAAAAGAGGAATTGAAAAAATAATCAACCAACAATTACCCGGTTTGGCAATATGGCAGGTCCACGCTTTCTCCAATCCGAAAACGTTTTACATCATTCCCCTTTCCGGTTGGCGGAAATAAATTCTAAGGCTAATGGGAAGATAAAAAGTTAAAACTAGCAGTTAAACTTCAATAAATCTTTAATTTTTCGACATTCCAAAAACGTTGTCAGATTTTTACCGAAGTAAAAATCTGAAATGTGATAAATAAATAAAGAAACCAAAATAGTGAAAGTGAAAAGCCTTGAAATTGATAAACTAGTAACTGATAGATTAATACTCCTTCCATTTACAATACAAATGTGTAGAAATTTATTAAATGACGACTATAGTGATTTGGAGATTTTGAATTTAAAAAAAGGAAGAGGTTGGCCTGACAATGATGTTATTGAAACATTGCCAAAAATAATTAATAACTTATCAAAAGTTGAAACCCCAACAGGCTATGAATCATGGATGATAATCAAAAAAGAAACATTAGAGATAATTGGAGATGTAGGCTTTAAAGGGTTTAATAACAACGAAGGAAACATTGATATTGGTTATGGAATAATTAAAGAAGAAAGACGAAAAGGATACGCTGAAGAAGCTGTAAAGGAAATTATAAAATGGGCTTTCTCAAATGAAATGGTAAAAGAAATCACTGCAAACTGTTTGAAAGAAAACAGAAACTCTATAAACCTACTAACTAAATTTAATTTTATAGAATTACGGACGGAAAATGGAATGAAATATTGGAATTTAGAAAACAGAAAATCTAAAAAGAATTAATAAAAACTACAGCTACCATGGCAAAAGCGGGGCTGTCGTATTAGGCTGCAAATTTGTACGCTTTAAATATACCTCTTACTAAAATAACTACCTCAAGTTAATTAGCAACGAAACAGGAAAGAAAATACATGTACGTTTGTATGAATAATCGCTAAAATATGGGGTGCAATGAGTAATGTTTTATCTTCAAACCGTTTTTCGGATTAATTTTCCGGTTCAATTTATCAACAATCAATTCTGTTTTGTGAAAAGCATTTCTCTTTTATTACTTTGTCTGACCGGTAGTATTAATTTATTTGCCCAAAATAAATATTGGCAACAGGAGGCTAATTTTACCATTAACGTTTCATTAAATGATGCAGACCATACTTTGGATGCGTTTGAAACAATAGAATATATCAATCATTCACCCGATACGCTACGTTTTATTTGGTTTCATTTGTGGCTCAATGCTTACAAAAATGACAAGACTGCTTTTAGTGAACAATTTCTAAAATCAGGAAGAACTGATTTTTATTTTTCAAAACCCTGGCAAAAAGGATATATTAATCAATTGAATTTTAAGTCTGATGGTGTAACTGCAAATACACAAGCAGACAGCAACAACATTGATATTGTAAAAGTGCTTTTGCCAAAGCCATTATTACCGGGTGCAACAACCATTATAACAACACCATTCAAAGTAAAACTACCTTATAATTTTTCCCGTGGGGGACACATAGGCCGCGATTATCAGGTAGCACAATGGTTCCCCAAACCGGCAGTATATGATAAAAACGGATGGCACCCTTTGCCTTATGTTGATCAGGGTGAATACTATGCCGAGTTTGGAAAATATGATGTAGAAATTACTTTGCCATCAACTTATATTGTTGCAGGTACAGGTATTTTACAGGATGCAGAAACTTTACGTCAATTGAAACAAAATGGCAAACATACCGCCACGAGTAATACAAAAACCTGGCACTACAAGCAGAACAACATACACGACTTTGCATGGTTTGCAAGTAAAAATTTTGTTGCCAAATATGATACGGTTGTTTTGCCATCGAAAAAAGTGATAGATGTATTTTCATTTTACAAACCTAAAAGTAAAGGTTGGGATGCAACAGTAGGTTATGCAAAAGATGGTTTACGTCACTATAGCAGTTGGTTGGGTGACTACCCCTACTCTACTGCCACTGTTGTACAGGGAAGCAAGAACGAAAACAGCGGCGGAATGGAGTATCCAACTATTACACTTATAACTGTACAGTCTGTAGGTAAAGAACTGGATGAAACTATAGTACATGAGTTAGGCCATAATTGGTTTGAAGCTGCATTGGCAACAAACGAAAGAGACCACCCGTGGATGGATGAAGGAATGAACTCTTACTATGAAAGACGGTACAAAGAAGAGAAGTATAAAACTACGAAACAATCAACTAAAGGCAGCTTTAGCAATAAGCTACCCGATGAGGAGGATGCAATCTTACTTTCTACACTTATAAAAGTAAAAAAGGATCAACCCATAGAAACAACTTCTTCTAATTTTAGCGTTGACAACTATGGTGCTGTTGCTTACTATAAAACCAATCTTTGGATGAATAAACTTGAAAAAGATTTGGGTAAAGCAAACTTTGATAAAGCTATGCAGGAGTATTACAGTAAATGGCGTTTCAAACACCCATCGCCTGATGATTTTAAAACAATAGTTGAAGGCAGTACCAACAATAAAAGTATTGCCCTTAATTTTTCACAGTTAAGCCAAACGGGGTCACTTTTTCCCGCTGGGAAAAAATCTATAAAACCAACTTTTCTTTTCAACCTGCGAAATACTGAAAAGTACAATTACATCAGTTTGTCGCCGGCACTTGGTTACAACACGTATGACAAGGGAATGATTGGCGGATTGCTGCACAACTATCAATTCCCCATGAATAACCTGCAATTTGCAGGTGGTGCTTTGTATGCTACTGGTTCTAAAAAGTTGAATGGTTTTGGAAGCGCTTCTTACAATATTTATAAAAGAGGTCATCAAATAGCTATTGGTTTGGGTTATATGAATTATACCATGAATGATTTCGTGACCGATGATAACAAAAAACTTTATCAAAGAATGCAGCGATGGGCACCTTCGGTAAATGTGACGCTGTTTGATAAAGACCCGCAATCAACCAGAAGGATTGATTTACTATGGAAAGCTTTTGCAATAAAAGAAGATGCTCTAAATTTTGAAAGGATTGAAACAGCAATTGATACATATGATGTAGTAAGTACTGTACCTGTCAGTACTTTTATAAATCGATTGTCTGTAAGTGTATCAGATAGCCGAAAACTATTTCCATACAGCATTTCGCTTTCGGCAGATCAGGGAAAAGAATTTATAAGGGCAGGAGTAAATGCTAAATACTACTTCAATTACCCTGATGGCAAAACAGGAATGTCGGTGAGATTTTTTGCAGGCAAATTTTTCTACCTTGTTCAAAAAACATTTCTTACCCGATACAACAATGACCGTTACCTGCTGAACTTAAGTGCTCCTAAGGGTTATGAAGACTATACTTACAGCGGTTACTTTGCTGGCAGAAATGAATTTGAAGGATGGAAAAGTCAACAGGTTATGGAAAGAGATGGTTTCTTTAAAGTGAATACAGAATTACTTTCTGACAAAGTTGGCAAAACCGATGATTGGTTAATGGCACTCAACTTATCGACTGGTCTGCCGGATAAATACAACCCTCTAAGCGTTTTACCATTTAATATTCCGCTTAAATTATTTGCAGACATTGGCACCTATGCAGAAGCATGGAAAGAGAATCCCGCTTCGGGCAGATTTGTGTATGATGCAGGTGTGCAACTTTCTCTCTTTGGGTCATTGGTAGATGTGTATGTACCATTAATCTTCAGTAAAGTGTATAGCAACTATTACAAATCCACCATTACTGAAAAAAGATTTCTGAAAACAATTTCATTTACAATTAATATTGAAAAACTTAAACTGAAAGAATTGTTTAAGGAGTTGCCTTTGTAGTAATAAATTTAACCACAGAGGGCTCGAGAAAGAGCCCACAGAGTACACAGATGAAGAATTAGAGTTTAATTTTCTAAAGGATTTTTATTTAAGCTGCTCAAAATTTACCTAATCAACAAATAACATTTTGGAAAAAGAACTCAATAAATACGAAGCAGGACAAGTGATATTGATTGATAAACCACTTGACTGGACATCGTTTGATGTAGTAAGGAAAATTCGCAACACCATAAGGATAAAAAAAGTGGGGCATGCAGGCACATTAGACCCTTTGGCTACAGGGCTTTTAATAGTCTGCACCGGAAAGTTTACCAAGAAAATAAATGAGTACATGGGTATGGAAAAAGAATACACAGGTACTATTACGCTGGGTGCTACTACCCCTACCTACGATCTTGAAAGCGAACCCGTTGACATAAAAGACACTACCCACATAACCATAGAACAACTACATAAGGCCACAGAAAAATTCATTGGAGTTATACAGCAGGTGCCGCCAATTCACTCTGCTATAAAGCAGGCCGGCAAGCCTGTTTATCTGGCCGCAAGGCAAGGCATAGATGTAAAAATGGAACCACGGACTATTACAATCAATCAATTTTCTATAGAGAAAATAGAAATGCCTGTAGTGTATTTTAAAGTGGTATGTGGCACCGGTACTTATATACGCAGCCTTGCACACGACTACGGGCAGGCATTGGGATGCGGGGGATATTTAAGTAGTTTACGACGTACCCGCATAGGAATATTTGAAGCAGCAAACGCTATGAATATGGAAGAGTTTGTAAATGAGGTAAAAAACGAATCATCAGAACGGCAGGCCAATACCTAACTGTAGCGAGTAATTGTTTCTATTCAACATTTTGCCATTACCATCTCTTATGTCGAACTCTGTATTGCGCCATTCAAAATTCTTAATACTCATCCACCCACCATTTGCCAGGCGGGCAGGGTCTTTTACCTTATAAGCAAGGTCTAATCTTATAAGAAAGTAATCAAAGTCTAAACGTAATAAACCTACACCTGCTGCTATTGCAATATCTTTCCAAAGATTATTTAGCGACAATTTGCTACCGGGGTTTTCTACATCATTTTTAAGGTTCCAGATGTTGCCCATATCTACAAACAAAGCACTTTTAACCTTCATGCTGCCAATAGCAAAAAGGGGAAATCTATATTCAAAATTTGCTTCCAACTGTATATCTCCAAATCTGTCGCGAAAGGTTGTATTGGTATCGCTAAGTAAAGAAGACCCCAAACCCAATTGTCTGATGCCCCATGCCCTCATGCTGTAAGGTCCGCCTGCAACAAACTGTTTAAAGAATGGAAGGGATTTTCCTAATTCGGGGTCGTTGCTATAATTGATTCCAATACCCCCAAAAGCCCTGAAACCTACAGAGGTTTTGCGCCATTGCACCACTTTTTTAAACTCTGCCTCAAACTTTATGTACTGATACACTTTGTCTTTTATTCCTTTGGACAATGCACCAACAAGTCCACCTGACTCTTCTGCAGAAAACCTGAAGTTATTTAGTGTATTGGGCCGGTGTTTATTTGGCCAGCCAATTGTAAACGTTGCATTTTCACCTACCACATACCCTGTATTAAATGCAGTACGTAAAAACGGATTGGTAACAAAAGCATTTTTTAATCCGTCCAGGGTATCAAGGCTATACAACTCAATATTTATCGGTCGTAATATCCAACCACGGTTTTTCTTTTTCCAGTCGTAACCAAAAGCGGCTACTGCAGATCTAAGCCTGAAAAAATTTAGCCGGTCAGTATATGAACCATTGAGGCTTAATATCGTATTGTAATCATCCAGGGTTTTGATATTTTTTATTTTCCATGGAGTTAACAACCGTGGAATACTATAGGTCTGCGATACACTTACCTGAATGGTTTGCAGTACTGTATCTGTAAATCCAAGTTCCACTCCTCCCCTTATTACTGTACTGCTCTGTATGGCTCGTTTCCAAACATTGCGGTTGCGAAGTGTAAGCACATTACTTATTCCCAGCAGGTTGCCTGAAATAATACTTCCGCTGTTACGGCTCACCTCTATGTCATAGCCAAAAGAATATTTCTTGGCAGGAATCATGAAAAAGTGATAGTCGAGAATCTGTGGTGAATCTTTCCTTTGTACAATTTTTGAATCCACCTGATTCCATGGACCTAATGATGAAAATGTATTGAGCGTCTTCAGGTATTTTTGCTCGTCATACAGCGTTCCTTCTTCAATATAAGTATGCTGAATCAATGGAGCAATAGTTACAAATGCGATGTTTTGTTTTACTGTAACATTGTCTGTTGTCTTAACAATATTAAACCGATTATTGATGATTGAATCATTTTCAATACTTTTTAAACGGGTAGTGTCAGGGTAATAAAATACATGACCGTTATAAAACCTTGTAAGGGTATTAGTATCAGCTACAGGCCGCTGTTTTATCAAAACATCAATAGTCGGATTTGCTTTTCTGCGGGAAGCTGCTTCAGCAATCTTTTGTGCCTGTTCAAAAGGATCAAGAGTTACTTCAAGCAACGCTGCATCTATGGTATCTACTTCTGCATATAGGTTTTCGCGGGTCAGTTTATAAAACCCGTTTTTATGATAAAGATTGACCAACCTGTCTAATTCGTTGCTCACAAGTGTATTGCTAAACGGTTTGCTTTTTTGTAGAAAACTTTCTTTTTTATTTTTCTGTGCAATTTCTCTTAACACGGGATTTATTATAGAATCGAAAGAAACTGAATCTATAGAAAGATTTTTATTTACACTTACAGAAACCTGAACCTTTGCCCTAACCTGTGGCTGATGTTTTACAGAATCTATAATAACAGAGTCTGCTTTAATATCAAAATTGTAATATCCCTGACTGTTAAGGTAGGAACTCATGAATAAAAGACTGCGGCTCATAGCGGCAGAGTCGTACACAGGCGGTTTATCAATTACACGGTTATAAATAAACGGAGTATTCTTACTTAAGTTAAAGAGGCTTAATTTATTAACCGTGAGTACCTTTAAACTATCGTCCCAATAATTTACAAGGTCAAGTGCTAGCCTTTTTTTCTCATCTTTGGGTACATTCCCGGTTAATACAATTTTGTTTTCGTAAACAAAAGGCTTATTAACAGGGTAATTTTTAACAACAGTACAGGCCGCAAAAAGTAGGGTGAAAATAAGTATGGAACAAACGACTTTTACCTGCCTGTAGTTATATAACATGTTGATTATGCTGACTAAAAATGAAATCAAAGATATTCAAACTTTATACCACAAAAAACAAAGGGAAACCGAAAGCTTATTTATTGCCGAAGGCCCAAAACTGGCTTTGGAAATAGTCAATAGCAATTTTAAAATAAAAAAACTGTATGCCACCCCTCAATGGTTGCAGGAAAATCACATTAAACATACCCCATTTGCAGAAATAACAAACATAGAATTAAGCCGTATAAGTCAGTTACAAACACCAAATGAGGTAATAGTTGTAGCATGGCAGCAAATTCCAACAGAAGAACCTGTATTTAACAACCACCTCACTTTGGTGTTAGACGGTATACAAGACCCGGGTAATATGGGAACTATTATACGCATTGCAGATTGGTTTGGGCTGTCGCAAATAATATGTAGTCTTGATTGTGTAGAGAGATATAATCCCAAAGTAGTTCAGGCAACTATGGGCAGTATAGTAAGGGTAAAATGTTGGTATAAAGATTTAGATAAATGGACTCTTCCGCCAAACATACCTACGTATGGCGCAATGCTTAAGGGGCAAAATGTTTTTAAGATTGACCATGTAAAAGATGGCATTTTGGTCATTGGCAACGAATCGAAAGGGATAAGAGAAAAACTATCAGGCAAAATTAGTCACCCTGTAACCATTCCACGATTTGGCGGTGCAGAGTCGCTCAATGCTGCTGTGGCTACTGGTATTATTGTGGCGCAAATGGTTGGGAAATAATTTACAAATCGTTTTGTCCCGGTTTCAAGACTATCGTGTGGACACATTTATGGTGTATATGGTTTTTGCTCCTTCGGAGCGTCGTGTTTATAGCAAATTAAGAATGAGAAAGGTTTTGCAGGCTCCGAAGGTGCCTCGTATGCGATGATGGGCATTGTTGATTAACTAGTTTTTACAAAAAGGTTCACCTGTAAAAGCACCATCGGAGCCGGAATCCACAAACTCAGCCCTTTTCTATAAACACGGTACTCCTTTGGAGTGTGATAAAAGATGTGTACACACGATAGGGTTTCAAGAGGGATATACTATAGCAAGGTCAGGTTATTGGCAGGCTTTGCCATATGAACAACGGCGGGAAAAGGTGAATGTGCAAAGTTAACCAAACAAAAATTTCAAATCCTCTTCTGTCAGCGATTTGATAAAACCATCATCTTCACTTATTAAATCATCTGCTATTTTCTGTTTACGGTTTTGCAGTTGAATGATCCTTTCTTCAATGGTGTTTTTGCAAATAATTTTGTAGGCAAACACACTTTTGTTTTGACCAATACGATGTGTTCGGTCTATGGCTTGCTGCTCTGTAGCCCTGTTCCAGTAAGGATCAAAGAGAAAAACATAATCCGCAGCGGTGAGCGTAAGCCCGGTGTTACCTGCTTTTAAACTGATGAGAAAAAGGTTTGTGCTACAATCATCCTGCTGAAAAGCATTGACCATTTCTGCCCTTTTGGGCAATGGGGTTTGTCCATCCAAACGATAATGAGCAATAGATTGCTTGTTACACTCTGCCTGTAACAGGTTGAGCATGGTTGTAAACTGTGAAAAGACTAATACTTTATGTTTCTCCAGCAGGTTATTCAACTCATCCATCAGCACATCTGTCTTTACCGAACGGGAAATATTTTGCCTTTCCTCTTCAGGCAATAGCATTGGAGAATTGCATATCTGACGCAGTTTGAGCAATCCCTGTATAACCGCCAGTTTGCTTTTACCAAGACCATCTTTTTGTATGCCGGTAAAGAGGTTGCTCTTGACTTGTTCCTGTATTTCGTTGTACAAATTCTGTTGTTCGGTACCCATAGTACACCACAATATACTTTCTGTCTTAGCAGGCAGATCGGTAGCCACCTGCTCTTTTGTTCTTCGTAAAATGAAAGGAGCAGTAAGTTTTTGGAGGGTTTTAATTTTCTCTTCGTCCTGAAAGCGATCTATTGGGTCTGCATATTCCTTTTTGAAAAATTCGCGGCTGCCAAACATACCGGGTAGCGAATAACTCAACTGCGAATACAGGTCAAAAGTATTGTTGATTACGGGTGTGCCGCTTAAGGCAATGCGTACCAATGCATTCAATTGCTGCACCACACCTGTTACCTGTGCTGAAGGGTTTTTAATGTTGTGGCTTTCATCCAGTACTGCAAGACCATAATTATATTGCAGCAAGGTTTCTGCATCGCTGCGTAGTGTGCCGTAACTTGTTATGAGCACATCACATTTATCAGGGTCAATGTCTGTTGCATTGCGGCTGTTTCCATGATATACTATAGTCCTTAAAACTGGTGCAAATTTCTGAATCTCCTGTTGCCAGTTGTACAGCAGCGATGCCGGTGCCACTACAAGATTAACCATACCGGGGTGCAGCATTTGATAACGGGCAAGAAAGCATATCGTTTGTAAAGTTTTACCTAAACCCATATCATCGGCAAGGCAACAGCCGGCACCTATTTCAGACAATAATGTTAGCCATTCAAAACCTTTTTGCTGATAAGGCCTTAATGTTGCAAATACAGTTGTTGGCACATCATATAGCTGTGTATCTGTGTTTTGCCATTGTTGCCAGCGGCTCCACCATTGTTCTTTTAAGGTAGCTTTAAAAAGAGATCTTTCTTCTTCTCCCTGATTCAGGCTAACTACCATGAATTTTGACACCTCAAGCAAACCATTGGTTGAAATACTTCCATGCCGAATTACATGTCCATATTGTTGCAGCCATTCATCGTTCAATATACCCAGGCTACCATCTTTGAGCAACACAGCTTTCTGACCAGAGAGTATCATTTTTTGAAGTTCGACCAGGTTTAGCTTTTCTTCACCAAAACGTACATCCAGATTGATGGATAATTTGTTGCCTGCTTCGCTTTCTATGCTTTGAGTCGTAGCTATGCGATGAGGGCTGTAGCGGAAATGAGAAAGCATATCCATACCTGAAAGCTCTATTTCCTGTTGCAGCAAATGATGATAGGCTTTAAGAAACCACTGTTTCTTTTGCGCTTCTGCAAATGAAACGTAGTAATAACCATTGCGTTGAGTGGCAAAGTTTGGATGCAGTGCAACAATTAATTTTAGCAAAGCTTCTTCTGCTTCTTTGTTACGTTCTATAATAATTTCCTCTCCACTTGTTTTTACTGGCTGAAACGATTTAAAAGGACCTTCTACCAAAAGGCCGTCATACACCCATTGTGGTGTCAACATCAAAAAAGCGTTGTTCAATTCACTAAGAAATATTCTGGATACCGGAGCAACATCAACCTGCTTCTTTACAAAGAACCCATTCCTTTTTACCTTGTAATTTTCTTCGAGTGTGGCGATTGCTTGTTTAAGGTCATTTTCGTTGTATGCTTTGCCGTTGGTGGCTTCCACGAAATTGATGGTTTGATAATCGTTGTAAGACAAAATAAAGATTTCGTATTTGCTTACAAGAAAAAAATCAAACCGCTGAAAGTCAAGGCTGTCACCGGTAAAGTCCTGAATATGAACAGTGGTCAAAATATTGATCCTATCACCTACCTGTTGCAATTCAAACGAAAGCACGGGTTTAAAGCTGCTGAATGAAATAGGTGTATTTGAAACAGCATTGTTTCCCTTGACAATTTTTATATAGAATTTTAGTAAAGGGGAATATGGTTTAACAGCCATAAATGCATTATGAAAATAGCGGAGGAGCCCGTTTGTAATAAATTGCTTTTTGGAAATTCCTGCCCCCTTGTTTTCAAAATTTAATTCAAGTTCGTATTGCTTCTGTTCTATTGCTTCTTTTACAAAATAATTAAATGCATAGCCTGCATCAACAGGTAGTGAGGTAAAATTCTGTTTGATTAATTGGGGTGTAACCCTGTTATTAGTCAGCCGGATATCTCCCGCTGTTTTATCTATGAATTGAATATTCAAAACATCAGCCCAGGACTTACCCAGATTTTGTGGCGTAACAAGCAATGCTACCTTCCTGTCTTTTGTTCCACCTTTACCAGCAGGTTTACTCATATCATTTCATAAAAAGCAAACATAAAACAATAGGATGGAACTATGAACTATGAACTAGGAACTATGAACTATGAACTATGAACTATGAGCTATGAGCTATGAGCTATGAGTTATGAGTTATCTATGAAATGTAAAGTTTTATGTGTAAAGTGTAATCCATGAGCTAAACCTTGAACCTCTTGAACCTTTTAAACATTAAATTCTACTAAACCCTAAACTCCAAACCCTAAACATCAATTAAACATTAAACCCCAAATAGCATTATATTTATCAGCAAATAATTAAGTCAAAAATCATTAGTATGATACGAAAATTAATTAAGTGGACCATAAGGATTTCGGTAGCAACATTACTAATATTAGTCCTTTTAGTTGCTATAGTGCTGACACCATCTCTGTTGTATGCTAACAAAACTGTAATGGCCAATTGTACAGTTTATCACAACAAACCACTGGACAAAACATTGCAATTACGGATTGATGATGCCACAGCAATTATTAAGACAAGTGAACTGTATGACCCTACTATAAAATTTGACATTTGCATGAATGATGGATCCCTCTACCCTTCTCTATTGCAGGTGTTTTTGGGTCAGGCATTTGCTTTGGGTTTTGCTTCCAACAAAGTTGTATTGTGTGGCAATGTAAACGTAAGAGACAACTATGTAGAAGTTAACGACTACAAATGGAACTTAACCCAAACCCTTGCACACGAAGAAGCCCATTGCCTTGTTTATAACAAAGTTGGGTTTTGGAATTCAAATCCTGTTGCCAATCATCCAAAATGGAAATGGGAAGGCTACCCCGAATATGTTTCACGACAAAACCCCGAACTAAAAAACCTGCATAAAAATATTGAACAGTTTATATCAGAAACAAAAAAAGATAAACATGAATGGGGGATTACACTCTCTGATGGGACAGTTGCACCGAGGGCATATTTCAAATACATGCTTCTAATCCAATATTGCCTTGATATAAAAAAAATGTCGTACGAAAATTTATTAAAAGATACAACAAGCGAAGAAGCAATATGGCAACAAATGATGGAATGGAGTGTAAGAATTGTTAATTATTAATTGTTAATTATGAGTGATGAATTATGAGTGATGAATTATGAGCTATGAGTTATGAGTTATGAGTTATGAATTATGAGCTATGAGCTATGAGTTATGAGTTATGAGCTAAGAGCTAAGAGCTAGGATTTATGAATTGAAAGAATTGTCTAAATACTAAGTACTAAACCTCTTAAACCTCTTAAACCCTGAGTAACAATATCGTTATTCCCCAAAAATAATACCCTACTTTTAAAGCTATAAAAAACCGCATGAAAAAAATCCTACCCCTTTTTATTTGTTCAATAATTCAGTATCTCGCCATTGGACAAACCATTATCCACCGCGACGTGGTTATACAGGATATGGTGAAAGAAGTGTCTGCCGATTCTTTGCAATCTTACATCAATGCAATGGTGGGTTTTGGCA
The DNA here is from genome assembly GCA_031373555.1 of Segetibacter sp. Taxonomy (GTDB): domain Bacteria; phylum Bacteroidota; class Bacteroidia; order Chitinophagales; family Chitinophagaceae; genus Segetibacter. Next base: position 3,799 of record JANMMU010000060.1, on the reverse strand, counting down.
CACGCAATACACTGAACAAACAAAAAGAAAGCAACAGAGGCATTGCATCTGCCCGGGATTATGTGTTAGCAAAGTTCAATGAATTTGCAAAAGGGGCCGGTGCCCGAATGACTGCCATGATAGACACTACTACCATAGCCGCCGATGGCAAAAGGATAAATGCACCCACTCTTTTGGGAAATGTAATGGCCACTTTGCAAGGCACAAATACCTACGACAAAAGGATCTTTATGATCAGCGGCCACCTCGATAGCCGAGCCTCTGATGTAATGAACAGCACCATAGATGCACCCGGTGCCAACGACGACGGCAGCGGCGTAGCGGCAGTATTGGAATGTGCCAGAATAATGAGCAAACGGTCTTTTCCTGCCACCATCATTTTTGTAGCTGTTAGTGGCGAAGAGCAGGGTTTGTTAGGTTCAGGATATTTGGCAAAGAAAGCGAAGCAGGAAGGATGGCAATTGGAAGCATTGCTAAACAATGATATAATGGGCAGCAACAACAGCAACGAAACCAACATCATAGACAATACCCGCCTCCGTGTTTTTAGCGAAGGGTTGCCTGCATTTGAGCTGGATAAAAATGCAATGACCATTCGCAACCTTGGTTTGGAAAATGATGGGAAGGCAAGACAATTAGCCCGATATGTAAAAGAAACAGGCGAAAGGTATGTGGATCATTTAGAAGTGGTTTTGATATATCGCAACGATCGTTTTTTGCGGGGTGGTGATCATACGCCTTTTGTACAAAATGGTTTTGCTGCTGTCCGCATTACCGAAATGAATGAAAACTACAACCGCCAACACCAGGATATCAGAATGGAAAACGGTATTCAATACGGCGATTTGCCCGGGTTTATAGACAAAGAATACTTACGGAAAAATACTGCTATCAACCTTGCATCGCTGGCTAACCTGGCCAAAGCTCCTTCTACACCCCAAAAAGTAAAGATTGACGTAAAAAATTTGAGCAACAGCACAGTCCTCCATTGGAAGCCTTCTGCTACCGGAAAGGTTATTGGGTATTATATTTTACTGAGAGAGACTACTGCACCGGTGTGGCAAAAAAAAATCTTCACAAACGAATCAGAAATGACATTGCCCTATAGTAAAGACAATTATTTTTTTGCAGTGCAATCTATTTCTGAAGATGGTAATGAAAGTTTAGCTGTAGTGCCGGAACTGGGAAAGTAAAATAACCTATAGTGGCCTGTGCCTCGTAGGTTTACCTTTGGAAAGTTTTTTTCACCTGCAAATTGTACAGCTAACGTGAATATTCATTGTGCTAGTGCAAGTTTTGCGTAGCCAACTTAAATATCAAATGATTTATGTTTGCTTTGTGAAGACTAAGACGAGCAGGTTATGGTGTGGGTCGTTTGCATAAGATCCCCCACGAAGACGAAACGAACCTATCTCAATGAACACAAACATAAATTACGTAAAACCCATTCCCTTTGTTAAAAGCTATAAAGACCAGATTCAAAAGCATTATCAACTATTAACCCTGTAATGATGCAAATCGGAAGTTAGCCTGTAACTTTAAATGTAAATAAACAAGTCATGAGCGAAAACGATACAAGCAAAAACAAGTTAAACGAACCGCAGGCCGTGTACGAAAGAACAGGCCTTCGATTTTTTGGTTCGTTTGAAGAAGCTGAACAAGCCGATGCAAAAGATATGGCTGCCCTGACAGGCGAACAGCATTTTGCCAATGCCCACCTGCTGATTTGTGCCATTTACAAAGAAGCTTTAAAAGAACCTTTTGACAAAACAATTAAAACAAGATAGTTAATGGATATTTTTTTTGAAGAACATAGAACGCTTCTAAAAATGCTGGTAAGAAATAAGGTTCGTTTTATGCTGATTGGCGGTTATGCGGTGATCCATTATGGCTATGAACGCAGTACGGGAGACATGGATGTTTGGCTGGAAACATCTGAAGATAATAAGGCTTGTTTTTTAAAAGCCCTTCTGGATTTTGGCATTACCAACGAAGGCATTGAGCATGTTGGCAAGATTGATTTTAGCAACCCATTCCCTGTATTTTATCTAGGGCAAAGACCCAGGAGGATAGACTTTATTTCACTTATTCAGCGTGTCGCTTTTAAGGAAGCGTATTCACAAGCCAGTCACTTTTTGCTGGATGGTGTTGTTATACCAATAATACAGTATCACCACCTTATCTTAAGCAAACAATTTACAGGAAGACCACAAGACCTGGCCGATATTGAAAAACTGCAACAGATAAATAAACACAGAAACAATGAACAGTGAATAATGAGCAATGAATAATGAATAATGAATAGGGTACAGTGAAGTGCAATGTGTTAAGTGTTAAGTGCAATGTGTTAAGTGTTAAGTGTAATGTGTTAGCTAAACCTTGAACCTCTTGAACCTCTTGAACTTTGTGCGTGCCTAAAATAGGTTGACAGATTTATGAATGGTTACTGTTCTTTTTCAAACAAATTTAGTTGTTTTGTAATTGAAGCATCTGCACTCATTTTTACTGTGTAAATTTTCATTTTGGTTCTTTTTTCAACGGGTACTTTTAGCAGGTATTTTTCGAATTCAATCGGTGACATTTTACCTAAGCTTTGATGCGGCCTGCTTTCATTATAAGCTTTGATGGTTGCTGCCATTTGATCCTTCAGTTGGCGTTTGTTGTTTATTTCCTTGCGGTTCAGGTACTGGTTCTTAATGGTGTCGTTTACCCTTTCAATGTGCGTGTTTTCATACACCTCATTGCACATGCTGATCCTTATTTCATAACTGTCCAGCGTTTGTGTGTAGGCATCGCTGGCATACTGGGTTCCTTTGTCGGAGTGATGGATCAGGCTTTGGTGATAATTGTCTATCCCCCTTAGCTGCAAAGCCATCTGCAAGGCGGCAACATTGCTTTCTGCCCGCATGTTATCAGCGATGTTGTAGCCAATCAACCTTCGGGAATAAACATCCATCACCAGCACAATGTAAAAGAACTGATCAAGGCAATACAGGTACGTTATATCGCTGCTCCAGACCTGGTTAATGCCGTTAAATTCTACATCCCCCAACAGGTTGCCATAGCGGTTGGACTTGGTGCTATAGGTAGTCCTGGTCTGCTTTTCAACGGTTTTTAGCCGGAAGCCTTCCTGCAACCCAAGTGCTACAAAGGCATCCCTGCCTATGCCATCGGGCTGTAGCATTTCGCACATCGTCCTAAGCCCCATGCCCGGGTGTATCTCCCTTACCTGCTCCATTGAGCGGACATATAGCGTTGCCTTTTGCCCCTCCTGAAAGAGCTTTAGTAGAGCCTGATGATGCGCCTGGCGGCTGATGCCACACAAAGTAAATACATCTTTCATTTTGTAGCTGTGCTTTTGCCAGTGCCACCTGTACCATTCGATGGTGGTGTACTGAAATTTTTTTTTAAGTCAAAGCCCAACTCCGAACTTCCCAGTTCCAGCAGCTTGTTCAAAAAATCTATCTCTAGTTGCTTTTGACCTACAATGCGCTCCAGCTCGGCCAGCCGTTTTTGCAACTCACTGTTTTTGGTTTCTTCGCTTTTCATTTGTACCACCAAGGTACATTTTTGCTCATGGTAAGGCGAGTACTTGTACAACCATTTATACACCGTTTGGTGACTGATCTGGTGCTCGTTCATCAGTGCCTTAATGGTTGTGCGCTTACCCGTCAAATCTTTGACTGATTTCTTTTTGACTTCTTCAGAAAAAATTCTGCGCTCCCGAATTTCTAATTTTTGCTTAGTTTCATGCCTCATAATTGATTGATTTTTGTCAACCTATTTTAGGCATGCACAA
>JANMMU010000052.1:0-96397 GCA_031373555.1 Segetibacter sp. | reverse complement strand
AAGCACCTACAAGCGCATCCTCCTTACCTGCAATTTAAGTGCTTGCAGTTCTAAAAACAAGTTGGATTTATCCTCAATCCTATTGTCTTAAATTAATCTCAAATCTTTAATTAAATTTGGAAAAGCAAACGTATAAACAACAGTTGTGTTTGCAAACGCTTTATTTATCAAATAATAAAATTAGTCAAATAGAAGGACTGGAAAAACTGGTGGGTTTGGAAGAGCTTAGTTTATCCGATAATAAAATTGTTGAAATAAAAGGGCTTGAACAATTGGTGCGTTTGCAAGAGCTTAATCTATCACATAATTTAATCAGTGAGATAGCAGGACTGGAACGATTAGCGAGTTTGCAGTTGCTTGATTTATCCAATAATAATATTAGCGACCTCAGAGCATTAGTGCTTTTATTTCAAAAAAAATCTTTTTTAAATATATTTTCATCCGAGTATAACAGCGAGGACGGAATCAATGTTTTTGGCAATCCTCTTGTTTTGCCACCGATGGATATTGTGGAACTGGGGCGGGATTCGGTATTCCGCTTTTTTAGTGAGGCTTTGGAAGCCAGATACGAAGCTAAACTATTGATAGTAGGAGAACCGGAGGCGGGTAAGACATCGCTGATGAATAAAATGATTGACGCTACTTATGAAATTCCGCATGACGAGGGCTCGACAATTGGCATCCAAGTGATGAAATGGTATTTTGATGATTTTAGTTTACCCAAACCTGTATCAGTCAACATTTGGGATTTCGGGGGGCAGGAAATGCAGTACCTGACTCACCAGTTTTTTTTAAGTTCTGATGCCTTGTATATATTGCTGACATCAGCAAGGAAAGATTTTGACAATCTTGATTATTGGTTCAATATTATTTCGCTGCTGGGCAAAAACGAAAGTGCCCAAAACAGTGAACTGATTGTGGTGGCGAATGAAAGGCAAATGCAGAAAGATCAGGTAAATAAATCGTTTGACATCAGGAAGTATGAAAAACTTTATCCTCACCTTCCATTTAATTTTAGGGAGGTGAACTTGGAAACTAGAGCGGACGGGGATGGACGGTTTGTAAGTTTGCTACATTTGATAAAAGAAAAGTTGGCGAACATGCGTATTACGTTCAAATTAATGCCAGTAAAATGGGGGATTGTTCGTAAACAACTCGAAGGCTTAGGAAAGCATTATTTAACCCTAAAAGAATACCTGACTATTTGTAAAGACGCTGGAATAGATGAAAAGTTTGCGATGGACTTGAGTGCTCACCTACATAAGATAGGTGAAGTAGTGCATTTTAAAACAGATGATTTTATTATCCTTAACCCAAAGTGGGCGGTGGATGGGGTTTATAGTATATTGAAACGGAAAGACATAGCAGAAAATGACGGGCATTTTACCCAAAAACAAGTTTACGATATATGGGAAGTTAATGAATACTCATACCCCGAAAGAAACCTGTTGCTAAACTTAATGACGAAGGACAGTTTTGAAGTGGCCTATAAAATTTCGGGAATTAAGGATGAATATATTGCGCCGCAATTACTTTCTTTAACCCAACCTGATTGTGAGTGGGATAGGACAGGAACTTTGCAATTCAGGTATTTTTATCCTTTTATGCCTAAAGGGATTGTAACGAGGTTGATTGTACGGATGCACGATGCGATCAAATATGAAAACGGTAAAGGGCTTGTGTGGCGAACAGGTATTGTATTTGAAAAAATGGGTTGCGTGGCTAAGGTGGAAGAAACAAAGATTGTTGCTACCGGGCAGCAGGTTATCGCTATTGAAATAAACGGGCATCAACCAAACAGAAAACTATTACTGTATGATATATGCAGAACCATAGAAGGGATTCATAAGGACTCGTTTTCAAACATTAATTTTGAAAGACAGATACCTTGTAATTGTGAATATTGTAAGACATTGGAAGAACCGGGTTTCTTTGATTACAGCTTGCTTGTAGAATATGTCAATGAGGGTGTTGACAAAGTAAGGTGTAAAATAAAAGTTCGAAATGAGTTATTAATTCAATCACTTTTACACCATATTTTTGGTGTAGATTTTACCCTTATTAACGCAGTGCAAAGAGAGAATGTGCTACAAAATGAAGCAATCTTAAGAGATCCGTTTAGGTTAAATCAAAATGGAAGAATGATCAAGAAGATTTTCATTTCTTACTCACAAAAGGATACCCGGTTTGAACCAACTAACGGAGTGAAGGTGGATTTTAAAGCTGAACTAGAAATTCATTTAAAACAATTGAAAAGAATTGGATTGGCTGAAACCTGGAGTGATACAAATTTGTTAGCAGGTGAGGCTTGGGATGAAAGTATAAAAAGGGAACTGGCAGAGGCAGATATTATTTTGTTTTTGGTAAGTGCCAACCTGATAGGAACGGACTATGTTTGGGATGAAGAAATGCCGCTGGCAAAATTTCTAAAAGAACATAAAAAGACTGTAATGATTCCAGTTATTTTAACCCCTTGTTTATGGACGAGTATTCCTTTATTTTCTGAAAGCAATGCAGTGCCACAAAAAGGCCTGCCTGTTTCTTCTTATAATGTTCGGGAGGATGCTTATGATGAAATAACTAGGAAAATAAAGGCGGTTTTGGAAAGGTGATTTTGCAATTAGCAACTCCATTTCAGCATAGTTTATTCATTATTCGGTTTCAGGAAAATCATAAAAAGAAAAGGCTTAAAAGGTTTAATTTTAATTTCTTTTAGAAGCTGTTAAAATGATTTAAACAAATTCCTTTGCGTTCTCCGTGTTGCCTTTTTCTCTCTGTCCTCTGTGGTAAAAATTGCTCTTTTAACCACAAAGTGGCACAAAGAAGAATCACAAAGTCACACAAAGAAAACCATGAAATTAGAATACTTCTAAATTTTTAAATCACAAACAACAAAGCCCAACAATCCTTTCCCCGCCAATGAAATTCCTTTCAATCATAACAATATTAACACTACTGACTACAACAGCAAAAAGCCAGGGTTTTGAAGGTGAGTGGAACGGTTTCTTTTGGAACAATAATTCACCAAAAGCCAATCCCATCAAACTACAATTTACATGGAACAAAGACAGCACTTATGACATTAAAAGCTATTCACCCGGCAAGACAATTAATGGAATAGACACAACGGTTGTTTGCAATGTAGCTTACCTTGTTAAGGGATATGATTCTATCACCCTAAAGGAAACGGCCATTATAGAACCAGTTACACCTGAAAATACTTGCCTGCAAATAATGACCCTTAAAATTGTGATGAGAAAAAAGAAAGCAATTTTAAAAGGTTCCTGGGACAGTGATGACTGTTTTACTTTTGGGCATGTAAGATTTGAAAAATCCCATTGATGAAACAAAAATATACGACTACCTTTTGGGCGTATTACAAGTATCATTCTTTTTTCATCCTGATAGTATGCTTTGCCATTAAAACTTACCGGCAAATGAAAAAGCAACCGTCTATTATAAATGGCGGGTTATTTTATTTACCAAAATAAAATAACCAAGTAGTTTTGTGTATATAATACCCATTTTCATGTTACAATCATCCACTATTAATTTTATAAAAAACCTTGGTAAAAACAACAACAAACCGTGGTTTGAAACAAACCGTGCCATTTACGATAATGCAAGGGAAGATTTTGAAAAATTGGTTGCCGGAGTAATTCAGGAATTTGGCAAAACAGATGAAGACATTGCACCATTAATAGCAAAAAAATGTGTGTTTCGTCAATACCGAGATGTGAGGTTTAGCAAAGACAAAACACCCTTCAAAAACAATATGGGTGCAAGTTTTGACAAAGGAGGCAAAAAATCCGGCCTTGCAGGTTATTATCTGCATGTAGAACCAGGCAACAAAAGCTTTGTAGGCGGCGGTATTTGGATGCCGGAGGCTGAACAATTAAAAAAAGTAAGGCAGGAAATAGACTATAACTGGAACGACTTTTCAAAAATGATCAAAACACCGGCTTTTAAAAAGAATTTTGGCGACCTGCACTTTGGTGAGTACCAACTTAGCCGTGAACCAAAAGGCTATGACAAGGAAAACCCTGCAATTGAATACCTTAAGCTAAAAAGTTTTGTAACAGGCAAAACCTTGAAAGATGAAGAACTATTATTAAAAAATCTACTGCCCACCATTACTTCCACTTTTAAGGCGTTGATGCCACTTATTAACTTCATTAACCGTTCTCTTGAATAATTCCTAGCTTCAATGAAAAAACAAAGAGCTAAGGCTGAATTGCCTGTTGCCGATCAAAGCAGACACTATTCGTTTTTTGAAAACGTATGGGATGTTGTAAGGCAAATACCCAGAGGCAGGGTAACCACTTATGGCGCTATAGGGGCATATCTTGGGGCAAAATCTTCGGCACGCATGGTGGGTTGGGCTATGAATGGCAGTTTTGTAGTAAAACCAAAAGTACCTGCACAAAGGGTCATCAACCGCAATGGGATGCTATCTGGTAAAGCACATTTTGCTACGCCAACCCTTATGCAGGAATTATTGGAAAAAGAAGGGATAAAAGTTAAAAACGACAAAGTGCTTCATTTTGATAAGCTATTTTGGGATCCTTCTAAGGAGTTGGATTAGTGCTTGACCGCTTCATAGAAAGTTTCTACATCCATCAATAATAGCATGAAAGGTTATATACAAATTGCACAAAAATCTACAGCGGATATTCAAAATAGAAAGGCATTGAACAGTGGCTGGCTTTTATTATTGATCACTATTATTTTTTTACCACAATGGCAACATTTTGACTCTCTGATTAACAATACTATTGCCCCGGATTTGCTGCTGAGAACTATTGGTTCCAGGTTACAAACAGCAGAAATGCCAATGTATCAATATCAATGGCAGCAAGGAGATCCCGTTGAGTGGTTAAATTTATACCCTGATCTTAGGGTAGGATTAAATGGTGTAATTTCTACTCCATTTACCTTATGGTTGTTAAAGCCAATTTCAACACTGAATTATTGTGATTTAAAAATAATCTGGAGCTATCTCCAAGAATTTTTTTTGTTTGCATCTGTTTGGTTGAGTTGTAAAATTTTTCAAAAATTAATTAATCAAATTGTATTTTTAATACTGGCTTCCATTTTTTTTATCTACGACACAAAATGGCTTTTACACCTCTATAATGGCCAGATATATATCGTTTACACTTTCTTTTTTTCGCTTACAGGCTACCTGATCTTTAACCGGAACATGCATAAGGCGTTAATTTTTTTATTGCCTGTTTTATCTGCGGTAAGACCTTTCTTTTTAATTGCTTCCTTTCCCTTTTTAAAACTAAAAAAAGGTCTCGTTATCTGTTTCCTTTCAGGAATAATAATAACGGGCATATTAATTATTGGCAGCACCAATACAACTGAATGGAAACAGTACAATCATGCTATGGCCCAATATGCAAAAGAAGCAACCGGTGAACTGATTGTTGACAGCAGCAAAAAGACATTAAATAAGGTAAATGCCGATGCCTGCATTATCAATAAAACAGAAGGGTTTAAATCATTTGATGTGGGCTGTCTTTACAGTGTACAACATTATCTTATTTTGCTGGGGATAAGGATTAGCAACACTAATTTTTATAAAGCCCTTTTATTGTTTTTTTTATTATCAGGTATGCTCCTTGCTTACAAAAAAAATTGGTTGAATAATTCTCAAAAACAAGTGGTTTTGGCTTTTATCTTTTACCAGGCTTGCGAATTGATTGTTCCTGCTACACGAAATCCTTACAATATGATCCAATGGTTGCCGGCAGTTGCCTGGTTGGTATTGTCTGACAATAAAAAAATTTTGTTACTTGTTATTGTAGGTCTTTACTTAAATAGCGTTACCCAATTGTATAAATATGAGCGAGAAATTGGAGAAATACTGCTATTAATTGCTATGGGGATATTTTTAATAAGTAAGAACCCCTTATCACCCACATTTACTTCCCCTGCCGGTAATTTTGAAAAACACAAAAGAGCCCCGCTATGATATATTTTTTTGGAATTTGCATAAAATAATAGGATGGATCACAATAAGAGCCTTTTTCAATACGTTATATAAATGCTTTTCTCATAAAAAGATAATTAAAATAATTACCCCTGTTTTTGCAGGGGTTTTTCTTTTTAAGGAATTTAAAAAAGCTGCTTTTTCAATTTCTTAACAAAGATTTCATCCATATATTTTTCAAATCACTTTTCTACACGGATTCTTTTCCTTTACTTTTGCTAATTGGCCTTTTCTGAAAAAGACGATTGCTAAATATGCTTTGGTTATCAAATAAGGAATTCCATTTTTGATCCTTTGCATAGAACCATATATATTTCAAAATCAAAGCAACTGTCTAAACAATTTAATATTCAATGGCATTACCACATCTCATTAAACACATATACAGCCACGGTACAGACGAAGTAATCAGACGGGGGAAAAAGATCCATAGCCTGGGCTATGTAGAAATGATTGATTACGATGACCTTGTTTCTGCTGTAACATTTAGGGTAAAGGATGATTCTTATGCTACGTGGTATAAGGTACAAATCAGTAAATTTAAAGAACCGGCCACAATTGCACTTCGCTGCACCTGCCCGTACAATTTGGGCGAAATTTGCCGTCACGAAGCAGCTTCTTTATTTCAACTTCAGGAATTGCTGGACCGCAATATGCTGGATGATAAAGATATGCTGTATGATCAAAAACATACAGTAGTTAAAATGAAACAGCTAGACCTGAAAATGATAAGGCTGTTGGCTGCACCAAAATCTTTTAGTGATGCAGAAGAATTTCTCCGAAACAATAAACCCGTAATAGTTGAGGCAAAAGATGAAAAGGTAAAGGCAGAAGTAGAATATGAAGGAGAAAAATTCAATGTACTCATTCAAAAAAATGAAGAGAGAAATTTTGACACAAGCTGCAACTGCGACAGCGATGCCAAGCATCCGCTGTGTTTGCATAAAACCATATTGCTTGTTCAGTTGCTTAGCAGGTTTGGGGTGAATTATTTTGATAGCATACGAAATTGGGACAAAGAAAAAAACAAATTGCTTGAGGCGTACGGTTATTCCCTTAGCGATGACCTTAAAGGAAAGTTTGAATTTGCATATAAGGATGGGAAGCCTTTTTTAAGGGTTTTAGACAGTTCTATAAAAAGAGTAGCGCCACAAGCTACTCCGGCAGTATTTAGAAAACCCGTGATGGAAACGGTAGCAGAGTCTGACGATGATGATGAAAATGTAAAACCAGCCCCCATGGTTTTAGGATTGGTTTTTTTAGAAAATAAAGATCAGTATCCGTTTATACAGGTGGATTGTGTACAAGGTGAACCAAACGAAGCAAGAGATGCATTTGCTGGTAAAACTGAACGATTAGACCTGAATAAATTCATTAATACAGAAGTTTTTAGCGATGATGATAAAATGCTTGTGCAACAACTTCGCAAACTACAACCGGCTGAAATAACACGTTATCTGAATAGAAATTCACCATTCAGCGGTATTTGGGAAAACATAATTCAACAACACAACGATGAGTTGCCCGAGGAAACACGTAGCCTGATAGTAGAGTTTTTGTTGCCCCGTTATAAGAAAATCTTCACCGATGCTTCGCCGCACTTTTCTTTCATTTTGCCGTCGCGTAAATCATTTACCACGGCTAATCTAAAGAAGGTACAACTAAATGAAGAACCTGCCATACTCAATTTCAGTATTACTTACAACAAAGACATTTATCAGGTAGATTGTTTTGTAAAACTGAACCAACAGGAGGTTCCCGTTACAGATAATGAAAGTTTTACTTCGCTGCTATTTTTACACAACGATACTTTTTACTTTTTTGAAAAGCCCAAAGATGTTTTACTGGTAGAAAAATTTTTACCGAAAGGAAAAATTATCATCAAAGAACAAGACTGGCCAAAAGAGTTGAACGATTTTGTATTGCCGCTGGCAAAAGAGTACAACGTACAGTTTAACAATGTAAAACGAGAGGACATAAAAGACCTGAAACCAGAAGTAAAATTAATGCTTCGCGAAAAGGGTGACTATCTTATGTTTCAACCCGTATTTATTTACAAGGGTTATGAAGTAAAAGCTTCAGACAAAGAAAAGATAATTATTCCCCGTCAGGATAAACTATTGGTCATACAGCGAAACCTGGAAGAAGAATCTGCTTTTGTATCAAAAGTAGAAAATCTTCACTCTCAATTTTTACGCCCAGACGATGGTAATAACCTGGTGCTGAAAGGTGCAGAAGTATTAAAGAACAATTGGTTCTTCCTTTTCATAGATGCAATGAAGGAAATGGAAATACCGGTTTTTGGATTTGAAGCATTGAAAAATTTCAGGTTCAATACGTCTAAACCTTCTACCAAAATATACATCAGTAGCCAAACAGATTGGTTTGATGCCAAGGTTGAAATATTTTTTGGTGACCAGAAAATTACGGTGGCTGATGTAAAAAAAGCCTTAGCAAACAAGCAGCAATTTGTACCGCTTCAAGATGGTTCATTAGGAATTCTGCCGGAGGAATGGATTAAGAAATATTCCCTGTTGTTTAGAGTTGGTGAGGGTAAGAGCGAAAAAATGAAGCTTAGCCGCTACCATTTTAGTGTAATAGAAGAACTTTATGAAAACCGCGATGAAGAAGAACTTTTCTTTCAACTGGAGGAGCGGTACGAAAAGCTGAAAGATTTCAGCAGCATTGATCCGGTAGAAGCACCCAAACATTTACAAGATACATTGCGTCCTTATCAGACCTCGGGATTTCAATGGCTTAACTATCTGCACAATGTAAAGTGGGGTGGAATTTTGGCTGATGATATGGGTTTGGGTAAAACCATTCAGGCACTGTCGTTTATCCATCATATAAAAGAGACCAACGGAACACTTAAGGTACTAGTGGTTTGTCCCACTACGCTTATGTATAACTGGGAGAATGAGATTAAGAAATTTACACCAACACTTACCTATTATATACATCATGGAAGCATACGTGACAAAAGCCAGATCATTCATCCTAATGTAGATGTGATTATTACAACCTACGGTACATTGCGCAGCGATATAAAATCGTTTGTAGAGCCGGAGTTTGATTATATCATTTTGGATGAAAGTCAGGCGATCAAAAATCCAAGCAGTAAAGTAACTAAAGCAGCAAGTTTGCTAAAAGCCAAAAGCCGGTTGTGTTTAAGTGGTACTCCGTTGCAAAACAATACATTCGACATATTTGCCCAAATGAATTTTCTTAACCCGGGCATGTTGGGCACCATGGAATTTTTCAAACAGGAGTTCTCTGTACCAATAGACAAATTTGGAGAGAAAGAACAAAAGGAACACCTGCGAAGATTGTTGTTCCCCTTCATACTTCGCCGTACAAAAGAACAGGTAGCCAAAGATCTGCCCGATAAAACAGAGATGATTCTGTTCTGCGAAATGGGCGATGAGCAGCGGAAAATTTATGAAGCGTTTAGAAATGATTTCAGGGATAAAATATTGGGCGTAGTAGAACAACAAGGTATTGGCAAATCGCAACTGACCATCTTGCAGGGCCTTATGAAACTGCGGCAGATATGCGATAGCCCCGCCATAATGAAAGACGACGAAAAGTTCCCCAATGTTTCTATTAAGTTAGACGAGTTGGTAAGGGAAATAACTGAAAACATAAGCGACCATAAAGCTTTAGTTTTCTCACAGTTTCTTGGAATGCTTGCGTTGATAAGAGAGCGATTAGAGGAGTTGGGAGTAAAATATAAATACTTTGATGGCAGCACAAGTGCTACAGACAGGCAAATAGCAATTGATGGTTTTCAAAACGATGATGAGTGTAGGGTATTCCTGATATCGCTTAAAGCAGGTGGTGTGGGGCTTAACCTGACGGCTGCAGATTATGTGTACATAGTTGACCCATGGTGGAACCCTGCTGTAGAGCAACAAGCCATTGACCGTACACACCGTATTGGACAGACCAAAAATATATTTGCCTACCGAATGATTTGCAAAGACACGGTAGAAGATAAAATACTCAAACTACAAGAAAAGAAAAAAGCACTTGCCGCCGATCTCATAACCGATGACGCAGGTTTTGTTAAGAACCTTACAAGGGAAGATTTGGAATATTTGTTTAGTTAAGAGTATAATTACCCAAAATATTTTTATGCTAAAGGCCTTTGGTGATGAACCAGAGGCCTTTTATATAGCAGAACTCTCTACATGCTATTGTGTTTATTTTAATACCGTTATACCATTTTGAATTGTAAATATCCCAATCTGTTTTTGGTATAATGCCAACCAGCCCCAACGACATTCTTTCAGGAAAGCGATGCCTTTTTAAGCCCGTGTATTTGGAGTATTACGGACATCCAAATCGGTATTGAAGGGTTGAGTTTTGTGGTTATTTTTAAACATATAAAACATGCATAACGATTAATATATGCATGTAGGGTTTATGGCAAATAATATTTTATTAATTCCACATTAATTGCTTTCTTATATAAACAAGTAAATATTAAATATATCACAAGAATAGAATGGATTCATTGAAAAATTTTAACTCATTGTTTATTCATGTAGTATAAATTAAAAATCTTTATTCTTTATTCATTATTTTATTAAATTTATTCCATAAAAATAGAGACACTTTTAATTCAGTTAAATTTTATGAACCAACCAATTTAAATTATTAACCAAACCACTAAAGATTTTCTTTGGAATAATGTTCAGCGTTGCTGTTTTTATCCTATTGCATATCCCTGACTGCAGTTGGTATTTCAAAGGGTTAATATCAAAAATTAATAAAAATGAGAAAACAATTTTCATCCAGTATGGCTGTGGTTATTTTATCCTTATTCTTATTTTCTTGTTCTAAGGAATCTTTGCAGGTTGCTCCAGAGCAATTGGCTAATGAACAAAAAGCCGTTGAAGGAAAAGTGGCGGCTTCCCCTGCGGGTCATTTGGCCTTGGAAAGACAAGTTGGTGTCGGACACAAAGTATACAGATTTATTTCTTTATCTGCCACAGCAAATTATGGTTCTTTGGGAATGCTTATGAATGGAGCAAGCCCAATTTTAAACGTAACAGGGTTGGCTTCCATTCCTTCATCAGGTATTGGATTAGCACTTTCTAAACTAAATGCTACTACATGGGCAATTTGGAAATTTCCAATAGGAAGCCCTAATCTTGCCGGAATGACAGGTACCGTTTTAACATCAGACAATTTATCGGATTTAGAATATGAACCACTAACAGGACGTTTAATAGCACTTGATGTAACGGCTCAAAAAGTTGTTAGATTTCCTATATCTATAGGAGCTACAATTACTTCTTTGTATAGCTATGCTGCAGTGCCTAATGTTAACGGACTTTGTATATTAGGCGATGTACATTTTGTAATGGGTTATACCACCGCGGGTGTCGGTTATTTAATGCAATGCAATCCTGGATCTGGACCAATGTGGACATTGGCCGGCGCTACCTTTACACCACCATTAATTCCAGCTTCTGCACTTATTGGTGGTGGTTGTTGGTATGATACAGGTACCCAACATTTTATTGTTGGCGGTGCGCAGGCTGGTGCACAACCTCATTGGGCTTTAACTACTCCTGTAAATGGACCCGGACCATTTTTTGCCCCTAACTGGCTGCAAAGCACAAATGGCGGTGGAAGCAGGGTTTATTTCTTAGATTTTGCGCCACTTTAATTCTTTATAAATTATATTGTAGAGGCCGTTTCATGCAAGGATCGGCCTCTACTTTTTAATAAATCAAACAAATGAATACTACACTCACATAAACCTCTTAGAAAATGCATAGGGACTAAATGGTAAGAAAAGTAAAAACAATTGTGGGTATAAAATTTTTAATAAGATTATAAAAAGGGGAAGAAATTTCTTCCATTTTTTTCTTACGTAGTTGAATAATGGTAGTTACATTATAAAATAACAAGCAACCACCTGACTGGTTATCCCAAGAAATAATCCCCAATAAATTTCCATTGGGTGATGGTCAGATACCAATAAACGTGAAGTACAGACTATACCGGCAACTGAAACTGCAATAGCCAGGGGAAGGCCACCTGTTTCAGCATTTACCATTCCTAAAAGAATCATAAATGCGGCAGAACCTCCAACACCTATGGCATGCATACTTACCTTAAAATAATTATTGGCCATAAGCCCTGCAGCAGAAGAGAGGAATATGCCGAGAAAAAAGAAAGTCATTTCATCGGGAAAACGGTTTTTGCAGACATAAAATGCCCAGAAAAAAAAGATGTTGGTAGCTACGTAGGGAATGATCCTTTCTTTTTGTGTCCTTAAGAAAATAGAATCTGCAAAACCAAGCCGCCACAACAAAAAGACTGTCAATGCAGGAAAAAGTATTGTCTGTGACGCAACAGAAATCAGAATGATTATTTTTTGTTTTTCAGGAAAAACAGCAAATAAATAAGGGTGTAAAAAAATGAGATAAGCCGCTACGTACAACGGTATAAACAACGGATGAAAAAGATAGGAAAAGAACCGGCCTAAAACTTTTAACCATCCCGCCTGCGGCAATGGAAAAGTAGGAATGGTTTGTTGCGAAGTGCTCAATGCTTTGAAATATTTAAAAGCGGTTGCTAATTATTGGCATAAGCTAAAAGAGTTTCATATAAGCGCTCCTTTTTGTTTTGCCTATTAACTTTTGCCTTTGGTATGTTATAATTGTTTGCGTAGCCGTGCAACAGGCAGGTTGAGTTGTTCCCGGTATTTGGCTACGGTTCTGCGTGCAATAATATAACCTATTTCCTGAAGCAAATCAGTTAGCAATTCATCGCTTAGGGGTTTGTGTTTGTCTTCGGCTTCTATTAAATCGCTCAATATTTTTTTAACTTCACGTGTACTTACTTCCTCGCCGCTGTCTGTGCTTAACGATTCGCTGAAAAAGAATTTTAGCCTATATGTACCAAATTCTGTCTGTACAAATTTGCTGTTGGCTACCCGACTAACGGTACTTATATCAAGCCCGGTCATTTCAGCAATGTCTTTAAGGATCATTGGTTTCAGCGTAGTTTCGTCACCGGTAAGGAAAAACTCCTGCTGGTAATTCATAATGCTGCTCATAGTGCCCAACAGCGTTTGTTGCCGTTGTTTAATCATGTCTATGAACCATTTGGCAGAATCTATTTTTTGCTTTATGAAAAGCACAGCTTCTTTTTGCTGTTTGTCTTTTTTTGTTCCCTTGTCATAATCTTTCAGCATGTCCCGGTATCCTTCGCTTATTCTAAGGTCAGGAGCATTTTTGCTGTTAAGGGTCAGCTCCAGTATGCCGGCATTGTTAAAGATAAAAAAGTCTGGAATAACATACCCTTCCGCCTGGCTCGATTCGCCAATATTTCCACCTGGTCTGGGATTGAGTTTGATAATCTGATTGATTACTTCCTTAAGCTGTTGATCGTTGATGCCAAGGCCACGTTGTATTTTTTCGTAGTGTTTTTTTGTAAATTCATCAAAGTATTTCTCCATCACCTGCATGGCCCTGTCCACTTCTTTTCCTTCGCCCAGCTTACGCTTTAGCTGAAGGATAAGACATTCTTTAAGATCTCTTGCACAAATACCCGGCGGGTCAAATTGCTGAATCTGTTTTATCAGGGTTTCTATTTCAGCCGGAGAGGTACTTACATTTTGTCTGAAAGCAAGATCGTCAGCAATGGAAGTAATTTCTCTGCGCAGGTAACCATCATCGTCTATGCTACCAACAATTTGTTCTGCTATTTTTTGGGTACGTTCATCCAGTTCCATCATTCCCAACTGCGTAATCAGCAGTTCGTGAAATGAGGTTTCAACCCGTATCGGTATCACTTTACCATCATCCCCTTCGGGATAGTTTTCGTCGCGGAGTTTGTAGTCGCCTACTTCATCGTCTCCTTCGCTTACATATTCGCTAATGTCTATATTATCATAATCGTCGGTACTGCTGTCAGCTTCATACTCTTCCTCGGTATCACTTTTAAATTCGTCTGTTTCTTCAAAATCGTCATGACCCTCCTCCCCAACTTCCAAAGCCGGGTTTTCTTCCAATTCTTCTTTTATACGCTCCTCAAGGTTAGCCGTAGGCACCTGCAACAGCTTCATAAGCTGTATTTGTTGAGGCGATAATTTTTGTAACAGCTTCTGCTGTAGTGATTGACTTAATGACATAATAAACCTTCTAACATCTTATTCTCTTTCAAAACGATGGTTAAGATGTTTTATTTTGCTAAATGGGAAAGCTAAGTTAATAACCCCAACCTTCCTGATTATTAGCGGTAAATTTACATACAAATCAGTGCAAGATGAAGTGTTTGAATATTTGTTTCTTTATAAATTTATTTGTATGCTTTGCGGTAAACGGGCAGCAGTTGGCTATACCCATTACTTCCAAAAAGACCTCGGATAGCTCAAAAACATTATTTCTTCCAATATCAGGGCAAACCCTTTTTTCATTTCCAAATGCCATATCGTTGGGTAGGTACACAACCCCACCTCCATCATTTTACACCAACAGCCTAAGCTTTTTTTGTAAGAAAGAATTGCAGATTGAAAGGGCAATAAAATTTCCGGTAAAAATGAGATTGGGAAGTGTAACTTATACCGACAAAATGGAAGGAAAGATTACAGCAAGGGGGGCGGAGTAATCGTAGCCAGAAAATAATTACTATACATTTCCCTCCAACACCTTATCAATCCTTTCTTTCAAAGTGTCATAATCAGTATAACCACGGGCAACCATGTGAAACTTTAATTTACCGGTTTGTATAAACACGCAAGGGAAACCTGTAACCTGCAACTGTTTTACCAAAGCAAATTCGTAGTAAGCCATTTCTTTGTATTCGTTGCTTGCCATGCGTTCATAAAACACTTCGGGTTGAATGCTGTATTTTTCCAGCAGGTGGCGGTAAGCCTCTTCATCAGTCAGGTCGCGGCCTTCGTAGTTGAGGGCGTATTGTAAATCCACAGCAAACTCCATGGCTCTTTCAGGATAAAACTCTTTGAAAATACACATGGCAATTGCCGGCTTTTCCGAATTAGGGTACCAATCACTTTCATCAGAATGATAAACATGCCACAGAAAATCCTGCCCAAACTGTATGCCTGTTAATTCTTCTACTGTTTTATAGGCCTTTTGAATATAAGGTGCCATGCTACTAAACGGGGTCGGCTTTTCTGGCAATATCATTCCACCCGAAAGCACCTCTGTTTCCATTTGGTCTTTGTATTCGTCGGCTATTTTTTTGATTATCGGACTAAATCCGTAACACCAACCGCAATATGCATCGTAGCAATATAAGAGTACCATGTAGAATATTAAGTTTTGTTTTGTATGGCAAGATAGAATTGTTCTAAATAACGGTCTATAAAAACATCCTTTGTTTTCAGTTTATACTGCATAATAAACCGCGGATGCGGCAGAGGGACTATATTGCCAAACAATTTATATTGCTCATTAAGCTTCTTCAAAAATTTATAGTTCTCTCCTTCGCCAAGGCAAAATGCAACATCCGTATTCAATCCCCATGCAATTTGCTTTTGGAAATATTCTATAGCAAATGGAATAATTCTTTCAGCTAAAACTTTATCATCGTAATAGTTGAGATTTTTACCGTCTTTGGTAAACCCAAGCAGGCTTACAGAATTAAAATAAAACCTCCTATAAAATTTTTCTGCCCCGCCAAATGCATTGATCATTTCATAAATAAATGCCGACGATAGTTCCTGCTTTTGGGGCCAGTTATTTGCAATGCCGCAAATGCTTTCCAGCCTTATCGGGTCTGTAAAAGGTATACCTGTAATACCACCACCTAACCGGCCGGGATTGATACCAATGATGCAGTAACGTGGGTTGTTGTCGCTGTAATATTTATTGTAAAATGCTGATACAATTTCTTGTGTTGCCGTATCCGTAAATGGATTCATTACTTCAATGCCTTGTGGTAACACCACATTAAAGTTGATATTGAAAAGAAGGTCGGTTATTTTGTTAGCAAGCATTATGAGTTTTATTTCACACAAAGTAACGATGGAAGAGAAGCAAAAAGGGATTTATCCGAACAGGTTTTTATAAACAATTTCCTTTGGTAACTCTAATATTTCACCAGGCCTCAATTGCTCTATAGTCAATCCTTCTATCCGATAACGAATTAGTCTTAGCGTTGGAAATCCTACTTTGGCAGTCATTCTTCTTACCTGCCTGTTTTTTCCTTCAGTTAATGTAAGGCTTATCCAGGAATCAGGTATACTTTTTCTTACCCTAATAGAAGGAATGCGTGGTGCAACATTTGGTTCATTACTAAATAAGCTTGCTTTACATGGAAGTGTATTGTGTAACTTTCCATCAATAGATATAGCAACCCCTTTTTGCAATTGTGTAAGGGCTTCTTTTGTTATTAATCCCTCAACCTGAACCCAATATTCCCTTTCATGTTTGTGAGAAGGATTTAGCAAACGATGATTTAATAACGTATCGTTGGTAAGCAATAATAATCCTTCACTATCATAATCTAATCGCCCAACAGGATAAACATCTGACGGAACTTTAAAACAATCGCCTACAGTTTTTTTACCTTCCTGCGAAGTAAATTGCGATAATACCTGGTATGGTTTATTGATGATAAAGTAGCGTTTCATGTCATCAAAAAAGCCCCCGTTTTATCGGAGGCTTTTGTATATGGATGGGTTAGTAAGTACAGGAAATAAAATTTCCTTACACAATATTAAAAATTGTTTTTTCTAACACAAAAAAAATCTTCAACTATTTTATTCACATTTTTATTTTTTTTGTTGATAATGTTGCTGCGTTAATCACACTTTACAAAAACTACTAAGCAAATTTTTGACAACAAAAAAACTATTTTATTCTTTTAAAATTAAGTACAGAGGCTGTAAGTACTATGAATAAAGGGTTTCGGAGCTTATATAATTATAGTAGCAAACCCGTTTATAAAAAAACAGGATGTTGAATTATTTCATTTTTACTAAAGAAAATGTCTCTATAAAAGTTTTGCTAAAGAAAAAATTTTTTTTGAAAAAAGTTCCCTAATTAAAGAAATGGACACTTGGTTATAGCAAAAATCCATACTTGCAATTAAGAAAGTTTAAAACTTAAAGGTGAATGAAGCGACTAAAAAGTTTTTAGAATTTTTTAGAAAGGGGTTAGCTTGTTCAATACTTACATTGATTGGTGTAACATTACCTTTGCAGAAATTTAAAGCGTATGAAATTTCCATCTCCCGTTTCAGTACAGTGGGTTGCAGATTTATTGGGTGCCGATATATCTGGTGCTAACGAAGGACTCGTTACGGGTATAAATGAAATACACAGAGTTGAATCAGGAGATCTTTGTTTTGTTGATCATCCCAAATACTATAATAAATGCCTGAATAGCGCTGCTACTTTCATCATCATAAATACGGCCGATGTGACTATACCTTTTGGAAAAACAATACTTGTAGTGCAGGATCCTTTTGAAGCGTATCTAAAAATTGTTCACCATTTCAGACCATACATACCATCCAATAGATTAATAAGTGCTTCATCTGTTATTGGTAAAACAAGTATTATTATGCCTAATGTCTACATTGGAAATAATGTTGTTATTGGTGAAGGGTGTGTAATACACCCTAACGTTTCTCTGCTTGATTATACTCAAATTGGAAACAATGTTGTAATACAGTCGGGAAGTGTAATAGGCAGCGATGCATTTTATTATAACACCAAAAAAAACCGGGAGCTATGGTATAAAAGAATGGAAAGTTGTGGACATGTTGTATTAGAAGACAATGTAGAGATTGGTGCAGGGTGTACTATAGACAGGGGAGTAACTGCAGATACAAGAATAGGTGCCGGCACCAAGATGGATAATATGGTTCATATAGGACACGATGTTGTTGTGGGCAAAAATTGCCTCTTTGCTGCACAGGTAGCTATAGCCGGCGGTACTACATTAAAGGATGGAGTAACCCTTTGGGGTCAGGTAGGAGTTAGCAAAACACTCACCATTGGCAACAATGTTACAGTGCTTGCACAGAGTGGTGTAGGAATGGATGTTGAAGATGGTAAAATACTTTTTGGATCACCTGCAGAGGATGCTATGAGCAAAAAGAAAGAACTTGTTTGGGTAAAACGAATACCTGAACTCTGGAAGAAGGTTATGGAAACAAAGTAGAAGTTAGTTAAGCTTGTATAAAAGCTTTAACTCTCCACAAACCCTTTGAATGGTTTCAGCAATTGGAGTAAACGAAAATTCAGGAAGTTGACTTTCCAGTTTATTGCTGTCATATCGGTTAATGGCTAATGCATCATATGCAGTTTCTTTGGTTACCAAAGGTTCTTTACCAGTCATTTTAAATTTTAAAGCTTCTATCCTCCATATCATACCCGCAAGTAGCCGGGTAACTTTTTTATAAGGAGGTTTCTTTGCAAAGGCATTTGCAATTGTAGAAAAAACATCTCTGTAAGACTTATTTTCTCCACTGACAATAAAACGTTCTCCGCTTATATTATGCTCCATAAGCATTGTCATAGCTTTTACAACATCGTTTACATCCACAAAACCGGTAACACCCTCGGCATACCACGGAAAGGATTCGTAAGCCGATTTAAAGATAGCTGAAGAGCCTTTTGTCCAGTTACCTGCACCAAGAATTATACTCGGGTTTATAATAACTGCATTCAGGCCTTCACCAATTGCCCGCCATACTTCTTTTTCTGCGAGAAATTTGCTAAGACTATAATTGCTTGTAAATTTCTGGGTGTTGTAATCAATCATTTCATTAATTGACCCATTACTTACTCCCTCTCCCAAAGCTGCAACAGAACTTACATAACAAAACCTGCTTACCCCAACAGACAAAGCTGCATTGACCATATTAGCAGTGCCATATACATTGGTAAGAAACATATCTTCTTTATCTCTTTTAATAAAAGATACAATAGCAGCACAATGATATATTTCATCAAAATCCGCTAAAGCTTCTTCCAGAAAAACAATATCAAGTATGTCGCCTTTTATCCAATTTACATTTTCAGAAGATGGGGTAGTAGGAATAATTGATCTGTACAATGCAGAAACATTGTGACCATCTTTTACCAATACAGTAATCAGGTGAGAACCCAGTAACCCTGTAGCGCCGGTTACAAACACTTTTTTACCAACCTTGTCTTTGGATATGGTGGAGGCCATTTCATCTACTTTGGTTATAGATAGTAAAGATAAAATGCAAATATGCTATGCAGGTGAACTATTTGGGTAATAGGGCTTTAATTTGATGATATGAATAGCATCCAGCCCTTTCATAATGATATAGGTGATGTCAAACTCAAACCATTTTTTTGCAAAATTGGCACTGTCTTTAGCATAATGATGATTATTCTGAAATAATTCGCCCATAAGAAAAATACCCCACGGCCCTGTATTTTTTGAATGATCTCCGTTGCTGAAATTTTGATATCCTAACTTATGCCCAAACCAATTTACAATTGCTCCCTGTATAGGACCCATCAAAAAATGAATTGGTAATAACAAAAACCACCAATAAGATGGGGCAAAAACAACATAGAATAAAACATATAACGCACCGAAACCAATTCTGGCTCCCCATGTACAACCAAATTTGTCCAACTTTTCCCAAACAGGCAGATACTCTTTGGTAAATTTCTGATCAGGAAGTTTTTCGTTGGTTAAAAAAGCATGATAGATATTGGCTGTGTGTAACATCATATGCCATACATCTTTAAAAAAGTGTGGCGAATGTGGGTCTTGTTCTGTGTCACTATATTCATGGTGCATACGGTGCATAACACCATAAGCCCGTGGTACAAGGTAGGATGAACCTTGAGTAAACCACGTCAGAAAATAGAAAACCTTTTCCCAGGTCTTACTTGCTGTATACATTTGGTGAGATGCATATCTATGTAGAAAGAAAGTATGAAAAAACAAAGAAAGAAACCAATGGGCAAAGAAGAAAATGAGAATCGCGTACATCTGAAAATTTTAAAAGAGTGTGCAAAAATACAACCATAAACGCAGAGCGGCTCTGAATTGTTCATTTTAGGTTTGTTAAATCGGCCATTTATGTATGAATCAGATAGTAATTCATAACGCAATATTTCAATACCTATAGCTTACTATTAACAAAACACGCTAACCCGGTTTTGTAAAGTTCAAAATTTAATTACGTGTTGCTTTCAATTCCTTTTTCACCTAACGCAAAGCCTACTCCTGATAAAACTCTTTTAATTTCATCAATTTAATGCATGCCGTTTATCTTTGTCTGAAAAAATAAATTGCTTAAAAATTTACTTATAGTTATCTGTATTGTCATTTTGGGTTCGTGCCAGACAATAGATATATTTGAGAAGACCACCGCTTTTAATACTCATGAATGGAGTAGTAAGGAAAAACCTTCGTTCAAATTTGAAATATCTGATACCACTTCTCTTTATAATATTTATCTTGTTTTAAGACACGAAGACGCTTATAATTACAATAATATTTGGGTCAACCTTGAGTTAAAGGGGCCTAAAGACACCCTAACTGTAAGACGGGAATTTATTTTGGCCAACAATCGGCAGGGATGGCTTGGTAGCGGTATGGATGATGTTTTTGAACATAGAATACCTTTTAACTCAAAACCCACACACTTACAAAAAGGCATTTATACATTTACACTACAGCAAGATATGCGTGACGATCCGCTAAGACATATTTTGAATGCAGGAGTAAGGGTTGAAAAAATAAAGGAGCAATAATCTAATTTAGTTATTGCTGTTGATAAATATGATATGACTAAAACACCACGCATCAGGCTTATCATTATTGTTTATTGGTTTCTGCTTACTTATATAGTAGCGGCACTTGTGTGGTGGTTTATTGCTTTGCAAAAGCAAAATGAAAAAATGGCAACCCTGTTACTTAATGAAGTAAGTAATAGTACAAAGGACTCCCCGCTTAGAATTATACAAATACAAAACGAAAAGCAAAGAAAAACGACCCAATACATTGGCGAGGGATTTACCTTTCTGGCTTTAATTTTAATTGGGGCAGTATTTGTTTATCGTGCCACAAGAAGGCAGTTACGCTTATCTATGCAGCAACAAAATTTCATGATGGCTGTAACCCATGAACTAAAAACACCTATTGCAGTTGCGAGGCTTAATATTGAAACTCTTCAGAAAAGAAAATTAGAAGAAGACCAACGTCAGAAAATAATTGGAATTACATTACAGGAAGTAAACAGATTAAATACACTCTGCAATAATATTTTACTTGCATCGCAATTAGATGCAGGTAAATACAAAAGCATAAAAGGCGAAGTTGATTTGAGCAGTTTAGCAACAAAGGTCATCAGAGATTTTAACCAACGTTATACTGACAGAGAAATAACCAGTGAGATAGGCCAAAGTATAATAGTATTGGGCGAAGAATTACTTTTAGAATTATTAATGAGCAACCTGATTGAAAATGCAGTTAAATATTCGCCCAAAGAATCTCCGGTTCATGTTAGACTCAGTGCAAAGGATGACGTAATAAAATTGAGTGTTTCTGATAAGGGTCCGGGAATTGCAACACAGGAAAAAGAAAAGGTTTTTGAAAAATTTTACAGAATAGGAAACGAAGAAACTCGAACAGCTAAGGGAACAGGATTGGGACTGTACCTGTGCCGGCAGATTGCCAAAGACCATAATGCAATCATAACTTTGAAGGATAATGAAAACAAAGGTTCCATATTTACTGTTACATTTAAGAAACAATTATAATGATAAGACCAAAAAGCATAGCTAATATATTATTGGTAGAAGATGAAGAAAACCTTCATGATGCACTCAAACTTAACCTGGAACTTGAGTCTTACGAAATCACCTCCGCCTATAATGGAAAGGATGCGTTAAAAGCAGTAAAAGAAGAATATTTTGACCTGATTATATTAGACATCATGTTACCACAGGTAGATGGCATAACTGTAGCTGAAACTATCAGGCTGCAAAACAACGATGTTCCTATTCTTATGCTTAGCGCAAAAAACAGCAGTGCAGATAAAGTTTTGGGCCTTAAAAAAGGTGCAGATGATTACCTTACCAAACCATTTAACCTGGAGGAATTACTGTTACGTGTAGCCAAGCTGATCCAGAAAAATAAAAAAATACAGGACAAAGAAACTATAGGAGATATATATGAGTTTGGCAACAACCGCATAGACTTTAAAGCACAGGTTGCAACTACATTCAGCAAAGAAGAAATAGAACTTAGCAAAAAGGAATCAATGCTTTTGAAGCTTCTGATTGAAAACAAAAATGAAGTAGTAACCCGTGAAAAAATACTACAGGCTGTTTGGGGCTACAATGTATTTCCTACTACACGTACCATTGACAACTTCATTCTTAGTTTTAGAAAATATTTTGAGAAAGATAGCCGCAACCCTCGTTTTTTTCACTCGGTAAGGGGTGTGGGTTATAAGTACACAGAGTAATTTATCAAATAAAAAACTTCTCTTTAGTAAAGATCATTTCTACCCTATATGCATTGGCAAAAATTTCAGGCTGACAATATTTTTGATGGCGAAAAATTATTGCCAAAAGATTGGGTGGTGATTTGTGATGCAGAAGGAAGGATAGAAGAAATTGTTGACTCAAATTCAGCAGGTGATGATGTTCAGCATTTGAAAGGAATTATTTCACCCGGCTTTATAAATTGCCACTGCCACCTGGAACTAAGCCACATGAAAGGGCTAATAGCAGAAAAAACCGGATTGGTAGATTTTGTTTTTTCCGTAGTAACACAAAGACATTTTCCAGAGGAAGAAATATACGATGCTATAGTTAAAGCAGAAAGTGAAATGCAAAAAAATGGAATAGTTGCAGTGGGTGATATTTGTAATAACCTGCTAACCTTTCCACAAAAATCAAAACAAAATTTACATTATTACAACTTTATAGAAAGCAGTGGTTGGCATCCTGATATTGCAAATTCGAGAATAGAGAGAAGCAAAACCTACTTTGATGCTTTCAAGGAAATTGCCCCTTCCTCCATTGTGCCACATGCACCATATTCTGTTTCAGACGATTTATGGAAACTCATACAACCTTATTTTGAAAACAAAGTTGTCAGCATTCACAATCAGGAGACCAATTTTGAAGATGAACTATTTATACAAAACTCCGGCGACTTTGTAAGGATGTATAAGATGATGAATATTGACACCTCTTTTTACAAGCCAACTGGCCAAAGCAGTTTGCAATCTCACTTCGCAAAACTGCAACAGGCAGCACAGGTTATATTGGTACACAACACATTTACCCAACAGGCAGATATTGATTTTATAAAAAATTCTGGCTCGGCAAAGCATGTTTCGTTTTGTCTTTGCGCCAATGCTAATTTGTATATTGAAAATGCTCTACCCCCGATTGAACTGCTTTGCAAAAATGATTGCAGGATAGTGCTTGGCACAGACAGCCTTGCCAGCAACAACAGCCTTTCTATATTGGACGAAATGAAAACCATTCAGCAACATTTCCCTTCAATTTCTTTAGAAGAAATGCTACGCTGGGCTACGCTAAATGGAGCTAAAACTTTGCAAATGGATGACAGTTTGGGCAGTTTACAAAAAGGGAAAAAGCCGGGGTTGGTATTGATTGAAAATGTGGCGGCTGACGAGCTAACAAGCACTTCTGCTATGCGTAGATTGTTTTAAACAAAATTGAATACGATTTTTCTATTTTAAAACGTGTGAATTTTTATCTAAATTTGTAATAATTATTTCCTTTAAAAATGAAAGTATTACTCGACATTCCTGATAGCAAAGCAGCCTCACTTATGGATGTTTTGAAAAGTATTTCTTATGTAAAAGCAAAACCCCTGACAGATGCAAAAGCAGTTTTGATGGGAGAAATAAAAGATGCAGTAGAAGAAATGAAATTGATTAGAGTCGGTAAAAAAAAGGGCCGTAATGTAGACGACTTCTTGAATGAGTTATAGTATCAAATCAATTGAGGTATTTGAAAAGCAGTTTAAAAGACTTTTCAAAAAATATCCGTCATTAAAAGATGATATCAGGGTTTTAGTAGCCCAACTAAAAATAAATCCAGAACAAGGTAAAGCACTTGGAAAAAATTGTTACAAAATCCGGTTGGCAATTGGCTCAAAGAAAAAGGGAAAATCGGGTGGGGCCAGAGTAATTATCAATATTGTCATTAACCAAAACTGCGTTTACCTCCTCACTATTTATGACAAATCAGAAAAGGGAAATATCACAGATAATGAATTGAGCAATTTGCTACAATTTATTCCTGAATAAATATATTTCCCATCACTCAAATATCTGCTGCAAAACTGAAAGGGTTTTGATTTCCCCCGACTTGTACCTTTTAGTGCAGTGCGTTTAACTTTTAGGTAATCGGTTATAGGTGGTGTTAAATTGATTCTCATTTTGAGGAGGCTGGAGCATTCACAGAAAAATCCACAGTGAAAAAAGTATTGTAAAGCGGATACTATCCGAGTTTCTCTAACCTTATGTCAAGCCTTTTTTCTTTTCTAAAGTACTCCAGAACCATGATTGAACCCGGTTTGGCGGGAAAAATCTTGATGATATCAGCTTCCGATTCAATTTTTAATTTGTCAGTTGAAATCTTTGCGTTGCTATATTTAATTATGCTGTATGATAACTCATCTTTTTCTTTCTTTTTCTTCTCTTTATAGTCTCTATAAACTACAAAGAAAGTGGAATTGTCACTTTCACCAGAAGTGAACTCATAATCATAAAATTTAGGCACCTCGCCATTTTCATAAAAATTAAGCATTTCCTTACGGTCATCTAATTTATGATGCACCTTCGGAAATATGGTAGCATTTGCAATCTTATTCTGTTCATTAAATTCCATTATTACCATATCGGTAATTAATAGCTTATCCAAGCCTTCGAAAACTATAAAAAGCTTACCGGTATTAGTTCGTAGAACGTTATGTGGTTTCAATTGACCCAATTCATCAAATTTACCTTTGCCATCTCCCGGTAGAAATTTGGAAATATCATCAAAGGAGTTAAGGGTTTTTTCCAGAATTTTTCCTTTATTATCAATAGTTAATATGGCAATCCCATTTGTTTTTCCATATGAACCTGCTTTATCCTTATCAATATAATAGGCTATCAAACTAATGTTGTTACCGCTTTGTTTAGCAGAAGTTTTTTCGGGATAAAATGAAAAATTATCATCCTCAATATTTGATTCATAAGACTTCTCTCCGTTTTCCAGTTTAACTGCCTCAATATGAAATTGTCCCATTTTTCTTAAAGAACTTCTGCTTTGAACACTCAAAATAAGTAGGCTATCTGTTACTCCAAGTATTGATACACCTGACCCATATTCGGTTTTGGGTAAACTATAAGTCCATTTTTGTTGGCTTCTACAGGATACGAAATTGATATCTGTATTCGTTTTGCCAAATCCTTTAACAGTAGAGAATATTTCTGCAAATCCCATATCTCCTACGTCAAACAATTCTTGACTACTACTTCCAGTTAATGATTCAACCATAACTTTAGTCATATCATTATCACTTTCAGATTTTCGTGTGAAAGTGTTTATCTGCAATCCATTTATATCATAAACCCGTATTTCAACGTACTTTTTTTTCTCATTTTTAAAAACAAACCCAAAACTATTTCCATTAAAACTACCTTCTGAAATTGTAATATCTTTTGAGTCCTCAAATTCTATTTCTTTTACCTTATTTAAGTTTTGGTCAAGTATTACAACAACATATTTACTTTCTTTTCTGTTTATTTTATCGGTTTCGTAGAGAAAGTAATACCCTTTCACCACGTTTTTCTGAATTATAGCTCCGCTACTCTTCATATATATCGTAGAAACATTGTCTAAGGTGTATTTTTTTTGAGCAGATAGATCCGTAATGGATAACATCAAAAAAAGTAAAAAAATATTTTTCATTGTTTTATGATTTTTTGTAAAGAAGATACGAGTTATTATTTCGCCAATTGCAAATAAAAATGAATTACCCCGAAGTAAATAAAAATGTTACTTGTTATTTTGTTTTGGACAACTATTCATATATCTGTTGCAGCACTGACAACGTTTTGATTTCCCCAAAATCAGCAACATGCAATGCAATATAATTTTGATAAACCCTTAGCAACTCCTGCCGTACATTTCTTGTAAAATGGATATTCTCCAGGTCATTGTAAAAATGAACAGCCAATAATTGACCGGTAGCTTTTGCCAATTCCTTTTCTACATAAAAAGTGTGTGTTGGTAATGTACTCACAAACATACCTTCCTGCAAGTCTAATATGGGAGTCTTATCGCAAAATGAACCTTGAATTCTAAACCCTAATTCTGCTCCTAAATGAATACTGAAATACAATGGAAGATTGGCAGTAAGTGTAGGTGAGCCTTTATCAAGTTGCTGTAATCCATCCTGTATCAAGTAATATAATTCAGGGTTGGCTTCGGGTTGTTTCAGGCTGTGTTGCAACAGTTCAATCATATAAACGGCTACTGTGTTTTTTACCACATCAAAGAGTAAGTTTTCATACAGATAGGCCCAGTTGTATTCCTTTATAAAGTTGAGATTTTTAAATTGGTTATGATAGACTTCCATATCCAATATTGCCCCCGGCTGAAAATAAATGCCTTTACCCCCTGATTTTTTTGTAGCCTGTCTGACTCCCTTTACTATGTAACTCTGCATCCCGAAAAGTTCTGTGTATACAGTAACAATCACACTGGTTTCGCCATATTTTATGGTTCTTAATACAATGCCTTTTGTTTTATGGGTCATTTCTTAGAAAGTCATTGAGTCAAAGGTCATTGAGTCATTTCCGTAAGAGCAATTATTCAAACGTACTATAAAAGTAAGGCGTCTTGGCTTCAAACTCGGCGCTACAGGTATCTACCATTTTATACACCCGTGTTATTCCCAGGGCTTTTCTTTTTTCATACACATCTTCTTCGGTGCAGTTGCGCATAATCCTTGCTATTTGCTCATCGCTAAAACCATTTTGTTTAGCCTCTTTTAGGAGATCTTCCGGCAAGTTGTCTAAGTTATGTTTCAACAATTGTTTTTCAATATTGCATATCAATTGTATCTGGTACAGGAACCATGGGTCTATGCCTGTATCCTGTGCAATTGTCTTCACTGTAACTCCCTGCATCAAGGCATCTTTTATTCTGAAAATCCTATCCCATTTCGGCACTTTGATATACTCAATCAGTTCATGGCTTTTCATAAGGCTTTTGCCATAATAACCCAATCCTACTGCATCATTCTCCAGGCTTTGACAGGCTTTTTGAAGTGCTTCTGTAAAGCTTCTGCCTATGGCCATTACTTCACCAACACTTTTCATTTGCAGGCCAAGTGTATCATTTCCTCCTTTAAATTTATCAAAATTCCAGCGGGGCATTTTTACAATCACATAGTCTAAAGCCGGTTCAAAATATGCTGACGTATTACCTGTAATCTGATTTTTCAATTCATCAAGATAATAGCCAATAGCAAGTTTTGCAGCAATTTTGGCAATTGGATAACCTGTAGCTTTACTTGCCAACGCAGACGAACGGCTTACTCTTGGATTAATCTCTACAGCAATTAAATCTTCTGTTTCCGGGTTTAGCGCAAACTGAACATTACATCCACCGGAAAAATTACCAAGTGAGCGCATCATCAATATAGCCTTATTGCGCATTTCCTGGTAAGCAGTGTCGCTAAGGGTCATGGCAGGTGCAACAGTTATGCTATCACCCGTATGTATTCCCATGGGATCCAGATTTTCTACGGTGCAAATAATGACAACATTATCTGCCTGATCACGAAGTAGTTCCAGTTCAAACTCTTTCCAGCCAAGTACTGCCTTTTCTACCAACACTTCATGTATAGGTGATGCCGAGAGGCCACGTTCCAATGCTTCATCCAGTTCTTCTTTTTTATGTACAAATCCACCCCCCGTGCCACCCAGTGTAAACGATGGTCTTATCACCAATGGGAATCCTATTTGCTGCGCAAAATCTTTTCCTTCCAACAGGCTGTTAGCTACACGGCTGGGTGCTACTGCCATACCAATATGTACCATCAACTGCCTGAACTTTTCACGGTCTTCCGCAGTTTTTATAGCAGCAATATCTACCCCAATCAATCTTACATTGTATTTTTCCCATACCCCCAACTCATCGGCCTCAATACATAGGTTTAAGGCAGTTTGTCCACCCATTGTAGGCAGCACCGCATCTATTTGATTTTCTTCCAGAATTTGTTCTATGCTTTCGACAGTAAGAGGAAGCAGGTACACCCTGTCGGCCATCATGGGGTCGGTCATAATAGTAGCAGGGTTGCTGTTTATCAATATGACTTTTATGCCTTCTTCCCGAAGGCTGCGGGCAGCCTGGCTACCACTGTAATCAAATTCACAGGCTTGTCCTATAACTATAGGGCCACTGCCTATAATTAAAACTGATTTTATTGAAGTGTCTTTGGGCATAGTTTCTCTGATTGCACAGCAAATATAATCTAACCAAACACCGAATAATAAATTACACAGAAGTTTGATTGTCGGAAATGAAATTTTAATTGCACGGGATATGCCTTTTTGATTGGATTGGGCCACAAGCATAAGTATGTAATTGAAGTAATTTGTCAACAAATTTTTTTTATCTTACAAAAAGTAAAACCACCAAATATGCTTAACACACCCCTTGAAATTAAAGCCGCCATTCAAATACAAAAACCGGTACATGAAGTTTTTGAGGCAATTGTTAACCCCAATAGCATGTCTAATTATTTTATTTCCAATGGTAGTGGGAGAATGGAAGAAAATGCTGAATTGATTTGGCAGTTTCCCGAGTTTGATATGAAGGTTCCCGTCAGGGTTGGAAAAATAGAGGAGAATAAGTACATTTCCTTTTCCTGGGATGGGGAAGATGGTAAACCACTTTTTGTAGAAATTACTCTTACATCTATTAAAGCAAAGGATACCCTTGTAAATGTAACAGAGAAAAGCAGAGATAACAATGAGGCAGGCATAAAATGGCTAAAAGGTAATACTGAAGGATGGGCAAATTTTCTGGCTTGTCTTAAGGCATGGTTAGACCATGGTATTAATCTTAGAAAAGGAGCTTTTGAATTTCTAAAAAAGGAGGGATGTTCTTCTGATTGATTTTATGCAATAAAGAATTGAGAGCCTGATACAAAGAAGAAAACCTTTTGAAAACAAAATTCGCTCACCTTTGTTATGGGGTAAAAAAATTATCCCCCCACAAATGACTACATTTCAGGAAGGTAAAAAAGCACCGGCATTTTCAGGTACAGATCAAAATGGCAACAAGGTTTCATTAAAAGATTTTAAAGGACAAAAAGTAATTCTTTATTTCTACCCCAAAGACGATACGCCTACCTGTACTGTACAGGCATGCAACCTTAGAGACAATTATTCCGACTTACATAAATTGGGCTTTGCGGTTATAGGTATTAGTATTGATACTGTAAAAAGCCACAAGAAATTTGAACAGAAATACAAACTTCCTTTTCTACTTATTGCCGATGAAGACAAATCAATTGCTGAGAAATATGGCGTTTGGGGGGAGAAGAAATTTATGGGAAGAACCTTTATGGGAACCATAAGAACAACCTTCCTAATAGATGAAGCAGGTAAAATTAAAAAAGTTATTACAAAGACAGATACAAAAAATCATTCAAAGCAAGTGCTTGAATTTTGGAATTAACAAGACGGAAATTCCGGTTGTGGGAAATCTGTTAAAAACTAAAAGGTTAAATCAGTTTAGGAATCTTATAGCGCTCCAAAAAAAAGATACTTTTGTTCTGTACCCATAAAAACACTTTGCCGGAAATTATATCCGGGCATGGATCCATGACAGAAGTTAAAATCAAAGAAAATTCCTGGCTTGCAAAAATAGCTGCCCGTAGATTAAATTCTGATTCTATGGCAATGGTTATTGGCAAAACAATCCATCTTCATAACTCAACTAAACAAGATTTTTTGAGAAACAAAAGATGGGTACGTCATGAGGTAGCCCATGTAAAACAATATCTTCGTTTAGGTGTTTTCAGATTTATTATTCTTTATCTTCTTGAAACTTTCAACAAAGGTTATGAATACAATTCGTTTGAGATAGATGCCCGTAAAAAGGAAAGAGATTGCTCAATCCTTTCTGAGATTCAATTTAATTAGAATAACGAATTTGTAGTAAAGGTTATTATTGTACCCACTGTTTTTTATCCCCCGTTGAACTTTTTCTTAATCCTATAGTTTTATTTAAGATAATGCATAATCAAATGCATGAGGGTTATATTTTGTGAATTCTATGACTTCATGATATAAGCTAAGAATTACCTTTACAGTCTAATTATTTTCAATGAATAAAAAGTTGCTTTTTTATCTGTCCTTTTTTATTTTGCTGGTTGGTGGTTTCTTTTATTTTCTTTTTGCCGGCACAGATTATTGGAGAGCCAAACTACCTACCACCAATTTTGTAAAACCCTTTGCCTTTACCAACCAAAATGGATTAGCTATAACAGAAAACAAATTAAAAGGTAAGGTGACAGTTGTAGAGTATTTCTTTACTACGTGCAAGGGCATTTGCCCACGAATGAACAACAGTATAATGAAGATATATGAGGAATATAAAGAAGAGCCTGACTTTTTAATTCTCTCTCATACTGTACAACCCGAGACTGATAGTGTAGCCCGTTTAAAATTTTATGCAGATAGTTTGAAAATAGATACACGCAAATGGATGTTTGTAACCGGCAGAAAAGACAGCCTATACAAAGCTGCCCGCTTTAGTTATGGTATAGATGATAGAAACAATGGACTTAGCAGGATAGAAGATCAATTTATCCATTCACAATTTCTTGCTTTGGTTGATAAAAGTGGCAATGTGAGAGGTGGTGTATATGATGCACTAAAACAGGATGAAATGAAAAAGTTAAGTAAAGACATTAAGGATTTGCTAAAAGAAAAAGCTGGCCCCGACGGTTTTGTTAACAGTGTATTTAGCAACAATCCACGCTAAATTTTGTAAATTTATTTTTATGGAAACATTAGTAAGTGTTGATAATATTTTAAAACGCAATCAACTAAACGTAACGGAAAGCCGAAAAAAGATTCTTGAAATTTTTAAGATTCATGATAAAGCACTTGCCCATAGTGATATAGAAAGAAAGGCTGGTGAAAAATTTGACAGGGTTACAGTTTACAGAACTTTGCAAACCTTTGTTGAGAAAGGCATTATACACACTATACCTACACCCGACAACAATATAATGTATGCTTTGTGCAAAGATGATTGCACAACAGGCCATCATCATGATAATCATGTGCATTTTATCTGCGACAAATGCCATGTTACTTATTGCTTGGATTCTGTTGTTACGCCACAAGTTAATCTTCCGCAGAATTTTATACCAACCGAAATTAATGTGGTTGTAAAAGGAACGTGTAAGAGTTGTAAGTAATAAATTCTATCTGTAATATTGTTTTTTATACCTAAGTACATTTCCCTTTTTATCAGAAATCAAAACAAGGTCGTGTACATTTAATTTTGCAATGCGGTAGCATTTAAACTTAAAATTCTTATCGCGGATTACCATGTATTTACCCGTTATAGTTAATCCATCTTTTACAGAAATGTGCTTTGGGCACTTGTCGTAAAAATTTATGAAAGTAGTGTCTACAACCTTATCAGCATAAAAATTTTGTTGGTCATGCTCCCTCACTACGAAAAAAGTCTTTTTA
Source organism: Segetibacter sp. (assembly GCA_031373555.1). Lineage (GTDB taxonomy): Bacteria > Bacteroidota > Bacteroidia > Chitinophagales > Chitinophagaceae > Segetibacter. The sequence goes on along the minus strand of JANMMU010000052.1, from coordinate 64,647 downwards.
TCATTTAACGAAGCCCATTTGCCTTGCAGGTCGCCCAACATATCCTTATTAATTTCTACGGGGGCAGGGTGCTTTTTCTTCTTATACCTTTTGCTACTGTTTTGAGCTGCTGCACAAACAGATAGCATCACAAACAAGAGTGTAACAATATTTATCTTTTTCATAAATGAGATTTAAAAAGTAAAGAATACCTGATTTAATAACAATAAAGCATCAAATCATAATTCATACCAAACTACAGAATATCCATTCTTTTACAACTGCTCATATTCCTCATTCACAAACTCCATGAGCGACTGTATATATTCAGGAGAAAGGTTAAACTTCAAACCTGCAGCTTCATATAATCCTGGTAGGGTTTTGGTACCTCCCAGGCTAAGTGCATTCATGTAATTCATCAATGCCTGTTCTTTATTACGCTTAAACTGCTTCCATAGGCCAATAGCACCTAATTGAGCTATACCATACTCTATATAATAAAACGGAACTTCATATAGGTGCAACTGACGCTGCCATGCTGTTTTTCTGTATTCCTCCAATCCGCTATGGTCTACCACTCCGGAAGAAAATTCCTGTAGTATTTCCATCCATACCTCAGTTCGTTCCTCCACTGTATGATATGGGTTTTCATAGATCCAATGCTGAAATTTATCTATAGTTGCAATCCATGGAAAAATGGTTATTGTTCTTTCCAATTGGTGTTCTTTTGCCCGGTTTAGATCTTCTTTATTGTCAAAGAAAACCTGCCAGTAATCCATGCTAAACAACTCCATAGCCATGCTGGCTACTTCAGCTATTTCCATTGGGTATTCTTTAAATGCACTCAATTCTAAAGGATGTGCTAAAAAAGAATGAACAGCATGGCCACCTTCATGAACCATGGTAGTTACATCGTGCATTTGTCCGGCAGCATTCATAAAAATAAACGGTGCACCACTTTCTGCCAAAGGACAGTTATAACCACCCGGTGCTTTTCCTTTGCGGCTTTCAAGATCCAGATGACCCAGTTCTTTCATTTTGCGCAGACAATCAGCAAAAAACGGATTAAGCGCTTCAAAACATACAATGGTTTTTTCTGTAAGCTCCTCGCCTGTGTTAAATGGGTGTAAGGGCTCTACGCCTGCAGGTTCTGCTTCTGTATCCCACGGACGTAATGTATCAAGGCCTAATTTCTTTTTCTTTTTTGCATAAATCTTTTCGACCAAAGGCACTACATGCTCCTTAACGGCAGCATGAAAATTAAAACAATCTTCTTTGGTATAATCAAAACGCCCAAGTTCGGCAAAACGATAATCACGATAGTTTTCAAAGCCGGCATTAAGTGCTACCTGATGACGTTTTTGAATGAGTGTTGTATATAAATCATCCAGCTTGTCTTTGTCCTGTAACCTGCGCTCATTTATTTTTCTATAAACTTCTTCTCTAAGGTTTCGGTCATGATCCTCTAAAAATTTAGAAGCCTGTTGAAGTGTGTACTCACGGCCATTTACCTCTATACTCATGGCTCCTGAAATCTGACCAAATTGCTGTTGCATAACAGACAGTTCAGACTGCAGTGGAATGTTTTCTTCTCTAAAAAGATCAATGCTTTTTTTGACATTGCGCAGGTAGGTAAAATACTGTTGTTGATCCAATTCTTTGGTAAAAGGATTTTCAATCAACTTATGGTTGAGCGTGTCTGCATAGGGCTGCATTTTGGGCTGTATCTCCATGTAGAAAAAGTTGAAAGATTCTTCCAAAGCTTTGTCGGTAGTATCGCAGGTCATTTTTATCTGACGCCAACATGCATCTTCGCTTACCACAGCTTCTACTTCGCTCATGTCTTTCATCCACTTTTCAAGACTTTCCCTTGAATCAATTGGTCTTTCTACAAGTTCTTTAAAGTAAGGTTCAAGAATACTCCAATCGGTTATTGTAAAATCAGCAGGCATATAGTGCCTTTCCAGTTTTTTGATATCAGCGGTATGCATGGGAGTTATAAGTGTTGAGTTATGAACTATTTAATGATTATGCTTTGTATTGGGACTTATTCCTGCAGGGAAATAGCAAAAGAGCCAACTTATTGATGATGAAAATATAAATAAAAGTTGATGATTTGGCATTAGTCAAGGTTGCTTGCCACTACTGCACAACCTAAAGGTAAAGCGGCACCTCTTAACCTGATAAAGCCAATGTTGGTGCCTGGTTATAATGTAGATTAATATTTAGGGAGCCCAACAGTCTTAAGAATATGGTTAGCCCTGTCCACTTTATCTTTAAAAAGTGGTTGGTCGTTATACTTTCCGTTCAATGTCGGATCAAGAGTAAAACCTTTTGGTAACTTAGATTTAACTTTTGTTTCTTTCTTTGTTTTCATAATACAAATTTATGGTTTCCGTCGCACTAAAAATGCAGCATAGGTTACATTTTTACGGAAAGGTTCCCAATTGTTTTCAGTCAGACCAAACACTATAAAGTCCTTTTCAATCTCATGAAGGTTATTGGAAATCCCCATTCTATAAAGCCGGGTTCTTGCTTCGGTACTACCTGTTGCTATGATGGTCGAAGCAGGGTGGCTGTCTATAAACGCATATAAGGTCGCAGCTACAGTGGCTAAGACTTTCATGCTGTCGTTGTTGTTCGTTACAGTAATGTCGCTGATAAAACCTGTTTGGGGATCTTTGTCTCCAAAGCCTAAGTTGTAAAACCCCTTTATATTGATTTCTGTGTAGCGAACAACTTTTTTTACGACTCCATTAGGCCCAATACTGTCGAATTCAAACGCAGAAAAATCATCAGAAACTTTTACATCATAGCGATTATCAAGCATTGTTCTGTTCAGTTACCAATTTGCTAATTTTTTTATGGCCTACGTGGTCAGTAAAAACCCGTTTATTTTCTATGATTTATTTCTTTAACAAGAAACCGCAGTTCTACGAATTATATGGGAATCAGATTTGTAAAACTGCGGTTAATATTTTTGAAGTATATCAATTTTCCAACTAAAAAGCGTTTAATCTTTTTTTGCTGCTGCTTTTTTAGCGGCAGGCTTTTTTTCTGTTTTAGGTTCTTCGCCTTCTATAGTTGCTTTAGGCTTAGCAGCTTTGGCCTTGGGCTTTTTTTCTGCAATAGCTTCAATTGTTGCAGGAGCTTCTTCAGTTGCAGCATTTCCTTCAGATTCATTATTGTCTTCTCCAACTTCTTCCTCACTTTCAGAAAGCTTTATTTCAATATCATTGGCTTTTAAAATGCTATACCATTTTACCATCTTTTTCATATCACTGGCATATACCCTTTCAAAATCCATATCAGGATATACTTTTTGAAAATAGGCTTTTACTGCACTACCGTCTTTATCACTTGGTAAGGCTTCCTTGCTACTTTGCATGGCCATGAATACATCAGTCAGGTTTACATTGTCTCTTACAGTATAAACCTCAATACTTTCCAAATGTGAAAAGTTATGGATACGCTGCGCTACAAATTTTGTAACCTTATCTTCTAATGAACGTACAATTGCTCCATCTTTTTTGCTACCTACCAGTTCATACAGACCACCCAGGCCGGTAACTGAAATTATTTTTCTATACTCCATATCTGTAAAACAAATTTTAAGGTGTGCAAGATAAATGTAAAGAAGGAAAGTTGCGCTGCATATATAAACTAGAATTCTTTTGGGTTTTTTTTGGAATGCGATAAAGGCATAGGCAGTTATTATATATTATCATGTTTTATTAGTATTTCTTGTTCATAGTTACTTTCTTTATAGACTAAAACTCCATTTATAAATAAGGAGATATGACTTTATTCATTATACAAAATACTCACTATAGCAACAGTAAAGGGAGGGGAGGTGGGCTAACTAGTTTTCAAACCCTAAGCATCCTTTTTATTTGTGATTCCATAAGAAATAATATTTCAACTCCTTATTCTCAATCTGCCATTTTGAAAGACGGCAAAGGATTTTGAGATATTTTCAAGGTGAGTAGGAAAGATATTTTGAATTACAGCTAGTTTTTCCTCGGATACAGCATCTTCTAATCTTAGTAAAAGTATGCCTTTGTGTTGCATATTTTCCTTGTGTACCAATTCACCAAAATCTTTGTCCATTGTTATAATGATAGCATCTTCATTTACTGCTAAACTTATGATTTCTCCATCTTCCATTTCTCGATTTATTATCCGGACTGGTATTACTTTATAACCTTGTTCTGTCAACCAGTTTTCAATTGTAATACCTACTCCCACATCCACTACAAAACAAAAACTATTTTCCATTATGCTGCGATTTCCGTGTCTGTAGAAATTTTATTTGCTGCAAATAGCAGGCAGGCTTTTATATCTTCAACCTCCAAAAAAGGATACTCGTTTATAATTGCTTCATTAGAAATACCTCTTGCAAGCATTTTTATTACATGTTCTACTGATAGCCTCATCCCCCTTATGACAGGCTTACCTGCAAGAATTTTTGGGTTAGAAGTAATCCTGTTTAATAATGTAGTATCCATAAAATGTTTTAGTAAAGCTAAGAATACTTTTGTTGTGCTTATACTATCTCGAATGAAGTGCATAAATTTTAAAATACACCCAACAATAAATAGCACTTTACCTACCCAATCCTATCTCCACCAAAGTAACTATGCAGCACTTTTGGCAACATTATTCCATCCGGAGTTTGATTGTTTTCTAATAAAGAAGCCACAATCCTGGGCAATGCCAAAGAACTGCCATTTAGCGTATGAACAAGTTGTGTTTTGCTGTTACCATCTTTAAACCGGCATTTAAGACGGTTGGCCTGAAAGTTTTCGAAATTGCTGACACTGCTTACTTCTAACCAACGGCTTTGTGCTACGCTATATACTTCAAAGTCGTAAGTAAGGGCACTTGTAAAACTCATATCGCCACCACACAAGCGGAGGATACGGTAGGGGAGTTCTAATGATTGTAAAAGGTTTTCTACATGTGCTACCATTTCATTCAGTATATCATAACTTTTGTCAGGATGGGCAATTTGTACAATTTCCACTTTCTCAAACTGATGTAGACGGTTGAGGCCACGAACATCTTTACCATAGCTACCGGCTTCTCTGCGAAAGCAGGGTGAGTAGGCTGTCATTTTTATCGGTAGTTCATCTTCTTTCAAAATTGTATCCCGATATACATTGGTTACAGGTACTTCGCTTGTAGGAATCAGATACAAATTGTCTGCAGTGGCATGGTACATCTGCCCTTCTTTGTCTGGTAGCGAGCCTGTGCCATAAGCACTTTCTTCATTTACCATAAATGGCGGCAGATATTCAGTATAACCCGCTGCTGTGTTGTAGTCTAAAAAGTATTGTATCAGAGATCTTTGCAGTTTAGCACCTTTGCCGATATAAACCGGAAAGCCACTACCGGTAATTTTAGTTCCAAGTTCAAAATCTATTAATTTGTATTTGGTAGTTAGTTCCCAATGCGGTTGAGCATTTTCATGCAGTGTGGGTATTGTTCCGCCCTCTTTCACTACCTCATTTTCTTCGGGGGTTTTTCCTTTGGGAACCAAAGGCGAAGGCAGGTTGGGCAGTAATAATAATTTATCAGTCAGTTCTTTTTCCAGTTTGGCTACTTCGCCTTCCCAATGAGGAAGTTCAGCTATTATTTGTTGAAGGTTTTCTTTCTTTTGGTCAGCTTCTTCTTTTTTACCCGACTTCATAAGGTCGCCAATTTCTTTGCTGGCAGTTTTTCTAATATTAAGTCTTCCTTCTACTTCTAGCGTTGCTTTTTTTCTTTCGTCATCCAGGGCTATTATTTCATTTACCAATTGAGTTTGGGAAAAGTTTTTTACTGCAAGGCGTTCAAGTACTGTTTCTTTATGCTGACGTATGTAACTAACCTGTAACATTGTATATAAATATTTGGCGCAAAGATAGCGGATGGCAGATTTGTCTGAAATGCGATTTATTTTGTAGTAGAATATTAATTTCTGGAAGATTTTAGGTAATAAACATTACCACATATTCTTCCCTACTTTTGCAGCAGTTATGAATGTACAAGATGATTTGCAGACCCGGTGGTGGAATCTGGAGGCTAAGCTGGTAGAAAGGTTTGGAAAAAAACCTGATATGGAGGCTATACTTTTTTTGATAGGCCTGCAGGAGACTGGTTTTTTTCAGGATAAAATTACAAAAGAGCAAAAGCAGGATCTTATGCATGTATCTGTATGTGTCTTACTAAGCCAAAGCGGATATTATCTTTTAGAGGGAAAAGACGAGGAGGGCTGGCCACATTTTAAACAATTAAAAGAAATTCCTGCTTATCAACTGATTGAACAAGAAAATTTTTTAAAGGATCATATATTATTGTATTTTGAAAAAAATGAATTTTAATGAAAAGCATTATTTACAAATCACTGAACTTTTTTTTAGCATTTATCCTTATTGCTAATATCTCTATTGCACAAAAAAAGGTTACCCAGACAAAAAAAACACCCTTAATTAATAAATCTGTAACAACAACAGGAGTACAGGAACCCTGGAAAATGCTGAATAGTAAAGAAAAGCTGGTTGAAATAACTACGGTTTATGGTGTTATGGTTGCCCGTTTGTACGATAGCACTCCGCTGCACCGTAATAACTTTGTAAAACTGGTAGAGCAAAAATTTTTTGATAGCCTATTATTTCACCGTGTAATAGAGGGTTTTATGATACAGGGTGGTGATCCCACAAGTAAAAATGCACCAAATGATATGCAATTAGGTAGTGGTTCGGCTCCGGGTGACCGTGTACAGGCAGAATTTAAACCATTTCTCTTTCATAAAAAAGGCGCTTTGGCTGCAGCCCGTGACAATAATCCTGAAAAAGCAAGCAGCAACTGTCAGTTTTATATTGTACAGGGAAAACCAATGAATGAACAGGAACTAAATACTAATTACGAGAGTCGCATAAAACCATCAAACCCTTCTTTTTCCTACACAAAAGCACAAAAGGAGATTTATGCAAGAATAGGTGGTACACCATTTTTAGATCAGAGTTATACGGTATTTGGCGAAGTGATAAGCGGACTTGATGTTATTGATAAAATAGCAAAAGCACCTAAACAAGGCGAAAGGCCAATACCGAATGTAATTATGAAGATTAGACTATTGAATTAAATACGTTTTACTATATTTATCAATTATTTAAACCAACAAAGATAAACTAATGAACTTTCCTGAAAATCTGCACTACACAAAAGACCACGAATGGCTAAAAGTAGAAGGTAATACAGCAACAATAGGCATAACAGAATTTGCCCAAAGTGAGTTGGGTGACATTGTATATGTAGATATAGACTCTGTAGGCAAAACGCTAAAAGCAGAAGAAGTGTTTGGAACAGTAGAGGCAGTGAAAACAGTAAGCGACCTGTTTCTACCTGTTGACGGAACTGTAACTGACGTAAATACTTTACTTGTAAACCAGCCCGAACTTGTAAATACAGATCCTTATGGTGATGGCTGGATGATTAAAATGACTATTTCAAACGAAATGGATATTGAAGGGTTGCTGACTTCTGAAGCATATAGTCAGTTAGTTTCTTAAAATAATAAATCCAACGGAAGCCTGATTTCGTATTTATTTCAGCTTTCGAAAGTAATTCATTTGTTTAACTCCGCTATTTGAATAACGGTATTACATACGCAGAAAGCGAACTTGTGTTGCTATTAAAACAACGCGATGAATCAGCATACAGTTATTTGTATGACCACTACTCTGGCTCATTGTATGCTATAATATTAAACATAGTGCCAGACAGAGAACTGGCTAATGATCTGCTACAGGAAGTTTTTATAAAAATCTGGAAACAAATTGATACCTACGATCAAACGAAAGGTCGTTTGTTTACCTGGATGTTGAACATATCCCGTAATGCAAGTATTGATGCCGTAAGAAGCAAAAGCTATCAACAAAGTCAAAAGAACAGTGAACTAACGAACATGGCTGACAATGCGAATAGTGTACATACCAATACTGATAAAATTGGCTTGAGAGCAATTGTTAACAAATTGAAAGATGATCACAAAGTCCTGATAGAGTTATCTTATTTTGAAGGTTATACCCAGGATGAAATTAGTAAAATGTTGAAGATTCCACTGGGGACAGTAAAAACAAGATTAAGGAACGCTTTGATTCTACTAAAAAAGGTTATAAAATCATAAGTGGATATAAAAGCTTACATAGAGAGTGGTATAATTGAAAGTTATGTTCTCGGTTTGGCTAGCGAGGAGGAAATTGCTTATATAATCAGGCTTCGCAGCGTTTACACCGAAATTAATCGGGCCATTGAAAACTTTTCTTCTGATCTCGAATTACAATTGATGTCTAATACGGCACCCCCCCCTGCCTATATCAAAGAACGAATATTCAATACACTTGATCTATTAAATGCTTCAAAACAGGGTTCAATTACAAATAATACTACACCTGTCAGAAATATTAAAAGCAATATAAGTAAATGGAAATGGATGGCAGCAGCATCTTTCCTTTTGTTGATATTAAGTTCGGTACTTAATTTCCTTCTTTATAATCGTTACAATGAAAAAAAAGATGCTTATCAGGCATTACTAACTGAAAAAGAATCGCTGTTTACAGCAAATAAGCTATATCAGGCAAGTCAGAAGGAATGGGAATTAACATCAAAAATGATGTCTGACCCTGCAATGGTAATGATTAGAATGAAAACAATACCTGGTAAGAATAATAGAGATGCCACAGTATTTTGGGATAGCAAAACCAAAGATGTTTATGTTATGGCTACAGAATTACCCACTCCGGCCACCGGAAAACAATTTCAACTTTGGGCCATTGTTGATGGAAAACCTGTAGATGCCGGAATGATTGATACAAACTGTACAGGCCTTTGTAAAATGAAAAATATAATCAAGGCGCAGGCATTTGCAATTACACTTGAAAAACTTGGAGGAAACCCCAACCCAACCATGAATCAATTAATGGTAATGGGAGCCATTTAACATTCTTCTACTATTTTTTACCCCGAAAATAGAATCCTTCTATTTTAGAAATGACTTTCCGTCATCATTCCTTTTACTTTGCAGTGCCATTTTAATTATTTTGAAACATATATGCGGTTAAAACCCTTTCTGCCTGGCATTATTTGGTTTACAATATCTTGTTATTTGTTAGCTGTGCCCGGTGACGAACTGCCCGATACTGGTTTTTTTGATATTCCTTTTTTTGACAAAATTGTACATTTTGGAATGTTTTTTCTGCTGACTTTTCTTTTCTGCTATCCTTATACTCTATATTATAAATCATTTAGCCTTTGGAAGAAAAGTGCATATAAAATTGCCTTCATTGCCATTTGTTATGGAATTGCTATGGAGTATGTTCAAAAATACTTTGTGATGGGTCGCTCCTTTGACCTTATAGATATTGTATTTGATACACTTGGGTGCGTAAGTGGAGTTATAGGGATTCAGATAGTTGACAAAAAAATAGGCCCCGATAGAAATCGGGGCCGCAACCAAAACTAACTGCTTATGAGAAAATTTGACTACTTTTCGTAATCTTAATACTGTATTTCAAAGTCTGTGCCAGAATTTTATTTCTGTTGTTAATTTATTTTTTTTGAACTCTAAATTAACAGGATTGAATATTTAACGATGCCAAAGTTATTTTATTGTTTTATCTAAAAAAACAAATACTTAGTTAAACATTCCTTTTAAAGATCCTAATAACCCACCACCTCCACCAGTTACAGCGCCTATTACATCCTTAATGTCAAAACTTTTATCGTTAGGGTCATTTGTTTTGTTAACAAATTTTTCTAAAACTACCGGTATTAAACTGGCAGCAATACCACCCGCCTTGCTTTTATCCAATCCAAACTTTTGCATCAGATTTTCAACAAATCCCGACTGAATATTTTGGCCAACTGCAGAGTTTGCTACACCATCACTACCGCCATTAAACAAACCAGTTAATGCTCCAAGGTTGCCACCGGCAACTGCATTCTTAAGTCCGTCTAATATAGAACCTGTTGCCCCGGCTATAGCCTCATCATTTTTTTCATTAGGAATAGCAGGATTATTAATGATTGCATCACCTGCATATTGCTTCACTAATTCTGTAAGATTTTCAAGCATTTTTATAAAATTTCAGGAAAATTAATTAATTTCTACGAGAGTTATATCGGCTAAATTAATTTAATATACTATTATATATAACTCTATGATTTAATTATTCTGACTTGTCATTTTTTCCGCATTTTCCGCCATTTGCAATTGCTCGATGAATTCTTCAATCTCTCCATTTATTACTGAATCCAAATTATATACAGTTAATCCTATTCTATGATCTGTTACTCTACCCTGTGGCCAGTTATAGGTTCTTATTTTGGCACTTCTGTCGCCTGTACTTACCAGTGTTTTTCTATGTCGGCTTATTTCGTCTTCCTGCTTTCTTACCTGCTCTTCGTACAGTCTTGACCGTAGCATATTCATGGCCTTTTCCCTGTTTCCCAATTGACTCCTTTCTGTCTGACAAACTACAACAGTTCCGGTTGGTATGTGAGTTAATAACACTTTAGTTTCAACTTTGTTTACATTCTGTCCTCCGGCGCCGCCGCTTCTTGCCGTTTCCATTTTTACATCGGCTTCATTTAAGTGAAAATCTATTTCTTCAGCTTCGGGCATAACCGCTACAGTAGCTGCCGAAGTATGAACTCTGCCTTGTGTTTCAGTATTTGGTACCCGCTGCACCCTGTGTACACCGCTTTCAAATTTTAAGGTGCCATACACATCTTCGCCCTGTACTTCTACCATAATCTCTTTGTATCCGCCAACTGTTCCTTCACTCTCACTTATTATGGCAGTTTTCCAGCCCTTTTTGCTGCAATACCTTAGATACATATTTAACAAGTCGCCTGCAAAAAGGCTTGCCTCATCTCCGCCGGTGCCTGCCCTTATTTCTAAAATGGCATTTTTATCATCCTGCGGATCTTTGGGTATCAGCAGTTTTGTAAGCTCTTTTTCTAATCTATCCTTCTTTTCCTCCAGTTCGGGCATTTCCATTTTGGCAAGTTCACGCATATCTTCATCGCTGCTATTGAATGCTTCTTTGCTAAAATCGTAGTTGGAAAGTACATTTTTATACGCTTCAAAAGGCTGCACAATCTTCTCAAGGCTCCGGTATTCCTTACTTAGTCTTTGAAATTCTTTCTGATTAGCAATAATTTCAGGATTGGTTAATGCGACGCCAACCTGTTCAAATCTTCCCTTTATTGCTTCAAGTTTATCTAACATTTATTGATTGTCTGTTTTAATAATTTGATGCAAAAATATTTGAAGCAAAGTATAACTTGAAAAAAATAAAAAAGTGTGCAATTATTTACTGCACACTTTTTATTTTATTAATGAAAAAAACTAAAAACTACTAAAGCGTATACCAAGGCTGTAAGGATATTGCTCAAGTATTTTTTCATGGAGTTTTGTAATAGAATAACTGCCAAACAGTCTGATAGAACCAATGCCTAATTCGCCAATGTATGCCAACCTAAATTGTTCTAATCCTAAATTGCCATGTGTTTTATCTTTTCCACGTTCGCCACTTATTTGTTTGTCGTGGCTGCCTATCAGGTAACCGGCACTCATACCTACACTTAAGCTAAGCCCCTTCTTTCTGCCGGGGGTAGTATTAAAGTTTAACATAAACGGAACTGTAGCATACCCTGCATAGAGCTTGTTTTTTGTGAAACTTATAGTGTCCCTAAATATATATGGTCGTGAGTCTTTACCATAATTGATAGGGCTTTCGTAACGGAAATTAAACATTTCTAAGCCAAGACCATATTTAAGGTTTACGTACCCTTTTATAAGGTTTATCTTTTGCATTACCAACCAAATATTTACATTGCTGCTTTTGATTGCTCTCAATTTAAAATCATCTTTTGTGAGTGGTGAACGCAGATAATCTGTAGTATTTAAATTAGTATAGTTGGTTTTATCATAGGTGTTTGCAAAGCCTAAATCAAATATGAACCAATTGGTTTTTATTTTTCCGGGCTTTTCAGGTTTGCGTTCCACAGTCACTTCTGTTGATGAGTTGTCTTCACTTTTCCCCTTGTTTTTTCTGATAATTATAAAGTTGCCAACTTTAATTGTGTCTGTTGTGTTTTGTACTGAATCCGTGGAAGTTTTTGTAGCTTCTGATTGGGCAAATCCGGAAATTGTTAGGCATAGAACTGCCAATGCCAGGTAAATCTTTTTCATGACTGTTGATTTTATGTTTGTATGGATTGATTTTATTTAGAACCGTTCTGTTTCGTTGGTGTTCTTACCAAAAAGCCGGGCAGCTTTTTTGAACAAACTCCTTATTTTATTTTTATTTATAGTAGCTGAACCAATATATAGGTTTCTTTCTTCGTCATTTGTATCTACTTCACGATATACTGTATTGCTCACCAATGAGGGTTGCCCATCTATAGTCTGATTGCTTGCCAGTGAAATAATATCTCTTTGGTTAATGGTTTCATTGCTTAGTTCATTCTTTTTCTCATTGTTTGATTGGAAGGCCACTTCTTCTTTATTATTTTCATTTTTTTGAGTTTCACCTTTTACCAGACTTTGTTGTTGCTCCTCTTGAGTGATTGTAGTTGGTGATTGCAGTATTTGCTTCACCTGATTATTTTCTTTTGTTGTATTTATTTTTCGGGGTTTATTTACTTTATTTGAAGTCAGCGATGTTTGTTTTTGTACCCCTTCATCCAATGACTTAGGTTGAATTATATCAATTGCTTGTGGTTGAGTATTTACATTAGCAACATTATTTGTTGTGCTTCTATCTATAATTTTTTCAACCGGTTTATTTGTACCTGCAACTTGTATTGGTTCTGTTACTGTAGTATTGTTCTGAAATAAGCCCCATGACAATACCATTGCTGCAATTATGGCCGCAGCTACACTCATCCTCATCCAAAAAATTGGAATAATCCTTCTTTCTTTTTCGCTTCTATAAAGTGATTTTTTATCTTTAAAAACAAGCCTTTCAGGTTCAAGTTTTGTTTTTTGTATCCAGGTGAATTCATCCTGCAATTGAGGATGTTGTAATACAAAACGTTCTACTTCATTATTATCCCGGGCACCTAATTCTTTGTCTGTATATAACAGAAAGTATGTTTGATAATTTGATAAAGAAATACCCGCCTCATTTTTAAACAGCTGCTCCTTTTCCTGAAAGATAATATCCTGATGTTGTAAAATAACCTGCTTTAATAGTTCCAATTCTGCTGATAGGTCAGGATTTTGTGCAACAAAGCTTTCTACTGCCAAACGCTCATCAGGCCGCAGTTCACCATCTACATATAGTAGAAAGCTTTCTTCGTAATTTTGCCTGTTGATATTCATTTTTTATCTTTTTTGCGGTATTAGAAATTTCTTTTTCCCGGCTTATTATAAAACGTTTTCTCTGCTAACCAGATAATTTCTTAGTGCAAGCCTTGCCCTGTGCAGGTAAACCTTTACCTGGCTTTCATTTAGTCCTGTAATCCTTCCTATTTCTTCGTAATTGTATCCTTCATAATCTTTTAGCATTACCAGGCTTCGGTGTGTTTCATTCAACCTATTAAGCGCTTCATGCAATGTGTGCTGAACATTGTTATTCTGCTGAAAACTTAACCCTTTGCTTGTTTCGCTAAATTCATCGGTCAGGCTAATCCTTTTTGATTTGCGTATGTGATCAATCATTTGATTATAAGCCACCGTAAACAGGTACGATTTACTTTTATCATTTTCAACAACATCTCTGTGAATCCACATTTTCTCAAAGGCACTTTGTACAATATCCCGTGCATCTTCTTCGTGCCGCAAATTCTTCACTACAAAGCGAAAGACATTGTCGGCATAAAGGTTTACACATTGGTTATATTGTTGCTCGGTCATTAACTTTTATTGTTCAGTTGGTTGATGTAAGTTATACGATACAGTGTTGAAATAGTTACACTAAAGATTTATTTTTTTTGAAGAAGTAAAGTTTGTACTTATTTTTAATTTGAAATTTCTTATTCAAAATCTTGAAATAATTAAAATAGTTATACATTTATTATTATTTAAATTATGAAAACTAGACTATTCAGCCTATTATTAATTATTGGATTGGGGTTAAATCTTTTTGCCCAGAATCTACCAGCAAATGGAGGTGGTGGTTATAACTACGGAAAGGAGATTGGGGATGAAATTAGTCCTCAACAGCGCCTTTCTATTATTAATATGCTTAAAGATAACGAGCATAAGTTAAGAGCCACAGGCAAACTTAAAAATGTACAAAAACCAGAAATTACAGGTTTTGAATGGCCAATAAGACAGGCTAATGGATTTAATGACAATGGTTTTTGCGGTATCTCAAACTATGTAGATCAAAACCCAAATTATCCAAACAGTTTGCTGGATTACAATTGTGGAAACAGAACTTACGATCTTTCATCAGGTTACAATCATGCAGGAACGGATATCTTTATCTGGCCATTTATGTGGCAGAAAATGGATCAGAATGCGGTTGAAGTTGTAGCCGCTGCCTCCGGGACAATTATAGGCAAAAGCAACGGAAATTTTGATCAGAACTGTGCATTTTGTAGTTCTTCATGCAATTGGAATGCGGTATACATAATGCATGCAGATGGTTCTGTTGCGTGGTACGGGCACATGAAAAACAACTCACTTACCTCCAAGGCTGTTGGCCAAACGGTTGTTACCGGAGAATATTTAGGTATAGTGGGTAGTTCTGGTAATTCTACCGGCCCTCATCTACACTTTGAGGTTTATACAAATTCTTCATATACCACACTTGTAGATCCATGGGCAGGAAATTGTAATAATCTCAACGGTCTCAATAGTTGGTGGATTAATCAGCAACCCTACAGGGTTTCCACCTTAAATAAAATAATGACACATAGTGCCCCGCCAAGTCTTGGTAGTTGCCCCGGTTCAGAGGCAGTAAATGAAAAGGTAAATTTTGTTGGAGGTGACAATATAGTTTTTGGAACTTATTATAGAGATCAACTTCCCGGTCAAAGTGTAGTCAATACCGTTTATCGTCCGGACAACAGCATATTTGCTTCCTGGACCCTAAATTTTACAATTACTTATGCAGCTTCATATTGGTACAACACTTTTTATCTTCCAACCAACGCACCTACAGGCATTTGGCGGTTTTCAGCAGTATATAACGGGCAAACTTACTCGGGTAATTTTGCCGTAAATACAATTTTACCCTTGAAGCTTGTAAATTTTTCTGCAACGAAAAAAGAAAATAAAGTAGCCCTGAATTTCGCCACTGCCAACGAAAAAAATATTAAACAATTCAACATTTTAAGAAGTGAAAACGGGAGTAATTATCATACTATAAAAAGCATTACGGCCCAAAATGAAACCCGCAATTACTATACGCTTACTGATGAAAGCCCTGAAAAAATAAATTATTATAGACTCGAAATACTAAATAATGATGGCGTAAAAAGTTATTCGGATACTAAACTTGTTACGTTTAGTACAACGGGTGAATATCTGCTGATAAATGGGAATCCTTTTAGAAATGAACTTCGTTTTAAAATATTGAAATCATTAAATAGTGCATCTCTATTAATTATCAATGCCACCGGTCAGGTTGTTTATAAAAGAAGTCAGGCTGTTGTAAGCGGTTCGAACCAGATTGTGTCAACGCTTAATTTACCATCTGGCTGTTATGAAATAATTCTACAGAACCAATCAGGAATTCTTGATAAAATGATTGTGGTAAAGGAATAATCATGGCCACTTTTTGAAAGGTGCAATAATATTGCTTTTATAGTTTTGGAAATATAAGAACGAGATCATTTGCAAATTCAAAAAGGAAAACCGTTATGTACCAAACCCTACCTTTGCCACTCTAAAAACGAGCCATTATGAATCAAACATTTTCTGAAAGAATAGGGAAAGAATTAGCCGAAATTGAAACTGCGGGGTTATTTAAAAAAGAACGGATCATTACCAGCGAACAAGGGCCTGAAATAACTGTAGGTGGCAAGCAGGTTTTGAACTTTTGTGCCAACAATTACCTCGGCTTATCCTCTCACCCAAAAGTAATAGAGGCCGCACACAAGGCCATAGATACCCACGGATATGGTATGAGTAGCGTCCGTTTCATTTGCGGCACGCAAGACATCCACAAAGAACTGGAACAAAAAATAGCTGACTTTCTGGGCACCGAGGATACCATATTATATGCTGCAGCTTTTGATGCAAATGGCGGTGTTTTTGAACCATTGTTTGGTGAAGAGGATGCCATCATCAGCGATGCTTTGAACCATGCATCTATCATTGACGGCGTCCGACTTTGCAAAGCACAGCGCTATCGTTACGAGCACAACAATATGGATGATCTGGAAGCCAAGCTGAAAGAAACGCAACACTTGCGTAGCAGAATTATTGTAACTGACGGCTCTTTCAGTATGGATGGCACCATTGCCCAACTGGACAAAATTTGTGACCTGGCGAATCAATATGATGCTATAATAATGATAGATGAATGCCACAGCAGCGGCTTTCTTGGCAAGACCGGCCGTGGTACTCATGAATACAGAAATGTAATGGGCCGCATTGATATTATAACCGGCACTTTGGGTAAAGCATTAGGCGGCGCAAGTGGAGGATTTACCAGCGGAAAAAAGGAAATTGTGGAAATGCTTCGTCAGCGTAGCCGGCCATATTTGTTTAGCAATACAGTGGCTCCAAGTATTGTGGGTGCATCGATAGCTGTGTTGGATATGCTAACAGAAACAACAGAACTTAGAGATAAACTGGAAAGCAACACCAAATATTTCCGTACAAAAATGACGGAAGCCGGATTTGATATTAAACCCGGAGATCACCCCATTGTCCCTATCATGTTGTATGAGGCAACCGTAGCCCAAAACTTTGCAGCCAAACTGTTGGATGAAGGTGTGTATGTAATCGGATTCTTTTTCCCGGTTGTTGCAAAAGGCCTTGCCCGCATTCGTGTACAGTTGAGTGCAGCACATGAGCAAAAGCATTTAGATCAAGCAATTGCTGCTTTTATAAAAGTTGGAAAAGAGTTGGGGGTGATAAAGTAGCAAGATATTAGTAGTAAGTAGCAAGATGTAAGTATCAAGATGTAAGAAAATGTCTACAATATTGAAGCACATTAATAAAAACCAAAAAATAAGTTGTGCGTAAACAATAAAAGACTTTCAACCGTTAAAAACTAAGAATGAAATATTTAGTTCTATTCCTCTCTTCATGGTGCATTTATATATCTTCTTCTTGCCAAAGATACCCCTTTGAGTTAACAGGAAAAATTGAGGGGATTGATACAGGTTCAGTTGAAATCTTCAAAGTGGTGGGTGGTGGAAAATATACTGATATATCCCTTAATTCAAGAATAGCCGAAATTGCCAATGGGGAATTTAAATTTTCGGGTACCCTTGCCTATCCACATGCGTTACAAGCTTTTTTCGTTGCCGGTACGAAAAGAGCCCATACAGAAATGTTCTTTATCGAGAAAGGTAAACAACATCTTGTGTGTTCTATTGACACTATTAATTATAAAACGCCTATCGTAATCGGTTCGAAAGTCAATGAAGAATTTGTAAATAAATTTGTTCCGTTCTATAAAATAATCTCTGATGGTTATGAAAGCGTTGTAAATGAAGATCAGAAACTTTATAAAAAATATGATGGGAAAGTACCACAAGCAGAAAAAGATAGACTGACAAATTGGGGAAGAGAATTAGGGATATTATATGATAGCATTATTAATAAGTACATTACACAAAATCCCAGTTCATATGTAGGTTTATGGCAGCTTATTGAGAGGTTTAGTCCTAAGGGATATAGGGAAAGTTATGAAGCATCCGCTTCATTATTAAGCAGTTCTTTAAAGAAAACCAAAAGTGGCACTGCTTTAATAAAAGGCTTAAAGGAGGCTAAACTTACAAGTATAGGCAAAACATTCCCTATCATAAATCTTCTGTCAATGGAAGGGAGTCTGGAACAGATCAAACATAAGCCCAAGAGATTTACCTTGATAGATTTTTGGTATAGTCACTGCGGACCATGTATTGCTGAATTTCCTGCACTAAAAGAAACATATGAAAGTTTTAAGGACAAAAACTTAACCATAGTAGGTATTTCAATAGATACTGAAAATGATAAAAATGACTGGTTAAATGCTATTCCAAAGCACGGTTTGAATTGGAAACAACTATGGGATAAGAATGGCGCATTTGCCAAAAGTATCTATGTGAATTCATTTCCAACTACTTTTTTGTTGGATAGTGAAGGAAAAATTCTTTTTAAAAATATTAAACAAACTGAACTGAAGAAATTTCTCACTGATAACCTTCAATAAGGTTACGCACAACATTGGTTTCGTTAACCAATTAACCAAACTACTGCACCGTAGGTATCATTCCCCTAATTCCCATATCAACTACTTTTTCACCTTTAAGTGGCTCCCATTTTCCGTTGGAAATGTTGTCTTGCCACTCAAAACTCTTGTTGGTTGATAGAGAAACTTCAACCACAATATCATTGGTCTCATTTCCTGTAATTGTAAGCTTTCCGGGTTTTATCTGTGCAGTTACTACACATGAACCTGCAGGAATAGGAGATGTTGCTGAAATTGGATTAACAACCGTAGTTGCCCCTGCAGGAGCCTGTGCTGAATCCAGTAAAGGATATGATGTTCCGCCTACAGTGATAGCCGATTCAAATCCCCAAAATCCTTGTTTCCGATTGCCATGAACTAATACTGTTTGGTCCTTAATTTTAAAGCTAGATATGTAGGTATTGAAGCCTATAAAAGATGCAATAGTTCCGGTATTTTCCTGATTAATATTAAAGCCACTAATAGTAGTATCAACCCGATATTTGACATCATAATTTTGATAGGCTAATGATATACGTAGCCATTCATAGGTTCCTTTGGTTACAGAACTTATGGGAATAGTATAAAAAACTGATCCATTTCCGGCTTTGTTAGAATTTGAAAAATCTATTGCAGATTCACCGCCGGCAGTTGTTTCGGTCGCCTTATATAAAATGGCCCCTTGCCCAAGCTGTGTTGTTGCAGTGGGTGCCAGTTCAATGTAATGAGCACTCATTTCGTTAAACAACGGGTGCTGACCTGCATGACCCGCAGGCATAACCGATGGTTGACCTAATCCATTTAACCGTTGTTGGGTACTATCAAATTTGAATTTGAATACAAGATTGTAGGTAGGAGTTGTGGTTGATTCTTTTTTACAGGAAGTAAATAAACCAATGAAAAGTATGAACACGAAAATTCTTTGTAGCATAAAATAAAATTGTGATTGTGAATATTTTAAAATGAAATGAACCATAAGCAACTTATTATTACCAAATTTCCGCAAAGTCAATAACAGCATTGCATTCATCTTCAAAAGTAAAAGTATAGCTGATGTTTTTGCCCTGCAATGCTAATTCGTAAGCACCTTCTTTATTCAATAAATAAATTTCTATTTCTTCTTTTTGCGGGTCAATAATTAGGTAATAGCAAACTTTCTCCTTTTCATAAATACCAAACTTGGTATGTCTGTCTTTGAGTGCGGTGGAAGGGGATAATATTTCAACCACCAAAGAAGGGGGATAATCTAAATATTGTTTAGTTATACCCTTACAAACTATCAGGAAGTCGGGTTGAATAATAATATCGTCCGCAATTTTATAATCAGAAGCCTGAAGCGCCTTGCAATGCTTACACTTTTTAAGTGCTATACCAAATTCAACACCTAAATTATTTGCAATATGCTGATGCCTGAGTATTGGGGCAGGACTCATTGCATAAGGAATACCATCAATAATTTCCCAACGCCCTTCCCAGTTTACCCATTCATTATAGGTGTAGTGTGGTAATATTTTAGCTGCCACTGACATTTTGCTGATTTACTTCAAATTTAATTCCTTTTTATTAAAAATTATACCGGGCAATGCTCATGATAGTTTTCAATAATAATAGGGTATCGCTCTACTTCAAAACCTTTGTAGTGTTGCCCTATTTCGTCCAAAACTGCTTCTACCTCTTCTACTTCTTTTAATGTTACCAATCGCAGCCTGTATTCTTTTATACCGGGCAACCCTTTCAGATAGTTTGTATAATGTCTTCTCATTTCATTTATACCTACCACGGCCCCTTTCCACTCCACTGATTTGCGTAAATGGTTTTTACTAACTGCAACCCGTTCCTCTACAGTTGGCGGAGGCAACAATTCACCTGTAGCCATATAGTGATGAATTTCTCTGAAAATCCAAGGGTAACCGATAGCGGCACGGCCTATCATTATGCCGTCAATTCCATAACGATTTTTATACTCTACTGTTTTTTGAGGGCTGTCAATATCGCCATTGCCAAAAATGGGAATTTTTATTCTTGGGTTATTTTTTACTTTTCCAATAAGAGTCCAATCTGCATCGCCTTTATACATTTGGCTGCGGGTTCTACCATGAATGGCAAGGGCTTTAATACCCACGTCCTGTAAACGTTCGGCTACTTCTTCTATGTTTTTGGTATCCTCATCCCAACCCAATCTTGTTTTTACGGTTACAGGTAAAGATGTTGATTTCACAACCGCATCGGTTAATCTAACCATAAGGTCTATATCTTTTAATACACCTGCACCTGCTCCTTTGCAGGCAACTTTTTTAACCGGGCAACCGAAATTAATATCAAGCAAATCCGGATTAGTTACATCCACAATTTTTGCAGCAAGTGCAAGGCTTTCTTCATCGCCGCCAAATATTTGAATTCCTACCGGCTTTTCGTAATCAAAAATGTCAAGCTTTTTACGGCTTTTGATTGCATCTCTTATTAGCCCTTCGCTACTGATGAACTCGGTGTACATAAGATCTGCACCGTTTTCTTTACAAACTGCTCTGAAAGGTGGATCACTAACATCCTCCATTGGTGCTAACAATAACGGAAAACCATGAAGTTGTATATTACCAATTGAAACCATAAACTATGAATTCTTTAAACACACAAGTAATTGTATGACTACAACCTGCAATAATTCAGTTGCATCGTATCTTGCGGCACTATTAATTAAAAACGAACAAAAGCAAATTTACAATCTTATTTCCTCCCGTTTATGAACACTTACTTAAAATACCAACCATCGGGTATTCACTTATTAGCTTTTCTTGCATTTGCAGGAGGTTGTTTTTTGCTTTCTTCCATTGTTTCTTATTTCTATTTTCAGGATGTATATACCATTATGCTTGACAAAACAGCAACCGTATCACCAGAAATAATCACAAAATTTAAACTTGCTCAATTATTCTCGGCCATTCTCTCATTTCTTTTGCCGGCTTTACTTTTTGGATATTACTCATCGCCTAAATCATTGCCTTACATTGGGTTACAGCCTCATTTATCTATAAGTATTATGTTGGCTGTTCTGTTATTATTTATATTTATACAGCCATTTATAGGATATATAGGATATTTTAATAGTAATTTACATTTTGGTTCTTTTCAAAAATATATTGATCAGACAGAAGGCCGGTATGAAAGAGCGTTGAAAATTTTTCTTCAAATGCCCTCTTTGGGTGATTTTTTTATCAATTTGTTTATTATGGCGCTGCTACCCGCAGTTTGTGAAGAGCTTTTTTTCAGAGGTGCCTTTCAAAAAGTACTAATAAGATTAAGCAACAGACCATGGATTGGCATTTTGGTTTCTGCTATTGTTTTTGCACTACTTCACGGTACAATGCTAAAAATTATTCCAATATTCTTTTTAGGCCTGCTTTTAGGAACTGTTTATTATTTTACCCGCAATCTTTGGTACACCATTACAATTCATTTTATCAATAACGGAATGGCATTAATGGCTGTATATTTTGGTGAAAGGAGTGAACTTTTAAAAAAAATGTCGGATGATAATTATATGCCGCCCGTTTATATGGCCATTGCAGGTTTGGTAATAAGCCTGTTAATGATAAATGTAATTAGGAAAAAAAGCAATGAAGTATTTCCCAAATTTATGACTGATGAAGACAATGATTATTTAGCACTATGAATCAATGGTTAAAAATTTATTCAACACCAAATCTGCCGCAGGCAAGTATTGTAAAAGGTATGTTGGAGGAAAATAATGTGCCGGTGATGATAGTTAATAAGCAAGATAGCAGCTATTTAAACTTTGGAGATATTGAAGTCTATGTACCCGCCCATTTTTGTAATATTGCACGAGACTTAATGGGAAAAAGCCTGCTGAATTAGATGTGTTTTGGTGGTTGCAAAACCCATTCTACGGTACCATGTGGTATGGCAGATTCTTTTCCGTTATCTATTATTAATTCCCCTTGCTTATTCACACCTCTTACTTTGGCTGTAAAACAGGTATCATCCACTTTAAAAGTTGTCATTTCATTCAACTTATATAAGTGACCAATATATTCCTGTATTAATTGGTTTTGTTTACCATTCAACATCATGCTCCACCGTACATTTAAGTATTGGCATAACTCCTTTGCTAAGGTAATTGGATCGTAATCTTTTCCTGTTATTTGCTTAATTGATACCGGATTAAATATTTCATCAGAAAACAAAGTTTGGTTAATATTTAAACCAATCCCTGCAACAGCATATTTCCAATCTTTGCCCTGTAGTACATTTTCTATTAATATGCCACCTGCCTTTCTGTCCTTCCAATAGATATCGTTTGGCCACTTTATTGATATATTATCTTTAACTAACGCAGTACATAAATCATAACATGCAAGGGCAATACATGCACTTATAACAAATTTATTATCAATTGATAACGTATCAGGCACTAATACACAGCTAAAAGTAATATTATCGCCGGGTTGAGCGTTCCAATTCTTTCCTCTTTGCCCTTTTCCATTAGTCTGATAATGCGCAAAATACACCGTTCCATGTTCTGCCATTTGTGCCTGAATCTGCCGCATGGCATAGTTGTTGGAACTGTCAACTGTGCCTATTTCTACGAATGGTACGCCAATTGGTGTTAAACGTGGCAAAGAATCATTATTTTTGACAAATATAAATCCTACTGGCAAAGCCCGTAAAACTATATTCAAAAAGAGGCGTTATATCCTATTCATGACTATAATATTGTTCATTTAAACATTTAATATTATTGGAACCATTATCATTATTAGCAGCCCGTAAAAAAAATCCGGCTACAAAACTTACCAGAAACTCAAAGCTTTTTAAAACTATTATAAAAGCAATTCAGGAAAAGAAAGGTAAAAAAATAATCTCCCTTGATCTGCGAAAAATACACGAGGCAGTTTCTGACTTTTTCATCATTTGCGAAGCCAGCAATCCACAGCAGGTAAGGGCTATAGGCGAATTTGTGGAAGAAGAAGTTAAGAAAAACTGCGACGAACTTGCATATAAACATGAAGGCTACCAGGCGCTTCAATGGGTACTTATAGACTATGTAAATGTTGTAGTACATGTTATGATGCCCGAATCAAGAAAGTTTTATCAATTGGAAGAAATGTGGAGTGATGCTCCATCTGAAGAACATATCGGATAATTTAAAAAAATAAAAATTAATTAAAGAAGCTTTATCTACTTTTTATAGATAATAGAACCATGGCACAAGACGAGAAAAAAATAAAAAAAGATTTTAGAAGTATTCCGGGTTTACCCGGAAGTGATGATAAACCTTTGAAAAAAGGACCCAAATTCAGTATTTATTGGATCTATGCAATTATTGCAGTCATATTAATAAGTGCAAACCTTATTAATTTGTCTCCTGATGCACAGAAAACAACTGAATTGGAGTTTCGCCAAAAAATGCTGGCACAAGGAGATGTTGATAAACTTGACCTTATAAAAAATAAGGAAATGGTTAGGGTTTTTATTAAAACAGACAGCCTGAACAAATCTTTTTATGAAGGCAAAATAAAGAAAACCTCTACCGGAGTAAATAAAGGACCTCATTTTGAATTTACTGTTACTGATTGGGAAAGTTACAATTCGAGTCAAACACAGTTTTTTAAAGATACCCTTGCAAATTTTCATGCTATACAAAAAGTACCTGAAAATGTAACGAATGAAGGTGAATGGTACGGCCCAGTTTTAAATACGTTTGTTACCATAGCTCTATTTGTAGGTTTATGGATTTTGCTGATGCGCAAAATGGGTGGCCCATCGGGTGGTGGCGGCCCGGGTGGTATTTTTAATATTGGTAAATCAAAAGCCACTTTGTTTGAAAAAGGAACAAGAGTAAACATCAACTTTGGAGATGTTGCAGGTCTTGACGAAGCCAAAGTAGAAGTAATGGAAATTGTGGATTTTCTTAAAAATCCTAAAAAATATACTGCGCTTGGAGGCAAAATTCCAAAAGGTGCATTGCTTGTGGGCCCTCCGGGAACAGGTAAAACATTATTGGCAAAAGCTATGGCGGGTGAGGCACAGGTTCCCTTCTTTAGCCTTAGTGGTAGTGATTTTGTAGAAATGTTTGTAGGGGTAGGGGCAAGCAGGGTTAGGGATTTGTTTAAGCAGGCAAGAGAAAAAGCGCCATGTATTATTTTTATAGATGAGATAGATGCAATAGGAAGGGCAAGAGGCAGAAATGCAATTATGAGTAATGATGAAAGGGAAAATACACTTAATCAGTTACTTGTTGAAATGGACGGCTTTGGTACTGACATAGGTATTATCATACTTGCTGCTACCAACAGACCTGATGTATTAGATACTGCTTTGTTAAGACCGGGTCGGTTTGACAGACAAATAAGCATAGACCGCCCCGATGTAAAGGGTCGCGAAGCAATATTCAATGTTCACCTGAAGCCTATTAAAATTTCTGAAACCCTTGACATACATAAACTTGCTGAACAAACACCGGGTTTTGCCGGGGCAGATATTGCCAATGTATGTAACGAAGCTGCATTGATTGCTGCAAGAAAAAACAAGGATTCTGTTGATATGAGCGATTTTCAGGATGCTATTGACAGGGTAATAGGTGGATTGGAGAAAAAGAATAAAATAATTCTTCCTGAAGAAAAAGAAATTATTGCTTATCACGAAGCAGGCCATGCTATTTGCGGATGGTTTTTGGAACATGCTTATCCGCTACTTAAAGTTACTATTGTACCAAGAGGTACTGCGGCTTTAGGTTATGCACAATACACCCCTAAAGAACAATATCTGTACAATACCGATCAGTTATTTGATCAGATTTGTATGACACTTGGTGGAAGAGCAGCAGAAGAAATTTTCTTTGGTAAAATATCTACCGGCGCAAGCAACGATTTGCAGCAGATTACCAAAATGGCATATTCTATGGTAACTGTATATGGTATGAATGATAAAGTTGGAAACATAAGTTACTACGACCCAAGTCAGGACAATACCTTTACCAAACCATATAGCGAAGAGACGGGTAAAATGATAGATGAGGAAGTAAGAAAGTTGATTGCCGGTGCTTACGTAAGTACCAAACAATTGCTTACTGAAAAGAAAGCACAGGTTGAAATATTGGCCAAGCAACTGCTGGAAAAAGAGGTACTCTTTCAAAGTGATGTAGAGGCACTGATAGGCAAAAGACCTTACGAAGAAAAAAAGCTCTTAGACGTAATTGCACACAAGGACAGTAATTCGGAATTAAGCGCCCCTCCTGAAAAAACGATTATTGATTTTTCTAATAATAGCTGATAAATTGTAGCATAATGAGCGTTTCAACCGCAAAAGAAACAATTTTAAAAAGTATAAGACAGGCGCTGACACATCCGGCGCCTGTTCCATTTCCCCAATCTGAAGGAAACAATAGTGTATTTCAACCTTCTCAAAAAGAGCTTGAAATTGAATTTGGAGAAACCTTTACCAGTCTGTTGGGCAGGTTTTCTTTTTGTGAAAATGAAAAAGAATTGGGAGTACAACTTCAAAAGCTGAAGGATGCACACAAATTGAAAAATCTTTATTGCAGCGAAGTAAAGGTAAAAGAGATGCTAAAACTTGCAGGTTTTGAAAGCGAGTATTCAACAGATCTAACCAATTGCAGTGCAAGCATTACAACCTGTGAGTCCCTTGTAGCACGTACTGGAAGTATTTTATTAAGCTCCGCTACCGAAAGTGGAAGAACAGTGAGTGTGTATGCCCCCATACATATATGCATTGCTTATACAAGTCAGTTGGTGTACGATATAAAAGATGCCATACAACTTATTAAAGAAAAATACGCCGGTAAATTACCCTCTATGATAAGTCTTGCTACAGGCCCAAGCCGTACAGCAGACATTGAAAAAACATTGGTAGTAGGTGTGCATGGGCCTAAAGAGGTGTATGTTTTTTTGGTGGATGATGTGAAATAAAAATGGCTTGCCAATAAAGCCGTTTGATTGTAGGGAAAATGGAATAATCATTTCAATTAAATTTATATAGCAAAATGAGAGTTGCCCGTAAGTTTAGAAAACCTCAAACGCTGAAGATCCTCATTATGGCTATCCTTCTATTTCCTTTGGTAACGTTAGGGCAGAAGAACATAAACCTCGGACAAGGAATTTTGAAAATTGATTTTAAAAGATTGCCTACACTAAAATTTTTCAATGATACAAGTTCTAAATTTTTGCCGAAGACAATTACGGTAACTAAGGATAAGGATGGGGAATTTGTTATCAAAAACCATTTAAAAGTGACAACTTGGTTTAAACCAGAAGGAATTTGGTTGGACTATAGCATTTTTTTAATAAGGGTAGATACTTTAATCGGAAAATGGTATCGAGTATTGGTTGATAATGAAAAAGGTACTACTCTTTGGATGAAGTCAGACCTAACAAATAAGTTTGTTAAATGGAATATTTTTTTGACTAAAGAAACTACAGCTATAGAAAAAAACCCGGAATTCAATCTTGAAATTAAAGCCTCCCCGTCGGAGAGTGCTCTAACTATAAAGCGAATTGAAAAGACCGATTGTTTTGAAGCTCTTGAAATTAAAGGCGAATGGCTTCGCATAAGAACAAATAAAATACTTGACTGCAACCAAAGCAAGAAAATAATTAAGTCAGGTTGGATTAAGTGGAGACAAAATAACAGGCTTACGATTAACTACGGACTAACTTGCTGAAGAAAGCTTAATGGCAAAATTGGGTTTGGCGTAATTGGGGCTGGAAAAAAACAAATTAAAAATATACCCTACAGACGTGCGACCCCGCAAAACTTGAGGGGCATGCAGCCTCATAAGCCCAATCGTTGACCAAATGCCCGTTACACAAAACTCATTCTTATTCCAAAAACTATAAACTTCTTTATCTTTATACTATGGAAAATATTCTAACAAACATATTTGTATACGGTTCATTAAGAAGCGGTTTTCAAAATCCCGCTTATGGTTATATCAGTAAACATTTTACACTTACAGGCCACGCCAAAGTAAAAGGAAAGTTATATGATTTAGGAAGCTATCCTGCTGCTGTTCCTATAGAAGAGGAAAGTTATATCATAGGCGAACTATATGCCCATAAAAAACCGGCAGAATTTTCGTGGGCAATTGGTCAGTTGGATGAATACGAAGGGCTTACACCTGACGAAGATGATGTACAGCTATATGAGCGGAAAAAAGTAACGGTATATTGTAATGATACAACCACAGAGGCATGGATCTATTGGTACACCGGTGAGATAGATGATCAACCTGTTATTCCTTCGGGGGATGTGTTTGACTTTATACATCAGAAAAGTAAACTCTGATCTGAATGCAATTAGCCCCCGGAAAAAAAATATATTTTCTTTCAGATTTTCATCTAGGTTCTCCTGATTATGAAAGCAGCCTGAAGAGAGAAAAAAAAATAGTTTCCTTTCTTGACTCCATAAAAGAAAATGCAGCTGTAATTTTTATTGTTGGTGACATGTTTGACTTTTGGTTTGAATACAGACATGTAACGCCCAAAGGTTATGTACGCCTGTTAGGAAAACTCGCAGAAATTACCGATAGCGGCATCCCCGTTCACTTTTTTGTTGGTAATCATGATATGTGGATGAGGGGCTATTTTGAAAAAGAATTGAACATTCCTGTGTATTTTGAGTGTAAAGATTTTGAATGGAATGGGGTTCGTTTTCATATTGGTCACGGAGATGGCTTAGGGCCTCACGACCATGGATATAAAATGATGAAAAGTGTATTTAGAAACCCTGTCTGTCAGTGGTTGTTTGGTTTACTTCACCCTGCAATAGGGATAGGGTTGGCAAATTTTTTCAGCAGAAAAAGCAGAAAAAAAACCGGCAGCAGCGATGAAGTTTTTTTGGGCGAAGAAAATGAATGGCTGGTAATATACAGCCGGCAAGTATTGGCAAAGGAGCATGTTGATTATTTCATATTCGGCCACAGACATTTACCACTTGATATTAAACTTACTGACAGAAGCCGCTACATAAATCTTGGAGACTGGATAAAGTATTTTACTTACGCAGTATTTGATGGAAAGACAACTGAACTTAAAACTTACGCCGATTGAAATATTGCTTCGTTATATTTTTTTTCTTCCTCATGTTGCACGGCAATGGACAGGATAGCACCTTGAATACTTTGCTAATAAAAACAATTTATGGTGATATTCATGATTTTGCAGTAGATAATATGGATAATATTTACCTGGTGCAGTCAGGAAATCAAATAAAAAAAACAAATTCAAAAGGAGACTCAATAGCTGTTTATAATGATGTAAAAAGATTTGGCAACATTTACTATCTTGATGTTACCAACCCCCTTAAAGTATTGGTTTACTTTAGAGACTTTTCAACAATTGTAGTATTAGACAGATTATTAAATGTAGTTAACACCATTGATTTGCGTAAGCAAAACATAGTTCAGTCAAGTGCAATAGCAAGTAGTTATGATAACAATATATGGGTGTATGATGACCTGAACAGTAAACTTAAAAAGATAGATGATTTTGGAAAGGTTTTGTTGGAGTCAACTGATTTCAGGCAAGTATTTGACCCTGTTCCCTCTCCATCTGCCATGTATGACAGAGATGGGCAGCTCTATATGTATGATGAAATGAAAGGCTTAATTGTATTGGACTATTATGGCGGAAGAAAGAATGTTTTTCCAATCATTCAATACAAAGACGTACAGGTAATAGATAAAAAAACAATAACGGGGAGAGATAGTAATTACATAATGGTTTATAAACCCTCTTTATTGCAAATGTTTAGTTACAAAGCATTTGATAATCTTAACAGGTTTTCTAAAATAAACTTCAACGGCAGTCGGCTTTATTGTTTGGATAAAAATTTATGTCTTAGCATTTTTAAAGTGGGAAACTAAGGGGATCTTAATATTTTGTTTCACACAAAGGAACAACGGATACAGCGGGACAAAGTTGTAATGACTTTACCCTAAAAATTTTAGCCTAATGGTTTAGAAATTTCATCGTACCAGTCAATTGCCGGTTTTAAATCTTCCCAGAATTCCTCAACCTATTTTACAGTAAACCTTTTGTTCACTTTGCTGACTTTCTATGTTTGTCAACAATACTTTTCATTTCTAAGGATGTATAAACTTTTGATTTACCCGCTTGAAGGTCAATCCATCTTTTATCCAGAATGTCAATAGTATTTTTGTCTTCCTTAGTTAATGTGCTTGCCGGTGAAAGACTATCCCACAACTGTTCTGCAATTTTCTTTCTTTCTTTTTGTGGCAAAGCCAGCAATGTTTCAATATTGACCTCCATACAATTGTTTGAAATTTAAAGTTAAGAAACTAATGCAGGTTTTTTCTGTCTTACATCCTACTCCTAAAATCATGCTACTACCTAATGCGCCTCCAACCAATTCTCCCCAACACCGATTTCAGCATTGGCCGGTACATCGTTTGGCAGGGGTAATGCACTTTGCATACACTCAATAATGATTGGCTTAATGATGTCCACTTCATCTTTCCATGCATCAAAAACCAATTCATCGTGTACTTGCAAAATCATTTTTGATTTAAAGTTGCGGTCTTTAAATGTTTTATGGATTTTAATCATGGCCAGTTTAATCATGTCGGCGGCTGTGCCTTGTATGGGCATGTTGATAGCGTTGCGCTCAGCATAACCCCTTACGGTAAAGTTGGCGCTGTTGATGTCTTTAAGCCAACGTTTGCGCCCCAGCAGTGTTTCCACATAACCATTCTTTTGTGCAAATTTCATTTGCTCATCCATGTACTGCTGAATGTTTGGAAACTGCTT
This sequence comes from Segetibacter sp., assembly GCA_031373555.1. GTDB lineage: Bacteria > Bacteroidota > Bacteroidia > Chitinophagales > Chitinophagaceae > Segetibacter. Next base: position 34,472 of record JANMMU010000052.1, on the reverse strand, counting down.
TTTGTAGTTATCAATGATTTCCTTTGCTTCGCTGCGGCTGATTTTCAAATTTTCTGCCAGACCAAAAGCACCTTGTCCGTATATGATGCCGAAGTTTACGCTCTTGGCTTTGTAGCGCATTTCTTTCGTAACATCGGCTTCTTCTATGTTATATACTTTTGCAGCAGTTGCAGTGTGGATGTCTTTCCCTTGTTTAAAAGCTTCGCACATGTTGGGGTCGCCACTTATGGCGGCTACAATGCGGAGTTCTATCTGCGAATAATCGGCACTTATCAGCAAATGATTTTCATCTCGTGGTATAAATGCTTTTCTAATTTCGCGACCTCTTTCTGTTCGTACTGGTATGTTTTGAAGGTTGGGGTTGTTGCTGCTTAATCTGCCTGTAACTGCAATTGCCTGATTGTAGGAAGTATGAACCCTACCCGTTTTGCGGTTAATCATCAGCGGCAGTGCATCTATATAAGTGCTTTTGAGTTTGGTCAGTTCTCTGAAGCCGAGAATGTCATCTACTATCTTGTGTTCACTCGCTAGTTTTTGCAATACATCTTCGCCTGTGGCGTATTGACCGCTTTTTGTTTTTTTGGCTTTCGGGTCAAGTTTTAATTTTTCAAACAATACTTCGCCCAATTGTTTTGGCGAAGCCAGGTTAAAACGAACGCCGGCTGTGGCATATACATTCTCCTCAAAAGTTGCTGCTTCTTTTTCTAATTGTTTGGAGTAAGTGTTTAAAAATTCTTTGTCTATCAAAACGCCTTCATACTCCATATCCAACAACACATTCAAAAGCGGAATTTCTACTTCATCAAATACTTTTTGCACACTCTTTTGTGCAAGCATTGGACTAAAAGTATTTTTTAACTGAAGGGTAATATCTGCATCTTCTGCTGCATATTCCTTTATTTTCTCCAACTCTACATCTTTCATGCTTAACTGATTTTTACCCTTTTTCCCAATCAGTTCTTCTATGTGTAAGGGCTCGTAATGCAGGTATTGGGCACTTAGGTAGTCCATGCTGCGGCGGCCTTCGGGTTCTATTAGATAATGCGCCAACATAGTATCGAAAAACTGTCCGGCCAATAGAATGCCATACCACTTCAACACAATAAGGTCATACTTTATATTTTGACCAATCCATTTTTTTGAAGCATCATCAAACAGCGGTTTGAAGTGTTGCAATATAGCCTGCGTTTCATTTGCCGAAGGTGGACAAGGAATATAATAGCCTTCGCCGGTTTTATAAGAAAAACTTAAACCAACCAATTCTACATCATGCGCATAAGTACCGGTAGTTTCTGTATCAAAACTGATTTCATTTTGAACCATCAGTTCAGCAACAAGTTGTTTTATTTTTTCTTCTGTATCAATCAGTGTGTAGTTGTGCGGTGTATTGCCCAGGTTTTTGTCGGCTGTGAGTCCAGCAGCTTCTGTAGATTCCTCTGTGTTTGCTGCAACTGTTTCTTCTGTTACTGTACTTTCTGTCACAACACCAAACATATCCATTTGCCCACCGGCAGCGGTAGGAGCCGCTTTTTCAAATACACTAAAATCTTCGCCCAATATGCGTTTGCCCAATGCTTTGAACTCCAGTTCGTTGAAGAGTTCTTTAAGTTCAGGCTTGTTCCATTCTTTCAGTTTGTAGTCTTCTTCGTGAAACTGAACGGGGACTTCGGTAATAATGCGGGCCAGTTTTTTACTCATAATAGCCGCTTCTTTTCCATTGCGGATTTTTTCTCCCACCGCACCTTTTATATTGTCGGCATTCGCCAAAATGTTTTCCAGGTTATCGTATTCCTTCAGCAGTTTGCAGGCAGTTTTTTCTCCTATTCCGGCTATGCCGGGAATGTTGTCCACCGCATCACCCATAAGGCCGAGCATATCCACCACTTGTTCCACCCGGGCAATGTCCCATTTCTCGCAGATTTTTTTTGCATCCAGAATTTCTTCTTTATTGGTTTGGTACGGGGGTTTATAAATGAACACGTTTTCGTGTATAAGCAACTGTCCGTAGTCTTTATCTGGCGTAACCATAAATACTTCATAACCCATGTCAGCCGCCTGCCATGCTACGGTTCCTATTACATCATCTGCTTCATAACCATCCAATTCCACCACGGGAATGTTAAAGGCTTTGATCAGGTTTTTGATATCAGGAATGGCGCTTATGAGGTCTTCAGGTGCAGCCTGCCTGTTGGCTTTGTATTCTGCAAAATCGGTATGTCGCTCTGTTGCCGCCTCGGTATCGAAACAAACGGCAAGATGAGTAGGCTTCTCTTTGTTGATTAGGTCAATGAGTGTGGAAGTAAACCCAAACTGTGCATTGGTATTGCGGCCTTTGCTGGTAATGCGTGGGCTGCGTATAAGGGCATAATAGGCACGGTAAATAAGTGCCATAGCATCGAGTAAAAACAATTTTTTAGGCATAGGGCGAAGTTAGGGAAAGTGAAGGGTTTCTAGAACCTAATCCACTACCACCCTTCCTGTAAGCACCCCGCCATTTTTTTGAATACACTGAACACTATATAACCCCTTGGGAAAACCTTTTGTAGAAATGGTTTGTTTGTTGGAAATATGATAAAGTTGTAGCACTGACTGCCCTATCCAATTTAGTACATTGATTGTATTTGCGTTATTGCTTTCAACAATGAAATGATCTTTTGCCGGATTGGGGTAAATAATCATGTTTACTTTTGAATGGTTCATGTTTATTCGCCTAATTGGTGAATAACTTCTTTGACCATCTTTATCTATGCTTTGAATGCGGTATAAGACCGTTTCTTGTTTCTCGTTTCTCGGTGGTTCATCTAAATAGGTGTATTGGTTGTATGGCTTGTTATTCGCCTTAACCTGCCCCACATTTTCAAACTCATTCGTACCTCTGTAGCTGCGCTGTATGTTGAAATGGCTAACATTAAACTCATTGGCAGTTTGCCACCGGAGCAAAACGTCCCCCCTCTCCAACGGAGTTGGAGAGGGGCCGGGGGTGAGGCTTAACCCCAACCAATGCAACGGCATTACATTCACCGTTACTGTCACCGTATCCCTGCTATAATACCCACACACCGTTTGCTCTATGATATAACTGGTAGTAGTAGTTGGATGAACAAAAAACCCCGGTCTGCCGGTGTCTATCACATTGCCCGCCATGTTGTACCACGTTATGTTGGGTATGCCATTGGTTAGGCTGCCTATGAACACACTGTCCCCTAAGGCTATTGTGGTGTCTAAGCCTGCATCGGCTTTGAGGGGGAAACTGTCTAAGGCGTACACAGAAACATCATCCACATAGTAAGCGGCACCATCATAACCTGAACCGGGCGTCTGAAATCTTATATACGGGGTGTTATTATCATCCCTGAAATTACCAATGGTCAAATATTGCTCGCCACCCTGGGATGTAAATACACCGCTAACTTTTATCCAGTTTAAGGTATCAATAATGATTGGGTTATTATAATTAGTGATTTGCGGATTAGCTAAAATAATTTTAATCCCGTTTAATGTATCTGCATAAATCGGATCATTGGTTAAAAGGATTGATTGGTTATTACAACCAATTTCAAAACGATTGCTTGCATTAACATAGCATTCTGCATAATAGCATTTGCCTGCCAATAAACTATCATTTAGTTGTACCTGGAAGTAGTTTCGACGATTACCCCCATTTCTATAAAACATTCCTACATAAGCATTTCCCAAGTGTGGATATTGAAACCCAGTTCCGCCTAATGTGAAATGGTACGGAACAGTGTTAGTTCCACTATCACCAGCACAGCTATTTAAATAACCAGCCCCGCGCTTATCCGGTTTATACCAATAATCAGGCTTATCGTCTATTGTACCAACGGGACAAATAGTATATTGTTCAAAACTTGAGTTCGGTACTAAATTGTTTTGCGCATTTGTTTCTTTAAAAATAATGCAACAAAACATCAAAAGCATACCCGTGACACATGTATGCTTTTGATGTTGAAATAGGTGAACCATGTTATCGATTGTTTTTAATAAACTTTTGCGATTGAATATTAGTATCAGAGTTGACTGCTTTGATAATGTATAATCCTCTCGGTAAATTGCTTATATCTAACTGAATTTTGTTTCCGCCATCATGCCATGCTTTTTTCATAATTTCCCTGCCTGTGACATCCATAAGACTTACCCCTTTTATCTCTTTATATTCAATATTGAGTATTCCGGTAGTAGGGTTGGGATATACTAGTAATCTGGCTTTATCATTTTCAAACCTAACCCTTCTTATTTCAGAATAACTCCTCATTCCGTCTTTATCCACACTCTGCAAACGGTACAACACCCACGAAGCTGTTACATTTACCTCGTCATCCACAAAACTATATTCGTTATACGGTTTATTGTTTGCTGACACCTGCCCCACATTTTCAAACTCATTCGTACCTCTGTAGCTGCGCTGTATGTTGAAATGGCTAACATTAAACTCATTGGCAGTTTGCCAACGTAGCAATGTGGTTTTCCTCCCCTCTCCCCAGGGAGAGGGGCCGGGGGTGAGGCTTAACCCCAACCAATGCAGCGGCATTACATTCACCGTCACTGTCACCGTATCCCTGCTGTAATACCCACAAACCGTTTGCTCTATGATGTAGCTGGTAGTAACAGTTGGGTGAACAAAAAACCCTGGCCTGCCAGTGTCTATTACATTACCGGCCATGTTGTACCACGTTATGTTGGGTATGCCATTGGTGAGGCTACCTATAAACACGCTGTCCCCTAAGGTTATCGTGGTGTCTGGGCCAGCATCTGCTTTTAAGGGAAAGCTGTCTAAGGCATACAGAGACACATCATCAACATAATAAGCAGCACCCTTATATCCGCCTGTGGGATTTACCACTTTAAAACTGGTATTATTATCATCTTTAAAATTACCTAAGGTTAGATATTGTTCTCCTCCCGAAGCAGTAAATACACTACTTACCTTTACCCAATTCAAAGTGTCTGAAATAATTGAGTTGCCATAATTCACTATTTGTGGATTGGCTGGTAAAATCATAGCCGCATTTGCAGTATCAACATATATGGCTTGCCTAGTCAACAAAATTCCTTGATTATTACAAGCTAGTTTAAAGGGATTACTAAGGTTAACGTAGCATTCGCTATAATAACAATGTCCAGCTTTTAAGCTATCCTTTAACTTAATTTGAAAATAATTATGACTACCAGTGTTGTAATAAAACATAAAAACGTAGCCAAAACCTATTCTGGGATATTGAAAACCCGTTCCTCCTACGGTAAAATGATAAGGTACACCTGCCGTAGTCAATTGTGAACAATTATTTCGATATGCAGCTCCTCCTTTATCTGGCTTATACCAAATATCAGGTTTATCACTTTTTATTGCAGATGGGCAAATAGTAAATTGCTCAAAACTTGGGTTAGGAACAAGATTATATTGAGTAATTCCAGATTTGCAAAAAATAAGAAGGAAAAACAAAAGCACACCTGAAAACCAAGTGTGCTTTTTTATATGAGATGAAAGAATCATGCTATAATCTATTTACTACCAATTTTTGTGATTGGGTGTTATTGTTTGAACCTATAAGTTTAAAAATATGCAAATAAATTCAACTGCAATTATTAATTTTCTAAAAGTTAAACCATATTCAAAGAGTGATAAAAATTAAATTGCCGAAAAGCATTTTGGTACAAACAAAAAAAGACCTCCAAAAATGGAAGTCTTTTTCATTAATCAATTTAAAAAAAATTAGTTCTTATTGCTTACAAACTGAAACGGTTTCAATTTTTTGCTGATCAGTTTTTGTATTTTAGTTGGGTTGTTAATAATCTTGTACGCATCAACGTCAATTATTTCGTTGGCTATGCAAAAATTATCTATGGACTCTATATGAAATAGCAAATCATGTAGTTTTTCTACCTCACTATCCATTTCTTTTTTGTTAGTAATGGCTGTTTTCGTTAGCACTAATAAGTCTCTGTTTGAAGTTTTCATACTGGAAAAAAATTAAAAAGGATATTCCTTTATTATTTAATTACCCAACCGATTTTTTATAGACGTTTGGACATCCACATCCCCTGCTGCTGCTGCAACTGCTAAAAGCAAATGCAAAAACTACAAGTAATAATGCAGATATTTGGATTGTTTTTTTCATTTTCACTCTTTGTATTTTAGTACAAATGACGTACAAATTTTTTAATGTCAGCAAAAGATAACATTACTATTCTCATTGCTCCGCTTGATTGGGGACTAGGTCATGCAACCCGTTGTATCCCTATCATCAATCACCTCCTAAAATTACACTGTAATGTTGTGATTGCTACAGATGGAAAACAGCATAATTTGTTAAAAACCGAATTTCCCCAACTCCGGTTTGTTCATCTCCCCGGTTACAACATACGGTATTCTAATAAAAAACGTTTTTTTAACCTAAAAATTATATTTCAGCTTCCTAAACTTATCAATGCGATACGTAAAGAAAAAAAATGGTTGCAACAATTTCTACTAAACAATAAAATTAATGCAGTCATTTCTGATAACCGATATGGACTTTTCCACATATCTGTACAATCCATATTTATTACCCATCAGCTAACTATAAAAGCAGGTTTTCCATTTATAGAAAAAATGCTTCAAAAGCTTAATTACCGCCACATCAACCATTTTTCTGCTTGTTGGGTTCCTGACCAATGTGGAAAAACCAACCTCGCCGGAAAACTTTCGCACCCTGCAATATTACCGGCCATTACGGTTAAATATATTGGGATAATTAGCCGTTTTCAATTACTGAATCCTACTATAAAACGCTATAGGCTGCTGATTGTTCTGTCGGGTCCTGAACCACAGAGAACTTTATTGGAAAAAATGCTGCTACAACAGTTGGAAAAAACAGAACAGCCTGTATTATTTATAAGAGGTTTGCCGGGCAATGAAGCACATTTATCTAATCAAAAGCATATTACTTTTCACAACCACTTACCTGCAAGCCAATTGGAGCAAGCTTTTCAGCAAAGCGAATATGTAATTAGCCGTTGTGGTTACACTACTGTAATGGATATTTGCAAGCTGAAAATCAAATCTATTCTTATACCAACTTCAGGTCAGACGGAACAGGAATATTTAGCAGAACATTTACAAAAACAAGGATTTTGCCTGTCGGCAAATCAGGAGGGTTTTAATCTGATAAATGAATTGGAAAAAGCCGAGAAATTTGAGTATGAATTTCCTGATTTTGATATGGAAAATTATAAAACTGTTCTTGACGAATTTGTAGAAACATTAAGGAGTAAATAAAAGAACTGTAAACCTAACCCGCCTTCGGAAAATCAAAAAACCAAAATTCCTTTTTGCCTTCGGCAAAATCATTCCAATGATCAATATCAGCGTTTATTGCAAAAATGGCGCAGGTGGGCATATCGTCTATCTGTGCATTGGTTAGATTATTTGCAAATGCAGTTATAGTGGGATTGTGTGAAAAAATTGCGATGGTATTGAATGCATCATCCAAATTTGTAATTGCATTTAAAAAGGCCTCAATAGTTGGTTCGTACAATGTAGGAACCTGTACTATTTCATTTTCTTCTACGTTGTATGCATTTGCAAAATAACCTGCGGTTGTTATAGCCCTTTTAGCCGGGCTGCTGATAAACACGTCAATTGTAATTTTTTTATGAATCAATCTGTTGGCCATTTCCGGCGCATCTTTATGCCCACGGTGGTTGAGTGAACGATCAAAATCGTCCGCATCTATATCCCAACTGCTTTTTGCATGCCTTACCAGTAAAAGTGATTTCATGGGTTAACTGTTCTTAGAACCATATTATTCAAATGCATTAATAACCTCTTTTGTCTTTTCCATCCATAAAATTGAGAAACGCATTATTTACCACTTTATTTCCCCCTGGTGTGGGATAGTTACCTGTAAAATACCAGTCACCGGTATTGGTGGGGCAACTTTCGTGTAAGTCTTCTATCGTCTGATAAATAACCTCTACCGGAAAACTAATATGCTCCGGGGTAATTAATTGCGCAATTTTTTTACTAATGTCTTCAGTAGAAAATGGTTTGTAAACCTGTCTCACAACGTTTTCTGTATGAAGCAGATTTGTTTGTTTCAATCTCACACATTTATTGTAAAGCTCATGCAACAACTGTTCCATGTCCTGCTCTTTTATTAATTCAATAGCTGCCCTGAATGCAATAAAGTCGCCGAGTTTACTCATGTCTATACCATAACAATCAGGATATCTTATTTGCGGAGCAGAAGAAACAACTATAATTTTTTTCGGCGATAGCCGTGAAAGCATTTTTACTATACTTTCTTTTAAGGTAGTACCTCTTACAATAGAATCGTCTATAACTACAAGGGTATCTTCATCTTTGCGCAGGGTGCCGTAAGTGATGTCATATACGTGCTGCACCATTTCATTTCGGCTTGCATCTTCGGTTATGAAAGTGCGCAGCTTAACATCTTTAATGGCAATTTTCTCTTGTCTTATTTTTCGGTTTATCATAGCCGAAAGCTTTTCTTCATCAATCTCGTTGCCCCAGCTAAGTATCCGCTGAACTTTTATGTTGTTCAGGTAGTCTTCCATACCCTTGCAGAGGCCATAGTAGGCAATTTCTGCAGTATTGGGTATGTAGGAAAATATGGTGTTTTTGAGGTCGTAATCTATAGCTTCTAAAACGGGGCGGCTAAGGTGATGTCCAAGGGCAATTCTCTCCCTGTATATTTTTTCATCGCTGCCACGGCTGAAATAGATACGTTCAAAGCTACAGGCCCTTCTTTCTTTAGGTTCCAGGATCTGTTCAACCCTGTATTTACCGTCAGCATCTACAATCAATGCGCAGCCGGGCATCAATTCATGCACTTCATTTTCCCCTACATTAAATGTTGTTCTTATTGCAGCCCGTTCACTTGCCGCAACACATACTTCATCGTCTATATAGTAATAGGCGGGCCTTATGCCTATTGGATCCCGCATTACAAAACTGTCACCATTGCCTATTAATCCTCCAATGGTAAAACCGCCATCAAAATGAGAGGATGATTTCCGCAATACCTGTACAATATTGATGTGTTCAGGATTTTCTTCATCTGCTTTTACCAAAAAGTGGTGAACTACTTCCAACATAGCTGCCAGGTCACTTTGTTTGGAAAAATTGCCCGGTTCTATATTTATGAGATCAAAAAGTTCATCGGTATTTACCAGGTTAAAGTTGCCTGCAAGAGCCAGATTTCGGGCCGGTATAACATCTCTGCGTATAAAAGGGTGGCAAAAGTCCACATTGTTTCTACCCTGTGTACCATAGCGCAAGTGACCCAAAAGCAATTCACCTAAAAAGGGCAAATGTCCCTTCAGTAGACCTGGGTGTTGTTTAATATTGGGTTGAAATTTCTCCAGTTCCTGTAATTCTTTGCCGATGGTAACAAACAAATCAGCAATAGCCTGTGGTGCAATTGTTCTAAGGCGGTGAAGAAAAGGGTAGCCCGGTTCTACATTTAGTTTTACAGCCGCCATGCCTGCACCGTCTTGTCCGCGGTTGTGCTGCTTCTCCATAAGCAGGTATAGCTTGTTAAGGCCATACATGACAGTACCATATTTTTGCAAAAAATAGGAAAAAGGCTTTCGTAACCGTATGAATGCAAGACCACATTCATGCTTTATTTCGTCACTCATTGGTTGGTTATAATAGGAAAAAACAAAGGTAAGAATACTATGACGGATTTAAAATCTGAAATTTGAATATCTGGTACGTTTGATAAGCAATTAAAAAATCTCCATTTTATTATGTAATCTTTACGCAAAGTAAAAAAGTTTTAATTTTCCGGATTGAAATGAATGTTTAATCATTTTGCGATTGCTAAAAATTGTTGTTCAACAAAACCTATATGCCTAATACTGCCACCTTAAACCCAGCAAAATCCAAACCACCTGAAAAGCTAATCATAGATACAGGTGCACTTGTGGCTTCATACCCTGCGGTGCCAATTACGATAGATTGTGTAATTTTTGGATTTGAAGAAAATGTACTTAAGGTTTTGCTTATCAGGAGCGATTTAAAATGCTATGAAGGAAAGTGGTCATTATTGGGTGACATTCTCGGCGAAACTGAACAATTGGATGAGGCTGCTTACAGGGTATTATTACAACGTACCGGCATGAATGACGTATTTCTTCAACAGGTAAAAACTTTTGGAAACCCCGGCCGACACCCCGGTGGCAGGGTAATTACTGTTGCCTATTGCTCTTTGCTAAATATTCGTCATCATGAGCTAAAGATTTATGACAATGAGTTGCATTGGCATGCTGTAAAGACATTAGAAAATATGGCCTTTGACCACCAGCAGGTGATTGATGAGTGTTATAAATGGTTGCAAAAACGCATTCAGGAACACCCGTTAGCATTTAATCTTTTGCCTGAAAAGTTTTCGCTACGCGAATTGCAAAATTTATACGAAGCCATTTTAGGCGTGGAATTGGATCGTAGAAATTTCAGGAAAAAATTCTTTTCCATGGACTTTCTTATAGATTTAGAGGAGTACGAAGAAAATGTACCTCACCGGCCCGGAAAGCTCTATAAGTTCAATTTTGAGAAATATGAACTCAACAAGAAAAAATGGATAGGCATAGACTTTTAAGCAGTCATGTGTTATAATTAATAATATTGGAAAATATTTTCTAACATTTTGTTCAGAAAATAAAAAACGAGTAATATTGTGTATTATTTACACATTGTTTGTTTTACGTTCTAAAAGTTTGCCTATATGAAAATAATTTCTACACTCTTTCTATTAGTATTTTTTTCTACCGCAAATTGTCAATTACTTAGTTGGAGTCCCTCTTTTATTCAGGAATCATCTACCCCGATTGATATAATAGTTGATGCCACCAAAGGAAATGCGGGTTTACTCAATTACACTCCAACAACAGATGTATATGTTCATACAGGAGTAATTACAAATCTTAGTACAAGTTCCACTGATTGGAAGCATGCACCATTTGCATGGGCCACTACACCTGCCAACGGCCAATGTGTATATCTGGGAAATAATAAATGGAAATTCACCATTACCGGAGGGTTAAGGTCATTTTATAATATAACAAACGCATCTGAAAAAGTATTACGGATAGCAATTCTGTTTAGAAATGGAGCCGGAACTAAAGTTCAAAGAAATACAGACGGAAGTGACATGTACATACCGGTTTATGATGCAGCACTGAATGTGCGAATTGATAATCCTGTAAGAGAACCAAAATATACTCCCGTACCAGAAACTATAAATAAAACAATAGGCGATATTGTGCCAATAAATGCAAAATCAAATAAGAATGCTGATTTGAGTTTGTTTTTTAATGGTACACAGCTTGGTACTACTGTTTTGCAGAATTCTACCATTTCAGCAAATGCAACTATTACATCTTATGGTACTCAAACCATTATTGCAAAAGCAAGCGATGCAACAATAAAATACGATACAATTATCTTTTTTGTAACACCACCCACCGTAATAGCGGCATTGCCTGCAAACGTAAAAGATGGAATAAACTACGAACCCGGCGACACTTCGGTAACCTTGGTACTATATGCACCTGCTAAAAAAAGAGTATCTGTTTTGGGAGATTTTAGCAATTGGTTAGAAACAAGTAAATACCAAATGAACAGAACTCCTGACTCATCGCGTTATTGGTTAAGAATTACAGGATTGGTTCCCGGTAGAGAATATGGCTATCAATACTTCATAGACGGTACTTTGAAGGTTGCAGATTATATGACCGAGAAAATATTGGATCCATGGAATGACCAATATATTCCTGCCGCGAATTATCCGGCTTTAAAACCTTATCCAACAGGTTTAACATCAGGGTACGTAAGTATTCTGCAAACTGCAAAACCTGCTTACACCTGGCAGGTAAATAATTTTGTAAGACCCAATAAAAAGAATTTGCTTATTTATGAGTTGCTGGTAAGAGACTTTGTTGCAACACAAAACTGGCAAACACTCAAAGACACATTAAATTATCTTAAAAAAATGGGGGTCAATGCGATTGGTCTAATGCCTTTCAACGAATTTGAAGGTAACAATAGCTGGGGTTACAATCCTACCTTTTTCTTTGCACCTGACAAGCAATATGGTACTGAAAATGCTTTAAAAGCATTTATCGATGCCTGTCATAAGGCAGGTATCGCAGTTATTATGGACATTGTATTTAACCATACAACCGGGCTTGCACCTACAGCCCAAATGTACTGGAACAGTACGCTCAATCAACCGGCAGTAAATAGTCCATGGTACAATCAAAAATCTCCTCATCCTTTAAGCTTTGGTCCTGACTTTAACCACCAATCTGCTGCTACAAAGGTTTTGGTTGGCAGAATGATGGAACATTGGCTTACAAAATATAAAATAGACGGTTTTAGATGGGACTTGTCAAAAGGATTTACACAAACTCCTACCTGCGTGACACCCAACTGCGATCAAGGTGCAGATTATGCTGCATGGGGTGCAAATGATGTTAGTCGTATTAACATCTGGAAGGCATATTATGATAGCATGCAGGCAAAATCTGCCGGCAGCTATTGCATCTTAGAACACTTTGCAGACAATAGCGAAGAAATTGCACTAAGCAACTACGGTATGTTGCTTTGGGGCAATACAAATACAAATTTCAGCGAAGCTGCAATGGGTTATTTACCCAATTCCAATTTTCAAGGCGGGTTATCAGTAAACCGTGGATGGCCACAACCACACCTTGTAACCTATCAGGAAAGCCACGATGAAGAACGACTGATGTACAAAAACATTCAATTTGGTAATTCATCAGGAGGTTATAATACAAAAGATGTAAACACAGCCTTAAGAAGAATGGGTATGAATGCAGCATTTTGGGCTGCTATGCCGGGTCCAAAAATGATGTGGCAGTTTGGTGAGTTGGGTTACGATTATTCCATAAACACCTGCGAAAACCTTACGGTAAATAGTACCTGCCGGCTTAGTCCAAAGCCTATCCGTTGGGATTATCAGTACAATTCTTTCCGTTTGGCACTGAAGAATGTGTATAGCAAAATGCTATTGATGCGCAATATACCCAACTACTTACCAACATTTACCACTAACAATGTAACCTACGATTTAAGCGGTGCTATAAAATGGATGAAAATTACCTCGGATTCACTTAAAATATTGGTCATCGGAAATTTTGATGTAACCACACAAACAGGTTATGTAACTTTTCAAAATGCAGGTACATGGTACAACTATCTGCAGGGAGGTACAAGAACAGCTACCGGCGGCAGCGAAGCTTTTACACTCTTACCCGATCAGTATTATGTATTTGTAAATAGAAATGTAAGCGCAGCAATTACTGCCCTTCCTCTCAAATTAATTTCATTTGAGGCAAAACGTGCAGACAATTTTATAGCCCTGAATTGGGTAACAAGCAACGAAGTAAATGTTAAGTATTTTGCTATTGAACGCTCATTTAATGCAATTGATTTTAAAGAAGCAGGTACTGTAAACGCAGTAAATGGTAGCAGACAAGCTACTTACTCATTTAATGACAACGATCCGTTGGCAATTAAATCTGCTGGAAAAGTATTTTATAGGTTAAGAATGGTTGATATAGATGGCAAATACAGCTATTCAAATGTGGCAGTTGTTAATCCGGTTGGTGGAAATGGGTTGTTGACCATTTACCCTAACCCTGTTAAAGGGACACAACTTTATATTGAATTAGATGAACAAATAACATCAACTGCACAGGTAAGTATAGAGGACGTAAGTGGTAGGGTATACAGTAAGCAAACATTTGTTCAGGCTAACAGTAATCAACAATTATCAATTGATATTAAGCAACTCTCAAACGGGGTTTATTTGTTGAAAGTTGAAACAGGTAAAAAATCTGTTATTAAACAATTTGTTGTTCAGCATTAAGAATTGGTTTTCAGAGATTAAAATTGACGAAAATCATGTCTTTACATGCATCAGTAATATAAAAGAGGGTGTCTTAAAACGCCTGATTTACTTATCCAACATTCATATGAAGTACCCAACGGTCATTTTTTTGTAACAATTTAAATAAGCTTTTCAAGCAAAAATTTAAACCTTAGACATATGACGATTAAAAAGCTGCTTTATGCTTTAGTCTTGCCATTGCTGCTATTTGCAACTCAGGCAATTGCGCAGGACAAAACAGTAACAGGAAAGGTATTGGACAGTGCCGGTGCCCCGGTGGTCAATGCTTCAGTAACACCCAAAGGTACCCGTACAGGTACACAGACAGGTGCCGATGGTTCATTTTCTATTAAAGTGCCATCCACCGTAACTACATTAGTTATTAGTTCTGTTGGCTTTGCCCTTCAGGAAGTAGGTGTGGGAAATGGAAATGTGCGTGTAAACTTAAAAGCCTCCGCAGGTTCATTGAGTGAGGTGGTAGTGGTAGCTTATGGAACCCGCCGAAAAAGTGATTTGACCGGTTCGGTTACTTCCGTTTCTGCCAAAGATTTTCAGAAAGGAAACATTGGTTCAGCAGAGCAATTGCTACAGGGAAAAGTAGCCGGCTTGCAGGTGACAAGCGGTGGGGGTTCTGCAGGTGGGGGTAGTAAAATTCGTATCAGAGGCGGTGCTTCTCTTAATGCAAGCAATGATCCGTTGATAGTAATTGATGGTGTACCTGTGGAAGGAAATGGTATAGCAGGATCAGCAAATCTGTTGAATACCATTAATCCAAATGATATTGAATCTATTAGTGTTTTGAAAGATGCCTCTGCTGCGGCACTTTATGGTTCCCGTGCAACTAATGGGGTTTTGATTATTACAACCAAAAAGGGAAGTAAAGGGAAGGTAAAATGGAATTTTAATACATTGGCTTCTGTTGGAAATGTAGTTAAAGCTGTAAAAGTGCTTAACGGCGATGAAATAAGACAAGTTATAAACGATTATACCACTAAAAGCGGCGATGACAGGTATCAGAAATTGTTGGGTAATGAAAATACCGATTGGCAAAAGCAGATATATCGTAAAGCATTTGGTATAGATAATACCATTAGTGGAAGTGGAGCTGTAGGCAATATTCCGTTAAGAGCTTCGGTAGGTTATTACAATCAGGATGGGATATTAAAAACCAACAATTTTAAAAGATTATCCACCTCTTTAAACTTATCTCCTAAGTTTTTTGATGATCATTTATCTGTAAATGTTCAGGCAAAATTCAGTCAGACAAAAAATCGTTTTGCAGACGAAGGTGCTATTGGGTCAGCTATACAATACGACCCTACACAACCTGTTCTTAGCGATAATAAGTTCGGTGGTTATAGGGAGTGGCTTCAGACAAATGGGTTACCTATAGATTTGGCTACAAGAAACCCGCTATCATTGCTTAATCTTAGAGACAACAAATCAACAGTTAACCGTTTTATTGGAAATGTACAATTGGATTATAAATTTCATTTTTTGCCTGATCTGCATTTGTTGATGAATGCAGGTATGGACCGGTCAAGTGGAACAGGAAACGACAGAAAAGACTCTTTGCTTGCTACTGATTATAGAACAGGCGGCAGAAAACAATATTATGAAGAGGTGAGAAAAAACCAATTGTTAGATTTCTCATTATTCTACACCAAAGACTTGAAAAGCATCAATACAAAATTAGACGTATTGGTAGGACATACTTATCAGGAATTTAAGAATAATACAAACAATTTTGCAACATTTAGCTATAGAGAAATAGCAAATCCTATATATCCTGAATTGAAAGATACATTATTGCTTACTCAGCCATTATTTGCAAGTTCACCTTCGCAATACAATCTAGAGGGTTATTTTGCAAGAACAAATATTACCATTGCAGATAAGTATTTATTCACAGCCTCTTTACGCAGAGATGCAAGCTCAAAATTTTTATCAAAAAACAGAGTAGGTTATTTTCCGGCTCTTGCGGCTGCATGGAGAGTTAGACAAGAATTTTTTGAAACTTCTACATTACTTTCTGAACTTAAGTTGAGAATGGGTTACGGAATTACAGGTCAGCAAGATGGTATTGAGTATTATAAATCACAAATATTTTATAACAGAAGTTCCTCTACCGCTCAATATATGTTTGGATCTACATACTTCTCTTTCCTAAGACCTCAAGGATACGACAATAACTTAAAATGGGAAACAACAGTTACGACAAACGTAGGAGTAGATTTTGGATTTTTGAATAACAGAATTACGGGTAGTTTTGATTATTACAGGAAAAAAACAAAAGACTTATTAAGCGAGGTGCCCGTAGCACCGGGAAGTAATTTTGCAAATAGAATAGTAACCAATGTAGGTAATCTTACTAACGAGGGTTTTGAACTTGTGTTCAATACTATTCCTGTAAAATCCCGTTCAATTACCTGGGATTTGGGTTTTAATTTTACATATAATAAGTCCACTGTTACTAATCTATTGAAATATCAAGACCCTTCATTTAAGGGAATAGATGTTAGTGGAATAGCAGGTGGTACAGGTAATACTATTGGCAAACACCTCGTAGGTTATGCGCCATTTTCTTATCTTGTTTATAAGCAGGTCTATGACGCAAATGGCAGACCAATTGAGGGTTTATACGAAGACTTTAACCGTGATGGTGTTATTGATTCAAAAGATAAATATCTGTATAAAAAACCAACGCCTGATTATTTGGTGGGATTTAGTACACAGGTTATCATTAACAAATTTAGTTTGGGTGTTACGGCGCATGGTATGATTGGCAACTACCTATACAACAATTTTAATTCTGACAGAAGCACATTGTCCGCAATAAAGGATCAGAATGTATATATTGGAAATGCTTCCAAAGACTATCTGGAAACCGGTTTTAAAAACAAGCAGTTTTTCTCTGATTACTATATTGAAAATGCCTCTTTCTTAAGAATTGATAATATTAACCTGGGTTATAATTTCGGGAAGATATTAAACAATTCATCTTCATTAAGGGCAAATGCAAGCATCCAGAATGTAGGAGTCATAACAAAATACAAAGGACTTGATCCTGAAAATTCAAGTGATTCTGGTGTAGATAATAACATCTATCCAAGACCACGGATTTATTCATTAGGCTTTAGTCTTGATTTTTAATTAAAAAAAATAACTCTACATGAAGAAGATAACTATAAAAAACATTGCTATCATTTGCATAGCATCATTTACAATAAGTTCATGTGCAAAGAAACTTGACTTGTTTCCTGCAAATGATTTAACGCCGGCAACCACTTATTCTACTGCAGCAGGTTATAAAAGTGTACTTGCAAAAGTTTACGGTGGATTGGCCACAACAGGAAATCAAGGACCAGCTGGAAATTCTGACATACAGGGATTAGACGAAGGCTCACAATCCCCGTTTATCCGTGGATTTTTTAATTGTCAGGAACTACCTACTGATGAAGCAGTAGTTGCATGGGATGATCAGACAATCAAAGATTTTCACAACTTAAAATGGACAAGTGCAGATCCATTTTTATTGGGTATTTATGCCAGATTAATCTACAATATAACAATCTCTAATGAATACCTAAGAGAATCCACACCTGAAAAAGTAGCGTCAAGAGGTTTAACCGGAACAGAAGCAGATGATATTTCAAAATCAAGAGCTGAAGTAAGGTTTCTGCGGGCATTTAACTATTGGGCTATGATGGATTTGTTTGGGAAATCTACTTTTGTAACAGAAGCAAATGAAATAGGTACAGAACTTCCCAAGCAAATAGAAAGAAAAGCATTGTTTACTTTTATAGAAAGTGAACTAAAAGCTATAGATGGTCAATTAGCTGCAGCCAAAACTATTGAATATGGTAGAGTAGATCAGGCTGCTGCATGGGCTTTGCTTGCAAGAATGTATTTGAATGCATCCGTTTACACAGGTACTGCACGTAATGCTGAAGCACTTAACTATGCAGGTAAAGTAATAGGTGCAGGTTATCAACTGCAATCTGATTATCGCAAACTTTTTATGGCCGATAACGAAACGCAAAAAGATGAATTTGTTTTTGCTATTAATTGCGATGGCGCAAGAACACAATCTTTTGGTAATACAACATTCTTTGTGCATTGTGCAGCCGGCGACGATCATGATGATTTTGGTGTAGCTAACGGTTGGAGCGGATACCGTGCTACAAGTGCTTTAGGTTACTTATTTGCTGACCGTACAGGCGCTACTGACCAAAGAGCAATGTTTGAAACCTCTAAGTACAACTCTAGTGCAAGTCAAATGACTATTACCGACATTGGAAACTTTAGCAACGGACTTCACGTAAATAAATACAGAAATATTAGAAGCGATGGTGGTGCAATTTCTGATAATGTAAACAGAAACTTTGCTGATATTGATTTTCCTGTGTTCAGACTTTCTGAAATGTACCTGATATATGCTGAAGCAAATTTGCGTGGTGGAGGAGGAAATGCAGCTACTGCCTTGGATTATTTAAACAAAATAAGATTCAGGGCTTACGGCGGAAGTTATGGTCCGGGTAATGTTGGTAAACTTAATTTATCAAATTTAAATCTGCAAACAGTATTAGATGAAAGAGCCCGTGAATTATATTGGGAAGGACATCGCAGAACAGACTTAATAAGATATAACCAACTAACAACCGGCACTTATTTATGGCCATGGAAAGGCGGAGTAGCATCTGGAACAGCTAAAGATTCAAAATATAATCTTTACCCGGTTCCTAATGCAAATCTAACTGCCAACCCTAATTTAACCCAAAATACAGGATTCTAATAAAATACAAATATGAAAAATATACTTAAATTTTGTGTCTTCATTCTTTTTGCCGTTAGCTTATTACAGGCATGTAAAAAAGATGATAAACAGATTTTTTTTGAAGGCGGTACGGCTCCTGAATTGAAACAATTGTCAGCAAAACCTGATAGTGTTTTGTTGCGAATTAACCGTGAAAAGGAATTTGTTAACCTTGCCTGGACCAATCCAAATTACAGATTTACAACAGGAACAAGTTCGCAGGATGTTACCTACATACTGCAGGTAGATACAACAGGTTCAAATTTTACAAACCCTAAGATGTTTGAGAAGGAGATACCCAAAGATTTAGGTGTCTCTGTTACCGTATCTGATATCAATACTTACCTTACTAAAATGGAACTGTCAGTTGATGTACCTCATGATATTGAGTTGAGAATTGTATCCTCATTAAGCGGATCAGTAAAACTAAACTCAAATGTTTTGAAATTTGAGCAGATAGTGATGTATGAAGATTTTGCAATACCCCCACCGGCCAATGGAGAATTATTTGTTGTAGGTGATGGTACAACTACCGGATGGAATAACAATCCATCTGCACCACATTATGCTACCAAAATAAGTAAAGGATTGTTTGTTGATACTTTAAGTCTTGAGGCTGGCAAATACTATAAATATTTAACCATTGCAAGCCAATGGCAACCACAATATGGTCTAAAACCGGGTTCCGGCGGTGCTTCAGGAGGCGACATTGGATTCAATAATCAAACACCACAGTTTCCATCAGACCCCGATGCAATACCAACACCCGGAACAGGTGATTACATTGTCACTTTGAATTTTACAACCGGTAAATTCACGGTTGTACCTAAATAAACGAAAAGTGGGTTTGAATTATCTAATTAAAGGAAATTTTCAAAAAAAATATCATGAATAAAATATTAAAAACTTTAAGTCTTACTTGCCTGATTACTTTGGTTTTTGCTGCTTGTACCAAGTACGATAAAGTAGCAGATCTACCGGTTTATCAAGATGGAGTTTCGCCAGTTATAGCAGCATCAAAGCAAACAATTGCAATTGCAATAACAGACTCCAACAATACTGTACTTACCCTCAGATGGACTGATCCTAAGTATGCTACTGTAGATTCTACCACTAAATATGTTGTTGAGATTGATTCTGCAGGTGGCACCTTTGTTAAGCCATTTAGAAAAGAATTAATTGGCAAACAAAATGTTTCATACACAGGAAAAGAATTGTACAATATTGTTGTAAACTATGCTACAGTAATTGGTGCACCAACTGCTTTGATAGCCCGGGTAATTTCCTCTTATAACAATAACAATGAAAAGAGAATTTCAAATACTATTCCATTAAAAGTGTCACCTTTTACAGATCCATCTGTATTAACTTCTTCTCAAACTACTGTAACAGGTACTTTGACAACTGCATCACTTTTAGCTACTAGTTTTTCATGGACACCTTCATTTAAAAACTATACAGGAGTTGTTACTTATAGTATAGAGTATGATTCTGCTACAAAGAATTTCGCGAATGCTAAAAACTTAACTGTTGGAGCATCTACCTACAATAAAGATTTGTTGGTAAGCGAAATAAATGTAACCTCTTTTAGTGTTGGTATTCCTTATGGCAACACCGGTAAGGTTGAATACCGTATAAAAGCTACAACTGCATTGGGAGCAATATCCTATTCAAATGTAGTTTCTATTACTATAAATAGTTACCTACCATTATTGAGATTTTATATGCCCGGTAACTATCAGACTGCAACAGGTAATGGAACCAATTGGACACCTGCTAATGCACCTGAACTTATCAGAGATCAGCGTCCCGGATTGTTAAATCACATGTATTATACTTATATTTATCTGCCAGCAGGTTCTGCATTTAAGTTTACACAAGGCCGCGATTGGGCTGTAAACTATGGTGGAAGTGGTGGAACACTTTCTTCGGGTGGTTCAGATCTTAGTGTTGCAGCAGATGGTGTTTACCGTATAACAATCGATGTTAGCACACTGCAATATGACATAAGAGAAGGTCGTATGGGCTTTGTTGGAGGCGCTACAGGTGCAGGTTGGAATCCTCCAAACGTATTTCCAACATATGCATTAGGCTATTCAGATAAAAACCTTTTTGTAGGATTAACAGACCTTACAGTTGACGGTTGGAAATTAATAGATAACAACCAATGGAATAGCGGTTCAAATGCGGTAGATGAAACACGTAGTTATGGATCCCCAAATCCTTCAGGCGGATTAGTAGAAACAAATGGAGGAAACTTTGCTAATCCATCAGCACCAGGCCGTTATAGAGTAATTTGGGATGGTCGCGATGTGGACAATACCAAATACTTCATGAGTGATGGTACGCAAATGAGGGTAGTGGGAGATGGTATTACAGGTGTATCTGCATGGGACCCGGGTGCAAGTCCTCAAATGACATACATGGGAAATAATAAATGGCAAGTAACCCTGAATCTTGAAGCTAATAAGGACATTAAGTTTTTAGCCGGGGATGCGTGGGGTGCTTTTGATTATGAAGATAATAGCGGCCAAATCCAGGCTACAGGAACAGCCAGAAAAATTAAATGGGAAGGAGGAGATAATTTTAAAACTCCAACAACTGCCGGATCTTATACCATTACTTTAGATGAAGGTGCACAGACAGTTACTATTCAATAATTATTTTTCACAGCATTGATATGTAAGGGCAGCTGATTTTTCAGCTGCCTTTTTTTGTGAAGTTGGAATGCCGGTTTTGGTGAAGTAGCCAAAGTAGATGGATCAGCACACAACCCTATCGCAACTATTTTGTTTGATAATAATGGCGAAAAGAAGATAATGCTGAACTATGCTAAGTTGAGGATAATTGGGTAGTGGGGAGAGGGGATTAATTTGATTGTGTCTTGATAAGAAAAGTTAAGGTATGTGATATCGGCAATTGATATGTGTAAAATATTTTTACGACCACAAGTAAACCAGATTTTAAAAACAGCGACGAAGAAGCAGAATGGACGGAAAATGTGTGGGATTCGATTGATTATTTGTATGGGCTAGGGTTTAGGTATGAGGGCGAGGATTTATTTGGTTTTGCGATGCTTTAATCAATTATGCCCCTGGCTTCGGCAATAATAACTTTTAAAGGGGTCATTTTTGTTTTAGACGAAGGTCAGGAGATTGGGTGCGAAGCTTAAAGTGTAAAAGATAATTGGATAAGATTTATAGTAATTTCACAAAATGAGTTTGTCTTGGCAAAATTTTAAAGAACAATATGCTAAAGGTTCAATGATTGACCTTGTGGTTAGCCGCAAAGCTCCACCCGGACTTATCTTTTTTGATTTCACTGAAAGCATTCAGGGTTCACTTCATGTTTCAGAATTGAATTGGAATTTTGGTTTAAGCCAATCAGATTTCAGAGAAATTAATTTAGGGGATACAGTTCGTGTTTATATAATTGCATTTGACGAAAGACACCGAAAAGTTTTTCTTGGAAGAAAACTATTTATTGAAAAACCATCCGATTCAGCCGAATGGGAAAATCTTGCTTTAAGACAAGAAACAACCGCAATTATTTTTGAAGAATTTCAAAACAAAGTAATCATTCAACTGAAAGGTGGATTGTTCGGTTCAATCCCTCTCATTCAAGGAAAGGAGTACAAAACAGGAACCACAATCAAAGTTATTCCACTTCGAAAAATTTCAGAGCTTTATATAATTGACTGCACACTCAAAGAAATTGCAGTTTCATCTGAAGAACAAAGTTTAGAAGTTGTAAAGCATTTCAAGGACACTGTTTCGGAAAATAATTTTCTCACATCCGAAAATTACCTTCATTCAGTCAAACACCTTTCAGATTCCCTTTACTGGAATTATTTCGGTGAAGAAGAAAGAGAAGCAATTACAATCCTTTTTGAATCAACAGAAAATTTATTTTCTAAAGTTGAAAAAGGAGAAGAACCGATTTACTTTGAGTTTGACTTCAACAATAGAGCATATTCTGATTTCACAACTGTAATAGCTCCTGCACTCTTTAGTTCAGTTCCACAAACAGAAAGAGATTACCTGACTGAATTAAGCAAACAGAGCTTTTGGTATACACATTATGAGAAGCAGCGTGAAGTAGAAGGAACAGAACAAAAAATTATTGAGAAATATTTTTCGCTTTACAATGAAGCATTATCAATTTGGGGAAAGATTGAAGATGGTAGCTTAAAGATTTTGGCAATAAAGGCAAAAGTCAAAACCGAATCATTAAGAGAAAAGCAACAAACTTTAAAACGACATGATAATTTTCTAATTAGCCGTCCAACTATTTTTTACTACAAACTTCAAACGGCTCCTTCCACTACATACAATGAAACTTTCATTCAGAGCATTGATAACAAGATTGAAGCTTTCAAACTTTTTCAGTTTGCAAAAGAAAAATCTATTGACATCCTTTTGAGGAATGGTAAAGATTTTAAAATATTCAGTAACTATCTTGAATCACAAATTGATTTTGAGAACAAAGCAGCTAACGAAACTGAAATTGAATTGTCAAAATGTTGGCTTAACACTCATGAAATTCAAAATGAGACAACAAATTTTTTCGGAGAACTCATTGCAGATTCTACAGTTCAAAAAGATGAACAAGTTGTTATTTCATTGAAGGGCAATGAAGACAAGCCATTAAAATTGGAACGAGGAATTGTTGTATCTGTAACAAATAGAATTGTAAATATTGTGTGTCCTTCAATCCACCTTGAACAGATTGAAACTGGATGTTACATTAAGAAAGTTGTAAGCACGAAGCAATACAAGGTTCAACTTTCTGTTTTGGAGAAATTTTTTGAAAACACTTTACCGCTTGAAAACTTCTACAATATATTTCATAATAGAGAAGGAATTCTACCACCAAGAAATGAAATCGTCAAATTCAAAAATTCAAGATTGGCTGATTCAAAAAATCCTCAATCATCGGCAGTCAAGAAGGCAGTTGGAAATCAAAATATTTTACTGATTCAGGGACCACCCGGAACGGGAAAGACAACAGTAATTACTGAAATTGTAAAACAGTTAATTGACAAAGGAGAAAAAGTATTAGTTGCAAGTCCAACTCATGTAGCTGTAGATAATGTCTTGAACGGAATCAAAGACGATAAAAGAATTAACATTGCAAGAATCGGGCATCAGGAAACAGTTGCAGATTTTGCCCAACCATTTCTTGTTGAAGAAGCAAGAAAGACATTTTCAGAAAGAATTCAAAGTATTGTTGATGTTAAAATTGATTTGATTCAGCAACATATTAACGGTAAAGACATTTCCAATTATTCAAAAAAATCGTTTCAACTCCCCTACACATTTGACTGGAACAACATTGACGATTTCATTCAGATGATTCAAAAATTGAGTTTGAATGATTGCCCTCTTTATATTGAGCGTTTAGAAAGATGGAAGGAAGTAATTGCAAAAAGTCCAATCATTTTGACAGACGTATTTCTTAGAGACCTTGATGTTGTTTTCGGAACATGTATTGGAATAGCAACTAACAAACTGTTTGCAGAAAGCGAAATTGTTTTTAATACTGTAATTCTTGATGAGGCAGGTAAAGCAAATATTTCTGAAACCCTCACAGCAGTTTCAAGGGCAAAGAAAATAATCCTTGTTGGCGACCATAAGCAACTTCCACCATTCTTGGACAAAGAAAGAGTGGCTCATTACAAATCACAAATGGATGACTACGATGAAAAGCCCAATGAAAACGAAATAAGAAAAGCACTGGGTGCAAGTTTTTTTGAGTATTTGCAGAATGAAGGAATGTTGCCAAAGGAAAATAAAGAGAAGCTCAAAGTTCAGCACAGAATGCATCCAAACATTGCAAATTTTGTTTCACAAACTTTTTATGAATCCGATTTGGAAAATGGCAAAGAAACATTCAACAATACAATTCCATTGCCGCAGCCACTTGACAAGGAAATAATTTTTATTGATACTTCTTCTGACAGAAGAGCAATAGAAACAAGGTCAGAAATTGATGGCTCAATTTATAATAGTGTTGAGGCAGAATTTATCGCAAATACTATTATCCCTCTCTTACAAGCAAACAACCTTTCAAATAAACAGTTTGCAATTGTTTGTCCATATCAAAAGCAATGCGACAAGATAAATGAGTTGCTTTCAAGAATTGAAGGATTCAATTCAGATGATTTAGAAGTTGCCACATTAGATTCATTTCAGGGAAAAGAATATGATGTTATCGTTTTTTCCTTTACGCGAAGTCCGTATTTGAATCCAGCAGACCGAGAAACAAAAGTTGGTGTTGGTTTCTTGGATGATGCAAGGCGACTTAATGTTGCTTTTTCAAGGGCTAAAAAGAAACTTATTTTAATTGGAAATGCGAGAACACTTACGGACAAGAGAGCTCATTTTTATGGCTATTACACAAAATTATTTAATCGCCTTTTAGTATATGCAAGAACTTATGGAAGTGTTCTGCTAATAAATGAAATAAAAAAGGAGAAGTTAATTTCCAAAGAGGATGTAAAGAAAGCTGCATTCAATAAATTTATAGGTTCTCATAAAATCGGAGATATTTTTAATCAAGTAACCATTACAAGCATACTTGAGCTACCGTCATTCAAAAAAATGGTTTTCTTAAAGCTACCTTTTGGTGCAACAGGAGTTGCATACTATAATCCAAGATATTTAACCCTTACCATAGATATGAAGGTGAATTTTAAAGTCAAAGAATTTCGTAAAGACAAATTTAGCATCACAGGGGAAATAAAAACATGATTCAGTTTAACCTAAATATTGACCTATTTTATGAACTTGAACTCAAAAAGGATTCATATGTAAAAGCTATTGCCTGTATTGAGTATCCGATAATTCACATCATCGCAAAAACTAAAGAAACGACCGAAGAAGATTACGACCACCTTGATAGATTTATTGTTGACACAGCAAGCAAATCAGACGGAATCAATATTGAGAATATCGCAGACCTGACAGGAATTAGTCCAAGTGTATTTTTATATCGGGCAAAGGAAATGGAGAAACAAGGACTGGTTACAGTTGAAAATCTTGAGCGAATCAATATTGAAAAACAAGGACTTGATTTTCTAAATGACTTAAACTTTGAAAGACAAATAATAAAAACCCGTTCCTTTCTTTTGGATGGTGTTAGTCATGCTCCTCTTCCAAGTTACTTTTATAAGGAAGGAAAAGAGAATCTGATTTCAGACAGCGAAAAAGACAAGAGAGGAATCAGAATTTTTAATCCAGCAATAATTCCGAATCCACCAGATAGAAATTTAAAAAGCAAAATCCTTGAAATATCAATTGATGAGAGAGCTAACTTCAGTATCCCCGTTGGGTTAAAAGACATAATTGATTTTGATTTTTATTTGATGACTTATCCTTTAGCAGTAGTTCTTTCAAAAACGAGAGAAGGTAGAACAAAAAAAAGGTTGGTTGACTGCAACGGATTTTATGCTGATGACGAATGTGTTTCGCTCTTACAAAAAGAATTAGCAACTGAATTGAACAAAACAGAAATTGAAATTGCACAACTTGAAATAAACAAGGAAGGAAAAAAACACTTCTTAATTCAGGTTCAGAATAATTGGGCGAAGCCAAGAACAGAAGCAAGAAATAGAATTTTCAACTTTGAATGGAGCAAGTTTCAAAGTTTTGTTGAATACCAACGGAATCAACTTCTCACATACAAACAAAATATTCATCTTGATTTTGAAATTCCTTGGCTGTTTGAACTTTCCAAAATTCGCAAAGAGAATTTCGTTATTGAAGAAACAAAAATTCAAGTTTTAGTCAATAAGAAGTTATTTGAAACTGATGGGTTAAACAAGAAAAAAATTTTAGAAGCATGTATAAGAAAAAGGGATTACATCAGGCAGAAACCAAGAACAGGTATTTGGTTAATATTTATTGATGTAATAATTGCAGATGAATTTGTTCAAAAATTAGTTGACTTGTTTCAAATTTTGCAAACAAAAATTTCCATTCCCGAGTTGCTTGCGACAAGGACAAATAATTTTAAAGAGTTAAGAGAACAATTAATACTGATTGAACGATTTGATTATTTAGAGGAGTTGGACATTCACCTCTTCCTTCATTCAAGGGAATCTGCTTATAAACAAAACTATTTAGTATTAAAAAATGAGTAAGACGATTTCAAATAAAGGAGCATTTAGTGGTGGTTATTTTGTGATAAACAAAGAAGCCAAGCAGAATTCTTTTATTGATGGAGATGGCTTCACTGTCACTTGCAAGGGTAGAAAAGGATTGTTCAATGTTTTAACAGACCAGATTTCAAGAGCAGAAAACTACATTAAAGTTTGTTCATTCCTCATTGACAATAAACAAATTTTTGAACTTCTTAAAAAACAATTAATTGAAAAGCAACTACCAGTTTTCATCTTGACAGCCGTTGATGAAAGAAATATCAAAAGTGATATTTTGAATGAAGATGAATGTGCAGAGTTTTCTTTCTCAAGACACTTTGAATTCATTGGCGAGTTGGTGAAGGCGGGAGCACATGTGAGAGCTTCTTCAAGTGCACATGCTAAGTTCTTAATTAAAGACGGGAACGAGGCAGTGATAATGTCGGCAAACCTTACTGAACCTTCATTGGTGAGCAATCAGAACAGCAAAGAACCGAATGATGAAAGTGGAATTCTAATTGATGATGAAAGTGAAATAAAAACTTTAGAAAGAATTTTTGATTCAATCTTTCAATATGGAACACAGTTTAAAAAATTCATTGACTTAAGTAGAGAGATTCAACTTATAGACATTAAAGACATTGACATAAATGAAAATGATTTTCCGGAAATAAATACTGCTGTTGTTTGGAGTTATGAAGAATTTCATCACCTGCTTCACAACAAACTAATTCAATCAATTTCAAATGGAGAGAAAGAAATAATGCTTTCAACTTATAGCATTGTTGCATTGCATAACCTAAAGGAACTGATTGATAATATTCAAACTTTTATTCAGAAGAAGAAAGGTTCAGTAAAAATATTTTGTCGTGCCCGAAATGACAGACCAGACCTTGTTTTGGCTTGCAGTCAATTAAGTCAAATTGGAGTTGAAATTTTTGGCGACATGTTTAATCATTCCAAAGGAATTTCAGTTGACAATAAAACAGGAATGATTTTCACAGCAAACATTGACGGGTATCATGGATTGAAAAATGGTTTTGAAGTTGGCTATTCTCTAAACAGTTCACATAAATCTTTCAATAAGTTCAATTCGTTTTTGAATTATCAAATTGAATCAGCACCATTTGTTTTTAAAACATCACCAGACAAGAATGATGTTTTTGAATTTTATAAATTTTGGTATGAGGAGAAAGAAATTAAGCCAGAACCTTTTCAAACTTCGTTTGAAATTAAATACTTTAGAAATACCCAATTTGCAAGTGAGTTTGAAAATGGAATTCCAAACTATCCGATATTTTATTCAGTTCTAAGAAATACAAACACAAAAGAATTTCAGTTTGAAATAAATGGAAAAGCCTACCTGCTTCGTGAAATCAATCCCACAACGTTTGAGGTGAAAAAAGAAAACAAAGGACAGGATATTTTCAGAGGTGAAAAGTATTTTCTTTTTTATAACACAATTAATTTGACAGCAATATGAACCAAGAGGAATTAAATAACAACATCCAGAAATGGATTGAGTTTTCAAGAAATGGAAAGCCAATAGAAGCCGAGAAATTTTATTACGATAAAATTTTTGATTCGGTAATTGAACGCTTCTGCGGGGAGCATTCTGACAACAGACCCGGAGAACTCTTGGTTTCTCTTTTGGGTTTTAGCCCCGAACCAATCATTCTTACAGCAATGGCATTGAAACCTGAAACTCATTTGATAATTTCAAATCCAGTTAAGCAAGAGATAATTGACATTCTTAATGATTATTTAGAAGGAGATTTCAAGTTGGTAACATTGGAGAAAGATGATTTCAAAACCATTTACAAGACCATCAAAGAAACCTTAAGCGATTACCCGACAAGAAATATTACGATTGATATTACAGGAGGAAAAAAATCAATGGTTGCGTCAGCAGCAATTTTTGGAAAGGACTACGGAAGTAAAATTGTTTATGTTGACTTTGCTGAATACATCAAAGACCTTCGTAAGCCAATGCCTGGAACTGAATACTTAAATATGGTTTACAATCCGAGCAAAGACCAACCTGAAAACAATTACTTGAAATGAAACATCAAATCACTTTTGTTGGCGGACAACTGTTACCAGTGTTTGTAGGCATCAAAGAATTTTCGCCTGAGAAAATTCACTTTATTGTTTCGGAAGAATCCAAAGACAAAATCAATTTGCTAAAGTCATTCCTGACAGGAAAAATGTTTTCAGAAAACATTTGCAATCCGTTTGACTTTGTTTCAATCAAGACAACATGCGAAGAATTATTAAGCAAGTTTGTGCCAACTGATGAAGTCCAATTTAACTTGACAGGAGGAACAAAAGTTATGGTGTTGGCGGCACAAGCACTCATTCAAGAAAATAAAGGTGAAGGTTTTTATATCAATCCTGACAACACAGTTTTGAAGTTGCCTTCTTACACTCTACAAGAGCTTACTTGCGAAATTTCAGTGAAAGAGTTTTTAGAGTTAAGCGGGCACAAAATAAATTCTTCAAAAGCAATAAGTGATTTTACCAAAGAAGATTTCATTGCAGCAACTGAAATAGAAAGGTTTGCAGAAGATGATAAGGCGTTTGGAATCGTGACAAAATATTTCAGAAATAATTTCAATAATGTTGGTAAGAAAATTCCAAAATCAGGAACAGAAAAGATTGATGACAAAATAACTTTTGAGTGGACTAACAACAAGGCAACAGTTTTTCGAAACGGAGTAACTATTTTTTCTGTATCCTCTGACAACATTCGTAGTTTGTTTTTCTTAGCTGCATGGTGGGAGTTGATTGTAGCAAAAGAAATTTCAAAGTGGACAAAACTGAAAGAACTTTTTGTTCAGTGTGAACTTCCATTTAAAGGTGATGACAAGACAATGAAAAATGAGATTGATATTTTAATCAACCTTGGAAGGAAATTGATTTTTGTTGAATGCAAATCAGGTATCGTAAAGCAAGAGGACATTAACAAAATTAAAATTGTCAAAGATACTTACGGAGGAATAATTTCTAAATCAATTTTAGTAAGTCGGTTTTTACCTGCAAAGAATATTATTGAAAAATGTAACGAACTTAACATTGAAGTTTTTTATCTTTACGAAGACGAAATGCTTGTTCATCCTTTAAGTGAGTTGATAATTACAATTGATAATTTTGAAAAAAAGCTTTCACTATAAAAAATAGTACATAAACTTTTACTCCCCCCCAACATAAAAAAATCCCAAACCCCTCTCAAACCCATTTATTTTCAGGAAATTTGCAGATTAAATAAAACTTTCTCCCATGTCAACTATAACAGAACCCAAACCACCGGTAACACTTACAGCAAAAGATTTTGCAACCGATCAGGAAGTAAGATGGTGTCCCGGTTGTGGCGATTATTCAATATTGGCACAGGTGCAGAAAATTATGCCGGGTATTGGTGTACCAAAAGAAAATATTGTCATTATCAGCGGTATTGGTTGCAGCAGCCGGTTTCCGTATTATATGAATACGTATGGAATGCACAGCATTCATGGGCGTGCTACAGCTATTGCCAGCGGACTAAAAGCCAGCCGGCCCGAACTAAGTGTTTGGATCGTTAGCGGCGATGGAGATAGTTTAAGCATTGGTGGTAATCATACCATTCACCTGCTTCGCAGAAATTTTGATGTCAATCTGCTGATGTTCAACAATCAGATTTATGGCCTTACAAAAGGGCAATATTCACCCACCAGCGAGGAACATAAAATAACCAAAAGTACCCCATACGGCAGTATAGATCACCCGTTTAATCCTTTGGCATTAGCACTTGGTGCAGATGCTACTTTCATAGCCCGGACCATGGACCGCGACCCAAAACATATGCAGGCCATGCTTACCCGCAGCCATCAGCATAAGGGTTCTTCTTTTCTTGAAATATATCAGAACTGTAACATCTTTAACGATGGAGCTTTTGAAATCTTCACCGAGAAGTCGTCTAAGCCTGATGAAGTATTATTTCTAGAACAAGGCAAACCCTTGATTTATGGCGCAAACGCTAATAAAGGAATAAAAATAGACGGGCTGAAACCCGTTGTTGTTGAATTGGGCGATGGCGTTTCAGCAGATGATCTTTGGATACACGATGAAAGAGATTTTTACAAAGCACAGGTATTGGTAAGAATGTTCGACAACCCTGTTAATGAGCATCATTTTCCAAGGCCATTTGGTGTTTTCTACCAAACTGACCGTGCCTGTTACGAAGATGTAATGCAACTACAGATAGATGAAACAATAGCCACCAAAGGAGCCGGCGATTTGAATAAACTATTAAAAGGAAGAGAAGTTTGGGAAATACAGTGAACAGTGAGCAGTGAATAGTGAACAATGAATAGTGAACAAATTAAAATTATGAGCTACTCACAACTCACCACTGCCAACTCACAACTCTCAACTCCTTTTCTTCTTCAAGCTCAGATAATCTAAGTAATAAATTACTCTTAGCGATAGGCTGTTTGCCTGCGGTGATTTCCACGTGTTGCCAAAGTTTTTAAAATAAATTTGATTCACATCATGGTCATAAAGAAGTGAAGCATCTTTCCAAACAATATTTATGAAACTACCTTGTGCAAATTGCCAGGTGTAAGTCATGTCAATGTTGAAAAAGTTTACATTATTATTGGGATCGTCATCTGCATTAGCCGGTGTAAAAGTTATCGGCGAAAGCTCACCTTTATCTGTAAGGGTAAAAAACTCCTCGTAACGAACTTTGCTCCAATAATGCCTTGCTCTAAAATTGAGTCCCATTTTGTTATTGAAGTTGTATTTAACCGTCAATACATTTTCCAAAGTTCGTCTTTCCCTTAGTCCAAAAAGTCCGGTACCACCATTGTCGCGTTGTGCAAAACCGGGAGTGCGATTGCCCAATTGAACATAAACCGAAGTGCTGATGGTAAGCTTATTGTTAAATCTAAATTGTTGATTTATATTTCCTTCCAGCGACTTACTGTTGTATTGTGGCATATAATTTAAATAGGAACTAATGCTTACAGCATACTTTTTTGCATAATTAGTACTTACCCAAAATCCCGGATTAATACTATATGGTCTTACAAAAACTTTACCCTGAATACGGGGTTCATAAAAATCATTTTCCTTTCCGTTATAGTTAAATTCCAAACCTGCATTCCATAGGTTTTTAAGCTGACCGTTTATATTTGCATTCATCCAATAATTTTGAACAGCACGGGGCACATAGCGCTGATTGTAGCCCATGTTCAGATTAAAGTATAAATTTTTGTAGAAGCTCTTGGGTTGTAACCATTTATAACCAACATATCCGTAATGGTTCAGATAATTGTTGTTGGTGAAGTATCCCATATCTCGTTGCTCGTATTTTTCATTGGCCAGGCTTTGGTTAATTGTCCAGGTGAAATTTCCTTTTGTTTTAGCAAAATAAATATCATGGATATAACCTGTCTGATTTTTGTTATCTGGCAGATAGTTTAATAGCTGACTCACACCAACTTTCCCAAAGAAATTGTAATTGACATTTTTATCATAAATATCCCAAAGACCTGCAGTTACATTAGCATCGTAATCTGCGCCGCTTCTCCACACACTTGTATTAATGAGTGAAATGCTTGAGTTGTGCTTTAGTGCCTGATCAAACACTACAATATTATAGTTGGTTAACGGATTGGTTTCCGCTTTTCTTTGAGCTTTAGAGGTGGTATCTTCTATGGTTGCATACTGTGCCGCAGTAATTGCATTTAGCACCCCTACTCCAAATCCGCTTGATGTACGTCCGCTTATTTTTATTGCATTAATTAGTTTGGTTTCCGAAGGATCTTTTAATACCCGCTCATTGGGCGAAAGTTCACCATAACCATTTATAGGGGAGCCGCCAATTCTTCGGCTGTAAAACAAATTTCCTTTGCTAAATAAGTCTGTTCCTTCGGTAAAAAAGGTGCGGTACTCATTGTATTTTACTTCAAAAGGGGTGAGGTTTAAAACCTGATTATCACTCTGTACTTGTCCAAAATCAGGCACCAGGGTCATGTCTAAAGTAAAGGACTGATTAATGCCATATTTGACATCCATACCACCACTTACAGATGAACTCCAGTTTTTAACACCGGGTTGATTGTATGGATAATGATATAAGTAGGTGGAGAAGTATGGTGACACAGATAATCTTACCGGAACTTTAATATTTTCTATGCCCGTCCAATCGCCTGCCTGTATAAACAAACCGTTTATTTTTGGGTCATTGGGGTTCCACATAAATTGCTGACCACTTTTCTTTCTTCGGCGTGTAATATTAAAACCCCAATCCTGTTTTCCCTTACTCGAAAAACGAATAGCAGCGTAAGGAATTTTCATTTCAAAAGTCCATCCATCGCTTACAATTTTTGCCACAGTTGTATATACGCTGTTCCAGCTTCCATCCTCGCCTGTAGAAGAATATTTGGCATCATACTGTTCGCCAAGTGGGGTTACATAATAGCCAAATCCGTTTATCTTATCATGGTAAGTATCAAATAAAATTCCTACAAAATCATTGGCACCAATTACATCACGGCCAACTAATTCTGTACTCATACTATCTTTTGGTTCGTAGCAATATCCTGCTACATAAATTGCTTCATCGTCGTATAATAGTTTTATTTCTGTGCGGTTGGCATATCCTTCTTTAGCACCAAAGTTTGGTCGCCATTCAACAAAATTATTTGCAACAGGTGCATTTAACCATGCACTATCCTTTAAATCGCCATCTATTGCAATTATTTTATTTGTTCTTACAGCAGGTAATTTTCTAGGAGGTGCTTGAGAGAAGCAGGTGAAATATAGGAGCACTCCAACAATAAATGTCAATAATTTTCTCATAAAAAGCATTCTGAGCTACTAAACGAAATAGCAATTGAAAAGTTACAACGTGGTTTATCAAGAGAAATGCTAAGTAGGATAAATGGTTAAGCCAATATTTAAAAGGTAAAAAATGAAAATCGTTTATGATCTTCATGCCCTATAGTACATTAGGGTATTGGCGTTATATTTGTATGGATAACTTTAATAAAATAAGTTTATGAGAATTACTCCATGGATATTCATTTTTGGATTATTGGCCTTTGCTTGTCACAGGAAAATATCAAATGCTGCAAGTAATAACGAAACTGTAAATACTTCGGGTAATGAAATCCCAACGTGCCTTCAAAGTAAAATAGACAGCATTAAAAAAGTACCTGTTTGGAATCCCCCTGCCACAATAGAAGAATACGAATACAATGAAAAAAAGGTGTACGTAATTTCAGCAGACTGTTGCGATTTTTTCACAACTGCGGTAGATGAAAATTGCAATTATATCTGTGCGCCGTCAGGTGGTTTTACAGGAAAGGGGGATGGGCTTTGCAAAGACTTTAATGCCAATGCTAAATTCATCAAATTAGTTTGGAAAGATGAAAGGAAAAGAAAATAATAACAATTGTCAGTTTTCAAAAATCAATTAATATTGATTTAACAATGTCATTAACTTAAGGAATTTTCTTTAAAATTTTTGATTTGGCGCAACGGTATATAGATAGGGGCTGTCTTAGCTTCTGAAACATCAACAGTATTA
>JANMMU010000149.1:0-29009 GCA_031373555.1 Segetibacter sp. | reverse complement strand
CTAACATCTAGTATCTAACATCTAGTATCTAACATCTAGTATCTAACATCTAGTATCTAACATCTAGTATTTAGTATCTAACATCTAACATCTAACATCTAGTATCTAGAATCTAACATCTAATTCAATTGCGGATCCAATGGATAGTTAATCATTTGTGCATATTCGCCGCCAAGTTGTTTTAGCGCTTCTTTCCAGGTATCGCTGGTTTCTTCGGGGAAAATCAATGCTTGGGTGGCATCAGTTGTTATCCAGCTTTTAATGTTCATTTCTTCTTCCAATTGTCCTTCGGTCCAGCCGCTGTATCCGATAAAGAACCTGATATTATTATTACTAAGCTTTTTCTCTGTAAGCATATCAAGCACTGCTTCAAAATCGCCGCCCCAGTATATGCCATCAATTACTTCCACACCACCCGGTATCAGGTCGGGACATTGGTGCAGAAAATGCAGCGTATCTAACTGTACCGGACCTCCATAGTAAACAGGAAATGTAGAGGATTCAAAACCTTGTAACAAGTCGCCCAATAGTTGATCATGTATTCTGTTTAGAACAAAACCAAAACTGCCCTCTTCTTTATGTTCACACATAAAAACTACTGTACGCTTAAAGTTATTGTCGCGTAAAAAAGGATCGGCAATTAATAGTTTTCCGGCGGCTATCTCTACCATATTATGTGTTATGAAGTAATAAAGTTAGGAAAAGCGGTTTTCAGAAAAAATTTTTGTTGCCAATAGGGAGTTAAAAACAAAAGTAGTTGGGATTGGTTGCCAAGATGTAATTTTATCTTTGTGCCTATGAAGAAAAGTTTCCCTGTAATTATTACTTTGATAACCTTGTCGCTGCTAGGCATCATTGTATTGCAGGTAAGCTGGTTTAGAGATATGACCAAACTACGGCAGCAGCAGTTGGGCGAAAAGGCTGAAGAAGCCGGAACAGAAGTAGCCATAGAATTGAGCAAGAGCGCCTCTCATGCACCTTACATGAAGATTCCACGCAAACAA
Source organism: Segetibacter sp. (assembly GCA_031373555.1). Classification (GTDB taxonomy): domain Bacteria; phylum Bacteroidota; class Bacteroidia; order Chitinophagales; family Chitinophagaceae; genus Segetibacter. Next base: position 28,005 of record JANMMU010000149.1, on the reverse strand, counting down.
AAATTGAGTTTACTGGGAGATGATTACCAGATTCCGTTGGGTAAATCATTGTTGTCTGACCATTTTTCGCCTTTTGAAATAAGAGAAAAGTTGAAACAGGCTTTTGATGAAAGAGGCATGAAAGATGTAAATTTTGAATTCGGAATTACGTATAATTCTTCCAGCTATTTACTTGAATTGCAATCACAAAGTTTTTTAAATGTTGTAAATGATACAGTACATAATAAGATCGTAATTATTGCAATAGTGCCGCCGGATTACAATGATATGAAAGATGCATTTGAGCATCTCATCATTATCATTCCAAATTATAACATTCAGGTTTGGGAGTCAGTTATTTGGATGATAATTTTTGCGGTAGGTTTTACGCTTATCATTCTTACAGCGTTTGGTGTTACTATACAGGCGTTGCTACGCCAAAAAAAGTTGAGCGAAATAAAGACTGATTTCATCAACAACATGACCCATGAATTTAAAACTCCATTGGCTACAATTTCGCTGGCAGTAGATGCATTGCGCAATGAAAAGGTGATGCACAACCCTGAAAAAATGGCTTATTTCAGCGGAATAATAAAAGAAGAAAATAAGCGAATGAACAGGCATGTAGAAACTATATTACAAGCCGCATTGCTGGATAAGCAACAGCTTAAAATGGATTTGAATAAAGTACACTGTCATACAATGGTGTTAAACGCACTCAACAACTATCAATTACAGATACAAGATATACAAGGCAAGGTAGAACTGCATTTGGATGCTAAAAATGATGCAATAATCGGCGATGAAGTTCACTTTACCAGCCTGCTTTCTAACCTTATAGACAATGCCATAAAATACTCAAAAGAAAATCTGGTCTTGAAAATATTTACCACAAGTGATAGTAAAAATATTCAGATAAAAATACAGGACAACGGTATAGGCATGAGTAAAGAAACGGTGAAACGTGTCTTCGAAAAATTTTATCGGGCACACACCGGCAACATACACAATGTAAAAGGTTTTGGCCTTGGTATGAGCTATGTAAAAACAGTGATTGATGTACACAAAGGCAACATAAAGGTAGATAGTACTTTGGGTAAGGGCAGTTGCTTTACTGTAGAAGTTCCATTAGCGGAGAATAGTTAGTCCAATAAATTCATTTTGGTTTTCAGGCTTTGAAGTTGTTGTTGGGCTTGTCTAACATCTAACCTCTAACATCTTACTACTATTTCCACAACAAACACCCATCTCCATAACTCAAAAACCTAAAATCATTATCCATTGCGTAAGCATAAATGTCTTCCCATTTATCTCCGACAATGGCTGCAATCAATAATAGTAAAGTTGACTGCGGTTGATGAAAATTGGTAATGATGCCTTTTGCAATTTTAAGTTCATAACCCGGTGCTATCAGTATTTGTGTTTTGCTGATTAATCGGGTTAGGTTATTTTTTTTCATCCAATTACGCAACGATTGCAATGCATTTTCAGTAGAAATATTACCGCGCATTTCATACACTTCCCATTGCTTTATGGTTAATTCTTCTAAAGAAATATTTTCATTCAAAATTGTCTTTAACCCCATCCAATAAATGCTTTCAATGGTTCGCAGCGAAGTGGTGCCAACAGCTACAATCGTTCTGTTTGCATACTCAATCATTTCCTCTATAGCAGTTATATCTACATCCATAAATTCTGTGTGCATGTCATGTTCTGCAAGGGTTTCACTCTTCACAGGTTTAAACGTTCCTGCACCCACATGAAGCGTTACAAATGATTTTGTAATGCCTTTTGCTTCTAATTTTTTAAAGACATCTTCTGTAAAATGCAGACCCGCAGTGGGTGCTGCAACAGACCCGTCCTGGGCTGCATAGATAGTTTGATACCTTGTCTTGTCACTTTCTTCTGCATCTCTATGCAGGTAAGGTGGTAGGGGTATATAGCCCACCAAATGAAGCATTTCTGCAAAGGACATATCATTAGGTTGCCAGCTTAGTTCTATTACAAAACAATCGCTTAATCTATCTATAATTGATGCGTCAAGTTTTATTTCCTTGCCGTTTATCTGAATAATTTTTGCAAGCTTCATCCCATGTTTCCATTTACTTGCACCACCCACAAGGCATTTCCATTGCACCTTGCCTTTTTGCAACATTGCAGTGGTTATATCAGCATAACAATCACCCGGTTCTAAACAAAAAATTTCTATTACTGCACCGCTTGCTTTTTGAAAAATTAAACGGGCTTCTACTACTTTGGTATTATTAAAAATCAGCAAACTATCTGTTGGTAAAAAATCATCAATGTGTTTGTAAACAGATGTCTTTATTGTTTCATTTTCATACACTAGCAGCTTACTGTTATCTCTTTCTTCAAGCGGAAATTTTGCTATACGATTGTCTGATAAATTGTAGGTATAATCGGATATGGAAAGGTTTTTTGGTATAATCATGCAGGGGTAAATTTTGAATTCTTAGAAATACAGCTTCTAATTTTCAATTAAGTATTTCCAATAGAAATTTCGAAGCATAAAGTATGCTGTTAAAGTGTATGCGACTGCAATTGCAATGAACAACCACATTATGGTAAAGTCAAAAATTGAAGTAATAATTAAAAATACCAAAGCACCAATTATTGTATTAATAAATGGTAAAAGAATTATTGCTACTAAGTTCATTTTTTTTATAATAAAATGAAAAAGAAAATGGAATAGCAAAGTCAATAGAAAAAGTGAAATTATAAAATTTATCAAAATTCCTATAATTACTCCTGCATTAAGAAATGATGCACCAAGCGATTCAACTATACCAATAATTATTGTTGAATTATCTTCTTCACGATTAGGTATTGGAGTTGGAATATTTAGATGTTTAATGAATAGGAATAAAATAAAGTAAACTGTTATCAAATAAAGAATAAAGAGCATTTTAAGACTCTTTGTTTTTTTAACAGTATAGAATTCTTTTGTAGGATTTGTTCCCAATATCATAAAAGTTTAATGAAAAAGTCAATTCAAACACATTGATTATCAATTTAAATCACACATTATCCACACTTATTCACATTTAATTCACCCGTTTTTTGGTGAATTCTTCTGAAACGTAATGCCATAGCCACTTTTGGACATATTGTGCCTGTGGATAAAAAGATAAACTTTTTAATTGGGTTAAAAGTGGGAAAAAGTGTTATTTTGTGGTAATAAATGTCAATTTAAATTATTTTTATCAACAATGGCATCTTTCCTTGGCGAATATGAGGCTACCCTGGACCCAAAAGGTCGCTTCCTTTTACCTGCCGGTTTTAAAAAGCAGTTAAAGGAAGGCGAAAGCACATTTGTGCTGAACAGGGGTATGGAAAATTGTCTCACGCTATATCCGATGGATAGTTGGAACGCCATAGTTGAACAGATTGCTAAGTTGAATGAATTTGACCCTAAAGTTCGTGCTTTTCGCCGAACATTTTTAGGTGGGGCTACAGAAGTTGAATTAGACAATGCCGGAAGGATGTTGTTGCCTCCTACACTTAAAGAACATGCCGGACTTACAAAAGATATAATACTGGTAGCAGCAATGAACAAAATTGAGATTTGGGAAGCTGCACGATATAAAAAGTTCTTTGAGCAAATGGAGCCTGAAACATTTAGTCAGTTGGCAGCAGAAGTTATGGTAAAGCCTGATACAAATCCGTAAGGCTATGAGCGAAAACGAAACATCTGTTCCTGCTTCGTCCTACCATGTTCCTGTTTTGTTTTTTGAAACATTGGAAGCCTTGCAGATAAAACCGGATGGAGTGTATGTTGATTGCACATTTGGTGGTGGAGGTCATAGCCGGGGCATTTTAGAAAGACTGGGCAAAGAAGGTAAACTAATAGCTTTTGATCAGGATGAAGATGCAAAGAACAATATACCAAAAGATGAAAGGGTACTATTTGTGCCGAACAATTTTAGGTATGTACAAAGATTTTTGAGGTTACATGGCATAACAGGGGTAGACGGTTTGTTGGCAGATTTAGGTGTTAGCAGCCATCAGTTTGATGAAGGGACAAGAGGGTTTTCAACAAGGTTTGACGGACCACTTGATATGCGGATGGATCAAAGGCAAGACAATAATGCAAGCACAGTGGTGAAAAAGTTTACCGAACTGCAGTTGCACAAACTGTTTGAACAATATGGCGAGGTGAGCAATTCTAAAACCCTTGCCAAACATATTGTTCAGCATAGGGCAAACACACCATTGCAAACTATTGCGCAGCTAAAAGCACTGATAAGTCCTGTGGTAAAAGGGAATCCGCATAAGTATTTAGCACAGGTATTTCAGGCGTTGCGGATAGAAGTAAATGATGAAATGGGTGCTTTAAAAGAATTGCTGGAACAGATACCGGCTGTATTAAAGTCCGGTGGAAGAGCAGCCATTATCACCTTTCATTCATTAGAAGACAGGATGGTGAAAAATTTCTTTAGAAGTGGAACATTTGATGAAGTGGAAAGCAATCCACTTATTCAGGAAGAATCAAAAAATCAATTGAAAATAATAACCAAAAAACCAATTGTAGCAGGAACCGAAGAGGCAAAGAAGAACCCACGAAGCAGAAGTGCAAAATTGAGAGTAGCAGAGAAAAAATTATTTTTTTAAAAGCCTGATAAAAATTCAGGCAAAGAAATAGATGGCCAACGAAAAGAACATAGAAAAAAAGAACTCGATTTCATCTGCATTGGGTGAAGTGTTCAACTATCGATGGATAGTGAAGAATATCCCATTCTTTTTGTTTTTGGCGGTGTTGGCAGTATTATATATAGCCAATGGCCACATGGCAGATAACAGAATAAGAAAGATAAATGACACAGGTAGAAGGTTGAAAGATCTTCAGTATGAATATAAAACATTGAAAAGCGAAATGATGTTCAGGAGCCGTGAAAGCGAAATGGTAAAAGCTGCAGCACCATTGGGTTTAATGATAGACAGCACATCGCCATACAGAATAAATATGGTGAGCAGAAGTAAATCAGACAAAGAAGAAAACTGATCAGGAATAAAATAAGTATAGCATAAGTGGATGTAAAAAAAGACATATTGTGGAGGGTTTATCTGGGGTTTATCCTTATGGCTATTGTAGGCTCATGTATTCTTGGCAAGGCATTTTATATTCAACAGGTTCAGGGGGCATATTGGCGTGGAATGAGTGATAGCCTGCATCAAAAAATTGTGGAGTTAGATGCTGAAAGAGGAACAATCTATAGCGAGGATGGTAGTATGCTAAGTACAAGCATTCCGCAATTTGATGTGTATATAGATTTTATGGCCGAGGGGTTGAGAGACAAGAATGGCAAAAGGTTTAGAGAAAATGTTGACTCGTTGAGTATATGTCTTGCCAATCTCTTTCAGGATAGAAACAGCCATGAATACAAGGATATGTTGCAGACAGGTTATCGGGAGAAAGACAGGTATTTTTTGCTACGCAAAAAACTTTCTTTCAAAGAGTATCAGTTATTGACAAAGTTTCCTTTGGTAAGATTGGGTAGAAATAAAAGTGGTTTTATTCCCGATAAAAAAATAATTAGGTTGAATCCTTATAAAATGCTTGCATACCGCACCATAGGATTGTTGAGAGAGAGTAATAAAGTAGGTCTTGAGCTTACCTACGATAAATACCTAGAAGGTACAAAAGGAAAAAGGCTTGTAAGATACATAGCAGGTGGTGTAAGTGTACCCATAGATGATTATGAAGTTGAGGCAGAAAATGGTAAAGATGTTGTGACAACATTGGATGTTAACATTCAGGATATAACAGAGAATGCACTCATGAAGATGATGGTGAAGAATGAGGCGGAACATGGTTGTGCAATTGTAATGGAAGTAAAAACAGGAAAAATAAAAGCAATTGCAAATCTGGGTCATACAAGAGATAGCCTTTATTGGGAGGATTATAATTATGCTATAACACCTACAGAACCGGGTTCTACATTTAAACTGGCAACTATGTTGTCTTTGTTGGAGGATAGAAAAATTAATTTAAATACGCCGGTAAATCTTGATGGGGGAGAATGGCAGGTGTATGGCAGAAAGGTATTTGACAGTGAAAAGCACGGTCTTAATACAGTTACAGTTAAACAGGCTTTTGAACAAAGTAGCAATGTTGGCATGGCAAAAATAGCCTGGGTCAATTATGGAAATAATCCAAGGCAGTTTATTAATCACATTGTAAACCTGCATTTGGATACCCTTACAGGTATTGATTTAAAAGGGGAAATAAGACCATCAATATATAAGCCCGGTACCAAGTATTGGAGTAATACCACTTTGCCATGGATGGCTTTTGGTTATAACCTTACGCTTAGTCCGTTGCAAATGGTTACATTATATAATGCAGTAGCGAATAATGGTAAAATGATGAGGCCTTATTTAGTTAATGAAATAAGAGAAGATGGCAGAGCCATTCTATCCTTTGAACCACATGTAATGAAGGATAGTATTTGCAGCCGTTATACCTTAAGTCAGCTAAGGGAGTTGCTTGAAGGTGTAATGATCGAAGGAACTGGTAAGGGGCTAAAAAGCAATTATTATTCAATTGCCGGTAAAACAGGTACAGCATTGGTAGCAAACGGTAACAGAGGGTATGATGATAAAATTTATCAATCATCATTTGCCGGATATTTCCCGGCGGATAACCCACAGTATACTGTTATTGTGGTAATAAAAAATAAACCACATGCACCTGTTTTTTATGGAGCTGCTGTTGCAGGGCCTGTGTTTAGAGAAATAGCCGATCAGGTATATGCCTTAAAGGTGAATCAGGAACATAACCTGGTAAACATTTTCAAAAAGTCTGATAGCAGCAGATATAGCTATGCGGGTTATACAAAAGACATTAGTACGGTAACAAACCAGTTAAGTATAACACCCAAAGTACAGGGTACTGGTAGTTATAGCAGAATGTATAAGCAGAATGCTGATACAATAATGACAACCCAAAACATTTCAATGAAACGTATGCCATCACTAAGGGGAATGGGCTTAAAGGATGCTGTATATCTCTGCGAAAATCTTGGTTTAAGAGTTATGATAAAGGGGCGTGGTAAAGTGGAAGCTCAATCAATTAATGAAGGACAAAATATTTTGAAAGGACAAATAATAAACATACAATTTAACTAAACGATTTTATTTCTATTACAGTTCATTCATGGCAAAACTTCAGGACATACTATACAATGTGCACTTGCAGACTGTTTCAGGACCAACAAACCTTGAAGTAACTGCGCTGTATTTTGATAGCCGTCAGGTTACGCCGGGTTCTTTGTTTATAGCAATAAAAGGTAATTCAAGTGATGGTCATGCATATATTGGGGTTGCAATTGAGAAGGGGGCTAAAGTAATTGTTTGTGAAATATTGCCGGCCTTACTTCATGATGGCATCACTTATATACAAGTTGCAAATAGTGGAGAAGCTGCAGCTTTTATGGCAGACAACTTATACGAAAAACCATCCAGGAAATTAAAATTGGTTGGTGTAACAGGCACTAATGGTAAGACTACCATAGCTACACTTTTGTATAAAGTGTTTACTAAAATGGGCTACACATGTGGGCTGGTAAGTACTGTACAAAATCACATTGGAGATAAAGTAGTTCCATCAACACATACAACACCTGATGCAATTAGTATTCAGGAATTGTTAAGTGAAATGGTCATGGCAGGTTGTACTTATGTATTTATGGAAGTGAGTAGTCATGCTATTCATCAGAATAGGATAGCTGCACTACATTTTACCGGAGGTTTGTTTAGCAACATTACACATGATCATTTGGACTATCACAAAACATTTGATGAATACATACGTGTAAAGAAGATGTTTTTTGATATGCTTCCGGCAAATGCATTTGCTATATCAAATCTTGATGATAAAAGAGGAACTGTGATGTTGCAAAATACAAACGCTGCGAAACACTATTATAGTCTCAAAACGTTGGCAGATTTTAAGGGAAAGATACTTGAGAACAACCTTACAGGTTTAGTAATGCTTGTGAATGAAAAGGAAGTACACTTCAGACTTATAGGAGAATTCAATGCCTACAATATTCTTGCTGTGTATGGTGCTGCAATTTGTTTGGGTGAAAATGTTGATGAAGTGCTTACAACGCTTAGCATGGTAACGGGGGCAGAAGGTCGGTTTGATTATATCATAAGCCCATCAAGCATCATAGGAATAGTAGATTATGCACATACTCCTGATGCATTGGAGAATGTACTGGGAACAATAAAGAAGTTAAGGCAGGGTAATGAACAACTAATAACGGTAGTAGGGTGTGGAGGAGACAGAGATAAAACCAAACGACCAATAATGGCAGGAGTTGCATGTGAATTAAGCGACAAAGTAATATTCACAAGTGACAACCCACGTAGCGAAGATCCTGCTGAAATTCTAAAGGATATGGAAGAGGGACTTGGAAGTGCCGCAAGAAGAAAATCGCTTTCAATTTCCGAAAGAAAAGAGGCAATTAAAACTGCTGTAAGTCTGGCCAAACCTTTTGATATTTTATTAATTGCCGGAAAAGGGCACGAGAAGTATCAGGAAATAAAAGGGGTTAAATACCCTTTTGATGATAAAGAAATATTAAATGAAATGTTTGAGTTGTTTGGGAAGTAAATGCAAAGTGCATTTATAAAACCTTTCCAAATGCAAAACGTGAAAACAGAAAGTAACAAAAAGAAAATACTGATTAATTTATAAAATGCTGTATTACCTCTATCAATGGCTCATAAAGGAAGGAATAAAATTCCCCGGAAGTGGATTGTTTCAATTCATCACTTTCCGGGTATTGCTTGCTGTATTGTTGTCATTGTTTATTACTACAGTTTACGGAAAAAGGTTAATCAGGATATTGTTAAAAAAGCAGGTAGGTGAATCTGTACGTGAGTTGGGATTAGCAGGTGAAGAAGAAAAGAAAGGTACTCCCACAATGGGTGGTATAATCATACTGCTTGCTATATTGATACCTACATTATTGTTCGCTAACCTTGATAAGGTATATATAAGGTTGATGCTGTTAAGTACTGTATGGCTTGGCATCATTGGATTTATCGATGACTATTTTAAACTAAGAGCAAAAAGAATTTCGAGAGAAAAAGGAATTGATTATAAAAAGGCTGATAAAGATGGACTTGCGGGAAAGTTTAAAATATTTGGACAGGTTGTATTGGGAATTATTGTAGGTGCTACACTTTATTTCAATCAAAGTGTAACAGTAGAAAGGGAAGTAATATCACAAACAAAATTGGGAAATTCATCAGACAGCATTCTGCATAGGGGCGAAAGCCTTGTAGCAGATACTGTAAGAGTATTTGATGGAAAGAAACATAGGTATGTGAAAGTAAAAACACCAATAACGACTATTCCTTTTGTTAAGAACCATGAGTTTAATTACAGCAAATTATTGCCAGAGGCATTGCAACCTTATACATGGATCCTGTATATAGTCATAGTAATTTTTATCATCACTGCTGTTTCTAACGGAGCCAATATTACTGATGGCCTTGACGGATTGTGTACCGGTGTGTCAGCATTAATCGGTGTTTGCCTTGGCATCTTTGCTTATGTAAGTGGGAATATAAGATTTGCAGAGTACCTCAATATTATGTACATCCCTAATCTTGGTGAGCTAAGCATTTTTATTGGGGCATTTATTGGAGGGTGTGTAGGCTTTCTTTGGTACAATGCATTTCCAGCACAGGTTTTTATGGGCGATACAGGTAGTCTGGCTTTAGGAGGCATTATTGCCTCGCTTGCAATCATCATAAGAAAGGAACTATTGATACCAATTATTTGCGGTGTATTTCTGGTTGAAAATTTAAGTGTGATTATTCAGGTTTCCTATTTCAAATACACAAAGAAAAAGTATGGAGAGGGGAGGCGCATATTTAGAATGAGTCCATTGCACCATCACTATCAAAAGCTTGGTTATCACGAAAGTAAGATTGCAACACGGTTTTGGATTATAACTATACTGTGCATGGTGTTTTCTGTAATGAGTTTAAAAATCAGGTAGAAGCTTTTTGAAGTAGAAAAAAGTTATGAGCATTATCAAGGAACAGAACAATAAGAGGTTGGTGATATTGGGTGGAGGTGAAAGTGGTGTTGGTGCAGCCCTATTAGCTCATCAAAAAGGGTATGATGTTTTTTTAAGTGATGGCGGTTTACTGAAAGAATCTTATAAAAATGATCTCCTGAAAAACAAAATTGATTTTGAAGAGGGGGGGCATACGGAAGAGAAAATACTAAATGCAGATGAGGTTGTTAAAAGCCCGGGAATACCAAAAAAGAATGAGATACTTAAAAAGATAAGAGCAAAAGGCATTGAGGTAATAAGCGAAATAGAATTGGCATACAGATATGTTGGTAGCGGAAAGATAGTAGCAATAACAGGGAGTAATGGTAAGACAACTACAACCTCATTGCTCTACCACATGTGTAAAGTAGCAGAATTGGATTGTGCATTGGTTGGAAATATTGGGTATTCATTTGCAAGGCAAATAGCTGAAGATCCAAAGCCACTATATGTTACAGAAATAAGTTCTTTTCAGTTAGATGATATTAAAACTTTTAGACCGGATATAGCAATACTGTTAAACATAACAGAAGACCATTTAGACAGGTACGATTACAAATTTGAAAATTATATAAACAGCAAGTTCAGGATTATAGAAAACCAAACAGCCAAAGATTATTTCATTTACAATTTGGATGATGAAGTAATCACAAAAAAGCTGGAAACACTAACCTTACATTCAAACCCATTGCCATTCTCCATGAAACAAGAAGTAAAAAAAGGGGCACACATCCGGGGAGACCAGATGATGCTAAGAATTCAGGAAGAAAGAGTGACTATGAGCATTTATGATTTTGCGCTCAAAGGAATACATAATCAACACAATACTATGGCAGCAGGCATTGCAGCTTCGCAGTTGGGCATACGTAAGGAAAAGATAAGGGAGGCTGTCAAAACTTTTGAAAGCCTTGAGCATCGTTCTGAATATGTGGCAACAGTTCGTGGTGTTGATTTTATAAATGACAGCAAGGCTACCAATGTAAATAGCACATGGTATGCTTTAGAAAGTCTAAATCCTCCTATAATTCTAATTTTAGGTGGAGTGGACAAGGGTAATGATTATTCGTTGATTGAAGATTTGGTAAGAGAAAAAGTAAAGGGTATAGTATGTATGGGTCTTGACAATAAAAAAATTCTATCATTTTTTAAAAACATAGTTACAAATATTGTCGAAACAAAAAGTGCGGAGGAAGCTGTACAAGCAGCATTTGCATTATCAACAAAAGGAAATACAGTTTTATTAAGTCCGGCATGTTCAAGTTTTGATTTGTTCAAAAACTTTGAAGAAAGAGGCCGTAAGTTCAAAGAAGCTGTAAAGGCTTTATAAAAAAGAGATTGAATTAAATAAAAAATAGCAATAAAAATATGGCTGCATTTTTCGATAAACCATTTTCTGAAATGCCTTCTGTAGAAGGTGTTAGCGGCGGTTTATTGCAAAAAACCAAAGGGGATAAATATATATGGGGCATAGTAGTATTGTTGGCTATTACATCACTTTTGGTAGTCTATAGTGCTACAGGGTCGCTTGCATACAAAATGTATAAAGGCAATACGGAGATATATCTGTTTAAGCAGTTTGCTTTCATAATGATTGGGATAGCGGTTATCTATTTTGCTCACCGTATTAACTATACATTATACTCAAGGATTGCACTCTACCTCTTTTTGATAGCAATACCATTAATGATATTTACCTATCTCTTTGGTGCCACTATTAATGACGGTAGCAGATGGATTAAGTTACCCATCATTAACATGACATTTCAAACAAGTGATTTGGCAAAGCTTGGACTATTTATGTATTTAAGCAGACAGCTTAGCCGTAAACAGGAGGTTATAAAAGATTTTAAGAAAGGTTATTTGCCATTGATTGTACCCTTAGGTATTATTTGCGCATTGATAGCACCGGCAAACTTATCAACTGCGTTGCTAACTGCAGCAACAGGGTTATTACTCATGTTCATTGGTCGTGCAAGCATTAAACATATTCTTGCAACAATCGCTATAGGGTTAATACCGGTTTTTATTCTTATTGCAATAGCTGTCGGGACTTATGAAAAGAAGTCTGAAGTTACAACACATAAAAGTGCAGCAATAACAGAGTTAAAGTCACACGGTAGAATAGGCACGTGGATAAGGCGTGTACAGGATTATATATATGCAAGCGCAGATGAAACTCCATATCAGGTGCAGCAGGCAAAAATAGCAATTGCAAAGGGCGGTGTTATAGGTGTTGGCCCGGGTAATAGTGAAGCTAAAAATTTTATGCCCCACCCATATAGCGATATGATTTATGCTGTCATTCTTGAAGAGTATGGACTTTTTGGAGGAGCAGTCATCATATTTGTTTACCTGGTTTTTTTGTTGAGGTGTATAAGCATATTTAGGAGATGTCCGTTTGCATTTGGTGCTTTTCTTGCTTTGGGTTTAAGCTTTACATTGGTTATACAAGCTATGGCAAATATGGCTGTAGCAGTAAATCTTGTTCCTGTTACAGGTGTTACACTGCCTTTGGTAAGTATGGGCGGAAGTTCATTCTTGTTTACTTGTGCGGCTATAGGTATAATACTAAGTGTTGCCAGAAATGTAGAACAAATTGAAGGTAAAGGAACATTTGAAAATACCCCAGAAAATAAACCTGTGGGGGGATTTGAAAACCTTGGAGATAATCAAACTGCAAAAGAGAAACGGGCAACAGAAGAAGTGTTAGAAGCTGCAGTTTAAGGATACTAGCTAGTGGTGAAAACGGTTTTGTAAAAGTTGAAAAATGGAGTTGAGCAGAATTGATGAATAAAATAATAATTGCTGGTGGAGGTACTGGCGGACATATTTTTCCTGCAATAGCAATCGCAAATGCGATAGTAAAATTGCAACCTTCAACATCTGTATTATTTGTTGGGGCTTTAGGAAAAATGGAAATGGAAAAAGTACCGCAAGCAGGTTATGAAATAAGAGGATTAGATATTGCGGGGTTCAATCGTAGTTCTTTGATAAAAAATATAGGTCTGCCTTTTATGCTTGTGAAAAGTTTTTTTCAGGTAAGAAAAATCTTAAACGGGTTTAAACCTGATGCTGTAATTGGTGTAGGAGGTTATTCAAGTTTTCCTGTGTTAAAACAGGCTCAAATGAAGGGTATCAAAACCTTTATTCATGAGAGCAACTCTTTTGCAGGTAAGTCTAATATCCTCTTAGGTAAAAATGCCACGAAAGTATTTGTTGCAACAGTAGGTATGGATAAATTTTTTCCTAAGGATAAGATTTTGATTACCGGAAATCCTGTAAGAAATTCTATTGCACACTCTACTGTTAGCAGAGAAGAAGCATTGCGGTTCTTTCAGCTTGAAACAAGTAAAGTAACTGTTTTGGCAGTTGGTGGCAGTCTTGGGGCAAAAAGTATCAACGAGGCATTGGCTAACAGGATTGACAGTTTTGCATTGCACAATCTGCAGCTCATTTGGCAAACTGGTAAAACTACGGTTGGTCAGTATCAGCAAAGGGCTAAGGGTTTGACAAATGTTTGGGTTGGTGATTTTATAACCCAAATGGAGTTAGGATATGCTGCTGCAGATATTGTGATATCAAGAAGCGGTGCTATGGCTGTTACCGAAATGTGCGTTGCAGGCAAGCCGGTAATATTTGTTCCTTACCCACATGCTGCTGAAGATCATCAAACGGTAAATGCACAGGTATTAGTAAATGAAAAGGCTGCATTGATAGTGAAGGATAATGAAGCAAATGAAAAATTGGTTGGTATGGCCATTTCGCTTGCTGAAAATTTAAATGTGCAAAATGAATTGCGAAGCAACATTTCACGGTTTGCAATTAAGGATGCTGATGTAATTATTGCTAAAGAAGTATTGAGACAATTATAAAGTTAAAAAAACAATAGAGGATATTATAGATAATAAATGAATGACAACATTAACATAGAAGACTTAAGGCACCTTTATTTTATTGGTATCGGGGGCATAGGCATGAGTGCTATTGCCCGGTATTTTAATGCAAAAGGCATTAAAGTAAGCGGTTACGATAAAACCCCGACAGAATTAACCAAAAAATTAGAAGCAGAAGGCATTGCAATACACTATGAGGATAAGGTGGAATTGGCTCCAAAGGATGTTGATTTTATTGTTTATACACCTGCAATTCCCGCAGATAATACAGAGTTGTTGTTTTATAAAAATAATAATTATCAGGTTTTAAAGAGAAGTGATATCCTGAAAATAGTAACTGAAAGCTCTTTTAATATATGTGTGGCAGGAACACATGGTAAGACTACTGTAAGCACTATGATTGCCCATATTTTAAGACACACCGGTTATGGATGCAATGCATTTCTTGGTGGAATATCGGCTAACTATGGAACTAATTTTTGGAGCAGCGAAAAAAATGTTTGTGTTATAGAAGCAGATGAATATGATAGAAGCTTTTTAAAGTTGTCGCCAAATGTTGCAGTGATTACAGCTGTTGATCCTGACCATTTGGATATATATGGTACTGCTGAAGAATTTGAAAAAGCATTTGTAGATTTTGCCGGGAAAGTTAAGCAGGGTGGTTGTTTGATTTCAAAAAAGGGATTAAAGTGTGAAGGAGAATTGCAGTCTTTATCATCAACTGAACAGTTGAATAAATTGACTTATAGTTTGTCAAACAAAAGTGCAAATGTCCATGCGCACAATGTTATTGCAAATAACGGTTCTTATAAGTTTGATGTAACAGGTAGAGATTGGTTATTGGAAAAGGTACAATTGAACATGGGTGGTTTGCACAATATTGAAAACATGACTGGAGCTATTGCTGTTGCAAACTATATAGGAATTGAAGATGAGAAAATAAAATTAGCAGTTGCCGACTTTAAAGGGGTTAAAAGAAGGTTTGAATATATTATTAAGAATGATCAACAGGTACTGATTGATGATTACGCACATCATCCTGAAGAGTTAAAGGCATTGATTAATGGTGTAAGAAGTTTGTTTGATAAAAAGCTGACAATTGTTTTTCAACCCCATTTGTACAGTAGAACTAAAGATCAGGCAGATGGATTTGCTGAAGTATTGGGAATGGCTGACGAGGTAATTATATTGCCCATATACCCGGCAAGGGAATTACCAATGCAGGGTGTAAGCAGCAATATGATTATTGAAAGAATGAATAACAACAAAGCTAGAGTCTTGGATAAATTTGAATTGATCGATTGGATAAAAGGTGAGAAGCCGGAATTATTGGTAATGGCAGGAGCAGGCGATATTGATGTTATGGTTTATGAGGTAAAGAAAATTTTGACAACTGATTAAGACTATATGCAACAAGTGTGGCGTAAAAGATGGATAAACATAGGCTGGGTAGCACTTGGCGCAGTAACATTGGTTTTGTTAGGGGCAGGGGTTTATAAAAAAAATCATAAAGCCTGTACTGGTATTGAGGTAGCATTTGATGGAGAAGGAGCTAATTTTTTTATTGATGAAAAAGGTGTAGCAGCTATTTTAAAAAGCAATGGAATTACAGAAGGGATGGAAATTGACAAAATCAACTTAAGGGCTTTAGAAGGAGTTTTAAAAAACGACCAATGGATTGCAAATGCAGAATTGTTTCTTGACAATAAACAGGTACTAAAAGTACTTGTTCAGGAAAAGGAACCTGTAGCAAGAATGTTTACACCTGAAGGAAGTTCTTTTTATATAGATAGTTTATGCAGGCGTTTGCCCTTGAGTCAGAAACTAAGTGCAAGAATACCAATGTTCACAGGCTTCCCATCAGATAGGGTAGTGTTATCAAAGCCCGATAGTACTTTGTTGGGATCAGCAAAGGAACTGGCTGTTTTTATTCAGGGGGATGATTTTTGGAAAGCACAGGTAGCACAGATTGACATTACGCCGGATGGATTCGAAATGATACCAACAGTGGGAAATCATATTGTGCTGCTAGGTAAGGACGATCATTTTCAGGAAAAGTTTGACAGGCTATATAGTTTTTACAAACAGGTATGGACAAAAGTTGGATTTGAGGCTTATGAAAAACTGGATGTAAGATTTGATGGTCAGGTGGTGGCAACTGTAAAAGGTGCTAAAACAAGAGCTATAGTTGATAGTGCAAAGGCAATTCAAGCTATGGAAAATCTTGTAGCGCAGGATAAATCTGATACGGTAGATGAGAATAGTTCAAATGCAAAAGTTGCAGTTATTCCTCATGCCATTATTAAAAAGGATACGGTAACTAACAAACCTGTAGCAAGACCTAAACCAATAGCTGTAATGCCAAAACCTGTTAATAATGTTTTATTAAAAGCAAATAGTAAACTGGTTTCAGCCGTTGGGGTGCCTAATAAACATGAATTAACTGATGTAGAAGAGAAAATTAAAAATGAAGCTATCGTACAATCAAGACTGCATAATGCAAAAGCTAAAATGAAAAATAGCCTGGTATTAAAACCACCTGTTAAAAAAGTAGTTAAAGCAAAGGGGGATAATATAAAAGTACAACACTAAAACATAGAAACACACTAAAACACACAGATATGAACACCAACGAAGCACCCATCATTGTAGGACTAGACATAGGCACTACTAAAATTGCTGCCATTGCCGGACGAAAGAATGAATTTGGCAAACTCGAAATTTTGGGATTTGGCCGGGCCAACAGTACAGGCGTACAGCACGGGCAGGTACTCAACATTGAGCAAACAATCAAAGCTATACAGCAGGCTTTGAAGAACTGCTACGAATCTAACCCCGACCTTGAAATAAGTGAGGTATATGTGGGTATTGCTGGGCATCACATCAAGAGTTTGCAAACACGTGGAGACATTGTGAGGCAAGATTCAGAGATAGAAATTACGATGGCTGAAATAGAACAGTTGATAGAAAATCAACGTAAAACATTTATTCCAGCAGGCGATCAGATTATAGATGTGATACCACAGGAATTTACAGTTGATAACATTCAAAACATATCAAACCCTATTGGGTATAATGGAGTAAAAGTTGGTGCCAACTTTCATATCATTACCGGCGATAGAAATGCTATACGCAACATAAACCGTGCAGTTGACAAAAGTGGTTTGAAAACAAAAGACCTTGTATTACAGCCTTTGGCATCTGCTGCTGCGGTTATGAGTGAGTTAGACATGGAGGCTGGTGTAGCTATATTAGACATTGGTGGTGGAACAAGTGATCTTGCTGTTTTCTACGAAGGAATATTAAAGCATACAGCAGTAATTCCTTTTGGCGGAGAGAATATTACCAATGATATTAAGACAGGATTAGGTGTACTAAAAGCACAGGCAGAAGCTATGAAGGTGCAGTTTGGTAGTGCTTTAGCAGATGAAGCTAAAAGCAACGCATACATTACCATACCGGGTATGAATGGTATGCCTGCTAAGGAAATAAGTGTAAAGAATCTTGCAAACATAATACAGGCAAGAATGAGTGAGATACTTGATTTTGTTACCTATCATTTAAAGCAGGTTGGCTTAGATACAAGGGTACTCAATGGCGGTATTATACTTACCGGTGGTGGATCACAATTGAAACATTTAATTCAGCTTACAGAGTACACAACCGGATTATATGCACGTATTGGTTTTCCTAATGGCCATCTTTCTGCTAACCATATTGATGAGCTTAAGAAACCAATGTACAGCACTTGCATAGGACTTATTCTTAAAGGCTACAGCGATTTTGAACATCGTTATAAAGAGTTTGAGAAAACCTTTAAGAAAGTACCTGTACCAGAAAATCTTGTGAAAGACGCAGTTTCAGATATGCAGCCCGTTGAAGCAACTCAACTGATAGAGGAGAAGCCAATAGCAGCATCTGTAAATGCTCAACCAAGAAAAGTAATGAACAAGTTCTGGGATAAATTTAAAAATAACTTACTTGAACTCTTCAAAGAAGAAGGAGACAAGGACTTATAAATAATTATGAGTTATGAATTATGAGTTGAACATTTTTTATTTAAAGGGGATGCTCATTAGACAACTTTTATGCTCAATATGAAAACAAAACAGTTACAAAAAATGATTCATGCTGCTATGAAAGAATACAGTACAAGTGAGTCCCGAAGTGTAATCGGGATTTTGATAACACAACAGAAGCTTAATTGTAAAACAAATGCCGGTTCAAAAATAAAGTAACGCAGACATATAGTAATATCTGGACTCATAACCCATAACTCATAATTCAGAACTCAAAATTCATAATTACTAATACACACATAAATTCTAAAAACATGATTCACTTTGATTTACCAAAACAGAAGTCATCTATCCTTAAAGTGATAGGTGTAGGTGGTGGAGGTGGCAACGCCGTAAATCACATGTATGGTCAAAGCATTGATAGTGTCGATTTCATTATCTGCAATACTGATGCACAGGCACTTGCCAATAGTAAAGTGCCAAATAAAATACAGCTTGGCCCCCATCTTACACAGGGTCTTGGTGCAGGCGCCAATCCCGAAATTGGTAAGCAGGCAACCGAAGAAAGCCTTGAAGAAATTAAACGCATACTTGAGGTGAATACCAAAATGGCATTTATTACTGCAGGTATGGGTGGTGGTACAGGTACTGGTGGCGCACCCATTATCGCTAAGATTTGTAAAGATCTTGGAGTGCTGACTGTGGGCATTGTAAGTACCCCTTTTACCAACGAAGGGCCAAAACGTATGCGCCATGCAGAAGCGGGTATTCAGTTACTGCGTGAAAATGTAGATACCCTTCTTGTAGTGAGCAACGATAAACTAAGACACCAATACGGCAACCTGAAAGTTAGAGAAGCTTTCAGCAAAGCCGATGATATACTTGCTACTGCAGCAAAATGTATTACTGATGTAATCACCAGCAACGGACAGATAAATGTTGACTTTGCTGATGTATGTACGGTAATGAGAAATGGTGGTGTAGCTATTTTAGGTAGTGCTACAGCCGAAGGCGAAGACCGTGCTCAACGTGCTATTGAAGATGCAGTCAACTCTCCATTACTCAACGATAGCGAAATACGTGGGGCAAAATGGATATTGGTTAATATCACTTCAGCCGAAGGCGATCATGAAATTACCATGGACGAAGAAGATACAATTATGAGCTATCTACGCCAGGAAGCTGGTGAAGATGCTGATGTTATAAAAGGTATTGGATTCGATGATTCTTTAGGTGCCAGAGTAGGCGTAACCATCATTGCTACAGGGTTTGAGCACAAAGATCCATTTAAGGCAACAGAAAAACCTGTAGAACAAAAGAAGCCTGAAGAAAAAATTATTCTACGCCTTGGAGGCGAACTTCAGGAAGAGAAAAAGACCTATACTCAACCTTCGTTAGCATTAGAAGAGAAAGATCCTTTTGCACCGGTTATGGTACAAGAGCATGTTACAGCACCTGCTGTTATACAGCCTGTACCACAATATTATAGCCAGCCGCAAGTGCCGGAGCAACAACCTGTTGTTGAAGAAACCTCCGAAGGAACAGTATTAAGGTTTGAGTTGCAACCACAGGTTACCGAAGTTGTTGCCCCTGTTTTACAACAGCAGCAACAAACTCAATCACCACAAAATAATAACGATAGTAACAATAACCCTGCTGCGCATACAGGGGCCAATTTTCTTGCAAGACCATCCAATATTTATGCATCAAAGACCACAGACACCCCCCCATCCAGCCCTATTCAAAATCCTTCTGTACCCGAGCCAGGTTTTCCGGAACTTGAACTTAAGTTGGTAATGAAAGAAGATGAAACTCCAGAACCGGCGGATGTGCAGAATCATTTTCAGACAGCTAACGTGTCACAACAATCTACAGAGGAACCGGCGATGCTGGACGATGTAGAGGAACAAAAACGCAGAGCACATGAAAGGATACAAAAGTTGCGCAACTTATCCTTTAATATGAGCAATGCGGACACAACCGGCGATTTTGAAACTGTGCCAGCTTACATCCGCCGTAATATGGAGCTGTTTGGCAATACCCTAACTTCTGCAGAAAATTTCTACAGCAAGTACACCGTAAAGCCCGATGAAAATGACAAGGGACAAATAAGTTCCATCAATACATTTTTAGATGGCAAAAAGCCAGATTAAATTGTTGAGTAAAACTCACACCGGTTGGTGAACTGGTATGAGTTTATAGATTGTGTGTTTTAGTTGTTAACCCCCGCGAATAACGGGGGTTTTTTATTGTCCGGGCTTTATATCCCTGTGAATCATTGTTGCGTCAGTCTATCCCGATTTCTCATCGGGACACTCTTGCACTTTTGGGTAATTCTATTGGACTTTTCCCGTCATTGCAAAATCAATAAGCAATCTGTTTTCAAAGTATAGTAGTGTATTTTATTGTTGAGTAATTTCCTAACACCTGTTGAACTACTACCGGAGTTCTAAAGCAAAGTAATAATTAGGATTTCTAATAATTTTCAGTCTACAAATATTAACTCTGATGGAGTTGTTATACACAACACAATTTCCAAGAATGTTCATTCTCCGGAGAAGATAAATATTTGTAACAATAAAAGTAATCCGGAACTCCGGAGGAGTTCAACATATATTCGTTATGAGGCGATAAAATAATTAATTTGCTGCAATTATATTTTTTTAAAAAACAACTTATCTTACTGTATCATGCCTCCACACATCATATATATAATGGGCGTTTCCGGCGCAGGCAAAACTACAATTGGCAAGTTATTATCTGCACGAACCGGCATTCCATTCTTTGATGCCGATGACTTTCATTCAACTGCAAACAAAGAAAAAATGAAAGCAGGAATACCATTAACCGATGATGATCGCAAAGAGTGGTTATTGCAACTCAGTCATTTGGCGCATAAGCAATCCATTGAACGAGGGGCGATAATTGCTTGCTCCGCACTTAAAGAAAAGTATCGCACTGTTTTGACAACAGACATCAATCCCATTTGGATTTTCCTGCAAGGCACTTATCAACAGTTGTATGATAGAATTATAAACAGGCAAGACCATTACATGCCGGTTAATTTACTCGCATCTCAATTGGAAGCCCTGGAGATACCGACTGATGCCCTGATAATAAACATTATGCAACAACCACAAGAAATTGTAGCAACAATAATCAAGCACCATTTGTGAAAAGTATTTAACATCTACTAATCTAGTCCAACTTTGATTATACAAATAGAACTATTTATTTGGTTCTATCGACATATACCCTATTATCATTTAAAATCTTACTTTTACCTAATGAAAGATGCATCTTCATACATATCCATCAACCCCGAAATCCGTTTTGGGAAACCCTGTATTAAAGGTACAAGGATAGCTATAGCAGATATTTTGCAATGGCTTGCTTCCGGCATGACCCACCAGGAGATAATAGAAGATTATCCCTCCATAAAGCAAGAACAAATTTTAGCAGCACTTGCTTTTGCAGCCAATAGAGAGTCTATTATAAAAATGGTAGGTTATTAATTGATAGAAATTATTTCTATTTTTATTACAATAATATTACTACAATGTGGAATGTTAATTCATCTAATTTTACTTTGAATCCTACAATTTATTGTCCATGGCAAACAAAATAATATTTATAACAATTTTGGTATGGCTGGTTGCTGTTGATGCATCATATTCACAGGTGAAAGTAGAGGGGGATAAAAGTCCATCAATCAAATCAATTTGTTGTGATTTTGGAGAGGGAAATCCTTATAATGAGGCAATAGACGTGATTTTACTGGAAAAGTTCCTTATTACGGATACTTCAAAATTTCGTTCGTTGATCAGTATTGGAAATGTTTTTAAAAAAATTAAAATATACAATGCTTATCAATCAAAAAATAAATTAGGAATTGTTTGTAAAAAAGGGCTTTTAAAATTAGACCTTAAACAAGAATATTATATGGACTTACAAACATTACAACCAATTTTGAAAAGTAAAATATAACTCTATGGACCAGTTTATTAAAACTATTTTTACTAACGAACATTACTTACGCTCAAAGTTGTGCAATCGTTTATAATTACGATAAAACAGGTAATATGATTTTTCAGGAATATTATTGTGTTAACCTGGATCAGTTTTTAAACAAATCAGTTCCACCAAAAATAAATGAACCGATAGTTGCAAATAAAGCAATAGAGTCATTAACTGCGGACAAAATAGAAGTTCAACCTGTCAGCGCCTTATATCCTAATCCAACTACATGGCAGTTTAAAGTAAAAATTTTCCGAGGAATTAAAGAACACTACTGTTTTTATTAATGATGCCAGTGATAAAGTGCTTCTTAAAAAAATGATTAGTTAAAAGGTGCAGGATTTCGATATTTCTAATTTTCCAACAGGAACTTATTTTTTGTATTTGGATAATAAGAAAAAACCTTTTGTAGCCAAAGTCATAAAGCGGTAAATTGTATATTTTTATTTTAGCACGAAGGTCGCTTTTAAAGTGACCTTCGTGTTTTTAATATATTATATTTCACTGTTCAACTTGCCAACATGTCAGAAAATGGCATTTGGTACTTTATTTGGTTAGTAGTTAAAAAAATATCAATATGCAAAAAGGTCAGATACGGGTTAATACCGAGAACATTTTTCCAATCATTAAAAAGTTTTTGTACAGCGACCACGAAATTTTTATTCGTGAATTGGTAAGCAATGCAGTAGATGCATCGCAAAAATTGAAAACGTTAAGCAGCATAGGTGAGGCTAAAGGCGACATAGGCGAACTACGCATAGATGTAGAGTTAGACGCAAAAGAAAAAACCATTACCATAAGCGACCGCGGCGTGGGTATGACTATGGAAGAAGTGGACAAATATCTAAATCAGGTTGCATTTAGCGGAGCGGAAGAATTTGTAAAAAAATACAAAGGTCAAAACGAAGAAAATATTATAGGAAAGTTTGGATTGGGTTTCTACAGTTCATTTATGGTGAGTGAGAAAGTAGAAGTGTACAGTAAAAGTTTCAAAGACGAACCTGCAACATTCTGGAGTTGCGACGGCAGCCCGGAATATGAATTATATGCAATAGAGAAATCAGACAGAGGCACTAAAATTGTGTTGCATATCAATGATGAAAGCAAAGAATTTTTAGATGCGCAACGTATAAAAGGTATCCTTGAGAAGTTTTGCCGTTTTCTCCCTGTTCCTATTTATTTCACTGATAAAAATGAAGTAAAAGAAACCAAAGAAGGCGAGGAAACAGAAGCAACAAAACCACTGAATAACACAAACCCTGCGTGGACAAAGAAGCCTGCTGATCTTACAAAAGAAGATTACGAAAACTTCTACAAAGAACTATATCCGTACAGCGAAACACCTTTATTCTGGATTCACCTTAATGTTGATTATCCGTTTAATCTTACTGGTATTTTGTATTTCCCTAAAATAAAGCAGAGCTATGAAATACAGAAAGACAAGATTCAGTTGTACAGCAACCAGGTTTTTGTAACTGATGAAGTTAAAGATATTGTTCCTGAATTTTTGATGTTGTTGCATGGTGTTATTGATAGCCCGGATATTCCTCTGAACGTAAGCCGCAGCTACCTGCAAGGCGATCCAAATGTGAAGAAAATAAATGCACACATCACCAAAAAAGTAGCCGATAAGCTGGAAGAAATTTTCAGAAATGACAGACCCGCATTTGAACAAAAGTGGGAAAGCCTCGGCTTGTTTGTGAAGTACGGTATGATGACCGATGACAAGTTTTTGGAAAAGGCCAATAAGTTTTTGGTAATGGAAGCCTCCCCTAACCCCTCCGAAGGAGTGGGAAAAAATGCAAACACTCCTACCGGAAATTCCGATAGTGAAGTAGGAGGCGATACACCCCCCTTGAGGGGGCAGGGGGGCTTTTACACAATTGAAGAATATAAATTTGCCACAGAAACATTGCAGAAAAATAAGGACGGCAAAACAGTTATTCTATACACAACAGACCCTATACAACAGGATGCTTACATACGTGCTGCTAACGATAAAGGTTATATAGTAGTAAAACTGGAAACCATTATTGATGCTGGTTTCATTAACCAAATGGAAATGAAATGGGAGAATGTTCAATTCGTTCGTGTAGATGCTGATGTAGTAGATAATCTGATAGATAAGCAGGATTCACTTGATAGCGTATTAAGTAAAGAGGAAGCCGAGAAACTGAAAGGTTTATTTGAATTTCCAATGAATGAATTGCACCTTACAATAGAGGTAAAAGGATTAAGTCAGCATGCTGCCCCGGTAGTAGCTACCCGTCCTGAATTTATGCGCCGTATGAAAGACATGGGTGCAGCAGGTGGCGGTATGGCTGCATGGTACGCCAACATGCCCGATGAAGTAATGCTTACCGTTAATGGCAATCATCCTATTTATCAAAGCTTACTTAAAGAGACTAATACTGAAATGCAAACTAAACAGATTCGCAACCTTGCTGACCTTGCACTGTTATCTCAGGGATTATTAAAAGGTGCTTCACTGACCAACTTTATACAACGTAGTGTTGAGTTGTTAGAAGGCGAAAAGAAAATCTTAGCAGAAGCTTAAAGTCTTTTTGAACTGATTTTTCAATGCCGGTGGTTTTTAAACTACCGGCATTTTTATTTCGCTTAGTCTTACATCACACACTTTCAGGCGAAGAGAGGTCTGTCCATTCCACTCATTTTCTTCTAAAGTAAAAACAACATCCAAAGGTTGCTTGCTCTCAATGAGTGGAAATTTATCAGGCATGTTAAATCCAATTCCTTTGAAACTGCAATTGTTTTGTTTTAATGAAAAACGAATATGCTGTTCCTTTAAAAGGCTGCTATGACCGCTATCTATGACATTTTTTACAAGAAAAACAGGTCGCAAATTTTCCGGTCCATATGGCTCCATTTGTTTTACAATATTGTAAAATGTCATATTCAGTTCACTAAAGTTTATGACAGCATCAATGGTTAATTCGGGAACTAAAGAATCGGGATGAATGGTATCCTTAACTACCTGTTCAAATTTGTTGGAGAAGGCTTCAACATTTTCCGGCAGCAACGTCATACCTGCTGCAGCAAAGTGCCCTCCATAACCAATCAGATATTCACGGCAGGCATGTATGGCCTCATAAAGGTTAAATCCGGGTACGCTACGGGCACTGCCTGCTGCAACATCACCACTTTTGGTTAAAACAACTGTTGGCCTGTAATAGGTATCTATAAGTCTTGAAGCTACAATACCTACTACACCTTTGTGCCAATGTTCCTTGTATAATACAGTAGAATGCCTGTTGGCAAGATTACAGTTTTCAATCATTGCAAATGCTTCTTCCGTAATTGTTGAATCTGCAGTTCGTCTTTCTGTATTATCTATATGAAGGAGTTCCGCAATTTCAGCAGCTTTACTCGTATCCTTTTCTATAAAAAGTTGAACTGCTTTTTTGGCATCATCCATACGCCCTGCTGCATTTACCCGTGGCGCAATCATAAATACAAGGTTACTGATGAACATTTCCTTTTGCATACCTGAAAGTTCCATCAAAGCTCTTATGCCAACACAAGGGTTTTTGTTTACCTTTTGTAAGCCATAATAGGCCATGATACGGTTTTCACCAGTCATGGGTACTATGTCTGCGGCAATAGCTGTAGCTAGTAAATCCAGATAGCATAAATAGCTTTCATCTGGTAAATTATATGTTTCGGCTAATGCTGTCATTAATTTAAAACCTACACCACATCCGCACAATTCTTTGTAGGGATAATTACAATCTTTTTGTTTAGGATTTAGTATAGCTTTTGCAGCAGGAATTTCCTCATCAGGTAAGTGGTGATCGCAAATTATGAAATCAATTCCCAATGAATTGGAGTAGGCTACAAGTTCAACTGATTTTATGCCACAATCTAAAGAAATGATTAGTTTGAAACCATTCTCTTTTGCATAATAAATACCCTGTTTTGAAACACCATATCCTTCTCTGTATCTATGTGGTATGTAGTACTCAACGTTTTGGTAAAGTGAATAAATAAATTGAAACATACTGGCTACAGAAGTTGTGCCGTCAACATCATAATCTCCGTAAACAAGAATTTTTTCTTTGTTGTTTATTGCGTCTGAAACACGATCTACGGCCTTCTGCATATCCTTCATAAGCCATGGGCTATGCAATTCAGAAAGTTGGGGTCTGAAGAAAGATTTTGCCTTTTCAAAAGTGTCAAAACCCCGCGAAACAAGTATTTTACAAAGCTTTTCATTTATGTGCAAAGCCTGATGTAGTTGTTCAACTTTTTCCTCTGGTGGATGTATGAGGCTCCATCTTTTTTCCATTATTCTTAATAATTTCTGTCTGTTGTGTATCTAACCAAATTTTCCAAAGCCTGTCTTACCTCGCTATCAGGAAACTGGTATAGAATGTTTAAAGCTTCATCCCTGTATTCAAACATTTTTTTTCTGGCATATTCAATTCCCCCGGCTTTTTGTACTTCGTCTATAACATATTTTACCCTGTCTTTTTTAGTATTTTCATTCTTGACTATGTAGATTAACTTCTTTTTTAAAAGAAAGGGTACATTATTTAAAGTATAAATAAGCGGAAGGGTCAGTTTTTTTTCTTTGATGTCATTTCCGGTAGGCTTTCCTATATCTGTTGTCCCATAATCAAATAAGTCATCCTTTATTTGAAAAGCAATTCCTGTCTTCTCACCAAAAAGTCTCATTTTTTCAATTGCAATTTCATTATCAAAAGTGGTGGATGCACCAGCCGCACAAGACGAAGCAACCAATGAAGCCGTCTTATTTTTAATAATTTCGAAATATACATCCTCCTTAAGATTGAGGTTTCTTGCCTTTTCCATTTGAAGCAGTTCGCCTTCACTCATTTGTTTAACAGCGGTAGATAGTATTTGCAAAGTCTTGAAATCACCATTATCTAACGAAAGTAATAAGCCCTTTGATAAAAGGTAATCGCCCACCAAAACTGCTATTTTATTTTTCCATAAGGCATTAATTGAAAAAAAACCCCTTCTTTCCATGGAATCGTCAACCACATCGTCATGAACAAGGGTGGCTGTATGCAATAATTCAACTAAAGATGCAGCCCTGTAAGATTGTTCATTTATTTCCCCACCTAATTTTGCACTAAGTAGTACAAACATTGGCCGCAACTGCTTACCTTTGCGTTTAACAATGTATTGCATAATTTTATCCAATAATGCTACATTGCTTTTAACGGCTGACCTGAAATGGGTTTCAAATTCCTTAAGTTCCTTTGATATAATTTTAGTGCTTAATTCCATGCTTTTACAGGCTTGCAAGTTAAATGCTAATGTTTACATTATGTCATTTGAAAAATCAGACAATCAAATAAATTAAAAAGTAAGCGATTGGGGTGCAGCTAAATTGGGTAATTCGAAGTCTAAAAGGCTGTATTAATAATGGAATGGTTTTTTTATATGTAAAAAGAATTTCCAATAATTGGTTATTTCAGAATCAAAAGTTATTTTTGCAAAGAATCGGACAATGAGTTCAAGAGTTTTTGTATTACAAAATTTAAAAAACAGCTATGGCAAGTAAAAAGTATCTACTAATTTTAAGTCTGTTATGCATGTTTTCATCTATTGGGTTTGCCCAGGGTGATGCATCGTATGACTACAGAGATTCCTCTAAAATCTCTACTAAAAGGCTTCCTCAACAAACAGAATTTTTAAACAACAATTATCCTTATCCTGCAAAGCCAAGAAGTAAGTGGGAATTAGGTTTTGCTTTAGGAAACAGCATGATAATAGGTGATGTAAATGCAAAAGCCGATGGTGGTGCAAGTATTACATTGAGAAAAGCAATTTCTCATGTTTTTTCTTACAGGCTTGGTTACTTTGGTTCATATAATCAAGGTTATCCGAGTGGCTACCAGGAATTAGTTCGTAAGCGCAGGTCTTATCAAAACTGGTCACATAGGGTCGGTTTAGACTTTATAGGGTCATTAACTACAAACAGTCATTACAGAGTAAATCAAAAAACTA
>JANMMU010000142.1:0-30721 GCA_031373555.1 Segetibacter sp. | reverse complement strand
GCTGCTTCTTCGTGTGGTGACCCTGGATTTATTGTTGTTGTTGTAATATTTTCAGCATATCCATATATTATTGATACAGCAGTATCTATTTCTTACAGTTTTAGAATTCCTGCAAATACAAATAATAATTTCAGAAGTACTAATCAAAAACAGATAGTTAACATCCTGAATGCATCAACTAATGTTGAGGGAGTTGTTGCTTCAGTATCCGAAGCAGGAAATGATCAGGCAACTATATCAACCGAGGCTGGTACATATTTGCGTTCACGTAAGGTTATTTCAATTAACCCTGCAACACCTAATACCAGTACTTCCATTACCGCAACACTTTATTTTACACAGGCAGAGATTAATATCTGGGGTGCAGACAAATCATCTGTACAAATTATACAGGTTGATAATCCGAATATGTTGAACGGGCCTTTAAATCCATCTAATGCTAAGCTGTTGGCTCCATTAACAGTTACAGACAATCTTGCTACTGATGGATATATAGCTTATACATTTACTACAGATGGCTTTGGTACTTTTGCAATTGTATCCCCAACTGCAGCTTTACCATTAAAACTGTTGAGTTTTACAGGAACATTAAAAGGTAATATTGCCAACCTTAAATGGATTACTTCAAATGAAGTCAATACCAAAGGATTTGATGTTGAAAGGAGTCTAGATGGTAATACTTTCTCTGTTGTAGGTTTTGTAAAAAGTTTAAACCGTGCAAATAATGAATACACCTTCAACGATGAAAAAATTGTAAAAGGAAATCGTTATTTCTACCGCTTGAAAATGATTGATATAGACGGTAAATTTACTTACAGTAAAGTAGTTGCTATTAATTTCATTGACAACCAGAAATGGTTTGCTGTTTATCCTAGTCCTGTAAAAGATGTGTTATACATACAAAACAATGCAAGTGTTTCTCAAAGTGCAGAGGTTGTAATAACAGAGGTAAGTGGTAAAATCATTTATAAATACAACGGATCGGTGAGTGGAAAGCTTGAAATCCCGGTTGCTTCATGGAGCGCAGGCTCATATGTTGTAAAAATAAGATCAAATGATGTTGAAACGACACAACGAATTGTAAAACAATAATATTTTTTACCTTTTGCTGAACCCGTTCTAAAATACTTAGAACGGGTTTTTTTATGGGATTTATGTAATGGAGTATGATATTTGCATCATTATGTAAAACAACATAAATACAATTTGAAATGAAAAAATTAATACTGTTACTCTTTATGTTTACCTCATTAGCAGCCCAATCACAAGAAAGTGATAAATGGAAACTTTGTGTAAACAAAAAAAAGGTTGGTGCCGGCACTCATGATCAGCCGGGTTCTGTAGTAATAAGCCCTAAGGCCAAAGGAGTTTTTATTATAAGGTATTCAGGAACAGGAAAGAATGATAAGAAACGCTCTATGATAATATTTGATACAGAAAGACATGAATTAATAAGGAAGGATATTACTGACAATTTTGGTAAATTTACTATTAACATGGAGGCATTAAAATCTAAAACCATGGGAAAAAGTTTTAAAATATATACAGTAGCTATACCAAAAGATCCTGAAGAAGCAGCTTTAGTCAGAATGGCGCCTATGTTACTTTGTGATGTTGCATGGAGCGGAAATTAAAATGCACTTGTAGTAAAACATAAAATTACTTTTTTCTCTCCCCTGATTATTGATAGGGGAGAGAATGAGGTCAATTACTCTGCAAGGCAGAGATACTTTCTTCCAACTTTCTTTCATTCTCTTTTATCTTTTCTCGTAGCAATGAAACAGCCCATTTTCTTTTATACACATCTATGTCCTGTTGTTCGTTTTTTATAAAAATCCATTGTAACCAATCACCAATATTTTGGTGTTTAAAACTATCAGTAAGTTTTATAAAAATAAAACGGATTTCGTTGCCATAGCGTTCTGAAAGTGCTCTTACCTGCGCTACATCGCTAAGGCTTGAGATTATGACTACTGATGCATTGTTTGTTTGCACAAAATCGTTTAGCACTTTTTCACTATGCCAATAGCTACTGCTGATTGCATATTTAACCCATTGTTGCTCATCCGCTATATTGTTTGTTGAAACTTCATGATCAGGTATATATTTGACTTCAAACCCTTGTTTAGCAAGGCTTTGATAGATAGACCATGTAATAGTTTTATAAAAATTAAGAAATGGAATTTCAATAGGTTCATTTCCTTCTATATTAAAGCTGGTGAAAAAAGAAGCATACAAATAAACATGTGAGGCATAAGGATCCATAATCTCCGGTATACGTACTACCAACTCTTTGTTTTTTGCATAAATTTTCCAAACTATGCGACGTACATCATCATTGTTTTCAAAGTTTTTGTAGTTTAAAAATTCTCCTTCTACTTTTCTCATTTGGTCTATACGGGTATTGGTTTCTTCCGTTTTTCTGGGAGAAACCTGTAGGTTACTAATCTCCGATGAAACAGGATGCGCATAGAAATTGTTATTTGCAGGTAAGCTAGCTGCCAACGAAAAAAACTGAAATACATCTTCAAAATAAATAATTGCTTTTTCCAGTTTATATTCTTTTATTTCAGGTAAAGCCCAATGATATGTTCCTTCAATTTTTTGATCAAAGATTTTGTTGTTGCTTTTCTCAAGCATTGAGAATTTATGGGAGAAATATTTTTTATCGTATAACAAACGCATTTTCAAAAACCCCATAATTGGTTTAAATATGGGGTTCAGTTGAATTAGAACTGTTTGTTTTTCCTGATTGGATTCATTGTTGGCTTTTATTTCAATATTAAAGTAAATCCCTTTTTTCTTTTTCCAATACATGAAATGAAGCCATGAAATCAACACCAAAACAAAAGAAATAGAAATAAGCGTTATGATAAAAAATGTAGCAACTTTTATTAGTAAAAACAGAATTTCTGCAAAGGAAGAATCCTTGTTTATCTCATTTGGATGAATCAATGAATTTGCAAAAAAAATCAATACAATAAAAACAAAAAAGTAAGCAGTAAAAGGTATATAGAAAGCAGCCTTTTTTACTTTGTTTGTGTATGACAATAGTTTGTTGTTCATATAGGGTCTAAAGTAATGCCTTTGTTGCAAAGGGACAAACAAATAATGCGTGGATAATATTAAAGCTTGTATTTGCCCCTTTAATTTATAGAGTGATGAAAAAATAAATAAAATAAACTTCAAAAAATAAACTTTGTTTCTTTGCATCGTTAGTTTCGTTGTATGAAACCACTCGCTATGTTGAACAAAATTTTATACGATAAATGTTTGTGTTGTGGAAGCTCTGATATTAAAAGAGCATTTTCTTCAATTGACTACACTGTTACAAAAGAATATTTTGAGATTTGGGAATGTTCTCGATGCACTTTTCGGTTTACACAAAATGTACCGGATGCACATCACATAGGACCATATTATCAATCGACATCGTATGTTTCTCATAGCGATACTAAGGTTGGGTTAATCAACAAACTTTATCATTTTGCCCGTAGCCTAACCCTGAAATCCAAGCATAGTCTTGTGAATAAAGTAACAGGATTAAAACTAGGGGCATTATTAGATTATGGTGCAGGTACCGGAGCATTTTCGCATTTCATGAAAATAAAAGGATGGAATGTTACCGGAATAGAACCGGACGATAATGCCCGTTCAAATGCTTTGAAAAACTATAATCTTCAATTAGATAAATTATCCCATCTGGATCTTTTGCAGCCTTCATCATTTGATTCTATCACATTGTGGCATGTTTTAGAACATGTACATGACCTCTATGGTACTTTGGAACATTTTCAACGGGTATTAAAGCCATCGGGCAGGTTGTTGATTGCTGTTCCTAATTACACCAGCTTTGATGCACAGCATTATAAAGAATATTGGGCTGCATACGATGTGCCGCGCCATTTGTATCATTTTTCGCCCCAATCTATGGAGGTGCTGCTTGAAAGCAAAGGATTTGTTTTAGAAAAAAAATATCCTATGTGGTTTGATAGTATTTATGTCAGCATGCTAAGTGAGCAGTATAAATATGGCAAAAACAACTACTTAAGTGCTGTCTGGATTGGAATGCTATCTAACCTAAAAGCGCTGTTTAGTGCAGGCAAATGTAGTTCCGTTATTTATGTGCTGAAAAAAAAGTAGTTAACAGATTCTTACAAGCTTTTCATTTTTGTAAAAATATATCCACCTTTTTCAGCGCCCCACATTTGCTTGTTTTCATTATTCCAACCCCTGTCCCAACTTATTAGTTTGTCTTTGTAAATGGTAACTTCGGAAGTGGCATAAGCTGCACCACGCAGGGTGCTTAAACATTCCTTTCCAGGTGTTGCACCTGTATAATTTTTCCCGATTTTATGTAAATAAATTGAACAACCTTGTCTGTCTAAAAGAGAGTCTTTTGTAAGAGGCAGAAGTATTGAGACATCCTTCCACCCGCCGGCATATATTTTAGGACTTTTCAATTCATAAACTTTGCTTACAATGGTTGTGTCGTCTTGCTGATATACATGGTAAACCCTTTGTCTGTAGGGCTTAAGTTCTGCTGTAGCAATAGCCTGTTCTACATATAGCCAATATCCATCTTTACTTTCTGTCCAGATAGGTTTCATTCTTAGTATTATATGAAAATAATCAGTGTCTGATTTAGATTGCTCTTCACTGCTAAACTCACCTGCCATAATTGTAAACAGCTTTTTTACATCTTTCTCTTTTATTTTCTTTGCTTGTGAAAATGTAAAAATGAAGGAAAAAATAAAAAGTTGAGCCAGCATAATTTTTTTCATAAATCATTGTTTAGTTATAGAAAGGATTGTAAATATAAGTAAACAGAAAGTTGATGAGGTGATTAATAATATGGAAATAGGGTTGTTTTAATAGGTTAAAATAAACACAACAGTTTTCCTTTCTTTGGTATATCGTTATGGAAGATTTATCTTGCATCTATATAAAATCCTATATTTCAAAAAAAACCTGATTTTACAGAGGTTTTTCCAAGTTCAGAATTTACATTTAAAACTTTAAAACACTTGTGAATGACAATAACTTCCGCTAAAAAAGCCATACTGCTAACACTCACTGTATTTTCATTACATTTCCTTTTTATATACGCTAAAAATAAACCGGTTGATCCCTTTATACAAGGCGTTGCTGTTGAATCGGCTCATATTGGCGAAGAAGAAAATGTAAAGCCCGAGAATAAGACCCTTTATAATATTTTAAAGCTTGAACTTTTAGGGTTGTCTCAAGAAGCCTTTGATCAAGGTATGGCAGGGTATAAATTTTTGCTTGCAGCAGGCAAAATAAATAATAGTGAAGTCCTGACTATTGCAGACTTTAGTAAGCCTTCCTGTAAAAAAAGACTGTTTGTTATTGATGTTAAGAATGAAAAACTTCTTTTCAATACATATGTAGCACATGGCCGCAATTCAGGACGAGAAGTAGCTACTACCTTTAGCAATGATGCAGAGAGCTTTAAAAGCAGTCTTGGCTTCTTTGTTACCGGTGACACATACAATGGTAAGCATGGTTTTTCACTTCGTTTATTGGGTGAAGAAAAAGGGATCAACGATAATGCCAATAACAGGGCAATTGTAATGCACAGTGCTGCTTATGTTAGTGAAGATGCTATTCGTATGCAAGGCTATGCAGGCAGAAGCCTTGGCTGCCCCGCATTACCTGTAGAAATGAATAAGCCAATAATTGAGAAAATTAAAAATGGTAGTTGCCTATATCTTTATAGCCCTGATAGGTATTACGCCGCTCATTCTACTGTTCTTAAAAAGGTAGTTTAATGCAATTCAATAATATTTACGAACCGCAGCTTACTACTGCGGTTTTTTTGTGATTATTATTTTATAGAAAATTGAGTCTATTTAAGCACATTTCAGGAATGTTTCTTAAATTGTATGATAATCCAGGATTATGATAAAGGACTTAACCAAAACATCTTCAAATTTTTCGCCTCAACAGTACAATTTTTTCAGAATAAATTACTTCTTGGTTTTATTTATTGCATCAGTATTTTCATACACTTCCTGCAAGACTATAGCATATTATGATGATGGTTCTTTTGTAAAAACTGCAGAGTTAAAGGCCAAAACTTTGGTTTTAATTGACCATTCTAATGAGGAATACAAAGAATACCGAACGAAAATAGATGATATAATGATTTTGGCAGAGACACTATATGCCATGCAAAAGGCACGGCAATTAAACTACTTAACAGTAAAACAATGGGATATTTTGATGAAAGGTACAGGTGTGGGCAAAAAATCTATTTTACCCGAGTTTTTTAATATGTGGAAGCGGAAAGGAAAGTTAAATGATTTTTTTATTGAGGAAGCTAAAGAGCAGATTGGTGCAGCCTTTGATGAAATATTAAAATTGGAAGATCAAAAAATACGACAATAATTTAAACCTTTTTTTATGGCACTCTTCGATGAAATATTTACCGAAATAAAAGGGAAGGTTGTGGACCTGGCAAAAGCTGAAGTAAAAGATTTTGCTGATGCTGCTGCAAAAGAGACCAAAGATTATTTGCAAACAAGTAAAGAAAAACTGAAAAAGTGGACATTGTTGTTAGTGGATAAAAAAATAGATGGGGAAGAGTTTGAATTTCTTGTCAATAGTCAGATTGGACTTGGAGAAATGAAAGTGCTTACCAATATAGGTATTGCCCAAATAAAAGCTGAAAAGTTTAAGAACTCGGTTATTCATCTTGTTGTGGATACTGTTCTGACAAGAGTCTTAAAAGTATAATACCCGGTTCTAAAACAATGTTTACATGAGTGCTTTAAGTATTGCGATATTTTCGGGAATTAATTTGGAATTTCTGTAACTGGATATTTAATTTATATAACTCCGCCGCATAACATTCAAATTCCCACAAATAATACTCAATCTTCTATCTTACATTTGCATTCGATTAATAAATTTGTATTCTTAATATGATTAATGTTTCTTTCCCGGATGGGGCTATCAGACAATATGAGGCAGGAAGTTCAGCATTGGATATAGCAAAATCTATCAGTGAAGGCTTGGCCCGTAAGGTATTAGCTGGTAAGGTAAATGATAAAGTATGGGATTTAAGTCGCCCTATAAATGATAACGTAACATTGCAATTATTGACTTGGAATGAAGCTGATGGAAAATCAACTTTCTGGCATTCCTCTGCACACTTAATGGCAGAAGCATTAGAAGCTGTTTTTCCTGGCGTTAAATTGGGTATTGGACCCGCTATAGAACGTGGCTTTTATTATGATATAGATCTTGGTGACAGACAAATAACAGAAGAAGATTTGCGGTCGCTGGAAAAGAAAATGACAGAGCTGGCAAAGCATAACAGTGTGTACGAAAGAAAAGATGTAAGTAAAGGTGAAGCAATAGAATTTTTTGCCAAGAAAGGGGATGAGTACAAACTTGAATTAATTGATGGCCTTATGGATGGGGAAATTACTTTTTATACGCAAGGCAACTTTACAGACCTGTGTAGAGGTCCACATATACCTCATACAGGGTTTATCAAAGCCATAAAACTTACCAGCATTGCCGGTGCTTATTGGCGTGGAGATGAAAAACGCAAAATGCTTACCCGCATTTATGGCGTTTCATTTCCATCTCAAAAAGAATTGGATGAACATATACTTTTATTAGAGGAAGCCAAAAGACGTGACCATCGTAAATTAGGTAAGGAACTAGAGTTATTTACTTTTTCAGAAAAAGTTGGTTTAGGCTTACCGCTTTGGTTACCAAAGGGTGCTATGCTTCGCGAAAGGTTACAGCAATTTTTGCAAAAAGCACAAATGGATATTGGTTACCTACCTGTAATCACACCACATATTGGTCATAAAAATTTGTATGTTACAAGTGGTCACTATGAAAAATATGGTAAGGATAGTTTTCAACCCATCGGCACACCGCAGGAAGGGGAAGAGTTTTTTCTAAAACCAATGAAC
The DNA here is from genome assembly GCA_031373555.1 of Segetibacter sp. GTDB lineage: Bacteria > Bacteroidota > Bacteroidia > Chitinophagales > Chitinophagaceae > Segetibacter. The sequence goes on along the minus strand of JANMMU010000142.1, from coordinate 22,766 downwards.
TGCCCACACCATTGTGAAATATATAAAGCAGTTCCAAGAAGCTATAAAGACCTTCCATTAAGACTTGCAGAGTTTGGCACCGTTTATCGTTACGAGCAGCATGGCGAGTTGCATGGGCTTACACGTGTAAGAGGTTTTACTCAGGACGATGCACACTTATTTTGTCGTCACGATCAGGTGAAAGATGAATTTAAAAAGGTTATTGACCTTGTGTTGTATGTTTTTAAATCATTAAGTTTTACAGATTTTACGGCACAAATTTCTTTGCGAGATCAGGAAGATAGAAGTAAGTACATTGGTACAGATGAAAACTGGGAAATTGCTGAAAGTGCTATTATAGAAGCTGCTGCTGAAAAAGAACTGTCAACTGTTACTGTTTATGGTGAAGCTGCATTTTATGGACCCAAGCTTGATTTTATGGTAAAGGATGCCATTGGCCGTAAATGGCAATTGGGAACTATACAGGTAGATTATAATTTACCTGAAAGGTTTGACCTTACTTATATTGGTGAAGATAACGCCAAGCATAGACCCGTGATGATTCACAGGGCACCTTTTGGTTCATTGGAAAGATTTGTTGCAGTTCTTATTGAACATTGTGCAGGTAAATTTCCCCTGTGGCTTACACCTGTTCAAGCTATAATTTTACCAATCAGCGATAAGTATGTTGAGTATGCGGAAGAAGTAAGAATGTTGCTTAAAAATGTTGATATCAGGGCAGAGGTGGATGAAAGAAATGAGAAAATTGGCAAAAAAATTCGCGAAGCAGAAATGAATAAGATACCATACATGTTGGTGGTAGGGGAGAAAGAAGTTACGGATAGAAAGGTTGCTTTACGCAAACAATCTAAAGGAGATATTGGAGTAAAATCAATTCCTGACTTAATAGAATTTTTGAACGAAGAAATAGATAGTAAACGGGCATTTGAATAATTCATTATTTTTACATACAGATTACTTTTTAATAAAATAATTTTAACAAACGTAGGTTTCTCATAAAGACAGGAATAAAGCAGAAAATTTAATCTTTGTTTACTTTGTTTTCTTCGTTTCTTTGTATGAAACAAATAAGTCACCAAAAAACAGTTAATGGCATTAAACCCAGGATTTTACAGGGGTAGAAACCCGAATTTTAGAAAAGAACAACAACAGGAACACAGAACCAACCGAATGATACGCATACCCGAAGTGCGTTTGGTTGGAGAGGGTATAGAACCCGGCATTTATCCAACTGAAAAAGCGTTGGAAATGGCTGAAGCACAAGGTTTGGATCTTGTTGAAATTTCTCCAAATGCAGCACCACCCGTTTGCCGCATTATTGATTACAAAAAGTTTTTGTACGAGAAAAAGCGTAAAGAGAAGGAAATGAAAGCCAACTCTAAACAGAGCGAGGTGAAAGAAATCCGCTTTACTCCTAGTACAGATGAGCATGATTTTGACTTCAAATGCAAACACGCTGAAAAGTTTTTAAAAGAGGGCGATAAGGTGAAGGCGTATGTACAGTTCAAAGGACGTGCTATCATGTTCAAAGACAGGGGTGAACTTTTATTGCTAAAATTTGCTGAACGTTTGGCCGAAACCGGTGTTTTGGAAGGTATGCCAAAAATGGAAGGCAAAAGAATGTTGGTAATATTTGCTCCAAAGGGATCAGGAAAAAAGAATAAACCATCTGCTTAATTTTGGTATAAAATAAATTATTAAAAGAGCGGCTGTTGTTGCTCTTTTTTTTATGTCTTCAAAAATGTAAATTATTATATTGCTACATTTTAATATTATGATTTTGGAAAAGTTTAATTACAATATTTGTTTATGAAAGTAGGAATAATTGGGGGTGGACAGTTAGGAAGAATGTTGCTACAGGCAGGTATAAACTACCCTGTTGAAACATTTGTATTGGAGAATGATAGTCAATGTCCATCGGCGCATTTGTGCCATCATTTTATCAAAGGTGATATAAACGATTACAATGCTGTATACGAATTTGGAAAAAACCTTGATGCAATTACCATAGAAATAGAATCTATCAATATTGATGCACTTGAACGGTTAGAGCAAGAAGGTGTAAAGGTTATTCCCAATAGTAAAGCGATAAGAACAATTAAAAATAAAATACTTCAGAAACAGTTTTATAGTCAAAATAATATTCCTACAGCACCTTTTGTAATTACTCAAAATGCTGAACAGCTATTACTACATACCAATATGCTACCTGCTGTACATAAGTTAGCAATTGGTGGATTTGATGGGCGTGGAGTTCAAACATTGCGTAGCGAGTCTGATTTTGAATTAGCTTTTAATGCACCTGCAGTGTTAGAAAAAATGATTGAAATCAAGCAGGAAATTGCAATAATTGTGGCAATAAATTCTAAAGGTGAAATAGCATTATACCCCTGTTGCGAAATGCTGTTTGATCCTGTACTTAATCTGCTCGATTTTCAGATTTGTCCTGCCAAATTACCAGAAAAAGTATTATGGAAAGCAGAGGCACTTGCTATGAAAGTAGTAAAAGATCTAAACAGCCCAGGTATTTTTGCAGTAGAAATGTTTGTGGATTATAAAGATGATGTTTGGATAAATGAAACAGCGCCCCGGGTACACAATAGCGGTCATCATACTATTGAAGCCAACTTTTGTAGTCAGTTTGATATGTTATGGCGGGTTATATTAGATTACCCGTTGGGAAATACCGATTATATTTTACCTTCTGCCATAGTAAATATAGTAGGGGCAGAGGGGCATGAAGGCACGCCTGAATACAAAGGCATGAATGAAGTTTTAAAACTCGACAATATTTTTGTTCACCTTTATGGAAAAGGCAAAACAAAGGCAGGGAGAAAAATGGGCCATGTAACAATCTTAAGCAATGAACGACAGGAGTTGATTCACCAGGCTATGAAAATAAAAAATACATTACAGGTGGTGAATAAAGTATAAAGTTTTAGGTGTAAAATTTTAGGTGTAAAGTGTAAAGTGTAGAGTGTGAGGTATAACCAATTAACCATTTAACTAATTAACCAGTTAACCAATAAACTAATTAACCAATTAACCAATCAACCCATACCCCCATGACCCCGACAGTAGGCATCATAATGGGCAGTGATAGCGATCTAGTTGTAATGAAAGCTGCTGCTGAATTATTAAAAGAATTTGCTGTTCCTTTTGAATTAACAATTGTATCAGCACACCGTACTCCCAAACGCTTGTTTGATTATGCCTCTACTGCCTCGGAGAGGGGTTTGAAGGTAATCATTGCCGGTGCAGGTGGTGCGGCACATTTACCGGGTATGATTGCAGCTATAACCACATTGCCTGTTGTTGGTGTTCCGGTAAAATCAAGTAATAGTATAGATGGGTGGGACTCTGTATTATCCATCCTGCAAATGCCAAATGGGGTTCCTGTAGCTACAGTCGCATTAAATGCCGCAAAAAATGCCGGGATTCTTGCCGTTCAGATTCTTGCAACCTATGACAAATTGCTCTCTAAAAGGCTACAGAATTATAAAATTGAAATGCAGGAAGATGTCCTAGGGAAAATTAAAAAATGTGCTGATGAAGGTTGGAATAACCAGTTTGATACTGAAAAATAATTCATCTCTCATTTATATGATTTGCGAATAAAAAAAGGAAAACCTATGCCTGAGCATAAATGTTCCCCCCTTGATAATTCACGGTGACATTGATAAAAACAGTACCTATTGATGCTACGAGCCGATTGGCAGCAGAATTAATACCAAACGCACAATTTAAAGTGTATGAAGGTGCCCCACACGGACTATTTATTACTGAAATGAATAAGCTTACTGATGATATAGAGGAGTTTGTAAAATCATAGTTGAAAAGCAGAAGTTATTACTGGGAATTAAAATTTAGTCTCATTAGAAAGTAAGTAGTAAACAAAATATCTTTGCGGCTGTTCTAACGAATAGCAATGAAGTATTTAATAATATTTATAAGTGCGTTGGCATTATGTTTTACCAGCACTGCCCAAAAAAAGTTCACTATTAACGGATATATTAAAGATTCACTTTCGGGTGAAACTTTAATAGGGGCCAATTTGAATATACCCGCTTTAGGTAAAGGTGTTACAACAAACCAATATGGTTATTTCTCTCTCACAATGGCTAAGGGTACCTACAACATTTTATGTTCTTATATTGGTTACAACTCCAAATTATTCACTATCAATCTTGATAGCAATATCAGAAGCGATATTTACCTGATTCCCCGTGGAGCTGTTATGGAAACCGTAACTGTAAGCGGCAGGAGAAGGGACAATAATGTGAAGACAGCACAAATGGGTAAGATAGATTTAAGCATGGAAGCCGTTAAAAATCTACCCGTAATTTTTGGCGAAACCGATATTTTAAAAACATTGCAGTTATTACCCGGTGTCAGAAATAGTGGTGAAGGTAATTCAGGGTTTTATGTACGAGGCGGAGGCCCAGACCAAAACCTGATTATTTTAGATGATGCAGTTGTTTACAACACAGGCCATTTATTTGGCTTTTTTTCGGTTTTTAATTCTGATGCTATCAAAAATGTATCGCTTATAAAAGGAGGAATGCCGGCTCAGTATGGTGGCCGCTTATCTTCCGTTGTTGATATAAGCATGAAGGACGGAAATATGAATAAAACCCAAATTGATGCAGGCATTGGGCTTATTGCATCAAGGTTTTCTATTCAGGGGCCAATTAAGAAGGACAAGATGACCTACATTGTTTCTGCACGTCGCACTTATATAGATGCACTTGTAAAACCGGGTATCAAAAAGACAAGTGAATTTTATGGGTCAGGTTATTATTTTTATGATTTTAATGCAAAAATAAACTACATCGTTTCAGACAAAGACCGCATATATTTAAGTGGATACCTGGGTCGCGATGTATTTGATTTCAATAATTCCAAACGATCGTTCAAGGTCAATATTCCATGGGGAAATTCTACAGTAACCTTTAGATGGAATCATATATTTAACCGAAAACTGTTCAGCAATACATCGCTTGTTTATAACGATTATAAATTTGCATTTTCTGCTGCGCAAAATGATTTTTCTATCAAACTTTCATCGGGTATCAAAGACCTGAATGTAAAAACAGATTTTGACTTTTATCCATTACCAAAACATAAAGTAAAATTTGGGGCATTATATACGTACCACAGATTCTTGCCCAATATACTTACTGCACAACAGGATACTACTGTATTTGCACCCAATAACGCCAACCGAAAATATGCCAATGAATATGCTGTTTATATACAGGATGATTGGGATATCACAGATAAGCTTAAAATAAATGCGGGTTTACGTTATGGCGGTTTTCAACAGGTTGGTCCTTTTACTACTTACACAACCGATAACAATGGCAATAAAATAGATAGCACTGTTTTTAGAAGTGGACAAACGGTTAAGTATTATGGCGGCTTTGAACCACGTGCTACACTTCGTTATACTATCAATGAAGATGCTTCTGTAAAAGCTGCAGTAACACGCAATCTTCAATTTATTCATCTGGTCAGCAATGCCGGTAGCACTTTGCCAACAGATTTATGGGTGCCAAGTACATACCGTGTAAAACCACAAATAGGATGGCAGTATGCAGCCGGTTATTTCCGCAACTTCAACAATAATATGTTTGAAACGTCGCTGGAATTGTATTACAAAACCATGCAGAACCAACTTGAGTATAAAGAAGGTTATACGCCATCTTTAAAAGATCCTGAAGAGGAGTTTACTTTTGGAAAAGGATGGAGCTACGGTGCAGAGCTGTTTGTAAACAAAGTTCGTGGTCGCTTTACCGGTTGGGTGGGTTACACGCTTAGCTGGACATGGCGAAAGTTTCCCTACCTAAACGAAGGCAATAAGTACCCATCTAAATTTGATCGCAGACACGATATGTCTGTTGTAGGAACTTATGAATTAAACAAAAAATGGAAGTTGTCTTCGGTATTTGTTTATGGAACAGGCAACTCAACCACTATTCCTGAAAGATTTTATTTTATCAATGGCATTCTTACACAGGAAAATAGCAGGATTAATTCCTATCGTTTAGCACCTTATCACAGGCTGGATATCTCTGCAACACTAACCCCACAACACAAACGCAAAAAAAAGTATTCTGATAGTTGGGTATTCAGCATATACAACATTTACAGTCGTATGAATCCGTTCTTCATTTACTTTGATCAGAATGGTAGTGTAAACTCCGGCGACCTGAAAGTAGAAGCAAAACAAGTTTCCCTGTTTCCAATCCTTCCATCTGTTACATGGAATGTTAGGTTTTAATCTGTATTGATATACTGGTAAAAATAAAAGTTAAAGAAACATGTCTTTTGTCATTTAAACGGCAGATTGCTTTACTACGTTTATCTGACGAAAATAACTTTGTGTTCCTATGTGTTTTGGTGGTTTTTTTACTTCACCGATTACCATATATGCACTCGCAAACTATCTGCCCTGTACATTTTGCTACCGGGTTTTACATTGAACGCTTCATAAAATTCTGGTACGTTTACTACCGGCCCATTCACCCTTTCCTTGGCAGGAGAATGTACATCTGTCATTATGCGGTTGGCAAGTGTTTCTTTCCTTATTTTAAACATCCAGCTATAAGCATAGCCAAGAAAGTAACGTTGTATGGGAGTCAGGCCACCAATCTTTTTTCCGCTTTTGTAAGTTTCTGTTATTTTGAATGCATCCAAACCAATTAACACACCGCCAAGGTCTGCAATATTTTCACCCTGTGTAGCATCGCCGTTTATGTGCAGGGTATCTACAGGCATATATTCATTAAATTGTTGAATGATTTTTTTAGCTCTGTCACTAAATTGCTTTTCATCACTGCTTACCCACCAGTTTTGAAGGTTGCCTTTTTCATCATACTGCCTGCCCTGATCGTCAAAACCATGTGTTATTTCATGCCCTATGGTTGATGCACCCGCATAGCCATACACAAAAGCATCATCAAGATCTGCATCTTTCATACCCGGAACTGCAAATATGCCCGCAGGTAATACAATCTCATTGTTGCTGGGGTTGTAATAGGCATTCCACTCCTGTGGCGTCATGTCCCACTCGGTTTTGTCTATTGGCTTACCCAGTTTGTTCATCATATAGTTGTGCCACCACTCACTTGCACGTTGCATGTTAAGCACATACGGGCCACGGTCTATTTTTAGTGCACTAAAGTCTTTCCATTTTTCCGGATAACCTACTTTTTTGGTAATCTTTGTTAGTTTGGAAATGGCTTTTTGCTTGGTACTGTCACTCATCCATTCCAGTTTGTTGATGCGGTCTTTATAGGCATCTCTTATATTTTCTACAAGGTCTGAATATCGCTTTTTAGCTGTTTCATTAAAATACTCTTTCACAAATATTTGCCCTAAAGCTTCACCCATAGCATCAGATTCTGCATCTATGACACGTTTCCATCGTGGACGAGGCGCGGTAGCACCGCTAAGTGTTTTACGATATTGGAAATTGTTGTCAAAAGTTTTGTTGTCAAGAAAAGCTGCATTATCTCTCAACAGGTGAAATCGCAAATAGTTTTTCCAATGTTCAAGGGGTGTATTTTTCAATTCAGTACTAAGCGTCCTGTAAAACTCCGGTTGACCAACAATTACTGAATCAATCTTTTCAGCATGAATGGTTGTAAAATATTCTTTCCAATTGATGCTTGGTGCAAGAGTAGAAAGCATACCAACATCCATCTTGTTATAGTTCTTATAGGGGTCTCGCAATGCTGCAAGTTTGCGGCTGTTGTTGGCGAGTTTTTTCTCCAATTCATAAACAGATGATGCATTTGAAACTGCACCAATGCTATCATTTCCTAACTGTATAAAAGTTTTGAAAAGGTAAGTATTATATGCCTTGCGAACCCCTTCGGTACGGGCATCTGAATTAAAGTAATAATCGCGGTTAGGCATACCGAGGCCACCCTGAGTCATCAGGTAGGCATACCTTTCACTATTTTTATCATCCTGTGCTACATAGTCGCTAAAGAGTACATTGATGCCTTTATTATGAAAATCGGCAGCAACCGCAAGCAACCCGTTTACATCTTTAATGTTGTTGATTTTGTCAAGTTCGGGTTGTAGGGGTTTCAAGCCTTCTTTTTCTAAAGACAGAGAATCCATGCCACTTTTCCAAAAGTCACCTATTTGTTGCTCCACACCTGTAGCTGCTTTTTTAGCAGTAGCCTCTTCATTTATTTTTTTCAGCCGGTTGTATATTTCTTCCTTTACCAGGTTACCAATGCCCCATGAACTCTCCTCTGCCGGTATCTCGGTATGTTTCATCCAATTGCCTTCTGCATAGTCAAAAAAGTCCTCAGCAGCATTAACAGTTGTATCAATATTATTGGCCAAAAAATCTGTACCCGTTTCCTTCGAAATGTTTTTGCAGGCAACAAATACAACCAGGGCAAACAACCAACTCAGTGATTTATTTTTCATCAGTTTTTTATTTATTGTTTGGGAGAAAAAGATGTTATGATTAAGGGTGAAATAACGATTTGCGAATTAAACACTTAATTAGGTGAAATGCAAATTTTGGGTAGAAATCGAATATTTTAGAGTCAAAGAATTTCTTATAACCGCCATAATTATTTATAAACTTTATTTTGGGTAAAGATTCAATGCCCCACCGGCAGAGGTGCCCCTTTCAAAAAAAAGTAACTACACTGATTCTGCTGTCATGAATCCAAACCGCCCTCATATTGTTGTTTGTGCTTTTTCTATGGATAAATCTGAATGAAGTGAGCAAATGCTTGCCACAACTTCAAAACGTAGAGGTAATGGCATAAAACCATAATAGCACCTAACATTATACACCTATCTTATAACTCTTCCTCATGAATTGCCAATAAGGGAACGTGGCTATGAAAGGCCATTTGTTTTGTGTGGCTTTCTTTAAATAGTCCGTCAAAAAAACCATGCTTTTTAGGAATGCTGATAATCAGGTCTATCTGATGTTCTTCCACAAACTGGTTAATTCCATCTATGAAACTTTCATTTTCCACGGCATGAAATTGTGGAGAAAATTGGCGCAATATAGAATGTGCTAATTCCTCTTCATACAACAAGTCCGCATCAAAACTTCCTTTTTCATGATAAATATTCAATACATGCAAACTTGCACCTGTACTATCTAAAAGCCCTTTTATCTTTTCCAAAGGAACAGACTTAACTACATTTTTATAATCACAGGCAAACATCACATTTTTTAAAGGTTTAAAACTTGCCTCCGAGGGTACCACTATGACAGGAGTGATAACATGCCTTAATACACTTGTAGCAGTACTGCCAATTATCATTTCTTCCAGTTTACTCGTACCCGATATTCCCATTACCACCATATCAATTGCTGTTTCTTCGCAAATTTCCTCAATACCATCTACTACTGTTCCAAAGACTGTTCTTTCTTCTACTTTTATTGCGTCATTCATTACTGCTGTAAGACCCTCTTTAAAGTGAATCATTCCCTTTTTGCTTATGTCTTCCAAAGTCTCAATATCCATAATGGGCATTATCGGTATAGTAGCTTCTGTAAGTATTGGAGGCGCCTGGTAGGCGTTGTATAAAATGATTCTTTCTGCTTTAAGTTCTGCCGCTAGTTGAAAAGCATATACAGCAGCATTTTTTGATGTAGGGGAATAATCTGTGGGAACAAGGATTGTTTTCATCGAAATATTTTTTGAAAGGTAAGATTATAAATATTGAAGTCAAAAATATGGTTACATCAAATAACTTTTAAAAGATTTTACATTATTGGGAAATTAATTATTAATCAAAAAATATACTCTTTCATTTTAAAAACTTATATTAGCATAACTAAAACTTAATTTATGAAAAAGCTTCTACCTGGTCTGATGGTATTGTGTTTTCTTTTGTCTATTAGTAAAAATGTTCAAAGTCAACTTTACAGCCAAACCAACGCAGTAATAAACCTATCCGGAAATACCCCTGCAACAAAATGGGTTACAACAGGAGTTCCTTTGATTACCGGTTATGGTGAACAGGCATCGGGCAATGCTGATCAGATTCTTGCAATGGCTTCTACGCTTCCGGGAGCAAGGCCTGTAATATTGGGTCGCCGCAGTCGTGGTACTTTAGCTGCTCCGTCAGTAGTTGCTGCCAATGATTATGTTGCTTCTTTTCTGGCTTCGGGTTATGATGGTACGGGGTTTCAAAATACAGCCGCAATAGATTTTTATGTAGATGGTACACCATCTGTGAATAATGTACCAATTCGCCTTTCATTGGTAACGGGCAGCAATGGGAGCAACAGGGCAGAAAGATTGAAAGTGGGCAATACAGGTGACTTTACTTTCAACGCTACGCAAATGTTTTTGCAAAAATCTACCGGAAGGTTAGGACTTGGTACTTTAACTCCCGGCGGACAATTGGAACTATCTCTTGATCAGGGTCGTAAACCCTCTACAAGTACATGGACTATTACCTCTGATGCACGTTTAAAAAATATTGACGGAAATTATACAAAAGGCCTCGCTGATATTTTGAAATTGCAACCTATTGCCTATCACTACAAAAATGTTGGTGAGCGCAAGTTTGATGAAATTACTTTAGCTACCCCTGCTTATGGTTTTGCAGCGCAGGATGTTCAAAAAATATTTCCTGAAGCAGTAGGTAAGGATGAGGATGGATATTTAAACCTTAACATTCATCCAATATTAATAGCAATGGTAAATGCTGTTAAAGAGCTTAACGACAAGAAGGAAGTGTATAAAGATGAAATTATTGTAAAACAGCAAACTCAGATAGACAAAATGCAACAACAATTAGATCTTCAAAAATCACAAATTGATTTGTTGATACAGAAAATGACCGAATTATCTAAAGCCCAACCTTGCGTACCTGTTGCAAGTAAGTAATCTTTTAACATATAAATCTTAAATATGAAAGGAGCTGCCGGAAAGTAAAAATTTCGGCAGTTTTTTTTGGTGATTATTTTACTTCAAACCTTTTTTTATGAAAACAGTTTTTATAATTTTCTGCATTTGTATAAATCTAAATTCAGGTGCGCAAAAAAATGTAGGTATTGGTACTAGTTCACCGCATCCCCAAGCCGTGCTTGATGTACAATCAACCAATAAAGGGGTACTATTTCCAAGAATGACATCTGAACAGCGCAACGCTATTTCAAATCCTCCAAACGGTCTACACATTTTCAACACCAATGAACGTTGTCTTAATTATTTTGACTCTGTTTTTCAAACCTGGAATTGCTATTGCACCGGAGATACTTGTCATCAAACAGCCATTAGGATATTACCGGGTTGCAGTATTGATTTTAAGAACGTTTATTATTCAAAATTCCCGGGGGTTTCTAAATTTATTCTGTTGGTGGAAGCCGGCGATACACTTTATGGATGTGGCAGTGCGGCATTAAATTTTTCTACAATGACCACCTTGGCTAACATAAAGATTATAAACAGGGGGGTGATAATAGGTAATGGTGGCGCTGGCGGTGCCGGAGCAACAGGCAACACGGGATCCTGCATAAGAAATGCCGGGCCGGGTGGTCAGGGGGCACATGCCATAGCTACAACAAATGGAATTATGATAACAGTGGATAATTATGGTTTTATAGGTGCAGGTGGCGGTGGTGGCGGTGGTGGGGGAAGCACCGGCGCTGACATTTATGGAGGTGGCGGAGGTGGTGGCACAGGCATAGCGAATGCTGGCGGGGGCAATGGTGGGGGAATCACTTTTACCGGACCATTCGGCTCCTGTGGAACCGTAAACAAAATTGCGCAGGATGGCATGGACGGAACCAACACCACAGGCGGAAACGGCGGCTCGGGTGCCAATGGTGGAGGCAATGGAGGAAAAGGGGGCGATTTAGGCCAGCAAGGACAAAGCGGAACGGGCACAAATCCCGGTGCCGGAGGAATGCCGGGTAAAGCCATTGGTGGCGGGGTGGGAAATATTATATCTAATCTTCAAAATGGGCAAACAATTGGTGCAGTAGACTAAAAGGGTATAAGGCAGCTTGAGAAAAGATGGAAGTAGTAATACTACAATAGGAAAATTGTTAATAATAGGTATTGAAAAAATTACCCTGAAATGACTACATACACAGAATTTAGCATTCAATTTGTATTGTGTTATTAACCCCAAAAGGTTAGTTCAGATATTAACAATTAAAAAAAGCAGCATCTTTTCTACTTTTTTGTCTTAATTTAGGGGTGAACTATTAATAAGCTTCATGACAGAAGAATATATAATTGCAGGTTGCGTACACAATGAACCGGCAGCACAAAGGGAATTATACAATCGTTATAGCCCCAAAATGCTATCTGTATGCTATCGCTTTGGACAAAGCCGTGAGGATGCCGAAGATATGCTACAAGAAGGTTTTATTAAGGTGTTTACCCAAATTCACACCTTTCAAAACAAAGGTGCCTTTGAGGGTTGGATAAGAAGAATTATTGTGCATACGTGCATTAATTTTTTAAAGAAATATAAGAAGTTCAGCGATAGCGTAGATCTTGACCATGCAGGTTACGTGCATGTTATGGAAGAAACTGTTCCTTCCATTATGCAAGGCAAGCAGGTTACAGAATGTATCAGAAGCTTGCCGGTGGGATACAGAACTGTGTTGAATCTGTATGCATTAGAAGGGTATAGCCATAGAGAAATAGGCAACATGTTAGATATTGAAGAGAGTACCAGCAGAAGTCAATATACCAGAGCAAAAACTATGTTGGAGAATATGCTGGTAAAAAGAAATATTATTGAGAAGCCCGTTCAGCAGTTTGTTTTGCTTGCGGGTGTTAAGAAGTGATAAAAGTATTTGAGTAGATGGAAAATAATTTTAACGAGGATAATTTTGAGGAGTTTTTGCAAGATCAATTGCAGAACCATCGGATGTTTCCCAAAGATTCTGTTTGGAGGGAAATTAACATTAAACTACACGGCGAAAAAAGATGGCCTGCATTAACTTTTGCTTCTTTTTTACTTATCAGTATCACTACATTTATTTGCTTGCATTTTTCAGCACGACAAAATATTTTCACCACAAAACCAGTCTTAATTCCACTGCAAACGGAAAAATCTTTAGCAGAGTTGAACCCGCATTCAACTAATAAGTCAACAGTTTCACCTTTTAATACTTCTACTAAACAACATACTTCATTTAATGGCCAAATTTTATTGGCACCACAAACAAATAATACAATACCATCTGCAATTGAGGCAGCCTCCAATGTTAATTCTGATTTGGTGGGCGTACCATTACAAGCAGAAACAGATATACTACTAAATGAATCCACTAATCTGTCTAATAATAAATTTACAACATCGACAACAACATTACCTGCCAATGAACTAGCACAACCATCTTTTGGTTTAGAAAATAGTTCGGATCAATCTTTAACAAGTCTGATAGCTTTTGAAGATCTGGCTAAAGCAAATGCCAAATCGGATATTAAAGATGCAGCATTAGTACCGCCAACATTAATACCCAATATTGAAACTTCACCTGAAGTTGCCAAAAACAATCCGGTAGTAAATAGTTTGGAAGATAAAGCACTATCATTAATTGAAAAGTTTAAGGCAACAAAAAAGCCGGGCAAATTAAATATGCTGGTTTATCTGGCACCATCTATAAGTTATAGAAAATTGGTTGAGGACCAATCAGTTTTAAAAGGGAATAACAATGGCCCGGTTGGAGTGAATCAGGTAGCCGATGTAAATGATGTAGTACGCCATAAGCCATCCAAAGGTATAGAAGGAGGGCTTAGCCTGCTTTATGATTTTACCAAAAAAGTTAGGATAAGATCAGGCTTTCAGTTCAATGTACGTCAATATTCAATTGATGCTTATAAGTCCAATACCGAGGTTAGTAGCATAGCATTGGTACAGGAAGATGGAATTGATACACTAAATACACTTGTTTTTTACAGGAATTTTAATGGCAACACCTCCGCAGAGTTAGTTAATCGTTACTATCAGATTTCAATGCCGATCGGTTTAGAATGGGAAGTTGTAGGAAACAAGCGTTTTCAGTTTAACATAGCAGGAAGTATACAACCTACTTATATTTTAAATCGCAGTGCTTATCTGCTGACTACCAATTTCAAGAACTACTCCGAAAACGACAATTTTGTACGTCAGTGGAATGTGAACACCAATTTTGAAGCATTTGTATCTATGGTGGTGGGAGATGTAAAATGGCAATTGGGCCCACAAATACGCTACCAGCCAAGTTCTACATTTATTTCACAATATCCCATCCGTGAACACCTCATTGATTATGGAATTAAATTAGGTATTTCTACCCGTCTTAAATAAGTTTGAAACGGATAATTAAAGAGAAATTCTGAGATAAATTATTAGGCTCCATATAATAAATATTGGTCAATGAATTGATTCCCATTTCGAATAATTCAATCAATTTATCTGGCTAAATGCATAAATGCTTTTCCGAGAAAATTAATTATATCTCCCGCTATCAATGCTTCCTGACTCATGTCGGCTGCCGCTAAATCTCCACTTAATCCATGTAGATGCATGCCAACAATACAGGCATCTTTAGGTGCATACCCTTGCGCTAATAAACCAGTTATTATACCTGTAAGTACATCGCCTGAACCTCCCGTTGCCATTCCTGCATTGCCTGTATTATTAAAATAAACTTCACCATCAGGGCAAACCAAAGCACTGTAATGACCTTTGATAATGATAAACACAAATAATTTTTGCGAAAAATAACGTGCGGTTTGAATGCATTCCAGTTGATTTTGCGAATTACCAAACATGCGTTCAAACTCTTTGAGATGAGGGGTAAGTACACTGCCGGGCGGCAACTCACTTAGTAATTCATTATTAGCTGCCAATATGTTTAACCCATCTGCATCTACCACAATGGGTTGGTTGAAATTTGCCAAAATGGTTTTTAAAATATTTGCACCAGCCTCTTGGGTGCCTATGCCCGGACCTATACCTATGGTGTTATAAATAGATAAATCAGCCTGTAAAATATTGGTTTGGTCAATAGCCATTGCCTCCGGCACTGTAGCATGCAAAGCCACAAAAGAGGTTTCGGGAAGTACTGTGGTAACCAATCCTGCGCCTGAGCGCAGGCATGCCTTTGTACACAATATGGCTGCACCTGTTTTTCCCTTGCTTCCTGCTACAATTAGTGCATGACCAAAGTTGCCTTTATGCGAAAACTTTGTACGGGGCTTTAAGAGCGACTTTACAAAATTGGTTTCAGTTAACTGAAATATTGAATGAACTGTATTTAGATATTCTTTATGTAGTCCAATATCAAGCACAATTACTTCACCTATATAAATTTCATTTTCCGGTAGTAAAAATGCAAGTTTTAGTATTTGAAAAGTGAGTGTAAAACCCGCATTGATAATGGTACTTTTAAAAACCTTGTCAGTGGATAATCCTGTGGGAACGTCTATGGCAATAATAGTTGCCTTAGATTTATTGATGTGCCCAACAGTTGCATTGTACAAACTATCTAATGGTCGTTTTATCCCTGTACCCAACATGGCATCTATAACAATTTCATTTTCAGCAATTACGGGCAAAAAATCAATATGCTGAAGAAAATGTAACCTTACAGGCAGATGGTGCAGTCTTGTAAGATTTGTCTGAAAATCGGGTGTGCCTGTATTGCCAAACTCTATGACGTAAACGTATGTTATAATATTGTTTGCAGCCAATAGGCGGGCTATAGCTAAGCCATCACCCCCATTATTACCTTTTCCACAAAATATTTTTATGGGTTTTTTATCTCCATATTTTTCAATGATCCAATTTGTACAGGTTGCAGCGGCCCTTTCCATAAGGTCAATAGACGCTATAGGCTCATTTTGTATGGTATATTCATCCCACTGTCTAATTTGATCGGCAGATAAAATCTTCATGGTGATTGTAAAGTTATAGTGGAACTAAATTAATATTAAAGAGAGTGAAATAATACCAATTTCAAAACTTAATAAATCTTGAACTCTCTTAGAAAGATGAAATCATTTTTTAAATGCAAAATATACAGCACCTAAAATGAGTGTGAAACTTATGAGGTATTTCCAATGCAATGGTTCTTTAAGATATAAAACTGCAAAGAAGCAAAACACTATCAGGGTTATGACTTCCTGCACTATCTTAAGCTGAAAGCCGCTCCATCCTGTTGTGAAGCCAATTCTATTGGAAGGAACGGTAAGTTAATATTAAAAAAAAGCAATTCCCCAACTGATTAATACAGCTTTCCACAGTTGGATACCTTTATCTTTAAGATGCCAATACCATGCAAACGTCATAAAGATATTGGAAACAAAAAGTAAGAGAATTGTTCTCATGAAGCTGATATTACTTCAGTGGGCTGTACCCATTTTTATGCCCACTGTTGAGATGTATCATCATCCCTTACCGGTGTGCCTGTTATATATTTTGCGACTAAAAAAAGCAGCATGAAAAAGACTGCAGTAAAAATTAATTCAGGCCATTTTATCCAATAACCAACGAATGAATATAATGAAGCCATATGGGGAATAGAAGGGTTGTAAATCATAGTGACCTGATCGCCAATGTTATATTCTTTTAATAACCACATGTCAGTTTGATACTGTAATAATTCGCTTCCTACTTTATAAGACACAATGAGGCTTTTTTCCTTTTCAAAATCAGAAAAACTGTTTGCCTGTACAGTTCCCTTTATGAAATCGCTTTCAAAATAATCCGGGAACCTGCTTAATAGCAAGTAACATCCAAAGCATACTATATAAAGGATGGTTACAGCTTTATACAAGATATAGTGATTTTAAAATTATTGTCCATTAGTTCTAAATTGCGGATGAGGTGAAGGTACAGATGTTGGTCCATCTTCTGAAGTAAACATAAGATCAACAGTGTTTGGATCTCCATTTGTACCATATTCGAAAATCAATCTATTTTGACTAATGCCCGTTTTTTCTACGAGATACCTGATGATTGCATTTACTCTTTCCCAACTTAATTGTTGGCTCATTTTATCTCCTGAAGCATGTCCGGAAACTTTGAGTTTACAATCAGGTCTTTCTTTTAATTGTGCAGCAACTGATTGTAATGTTTTTATAGCATCGGGTTGAAGGCTTGCAGAATTAGATCGGGGTTGAGTAGGATTAACGGATTTGGGTTGAGTAGGATTTACAGATTTTGAAGCAGGAAAATAAATTGATGGTAGGTCTCCTTCGCATTCACCTTTCTCCGATCCGGGAGCCGCACTATCTAAGTGTGTTTGGGGCATTCCTGTTTCCTTTGGGGAAGGATTTGTTGGATTAACAGATTTTTCCAACTGTTTAGTAGGATTAACAGATTTGCCTCCAATACCGGTTTGGGCAAAACAACCTGACGGGTAATTAATACCGATTAATGTAAAAAGAAGCAGAAGAGTAATGGATAAAGAAAAATATTTTCTCATAAAAAGTTTGGTTAATAGCAATTAGTAAAAATAAACAGTTACAAATATAGACAAAAAACAACTCAATATTTTAGTGTTATTTCAAATAAATTTCGAAGTATTTTTACACTTATTTAAGTGCTTATGTTCAAGGTATTTTGTCTTATACTTTTTTTTATCCTAAATATATCTTGTCTGTGGGCACAGGATACAGAAGTTGAGCGTCTTAAAAAACTGACTTCTAATGTTTCTACTGATACAACATTTGTATTAAATGCAATTAGTCTTGGGGGGCTTTATAAAAACTCATATGTTGATTCAGCACTTTTTCTTGCAGAAAAAGCCTTAAATGTTTCAAGGAAAATAAATTTTAAAAAAGGGGAGGTGTATAGTCTCAATTTAGAAGGGGTTTTATACATGCGACTAGGAAATTATGCAAAAGCTTTACAATCCTTTTTAAAAGCTCTGGAGTTGTGTGATAAAAATGAAATTAAAAAAGGTGCTTCTTTGGTTTTGATTAACCTCGGTGATTTATATTCTAAACAAGATGACCTTAGAAAAGCTTTGGATTATACATTTCAGGCTAAGGCAATAAGTGAAAGTATTCATGACACCTTGAATTTAACTGCTATATACATCAACATTGGTTCAGATTATGAAGCACTAAATTTATTTGATTCGGCACGTATCAATACAGAAATGGGTAGATCCCTTGCGGAAAAAATTACCAATCCTCAAAAGATACAAACTGCTCATAATTATATTGGAAGTGCATTGAACAGTTTAGGTCACATCAACCTAAAGACAAAACAATATATCATAAGCCTGGAGTATTATCGGTTGTCATTAGGATATTTCATAGATACCAAAGATTATGAAGGACTATGTGATTCTTATCTTGGATTAGCTAAAGTATTTGATGATTTAGGCAACCGTGATTCCTCTATTTATTATGCAAAGAGGTCTTTATCTACTGCATCTAATCAAAAGTTCACAAAATACGTTTTTGATGCTTCGGAATTTATTACAGGATATTACAAAAAAGCAAATCAGTTTGACAGCGCTTTTACCTACTTGCAAACAATGAATGAAGCTAAAGACAGCCTTTTTAGCCAGGAAAAAGTCAGGCAGTTGCAAAGTCTTACAATCAATGAAACACTACGCCAGCATGAGATAGCCGAAGAAAAACTTAGGGCAGAAGAAGAAAGAAAAAACAATCTGCAATACATTCTCATTGCTGTATTCATTTTTATCTTCTCATTAGTAATAATTTTAATTGTTCGTCAAAGAATCAGGCTTACAACTATAAATTTTATGGTAACGGTGGCTTTATTATTGATTTTTGAATACATATCGCTGTTAATACATCCTACAATTTCTTTCTGGACACACCATTCACCGGTTTATATGCTCTTAATTTTAGTTGGGGTTGCATCTATCCTGGTGCCGCTACATCATAGGTTAGAACATTGGATCAAGGAAAGACTGGCACATAAAATAATTCACCCAAGAACAAGAAAACTTACAGTACACCAAAAGGAAGCTGATACAAGTAATTAAATGATTTGGTTTATTGTTTTATTTTAGAATTGCACCCACAAACCAATTCTTTACTTTTGCCGAATGGCAACAAAAGAAATGAACAACAGATCAGCCTACCACGAATATGCCATAGAGGATAAATGGGTGGCAGGTATAATGCTGTTAGGAACAGAAGTAAAAAGCATAAGGGAGGGTAAGGTGAGTTTCAATGACAGCTTTTGTATGCTACACAAAGACGAACTATGGGTTAGGGGACTATATATAGCAGAGTACTCATTGGGCACCACCAATAATCATATAGCAGTTCATGACCGTAAACTATTACTTACCAAAAGGGAACTGCGCAAAATCCAGACCAAAATGAAGGACAAGGGTTATACAATTATACCATTGAAAGTCTTTTTCAATGAAAAACAATTGGTAAAATTAGAGATTGGTCTTGGGAGAGGAAAAAAACTTCATGATAAAAGAGACTCTTTAAAGAAAAAAGATTCAGACAGAGAACTTAAACGATTGCTAAAATAAAACCCATAATCTGTTTTGCAAAAAGTTAATTCGTTAGTTTGCAGACAAAGTATTTAATAACATTTCAATGCCGTTTAAGAATAACCTAATTTTTCAATCATTCCGCTTGCGGTATCCTGCTATTATTTATTTTTTATTTGCTTTAGTCATTAATGCAACGGATGGCTTTGCCCAGGCCGATGTAACAGGGGAGTGGTATGGGGTAGGTTATGTAAAACAAAATGGTGAACACAACAGTTATCTGGCGGAAATGATATTAAAGCAAAACGGGAGCAAAGTAACAGGCACATTCAATTATTATTTTAAAACCGACAGTTTTAGCTCAAGTATAAAAGGTGTTTATCATGAAGATAAAAGATGGCTCGAACTAAATGGCACGCCGATACTTAACTATATTGCTAAAAATAAAAATGGTGCAGATTGTGCCATGGAAGGCGATTTTACCCTAATGGCATCATTGCTTGAAACAACACTCACAGGGCAATTTAACCCATCGTATGCTGATCGTCTTTTGTGTCCCGCAATAACAATAAAATTCGTAAAATTTATACCTGATACAGCCAAACAGGTACAAGGTGAGATAGATGAAGAGGATACTGTAGAAATTAAGAAACCAATAGAAATAAAGAAGGACACAATAAAACCTGTAATACCTGTAAAGCCAATAATAATAGCTAAGGATACCGCCCGACCTATTGTAAAAGTGGAACCGAAAAAGAAAGATTCAATTATTACCACTCCTGCCAAAGACACTATAAAAGCCAACATTGTACTTAGGGACACTTTAAAGCCTTCCAGAAATATTGTAAGCAGCAAAGATTCTTTGAAAAATGTGCCAGTGGTTATAAAAAGGCCTGTAAACCCTAATGAAAAATACATCAGGGAACTATACAGGCGAACTTTTGAGTTAGTAACCCCAACAATGGAGGTAGAAGCAGATAGCCTGAACATTAGTTTTTATGACAATGGTGAAATAGATAACGATACAATCTCCGTTTTTTACAACAGAAAACCCATATTGCTATCACAGATGCTAAGTGCCACACCCATAACAATCAGGCTAAGGCTTGATACAGCAGTTAATGAAATCTCAATGTTTGCTGAAAATTTAGGACGTATTCCACCAAATACAGCAGTAGCAATTATTTACGCCGGGGACCAACGCTATGAACTCAATCTTTCCAGCTCTTTATTAACCAATGCCACCATTAGATTTAGAAAAAAACCTAAACCAAAAGACCCCAAAAATGTGAATTAGGGTTAAGTAATTTTACAATAGATGTAGAAGTATTTCACCTTCCATTTTCCAACATTTGATTTTCAGTCGTTTGTTTCCTGAAATTCTTCAATACTTGTTTTGTATAGGAAATCACAAAATATTCGTTATAAGGTTACTTTAAGGTTAATGCAGCATTAATAATAATAGTTTTCTCTATTTTAGTGTATCAGCAGATATGAATCATTGTTCAAAATACATTATTGTCTCCATTCTGTTTATCAGCAGTTTTGCTATAAACCAAAATGTACTTTCTCAAAGAGGCATTAACGATACTGTAAAAGTATATTCTGTAGTATATGATGGTGATACAATTCCCGCCGGTAGAATGCTTGATGTAACCGTACAAACTAAAATGCTTGAAAAGTGGCGGAAGTATTGGGCCGAGTGGACACGGTTACGAAATGCTGTTTATGTTACTTACCCCTATGCAAAAGCCGCAGGAAAAATAATTAATGAAGTGAACCTGTTGCTTGTTAATGTAACTGATAAAGACAAACGAAAACTAATCATTAAGTCAAGAGAAAAAGACCTGAAAAAACAATTTGCAGACAAATTGACCAATCTTTCAGTTTATCAGGGGAAAGTGCTGATGAAATTAATATATCGCGAAACCAATAATAATTGTTACAACCTCATAAAAGAATACAAAGGCGGGTTTTCTGCGGGTTTTTGGCAGACTGTCGCAGTAATATTTGGTAGCAATCTCAAGCAAAATTTTGATCCCTCTAATGATGAACGGGATCAATCTATAGAACTAATTGTAAAAGATGTAGAACGTATGTATGGGCATAGGAGTTAGTAGTGCCATTGTTAAAGATTAAAGCAATTTTTTTTATTTCAGTACGTTTTTTAATAAGAACTATTTATTGATTTGGGTTGTTACAAATCCATAATTAACATTCATCTTCTTAAACTTTACTCGCTTGTATTATCTAAAACATACGTTTTTAGCATTGCTGATAATATTAAATGCATTTACAAGCAACGCACAGGCAGTTAATAAGAAAATTACAGGTAAATATGCTGATGGTATATCAGAACTAATTCTGAAACCTGACAGCTCATTTAATTTAATAACGCCGGATTATGTCTTTCCCTATACTGCAGCTATTTATAATAACCATGGCAAATGGCAAGCCATTGGAAATGTTATAATGCTAAACCCCGACAAAGAAAGAAGAAAGCCAAAAGTCACTATGAGCGAAAGGGTAATTGATGATTTTGATTCTATTAAAATCAAGATAAATTATCTGACAGAAGTATTTGAAAATGAAATTCGTGTAGGTATTGTACGTGCAGATTTTGGGTTAATTTCCTTGTATTTAAACAAGCCCAAATATTTCCAAAACTATGTTCATCCAACTATTCGGGGTGCAAGTGCAAGTTTGTATGCTTTTACTCATAAGAATAAGAAATCTATAACTTTAGATTCTTCTTCAACCATTAAACTCAAAAAACAATATATAGAACGATTGGGTATCTATACGTATGGATTTAGCAAAGCAATTGAATTACTTCCAATAAATCCAAAAGCAAATTATTTTGAGATTACAATCACGCAACCTATTGACAAGGAAAGGATGCCGCGGAGTAAAAAAGTAATTATTAAGGATTACTATGCTTATTTCTACGAACTAAATGATAGGGTACCAACATCACGCCTAACCCTGAATGGGTTAAAAAAGGTGCTGTAAAGTGTGATAGGTTTTAACCCTCGGGTAGTTAAAACAAAAATATAATTGCAATAGCCAGTTTATTTTTTTCTAAGAATTAAATGTACCCCCATAGCTCTCACTTGCATAGATCCAATACCCATACCTCGTAATGGAAGTTGTACATAGGGTTGTATTGCAGCCACTGTATTTCTTCTAAAAACAAATTGATACCCAACACCAATATTTAAGATTGAGGCTAAATAATTATGCATGCTATGGTATGTACTGTTTATTTCTTTTTCCTCACCACTTATCTCTGCCATATAGCGGTTGCTTTCTGTAGTCATTA
>JANMMU010000097.1:0-91260 GCA_031373555.1 Segetibacter sp. | reverse complement strand
CGAAGCTTTGTTGGTGAATAATATTGGAGCAGTTATAAAGCGGTTTACCATCAGGGGAATGACGCAAACAGTCAGTGTAAGGGATTTGCCTGTAGGCGTATATTATTTAAAGACTGTGCAGGGTAATGAAAGGATAGTGGTGAGCAGGTAATACTTTATCTTCTATTGGCAGAATCGGCAAAACTAAACGGGCAATATTTACAAGAAATATTGCCCGTTTAGTTTTTGCTATTTTGATCCTATACACCTATTGTAAACCCATCGGGCAGTACTGAATTCTTTTTCACCACTACAATTTCGTCTTTGATAGTATATAGTTCATGTTCTACATTTTTAATTCCATTTCCGCCCATTATTTTTACATCATTACCTATACGGCAATCTTTATCAATAATAGCGTGTTCTATGTGGCATCTTTCGCCTATGCCAATTGCCGGAACTCCTTTGGTTAGATTTGAGTTAAGCTGTTCTAATGTTTCATAGTAGTCGTTTCCCATCAGGTAGCTGTCGACAATTTGTGACTCTTTACCTACACGGCTCCTAATGCCTACAACGCTTCCTTTTATTCGGCTTGCATGTATTATAGAACCCTCTGCTACAATTGATTGTTCCAGAACAGTCAAAGTAAATTTTGCAGGTGGCAACATACGTGGACGTGTGAAAACAGTGTTGCTGTTGTCAAATAAATTAAATGGTGGCAAGGCATTGGTCAATGCAAGGTTTGCTTCATAAAATGAATAAATGTTTCCAATGTCTGTCCAATATCCACCATATTGATAACTGGCAACTTTGTAATTATTAATTGCTTCGGGCATTATTTGTTTTCCAAAGTCAGTAGCATCTTTCATGGTGTTTTCCAAAAGGTCAAACAGCAAAGATTTTTTAAAAACATAAATGCCCATAGATGCAAGATAAAATCTACCTTCTGCTTTCATTTCATCGCTTGTCTCACTTACCCATTCAGGTAATAGAGCGCTGTCAGGCTTTTCTATAAACGAAGTAATCATATTGTTGTCATCAGCCTTAAGGATGCCAAATTCACTTGCTTCCCTACCGGCAACCGGTTGAGTAGCAATAGTTATGTCTGCACCCGAATCTACGTGTTGATCCAGCATTTCACGCAAGTCCATTTGATACAATTGGTCTCCGCTAAGTATCAATACATTTTCGCAGTCAAAACTATCAATGTGCCTCAATGATTGCCTCACCGCATCTGCCGTGCCCTGAAACCAACCCGGATTGTCAGGTGT
Source organism: Segetibacter sp. (assembly GCA_031373555.1). Lineage (GTDB taxonomy): Bacteria > Bacteroidota > Bacteroidia > Chitinophagales > Chitinophagaceae > Segetibacter. The sequence goes on along the minus strand of JANMMU010000097.1, from coordinate 90,010 downwards.
TTGTTCTGCAGCAAGAATATCCACAAACCCTGTACTGAATGCACTAAAGTGGTAGGTGTTCTTGATATGCCTGTTAAGCGAAGCAGAGTTGTACTGTGTCAGCACAAACATGCGGCTGATGTTACTGTTTATACAGTTGCTGATTGGTATATCTACCAATCTGTATTTGCCTGCAATAGGCACTGCCGGTTTACTTCGGGTAGCTGTTAACGGGTGTAACCGGGAACCTGCTCCGCCTCCAAGAATAACTGCTACTGCTGATTTAGAATGATTGGCCATATTTATGAAGTGTTAAGTTTAAAGTGTTAGGTGTTAAGTGGTTTTAGTTGTTGTTTTGTTTTGGCTGTTAATATGCTTTTTGTAATTATTTTCATTAGTTCTGTAGCATCTTGAGAAATTGAGTTGAATAATTCCTGGTTTAGATAATTTGTTGCAAAAAGCAATTCTAACCAATACAATACTTCGTCACATTCCTTTTGTGCAATAGCAAGTTTATGGATAAAGTCTTTGCTACTTTCCCCGTTAAATGCTTCTCTAATATTAGCACCAATTGATGTTCCGCAACGCAAAAGTTGTTTGCTAATCACAAATTCTTTGTTTTTTTCTATTTGGTACTTGTATAAATTGACAATTCTTATCGCAAAGGCAAAAGACTTATCTTTTAATATACTTTTTTTTATTTGAAAATGAATTTTTATCTAAAATTCAGTTCTGACTTCATATAACTTACACCTTACACTTCACACTTACCCCAAATAAACCTCCAAATATCTTTGTGCACTTGTATCCCAACTATTATCTATTGCCATCATTGTAATACGCATTTCGTCCAGTTTTTGTTTATTGCTGAAGGCTTCAACAGCGCGGCCTACAGAATACATAACATCCTGAACTGTGGCATTATTAAAAGTTATTCCGTAACCACCGGGGTCACCCATATCTATCACTGTATCTTTTAATCCGCCTGTACTTCTAACCATTGGTACAGTACCATATCTCATACTGTACATTTGGTTTAGTCCACATGGCTCCACACGGCTAGGCATTAGCAGAAAGTCTGCACCTGCATACATTTCGTGGCTAAGTGTTTCGTTATATCCAATTACTGCATTATAATTGCCATAAAATTCATTGGTAAGGTTTGCTAATCGCCATTCAATCATTGGGTCGCCGCTACCTAATATGAGAAATGCTACATTTCTGTTCTGTTGATAAAGAGAGCCAACAATACTATCAGCCAAAATATCTGCTGCCTTTTCTCCAACTAATCTGCCTATGAATACAATTAAAGCTTTGGATGAATCAATATTAAATTTGTCACAAAGCAATTTTTTATTTGCAGCCTTCCATTTTGTAATACCCTTTGGTTTGTATTTATCATTGAGATATGAATCTGTTTCAGGATTCCATACAACTGTATCAATACCATTTAATATACCGGTGCATTTGCCACGTTCGTATTCAAATAATTTTTCTAATCCATTTGCCGAATGGCGCAACTCATCCAGATAGCTCCAGCTAACGGTGGTAACTTTATCTGCGCATTTGATCCCTGAAGCAAGAGAATTGATTGTATCCTGCCAGTCAAGTAATCCGTGTTTCCAATTGTCCCATGAGGGAATATAATAACTCTTATCCCAACTTAGCCAACCCTGATATTGTGCATTATGGATGGTAAGAACCGTCTTAATATACCCAAGGTTGTAATTAAACTCGTAGCAGTATTTCATCATAAACGGAATAAGTCCTGTATGATGATCGTGGCAATGAACAACGTCGGGGCGGTTTTCATATCTATAGTTAAGCCAGTGAACTACTGAAATCTGGAATGCGATGAACCGTTCCATATCATCGTCATAACCATATATTTTTTCCCGGTCTAACAGTCCGTATATATCAACAAGGTATAAATCAAAACCGAGTTTATTGTGTTTTTCTTTAATGATAGTGTATTCAAAATTTCTGGGGCCAAGACGGGTTTGCCCTTTAAAAACTACGTCCCACTCATTTTTATACAAAAATGGTGTACGATACATGGGCATTATTACTTTGGCAATATGACCCAGTTTATTTTGGTATTTAGGCAATGCACCTACTACATCTCCCAGCCCGCCGGCTTTTGCAACAGGATAACATTCTGCGCTTATGTGTAAAATTTCCATAGACAGTTTATAGGGGTTTAAATTAAGCAACATTTTCTTACCAACAAATATTAAATGAAAAATAGAGCCGAATAAGAAAATTAATATACTTTCATGACCCTAAACTACAAATAAACATGGCAGGAGCTACCTCTTCTATTGCATCTTCAGAAAAAATACAAAGTCAGGGAATTCCCACTAATTATGGGGCACTTGGTACTTTGGTAACAGTATTTTTCTTCTGGGGTTTTATTGCCGCAGGCAACAGTGTTTTTATTCCTTTTTGCAAACACAAATTTGCCTTAGATCAGTTTCAAAGCCAATTGGTGGATACTGCATTTTACTTTGCGTATTTTATCGGAGCACTTATAATATTTATTGTAGGAGCCCTTAAAGGAAGTGATCCTGTAGCCAAATGGGGTTATAAAAAGAGTATCGTGTATGGTTTGTTATTCTCTGCATTAGGAGCTGCAGTAATGATTCTTGCAGTTAATCTGGGTACTTTTCCGGGTATGCTTGCAGGCTTGTTTGTGGTGGCACTTGGATTTTCATTACAGCAAACTGCTGCCCAACCTTTTGCGATTACTTTGGGAGACCCTTCTACAGGTACCAACCGTGTAACATTAGGTGGTGCAATTAATTCATTTGGTACCACTATTGGACCTTTGGTGGTAGGTCTTGCATTGTTTGGAACTACAGCTGCTATTACAGATGAAAAAATTGCAAGCCTTAGTTTGGGAAAAGTAATACTGTTATATAGTTGTGTTGGCGCATTGTTTATTGCTGCTGCAGCAATGTTCAATTTCTCTAAAAAAGTTCCCTCTGGTGTAACAGTAGAAAAAACAGAAAAAGCCAACAAGGCACTGAGTATGTTATTAATAATGACAGGGCTTTTGGCGGTTATGTTTGTACCTATTTTTAGTAGCTACATAGGCGTATCTGATACCATTTCAGACATTGAAAAACATGCATTAGAATCGTATAGACTTAAATGGTTAATGGGAGCTTTTGCTATAATCGTTATTGGATTGGTTTATACCAATATTTCTGCAAAGAAAAATCCTACAGGATGGGGAGCAATGCAATATCCTCAATTGCTACTTGGTATGTTGGGTATTTTCTTTTATGTGGGTGTTGAGGTTACTGTAGGTAGCAACCTTGCCGAATTAATGAAATATCCTGCGTTTGGTAGTTTTTCTTCTTCTGAAGCAACCCCTTATATAGCCATGTATTGGGGCAGTTTGATGATAGGAAGATGGGCAGGTGCTGTTGGGGCATTCGGATTCTCAAAACAAAAAAGGGTCATTTTGCAATTCATTGTTCCAATTGTTGCATTTGTTATATTAATTGCAGTAAACACGGCTTTCGGTTACTCCATGAAGGCATTGTATTACTATATAATTTGTGTTTTAATTCAGATTGCAGCATTTTATATCAGTAATGATAAGCCTGCAAAAACACTTTTAATATTTTCTTTATTAGGAATTGCTGCTATGGTTATTGGTACGCTCACAACTGGTACAGTGGCTATTTATGCATTTCTTAGCGGAGGTTTATTTTGTTCCATTATGTGGCCTTGTATTTTTAGTTTATCTGTTTCCGGTCTGGGAAAATACACAACACAAGGTTCAGCCTTTTTAATCATGATGATTTTAGGTGGAGGTATTATTCCTCCAATACAGGGAAAATTTGCAGATTTTTTGCAAGCCGGCTCAAGTGTTCCGGGTTCAGGCATACATGCTTCCTATTGGATAGCTGCAGTATGCTATGGTTACCTGGCCTTTTTTGCATTTGTAGTAACAGGAATTTTGCGTAAGCAAAACGCCATGCAACAAAGTATGACTTAAGCAGTTGAAACTTCATCCGTTTCACCTGAGATAGCCTAAAATTTATTTAGCTTTTCTTATGTAAGGGAAATAAATTTGTAATGAAATATTTAAGGAGCGTTTTCTATAAAATTCTAAACCAAAAACCATAAGATTTATAACATGCTTGCCCAAACATCTCAACTAGGTATTGGTATTGATATCGGAGGAACCAACACAACCTTTGGTATTGTAGATAGTCGTGGCGAAATAAAATATCGCGGAGCCATTTCTACTAATAAATATGAAAATGTAACCGACTACATAGAAGCCTTGTATGAAGCAGTTAGTCCTGCTTTAGAAATTGTAAACGGCATTGACCATATTCGCGGTATTGGTATTGGGGCACCCAATGCAAACTTTTACACCGGCACAATTGAATATGCACCAAATCTAAAATGGAAAGGAATTGTTCCATTGGCTCAATTAATCACCGATAGATTCGGTGTGCCTTGTGCCATAACCAACGATGCTAACGCTGCTGCTGTAGGAGAGATGATGTATGGCGCAGCAAGGGGTATGCGGGATTTTATCATGATTACCCTGGGAACCGGTGTTGGTAGCGGTATTGTTGCAAATGGTCAACTTATACTGGGCCACGATGGATTTGCAGGGGAACTTGGCCATACTATCATTATCCCTAACGGAAGGTTACACCCAAGCACAGGTGCAAAAGGTTCATTGGAAACCTATGCATCTGCAACCGGCGTAAAAGTTACTACATTGGAAATGCTGGAAAAATTTGATCAGGAACCAAGCTTGCTCCGCAATTTTAAAGAAGAAGAACTGGATAGTAAAATTGTGTATGAGGCTGCTATTCAAGGCGATAAAATTGCCAATGAAGTGTTTAGGTTTACTGGTGAGATATTAGGAAAAGCACTTGCTAATTTTATTATGTTCTCATCCCCTGAAGCAATCATTCTTTTCGGCGGATTATGCAGGGCTGGTGAATTAATCTATAATCCTACACAGGAACATATGGAAGATAATATTTTGCCCATTTTTAAGAATAAAGTAAAATTGATTTTTAGCGAACTGAAAGAAGCTGATGCTGCTATTTTAGGTGCAAGTGCCTTGGTGTGGGAGATGAAGAAAATATAACAGTCAAAGCGGAAAATTATTTTTATAGAAGGGCATAAAACGCTTTGCAAAAAAGCTGATTATGCCCTTTTGTTTTATACAAGTTAAAAATGAAAACGATTGTATTACTACACGGTGCTATGGGTGCTGCACCACAGTTGCAACCACTTGAGCAACAGTTGAAAAATGACTATATTGTTTACTCACTTAATTTTTCTGGTCATGGTGCTAAGCCTTTCTTAGAAAGTTTTTCTATTCAGAATTTTGCAAATGAAGTGATAGAATTTTGCGAAGCGAATCAATTGAAAAGAGTAAATTTTTTCGGCTATAGTATGGGTGGATATGTTGCGTTGTATCTTGCAAGGCACTATCCACATTTGGCAACTTCTGTGGTAACACTTGGCACAAAACTGCTTTGGAATCAAGCAATTGCAGCTAAAGAAGTGGCCATGATGCAGCCTGATATTATAAAGCAAAAAGTGCCTGCTTTTGCACAGAGGTTACAGCAAATGCATAGCCCAAATGATTGGAAAGATTTGATGAATAAAACAGGTAAAATGCTTACAGAAATGGGTGAACACAATCCCTTGCAAATAGAGGATTATCAGTACATTACTGCACCTGTTTTACTTATGCTGGGCGACAGAGATAAAATGGTTTCGTTTGATGAAACAGTTGCAGCCTTTAAGCATTTGCCTAAATCACAATTGGCAGTAATGCCGGGTGCCCCACATGCTATTGAACAGGTTGATGTGGAGATATTAGCATATCATATAACTAAATTCATCGGAAAATAATTTGATCTTAGCAGATAATATTTAATCAACAAAATGAAAATTACCCAATTTTTTATAAGCCTGTTAATTGGTTTTAGTGCAATGGCACAAAATAATAAACCTAATATCATTCCTGTTCCATTGTCTGTTAAAATAGGGAATGGGTTCTTTGAAATTAAGCAATCTACCATTATTGAGATAACGGATGGTAATAACAAATTGGAAAAAATTGCCGGTTTCCTTTCTACCAAAATTGCCGGCTCTACAGGATTTCAGATGGCTATAAATAAAACCGGTTTTAAAAATAGCAGAAATAATATCTCATTTGGTTTGGTGGCAGATGCTTCACTTGGTAATGAAGGATATAAATTGGATGTTACTTCTACAGGCGTAAGCATTTCAGCGAATACTCCTAATGGTGTTTTTTATGGGATGCAAACATTGCTGCAATTGCTCCCTAACGAAGTAGAAAGTAAAAGTGTTGTAAAAAATATTAGCTGGAACATACCTCACATAAGTATCACGGACAAACCCCGCTTTGGATGGAGAGGATTAATGTTGGATGTAAGCAGGCACTTTTTTAATGTAAATGAGGTAAAAGATTTTATAGATAATATGGTGCGTTATAAATTTAACCTGTTGCACCTTCACCTTACAGACGATCAGGGATGGCGGTTGCAAATCAATGCTTTGCCAAAGCTTACCGAGACAGGAGCGTGGCGACCAAATCGTCAGGGAAAGTGGGGCAATGTTCCTCAAACTATTGATTCTACTGAACCCCGCACTTATGGAGGATTTTTTACGCAAGATGATATTAGGGAGCTTTTACAATATGCTAAAGACAGGTACGTAAATATTTTACCTGAAATTGATATACCGGGGCATAGTATGGCGGCTATTGCGGCTTATCCTGAACTAACAAGCACGCCGGGAAAGTATTATGTAAATGCAGGTGAAAAATTTATGCAGTGGTATGGAGGTGGAAAATTTTCAGCTTTGGTTGATAATAATTTATGCCCGGCCAAAGAGTCTGTCTATGTTTTTTTGGATTCAGTTATAACTGAAGTAGCTCAACTATTCCCCTTTGAATATTTGCACATTGGTGGCGATGAAGCTGCAAAAAATATCTGGGAAACGACAGATACTATAAAGGCACTAATGAAAAAAGAAGGCCTGCATTCTCTTGAAGAAGTACAAAGCTATTTTATAAAAAGAGTGCAAAAGATTGTAGAATCTAAAGGAAAGAAAATGATTGGTTGGGATGAAATATTGGAAGGAGGATTAGATACTGCTGCCGCTGTCATGAGTTGGAGAGGTATGAAAGGTGGGATTGCTGCAGCGAAAGAAAATCACAAAGTGGTCATGTCGCCAAGTGATTTTGTTTACCTGGATCTTATGCAAGGCGATAAAATTACAGAACCAAACGTTTACTCATCGGTACGATTAAGCAAAACGTATCAGTTTGATCCGGTGCCACCGGGTGTAAACCCTGACTTAATTTTAGGAGGTCAAGGTAATTTGTGGACCGAGCAAATTCCGCAGGTAAGGGCTTTGCAATATATGTTGTGGCCCCGTGCACTCGCTGTTGCAGAAAGTGTATGGTCAGCTAAAGAAAGAAAAAATTACAATGATTTTATTGGTCGGGTAGAGAATGAATTTCAACGTTTGGATTTTCGCAAAGTAAAGTATGCACAAACTATGTACGAACCTATCATTACTGCTTTGTATGATAAACAAATATTGAAAGTAAAGATGGGAAGCGAAATTGATGGCATTACACTTTACTATTCATTAGACGAAACTAACCCTGATGAATTTTATCCCGTTTACAAATCTGCAATTGCAATACCCAAAGATGTTGCTACACTCAAAGTCGTAGCTTATAAAAATGGAAAACAAATGGGCAGACAAATAAATATACCATTTGCAGAACTGGAAAAAAGAGCGGGAAAGAAATAGAGTCAGTTATATTAGTTGTTCAGGTCGTTTTATATGATTCCGCTTACTTTCTTTCTCCTTACAAACTTTCCAAATCCTTTTTGCACATGGCATTCACCTTTATCAATAGCAACTTCGCCACGTAACAAAACTGTTTTAATCTTACCGGTTAATTCCCAACCTTCATAGCTACTGTAGTTGGTATTCATGTGGTGGGTTTTAAATGAAATTGTGTGTTTCTCATTTGGATCGATCAATACTATATCAGCATCTGCACCCACACCAATAGTTCCTTTCTGTGGAAACATCCCAAAGATTTTTGCAGCATTGGTGCTTGTCACTTCCACAAATTTATTTAGTGAAATTTTACCGGTATTTACACCTTCACTAAATAATAATTCTATTCGGTGTTCTATTGCCGGATGACCGTTTGGTATTTTGCTGAAATCATCTTTGCCCATCAGCTTTTGTTCCCAGGTAAACGGGCAATGGTCAGTTGCTACCACCTGCACCAAACCCTGGTTAATGCCTGCCCAAAGTGTAGCCTGGTCTTTCTTTTCCCGCAGGGGAGGACTCATTACCCACTTTGCTCCATCAAAGTCCTGCTCATACAGCGATGCATCCAATAGGAGGTATTGAATACAGGTTTCTACAAACACTTTTTGGTTGCGGCGTGTTGCGTTGCGTACTGCATTCAGCGCACCTTCGCAGGTCAGGTGAACTATATAACCGGGGCAGCCCGTAAAGTTTGCCATATCTGTAAACCTTTCAGAGGCTTCCGCTTCAGTTACCTCCGGTTGAGAAAGATAATGGTACAGCGGTGAAAGTTTACCTTCATTACGATACTTCTGCACCAGGTAATCAATAACATCGCCGTTGGTAGCATGCACGGTCACCATCCCGCCCTGGGCCTTTACTTCCTCCATTAGTCCAATCATCTGCCGGTCGTCTATCATCAGCGCACCTTTGTAGGCCATAAACGTCTTAAAAGAAGTTATGCCCTCTGCAATCATTTCCTTTATTTCCAGCCTGGTATCATCGTTAAAATCTGTGACCGCCATGTGAAAGCTATAGTCGCCCACCGCATTACCTGTGGCCCTGCCGCTCCATTCGTCCAATGCAGCCCTCAATGAGTTGCCTTGTTTTTGCAAAATAAAATCTATAACACATGTAGTGCCACCATGCAGTGCGGCCCTGGTACCCGTTTCATAACTATCGCTGCTAAAAGTGCCCATAAATGGCATTTCCAAATGCACATGCGGATCTATCCCTCCCGGCATCACCAACAAACCCGATGCATCAATCGTTTTATCTGACTGCATTTGCAGGTCTTTGCCTATGGCCAAAATCGTTTCTCCGTCTATTAAAATATCAGCAACATAATCATCTGATGATGTAATAATTCTGCCGTTTTTGATGAGCGTTTTCATATTTGTAACCGTTTGAAAATTTATAATTGCTTGCTGGTTGTTTTTTTACAGCAAACAAAAAATGAAATACTGTATCTGTAAAATTAAACCAATTGTGTTATTAAAAATAAGGTTGTTTTCAGTTAATAATTCGTCCTAATTTTTTTTGCTCCAATTACAGAACTGCTTTTTAAGGGGAATTGAATTCATGGGATGGTTCCTTATTTTACCATGAATTTTAAAAAAAGCAGGAGAAAGACGATAGGAAAGAAGGAAGCCTGGCTATTGCTATATTGAGTAAAAGCATACGAGAAGGCGATAAAGTAACCTTTGAAGTATAGAGAACCCACAAGGGTAAGAATGCTGTGGAGGTTAAGAAGTTGGTTGTGTAGAAATTCAATGGCAATCCTTTTAAGTAACTTTAGTAAATAACTCAACTTAATCATGGGGCTATTTTTATTTTGATAAATTATTTCCCTGATGTCAAAGCCATTCATACCAGAATCTCTACACTCACGTATGGACTGACTTAAGATAAAAAAAGAAAGCCAACAAACAAAAGCTTTGTAATGTTTCCACCAACAGGTATTTATCTTATCAGTTGCTAGAGGTATTAGATTGCGGTGTTTCTAATCGTGTTTCTTTATATTAACACCTGAAAAACGAAAGAATTATTGATTTATTCGGCTTTCATTGCTTTCATTAAATTCAGTAATTAAATCCAATATTGTAATGCTATTTTCTTTTAATGACCGCAATTCTCCTGTATTTGAATCAATAAATTCATTTAATATCTTTTTGCTTTCATTCGCTACAATAAAAAGTTTAATTGCCTCTGATACTAGTAAATATGGAGTCCTTAATAGCCCAATTTTTGACCACCAACCATAGCAGAAATTTCTCCATAAAGAATTTAGCCTTCGTTTGCGACCGCAGTTTCGACAAATAATTTTTTGATAACTAAAATTTCTGCTATAAATAAAATATGAATAATACAATTCAAACGAGAAGCCGAGCAGAACTGTTTCTGTATTACAATCATTACAAATTGAATTTTCAATATTAGCCATTAAATATTCACGTTCAGTTCCTTCATACGAGTTTGTATCATTCTTAATCCAATTAACATATTGATCATACAAATCTCTCTTTTTCAATTCGGTTATTAGTATGGGAATAACTTCCTTTCGAAGTGTTGAAGAGTTACTTGCAAGTTTTATAATCTCATTGTCAGGCATGGACTTGTAAAATTCTGCGGTATCAGATTCATTGAACATAGATGTGGAAATTATTAGTCAAAAATAAAACCGAGTTTTTCTACTTATATTTTGCACCGTTTTTAGCATGCTGTACCAAGCATCATTTATGTTAAGGAAGATGGTTACGAACCAGCAACTTGATTACTAATTATGCTTCTTTTTACTACTACCTACCAAAGCAAATGAAATATAGTGCCTAATAATTTTACTACTCCTTATCCACCTGAAAAAATATACTTTGCCTCGCTTGATAAATTACATTTCGATTCTGCTGAACTGCGGGTTCCCAATCTGGGCTAAACTTTAATACTCTTGCAACTTCTTCCGCACATGGTTTGCATTTTTTAGGAATTTCTACAAAAGAAATATCGCCTATTTTACCATCCTTCCCTACAAGAAACTGCACTACAACTGTATAAACTCAAGGTTTAGCACCTGCATCAGCAGCAGTATTTGTACGAAGATTTTTTGTCAAGAATTTAACCCATCCCTGTGGCCCACCGGGAAATTTCGCTACCTTTTCAAATATGTAATCCTTAATTTCTTTACCGTTCTCATCCCAACCTTTTACAACATTTTGCTTATCATCTGAATAGGTAATGAAGGCTTTCTTATTTCCATTTGGATAATAATAAATTAATTTGGTTGTCTTTCCTGCAACATAATCAGCATCTAAGATTAACACCCCATTTTCATCGTAACTCTTAACTGAACCGTTAGGTGACCCCATATCATTGTTCAAATAATCACCTTCTGATTTAATGGGTTGGTTTTAATAAAATATTCTACTCCATGCCATACTCCGTTCTGTTTAGTAAATTTTACAAGACATGCTGCGCTGTCTTTTAAAGCGGCTTTTCCTTGATCTGAAAGGTATAAATAGGTAGTATCTGACTGGCTAAATGATGTTTTTAAAAAGAAAATAACACAAGTAACAAAAGTAAATAAATGCCGCATAGATTATATTTTACAGAATGAAAATAACTGATTTTACAATCTGATTAAAATAATTTTCATTTAAGCTAACAATAAAAAACCGCCTTATGTCAAAGCGGTTTTAGTTTTATAAAAGTATATCTCTCTCACTACTCCGTACAACAAACAAACGGCACTTCCACCAAGGGTGATGTACGCAATATCCGGTAGTTGCCGAGGTTGTTGCTAAGTGGTTTGGTTTGAATGGAAACCTCTGAAAACTCACCAAACTCACGACTTGCTTCGTGGTGTTCATCCATATTCATTCTATCATCGTTTCGCATAGTTCGGGTTCGGTATTCCTGTTCGTTTGTAATATTACTAAACACTTCTACGCACAACACACTTAGCGACAAATCGTGTGGCAGGCCGTATGCCTCTAACAACGCATCTATCTCTTTGTTGCTCCAAAAGGTGGTGCCGTATTTGGTGGCATCCTGACTTTTTTGTGCCAGGTCGGCATACGAAACTGGTTTTATGTAATGCAGGTTGAGGTCATTGATATTCATCTTTTTCAGTACCAGATTTTTTTCAATCATTGGGCTTAGCAAACGCTCATTCATGCCTATCTGCCTGCGGAAATCCATTTCCTTTAAATAGGCTTTTTCATTGTGCATAATCTTAAAGCTCCAATGCATAAACCTATCCTCCAGCAATATGTTTCGGTAGTCTTTTAAATCTTTAGTGGCATCGTTGTTGTCTGCTTGTTTTACCTGTGCATACAACAGGCACCACAACTGTGTCCGTGGCGGATTGGCGGTTACATTTTTACCATTAAACACCGCAGTTGCATAAGGCGCTGTTACATACATTTTCTCTTCATCACGGTTTACTGAACAGGTAAGCGTAGGTGCCGGATGCTGTATGCCTGTAGCTTTTAATGGTCTGCCGAAACGTCCTTGTGCCGTGCTCCAAATGCTTGCATGTCCAACCCTGAATTCATAGCTGAAAAAACCGAACAGTTCTGGTGAAGATTCATTCAATCCTGGTGGTAATGGCAACAAATAATGTTTGTCGCTCAACAGCGATTTTTCCATCGGCTGCATTGCATTCATACCTGCACTGTCATCACTGGTGCCGGGCATTATCACCCTGATGTATTCCGGGTCAAGATTCATGGCAGGATCGGCCAAAGGCTTCTCCAAAGAATGATTGTTGTTGCTGATCAATTGGTCGGGTGCATAAGCCATTACCCTCGCAAAATACAGGTCGTGTGGGTCTTGCACGGGCTCTGTAAATTCTATCCACAAGAACCTGCGGCGTGGTTCTGTTGTAGAGTAGCGGTCGTTTCTGTGATAAGGTGATAACGCAATGCCCGCCGATGCAATTTTGGGTATCTGCACAGGATTAATGGTAACTGGCAATTGCAGCAAAGGAAATATGAAATCACCATCATTGTCTGCACCATGATCTTTTTTAAACACTGCTTTCACAGTGTATTCTACCATCAGTAAATCAGGAAAATCGGGACTGCTGTCACTTTGTTCTTTCTTGGGTTCTACCGCATCAATGAAAACCAGTTTGGTGTATTGCCTGTCCGGGTTTTGCAATGCAGAAAACGATATGGAGTGTTTAATATCTATCTCCCCTACTACTTCTTCTTTCACCCCTGCAGGATTGCCTTTAAAGAATTTTTTACGGGAAATGATAAAGCTCAAATCTTCCAGTCCATCCCAGGTCCAGTCGCGATTGATGTCGAGTGTAACACAGCATAACCAATGGTGATAGAGTTCTTCTTTGCTTGCAAAAGTCAATGCTGAATTATCAGGCGCCAACGTATGCCTGATGCGTGCCGAGCAGCCAAACTGTATGCGTTCACCTTTCTTACCAACAAGGTTTAGGCCATTGTTTTCAATCTTAAGTTGCTGTGCCAATCGTTGCACTGTATCGGGAGTTTTGACTGGCTCAACAAATATTTTGGAGTGATTTTTCAAGACACTTTTTGCCAATGGCAATTCATCGGGCTGAAGATAAATGCCTTGCAAAGTCTTAACTGAAAAGAGTTCTTTCTCAATACCTGATTCTTTGTAAAGGTTAATGTACGAAGTTCGGCCATACCTTGTATTATAGGCCGGGTCTGGTTTTTCCAAACCATAGTAGCCAACTTTCTCTGCACACACGGCACGAATAGTCAAACGAATTGCTCTTGCAGTTGGCAATACTATAGCATCGATCAAATCAAGTTCCGCCTGGTTTGAACCTAAGTCGCCCAAGTCTGATGTATCGCCAAATTTCAATACCGGTGCATCAACATATTCTATTGGCACAACGAGTTCGTTATCAAAATCATCATCATTGGCCGGCAAACTAAACTTCCTTTTTGTTTTATAGAGGAAAGCATAAGACTCTTTACCTGTAAGGCTTAGCTGGTAATCCATTTTTAAAGCCTGTACTTCCACTGTTATTTCAACACTTTCCACATCAGGGTCAGAAAGACCTACATCGTTTATCTGGATGCGTTTTCCTGCTGCGGCTGCTTCCTGTAATTGCAGTTCTATTTTAGATAAAATCCTGGCAACAGCATCGTTATATTGATTGGTATAAGCAACCGATGGATAACTCAACAATGGTCGTTGCAGTTTCAGTGATGGCAGTGAATAAACAGCCCCATCTTCATTTGCCGGAACACCTTCTAATCGAACAGTTGTAGGTGCCACATATCGCTTGAAATGGCAGGTTGTTTCAGGATGCAATGCATCATTCTTTGGGGTGTCTCCTAAAGCCGGGCCGCCATTGGTAATGTCTGTGTAGCGGATTCGAAAATCATAAACACTACCATATTTCAGCTTTGTATTAATATCCAGTGGGTCATATACTTTCAGCAGTTGGTTTTTGGGTGAACCATCAACATTTGTTTTGACATCGGCTTGCACAGCTTTGTCGTGCTGATATATTTCAATTGCTTCTTTATCGGGCAATACCATCGAATGACCGGCCCAGTTGGCAAAATACATGGGCAACCAATAACTTTTATTTGGGTCGCCATCTAAAGTAGAAGGATACACCTGAAAAGGTAATTCACCGGTGAATTGTGGTGCGTGTTGACCGGGCACCAAACCACCCAACGGATCAACACCGGGTTTGGTTTGTACTTTATTCAATGGATTCCAATCAGCGCTTCCATTTTCTTTGATATCAATATGGTAGCCCATTACACCGGTTGGTGCATCTAAGCGAACGCCGGGTGTAGCATCATCTTCGGCCATTTGCCGAACATACCATTGAAGTATTTGCTCATCGTCCCAACCTAGGCGAATACCACTGTCATGTGTCGGGTGAAAACCATCACTTTCTTCCTGTAATAAATGTTGGCTTACAGGTTGGAAAGAGTGTAATACTTTTCCAAAGCCATCATCATAATCTGCTGCTTCAATAAATACATTGTCAAAGTTGCCGGGTGCCGGAGGCTCGGGGTCGGCAGCATTGTTTTTAATCAAAACAGGAAACAAGTTTGCAGCAAATAATTGCCTTGCTTCACCTGCTTTTAGTTGAGGTATCCTGGCTGCATATTTCTTAATGAAAGTTGCGTCAGTTTTCAACTGCTCCTTGTAATCGCTGTCGTCGGCAAGGTCTATGTGCAACCAACCGCCTTGTTCAAAATCTGCTACATCTATTTCTATGGTTGTCTTATAAATGAAGCCTGCTTCTTCTGCCAGCAAAGGATTACGAAGAATATGCGCAAACACTTTGCCCCAGCTAACGCTATCAGCAGATTGCTTAAATCCGGGAAACGGTTTTGCATCCCTCACGGCACAATGATAACTATCGTCGGTTACGCCGTTGCCTTTTAATTTCGGAGCTATAAAATTGAACGACTGCCGATAAGTTGCCGGCAAATATTTCTTGATTGATTGAAGCCTTTTCTTTGGTGCATTCGCTTTGTCAATTAAGATTTGATTGGAGTCATCCCTATTCTCAATATTGAAATGAGTGCCATCCGCAAGTGTTGTGAAGATTTCAACCTTATGCGCAGGATGTGCTGCAGGAGCCGGTTTGAACATATCCATGTTCAAGGTATTGGGAAACTTTTCAAGTCCTTTTATGATAGCAGCCTGAAAGGTCAGCCTTGCATTTACAAAAGCCGGAACCGGGTCAGGTATAGGTGGTGCAGCTTCAATAGCCGGCTTAAAAGGATTCTGTCCACGGGGCAGAAACAATACATTTACCCGCAAAGAATTCACTCCGTCAAAGTGCTGCGGAAAGGTCATGATGGTGAAGCGTTTATTGTCGGCCATGATCGTTCGTTTATAGTTAATTGGTTAACTGGTTAATTAGTTTATTGGTATTGTTTGTTATCGTTGTTGGTATTCTTTGCTGATTGCTTTCATTTTTTCTTTTGAGGCAAACTTTAGTTCCCTGGTTAAACTTCATAGGCTGCCTGCCCCGTCAATTTTGCGGGGTCGCACGTTTCATCTTTGGTAATGCTATGTAGCTTTTCAACCGTTTGCTCAACACAACATGGAAAAAAGCCTAATAGAATTACCTGCAGTACAAGTGAGTGACACAACAGAAGCCTAATAAAGAACAAATGTTGGTTACTAAAAACCCTGCTATGCTTTCTTAATTACTTAACAGATTTAATGTCGCCCTTTTAGGGCTTTTTATTTTTTTTTCTTTCCATTCTATATTAATATCATCCCTTCGGGATTAGAACAACCTGTTATTCGAATTTCATTTTTTGAATCTAACCTCAAACTTTTGACCTGTCTAAAATCTAAATACTAACATCTAACATCTACTACCTATGCTATCTGCCTTGCCTCTTCCCACGACTCGCTAAAGTCTATGTTGATGACAAGGAATATGCTGATGTCAATGGCGAATGTGACTTGTGCTGCGCAATCGGTCCTGTTTTCAATCAGGTTGCGTTTGATGGTTCCTTTGGCTTCAATCGTTATGGTGATGCTTACAAGGCCGCCAATCAACTCTGCATGTCCGCGGAACAACAGGAATGCTGAAACAACTACTTCTGTTTTGTCAACAGAAATTTCGACACCTGCCATGTACATTACACTCACATTGCCTACTACAGGAAGTCCTACCACCAATTGTACCCCAAAGCCAAACTTCATGTGTAGTGATGGGCCTTTGGCAGTATCGCCAGCTATTCCAAGGTTGGCCTGACCAACAGCATATACAGTTGCAGCAGCAAGTGATACACACATTACCCTTACCTGTCCGTAGAAATCAACGAAAGCACCTGCTGTCGGCAGCAACTTTTTAGGGTCGGTAGTTATCATCAGGGCAGCATTGAAATACATGCCCACCTTTAGCGAAGCTTCTAATTTTAATGGTTGTGTTGGGTCTTCATACAACGGACCAAATGGAAACTTGATAACGGGAATTTCTTTGGCGGCTTCAAATTTATATTCCCATGTGCCTGCGCTGTTGCTCATGGCTACTTTCAAACCTTTCTTCAATGCGTCTTTGTAATCACCACCACTTAGATCTTGCAGTATCTGCAAAATGTCCATAGCCGTTTGCAGTACCGGGCTAAATTCTATTTCCGGAACAGGCAGTCCTCCGAATCCGCCTTCATCGCCACCATAAGCTGATTCCTGTCCTTTCTTAGCATCAAAGTTTCCTTTGATAGTCATCAATCTTGGGAATGGCCCCAGGTCCACCACCATAGCAAGGTTGTTCATGCGACTTTTCCATTTGTCGGCAATGTTGCCTGCCATGGAGTCCACATCAAAATTGAGCTTGCCTTTGTCTTCGGGCTTGCCTTTTGGCGTAGCCTTGTACTCTATATATATTTTCAGGAAGTCTTCGTCTATCAGTTTCCAATCGCCGGTTGGCAGGTCAAAATCCTCTACATTTTTCAACAGTTTGTAAGCCTGATCCTGTAATTGACCTGCGTCATCTGCCACATTGCTGGCAACTTTCATCAATTGGAAAACCTTATCTGCACCATCTTTCAGCGCACCTTCGCTAAATTTGCTAAAGTCCAATGGAATGGCATCTTTAAAATTGTTGATAGCATCGCCAATATTCGGAAAGATGGCTTTGGAACTCATCATGCGGTAGGCATCTGAAAACAATGGCGGTGTTTTACTCATCAGTTGCTGAACACCCTCCTGGAAAGCCGGAGTAAGAAACAATGCTTTTTGTGTGCCTGTATTTTGTAAAAAGCCATAGTTAATGGTATTCAAAGCCGGTGCCCTAAGCAGTTCTGTAGGATTGGCTATCCGTAGCAAATTGTCTTTGGGGTTTCCAAATAATGCAACATCTCCATTACCCGACATCACCAATTTGCCAACCCTGATTAATGGTACAGTTATGTTTTCGGGCAAAGGCACCACCTCACCACTTGATGCAGTGTGTCTTACCATGCTCCACGAACCGTCTTTTGGCAATATGGCACTTCCTCTTGCTGCGGCAATAAATACATCGTTGGAATTTCCGGTTATTTCATTACTTACATCAACCCTGTTCAGCCGCATACGTTGATTACTTCCGTTAATATCTACTACACAATTTACAGCAGCACCAATAGAACCTCCTGCATGTGTTATAAGTTGTGTAAAGGCGGCAGGTGAAAGCGGAACTCCCATTGGTGCTAATTGTACATAGCCCACTATGCCTCTACTTGCGACCCTGCTTTGTGCATCGCCGCCTTGTATTACACCTTCAATTTCTATGTTGGCATCAAAAGTTATTTTCTGTAAAACGGCGGCTTGCGAAACTGTTCCGTCTGATAGTTTTACTTCATTGTTTGCATTAAGGTAATGGTCCCCATTTCTAACAATGCTTTTGGTGTTAAATGGAAGCTCATTTACCTCCACTATGTTCTTTATGCTGAACAAGCCTTTTATAATGCCCGGGTGGATGTTGTAATGAGAATCCTGTGGGGTTGAGTTTTCCGTTTCGGGAGGAATGAGCAGGTTGTAATTAAAGTTAAACTCGCCATCGCTTTCGGCCTGCCAACCAGTATCTACCCGATATACATATCCGGTATTGGTTCGATATAGTACAACTGTCCTAACGACATGAATGCCCCATGGATACACGATACTGCGCACCTGAATTACTTCATGAGCAGTTCTTCCAACAAAAACATCAAACTTGGTCTGACTGGTTTGCGCTATCTGTGCATAGGGGTTAAACCAATTGTTGAAAATGCTGGCGCCATAACCGCTGTAATCAATTCGCGACAATGGAACACCACGGTTTTCTATTAAAGGAAACCCGGGATGGAAAGTAAATTCTTTGTTGAAAATAGTACTGACACTTCTGCCCAATGTACCAGCATTGGTTATATTACCATTAGCATCTAATATGTTTGACAACTGTTCTATGGCACCATTAAACATCGGGAACTTATCCGTATGTAGTTTTCCTGCATCGAATTGTACTTGAATACCTCCACGGAGGTCATTATTAAAAACAGGCCTATTACCATGAATTTTTGGGGCATGGGGAGCCTGCTTTTCCCTGCTTAAAATGGAAAGCGCTTTTAGGCCAAAAGGCAAAGTAAAATAACTCCACGTAACATTGCCATTCTCTTCTTTATAACGCCTGATAATGTCCTTTATTACAGGCTTTGGTGCCAACGGTACATAGTGCAAGCTGTTGTTGAAAATGCGGGTTGCGCCACCATCGTCAGGATAAAAGTTCAAGCCGTCGGGTGGGTCGCCTGCTACATGTGCTGGGGTTAGATTATGAACGGGTTCCCATGCTATGAGGGGTAGTAAAAAACTTCGTGTAAACAAGCTCGGAGAAGTCATTTGCTTGTTAACTATTTTAAATGGAATACTGTACAACGACTGTAATTGGTCGCTTTCTGTATTGACTCCAAACTCTTTTATTAAACTAACCCTGCCTTTGCTGCCACCAAAAGAACCGAAGCTGATGCCCATTTGATTGGCGTGGCTGCTAACATCCAACAGGGAAAAATCGTCTTTGAAAAAAGTATCTAAAAACCTGCTCCACCCCAGGTCGTTAGCAACAGCACCACGTGTAAATTCACCAATGTTTGCACCTGTGAAATCTACATTTTGGTTTTCCTGGCTTTCATTAAATGAACCTCCAAAAGCAACTTCCTTTTGTTTAATGGAGGCAGGCAGTACAAACGGCAACAAATGAAAAGCTACATCTGCATTGTCAGGTTCGCCGGGCTGTACCAAGCCAAATTTTACCTGGCACAGCAACACCATGATGGGCAACTTCACATTGATGGATATGCTGGTGGTAGCGTGTGTTGTATCAACTACCCGTGTTTCCACAAACCGTTGGAAGATGCCGATGTTAGCAGCATAAGGATCGGGTAGCATTGGTATGTATTTATACACGGCAAAAGCGGTGTACAACATTCCTTTATTTACCTTTTTCCAGTCGTGGCTTAATTCTCCGGCGAGGAACAAACCGTTTACATCGGAGGTTGTGAAGAGTGCATTTTCCAATGCAAGCGACATTGTTTTTTGTGGAAACGGATTGTTAGTATCCGCTACAAAATTGTCGGCAATAATATTGTTGTCAAATAGCAGCAAGGCTTTAAATGCCTTATTAGCCATCAACACAAAAAATGAATCTTTTGTCTTTATAGGAATAGGTCTTGCAGATACATCAATCGGTCTGTCAGCATCGATTGAGGCATTGACAACTGCATCCAATACTTCATTGCCATTGGCAACACTAAAAAACTGGAACTTAAACTGCTTGCCAAAAGTGACCTCGGCGGAAGATGCATTGGGGTTTTGCTTATCCTGCCAAAGCAAGAACCGTTGCCTTGCATATATGTTAGATGCAAGACCTGTGGCAATACCTAATACACCGGGTTGTCCACCGATTATCACAAGGTTCAGTTGTATTGGTCCGTGTTGTAAATTAGTCCATGTAGCACTCAACCCTTTGTCGGCAATAATGCCAATGCCACCGATACCTGCAGCAGGATGTATGTTGGCCAAATCCAAATCCGCAAAAGGTAATCCCCAAAAGGGTATCAGTATTTTGCCTTTGCCTGCAAACTGTGTGAAGTCAGAAGCGGATTTGTTGATAATAAAATCTTCTTCCGATGCTTTTAATGGAAAACCAAGCTGTGCAATATCGGCATTATAATTACCTGCCGCGCCTTCCCATTTATAGGAAATGGATTGCCCAAACATGAACGATTTCGACTCGGCAATAAAGTCAACTTTGCTGCCCGCACTTCCACTGAAGTGAAATTCCAATGTATCGGGAAGCGTATAGTCTGCATCCCGTGCATCTTGTCCATATTGGCTGGTAATGTCCGGGTCGGTTACTTTTTGTTGTCTTAGTTTCAGTTTGACTGTTATTACTGCATTCGCAGAAACTGTCGTCTTGTCCTCATTTATTACCGGCATTTCACTGATGTCAATAGTGCCGGAAGAAATGGTTAGACCTGTATATTTCCCCGCAGGGGCATTGGCAGCAAGTAAGGTGGAAAGTATCCAAATACTGCTGTCTTTATCTAAATCGTAATGTTGCTCTGTAGGGGCAAGCAAAGCTTTGTTGGTATTGCTCCAGAGTTTGCTGACTGTAATATTAAATAGCAATGGGGGAAAGCCACTAACGTTATTGTAAATAGCCACTAATTTTTCGACTCGAAAAAAGTCGAACCACAGGCGGCGGCCATCAATGTTTACAAAAGGGCCAAAGGTTCTATCAACTGCTGCACCGCTTGCCCATGAAGGTATAGAACGTAAAGCATTCACATCCCTAACGGGGGATTCACGAACAAAAACCTTAAACTCGTTTCCCTGCATGCCTTCTGCGCCTGCCACTTTCAACACCTGTTCACGAAGGTCAGTGTGCAAAGATGCAATGGGAGATGGCTGAATGTTTTCGAAAGCAAACTTTGGTAATCGGCTTTGGCCTAATTGTGCAGATACTGGCAAGGATAGTTTGAGGTGTTTAAACAGTTCATCGGTACTGACTGCAGGGTCGTTGGGATTGCCGGGTTGCAAGTCACCAGTCAGGCTAGCCAACCAATTGTGGAGTGGATTTTCTTCCATCATAAGGCAGAATATTTGGGAGTGATTTCACACAAAGGAACAAAGGAGACAAAGAGACAAAGGAGTATTATGTTCTCTTTTTTCTTGATTCGGACGTGTAAAAAAGTTGTTTTGAATTGTAATGAAAAGGTACAACGTTTTAAAACATCGAAGCGTTAAATCTTTATGAAGGGCGGGGGATTATGTAGGAAGGTATCATCCTTTCTTTTTGATTTGAAATGCACCGGCAGAATAAATCAAGTATAGAAAGAAATAAAAATATTTGTAACGATTCGTTTAAAAAGGTGGTGGAATGGGTGGAAGAACTGGGCGTGAACTTTTAGGTTTATAAAAGTATAATGTTAATGTGTCGGATTTAAAAACTATAATTCGACTATTATCCGTTGGGGTAAAATAGAAGCTATTCTCATTGTTACCGAGATATTTTAAAGTATCTCTTCGATTATCAAATTCCTTCAAAATAAAATTGTATTGTTTATTTTCAATTATTTGTTTAGCATCCTCAATCGCTTGAGCTGCACTACTCAACAAAAAGAACAACAAAATCATTTGCACGGAATTATCAACCAATTTATCCTTAAATAAACGAAGATTAAAAAGTAAAATAGTACCCTGTGCAAAACATAGTGATGAAATTTTAAGAAACATCCAATCCTCTGTAATTAGACTGAAAATAATTATTAAAATTCCAAAAAGTAATGATCCCACTGCCACCTTATCAATAAAAGAAGTTTTTGTTTTTTTTACAGAGTCTGCATGAAAAGTATTTATATCATTTTGAATAGGGGTATAGCCAAAACGCCAAAGGTATAAGAACATAAATGCAACAGCAATAACAAAAATCCATGTTTGTTTTGTTATTGGATAAAGTGAGGTTGTAATTATATTAGAGATAGAAAAAAAAGAGAGTCCATTTATATCAAAGAAAGACCAAAAGATAAGCTGATAAAAAACTCCACAAACAGTTAAGTAAGAAGCAAGAATTAGTATAACATTTTTAATCTTTTCCATAATTTTCAATCTTTAAATATTGCGAAACCCAAAATTCATTTAAACTTCCAATATTGTAAATAGTCGAAGGCTTAAATGATTGACCAACTGTAAAATATGCAATTCTTTTTAAACTTAAGTTTTAGATTTGTATAATAATTTCAAATTAATAGTGGATTATTTTTCGGCATTCCACAGTTTAACCTTTTCATTATAAATTAAATCGGTCATTTAAAACTTACTGCTAAATGACGTAACTTTAAAAAGAGAATTTTCTCAAGTCTTCTCTATCTTTATCCTCTATATTATGGAAAACAAACCACCGCGAATAGATAGAACTGTAGTGTCCGCAAAATCATTTGCCGAAGCAAACGATCATGTAAGCTACTGGGAGGATAAGACGTTGCTGGAAAGGTTGAATGCTGCCTGTGCAATCATTAACCAGATATATGGTGTAACTCCACAGACAAAAGTTGACAGAACGGTTTTGACTGCAAGAAAACACGC
The DNA here is from genome assembly GCA_031373555.1 of Segetibacter sp. GTDB lineage: Bacteria > Bacteroidota > Bacteroidia > Chitinophagales > Chitinophagaceae > Segetibacter. The sequence goes on along the minus strand of JANMMU010000097.1, from coordinate 67,096 downwards.
CAATGGCTAATTTATTTAACCAGGATTTTATAGAGTTTATTGATGCTATAGATTGCCTGCCTGGTTTGTCATACAATTAAATTTTAAATTTTTGATTCGCTTTTTTATCTTTGCTTAGAACTTAAATTTTATGACACCTGCAACACAAACATTTCTTCCTGTTGATTTTAAACAGCTATTTGAATTAGCTAAACAACTGCCTAAAAAAGAGCAGCAAAAACTTGCTGATTTACTTCTTCAAACAGAAGAAACAAGAGATAGTGTATCGGACAAACATAAGAACCTGGTTAGGGCAAGAATAAAAAAATACGACAAACACCCTGAACTGTTGGTGGATGAAAAGCAAGCCCTGGAAATGATAAAAAAAATCTAATGGCAGCTTACAAAGTGTTGTTTTCCCCAGAATCCCTTCTGGAAATTAAAGATGCAGTTGAATATTACAATTACAAAAGCAAAGGTTTAGGTTCAAGGTTTAAAAGCAACTTTTTAGCAGAAGTGAAAAGAGTTAAGCAAAGTCCACTGAGCAACTCTTTTCGTTATGATGAAGTTAGGTTTGCAGTTATTCAAAAGTATCCTTATGCTATCCACTACACTTTCAACGAAGTAACCAAAATCATTAAGATACATGCCGTCCTGGCCTTTAAACAAGATGATAAAACCAACTGGAAAATCAGGTTTTAAATATTTACACCACCACATGTGTCTGCTTAATAATTCCCATAACAAAGATGCTTTGCACATGGCCTACGTTTTCTATTTGGCTTAGTTTGTTTACGTGGAAATTGTAATAGTCGTTCATGTCTTCGGCTATGACTTTGAGCATGAAATCAAATTCGCCGGAAATGTTGAGGCACTCTATTATCTCATTTAGCTCGTGGATGGTTTTAATGAATTTGTCGCCGGCATTTTTACTGTGTTGCTTGAGGGATACATAGCAGATGACCATAAGCCCCTTTTTTACTTTGGTGTGGTCAACCAACGTTGCGTATTGTTTTATGACACCGCTTTCCTCCATTCTTTTGATGCGTTCATGCACCGGTGTGGTACTTAGGTGTATTTTTTCGGAAATTTCTTTGACGGTAATCCGGGCATTGTGCTGTAAAAGACGCAGAATGGACAGGTCTTTCTCGTCGAGTGGATAATTGCCAATAGCTGTTTCTTCTTTTTGGATTGTCTTTGCCATAGTCAAACAGTGTTTTATTCTACCGAAATGAAGGAATTGTTATTTCTGTTCCAAAGTTATGGTTTAATGTAGAACATTTCACTAAGGATGGTAAGTTTGCAGAGGAATTAAACCACAAAGGCACAAAGACAGAGAGAAACACAAAGTAAGTGTTTGGTGTTAAGTCTGAAGTGTTAGGTAAATTATGGGAAAGTGGAATAAAGAAAAAAAGGTACAAGAGTGCGACGCCAATGAAGCCTGATTAAGAAACTAAAGCTTGTGCAAAAAAGTAAAAATGGGAAGGCAAAACCAAAAAGTGGCAATGCTTCGTTAAGATTGTCCGAATAGATTAATGAAAATGAACGAATGGTCGAAAGCAGATTGCTTCACTTCATTCGCAATGACGGGAAAAATTCATAATTTTTAACTCTCAATTTTTAACTCTCAATTTATAATTTAAAAGAAATGGAAACAACAAACACACAGATTGACTTTGCGCTTGGCTACAAGGTGGCTGACATGAGTCTTGCTGATTGGGGTCGTAAAGAAATTCGTTTAGCCGAGGCTGAAATGCCGGGTCTTATGTCGCTTCGGGAAGAGTACGGTGCTACTCAACCACTGAAAGGCGCAAGAATTGCAGGCTGTCTTCACATGACTATTCAGACTGCAGTATTGATTGAAACTTTGGTTGCCCTTGGTGCCGAAGTAAAATGGAGTTCTTGCAATATCTTCTCTACGCAAGACCAGGCTGCCGCTGCTATTGCCGCTGCAGGTATTGGTGTATTTGCATGGAAAGGTCAAACACAGGCAGAAGCTGACTGGTGTATTGAGCAGACTCTATTCTTTGGCGGCGCTGACCGTCCGCTGAACATGATTCTGGATGATGGTGGAGATTTGACCAACATGGTTTTTGATAAATATCCTGAGCTGATTCAGCACGTGAAAGGTCTTAGCGAAGAAACAACAACCGGCGTTCACCGTTTGTATGAGCGTATGGCTGCGGGCACATTGCCTATTCCTGCCTTCAATGTAAATGACAGCGTTACCAAATCTAAATTTGACAACAAATACGGTTGCCAGGAAAGTTTGGTGGATGCGATTCGCCGTGCTACTGACATTATGATGGCAGGTAAAGTTGCTGTTGTGGGTGGATATGGTGATGTAGGTAAAGGTTCTGCAGCATCGTTGCGTGGTGCAGGTGCTCGTGTTATCGTTACTGAAATCGATCCTATCTGCGCATTGCAAGCTGCTATGGACGGTTTTGAAGTGAAGAAAATGATTGACGCTGTTAAAGAAGCTGACATTATTGTAACTGCTTCGGGCTGCCGCGATTTGATTACAGAAGCTCACTTCCGTGTAATGAAAGACAAAGCAATCGTTTGTAACATTGGTCACTTTGATATTGAAATTGATATGGCCTGGTTGAATGACAACTATGGCACTACAAAAGATACTATCAAACCACAGGTTGATATGTACACAATAGAAGGAAAAGACATCATTGTTTTGGCTGAAGGCCGCCTGGTGAACCTGGGTTGTGCAACTGGTCACCCTTCATTTGTAATGAGTAATTCTTTCACCAACCAAACTTTGGCCCAAATAGAACTGTGGACTAACTACAGCAGCTATGAAAACAAAGTGTATGTGCTGCCTAAGCATTTGGATGAGAAAGTTGCCCGCCTTCACCTTGCAAAAATTGGTGTGGTGCTGGACGAACTGACTACCGCTCAATCTGAATATCTTGGTATCAGTAAGGCTGGTCCTTTCAAACCTGAATTGTACAGGTATTAGTAGTTAGATGTGAGAATCCAGATATTAGATTCTAGATATTAGATTTTAGATAAGAACCCGCTTTGTTTTCAAAGCGGGTTCTTTTTTTTTATTGGGGCTAATAAAAAAAATGTACTTTATGAGATCTTGTTCTAATGCCTCTTTGTAAATAACATTTTCAAATATTAATTGACAGAAGCATTAGTGATTTATTATAGATGGTTAGTTCATTTTTAAGATTTTTGCTGGTAAAATCTGCATCTCGTTTATACAATTATCAGATTGGTTATAAAACCATTTAAAACAATACTTATGTTTGCGTTTCAATTATTTTAACTTTCGAAGAGTGTTATGCTATTTAATTCATTTCAGTTTCTAATATTTTTTCCGGTAGTTACTATACTTTATTTTCTGTTACCGCATAAACTGCGCTGGCTACATCTTTTAATTGCAAGTTGTATTTTTTATACTGCCTTTATTCCTGTTTATATTCTCATTTTAATATTTACCATTATCATTGACTATATAGCGGGTATTTTAATTGAAAATGCCCAAGGCAGCAGAAGAAAAACATTTCTCCTAATCAGCATTATAGCCAATGTTGGTGTTTTGGCTATCTTTAAGTACTTCAACTTTTTTGTTGATAATGTCAATTCTATTCTTAGTGCATTTCACATAACTACACAACCGTTACCCTTTTGGAATATTATTTTACCGATTGGTTTGTCTTTTCACACCTTTCAGGCAATGAGCTATACCATAGAGGTTTACAGAGGAAATCAGAAAGCGGAAAAGCATTTTGGGATTTATGCCTTGTATGTTATGTTCTATCCACAGTTAGTAGCGGGCCCTATTGAACGACCGCAAAACCTATTGCACCAGTTTCATGAAAAACATTATTTTGATAATGATAGGGTAGTTAAAGGATTGAGGTTAATGCTATGGGGGCTTTTTATGAAAGTTGTTATTGCAGACAGGCTGGCAACTTATGTAAATCCTCTTTATGGCAATGTGTCTCAACACAACGGTACGTCACTTTTGCTGGCTACGTTCTTTTTTTGCCTCCAGATTTATTGTGATTTCGCAGGCTATTCCTATGTGGCTATTGGCTCTGCTAAAGTAATGGGCATAGACTTGATGACTAATTTCAGAAGGCCTTATTTCTCTCGTAACATTGCTGAATTCTGGTCACGGTGGCACATGTCATTGTCCACCTGGTTTAGGGATTATGTTTACATTCCATTAGGAGGGAACAGGGTAAAAAAATCAAGATGGTATTTCAATTTATTTATCGTCTTTTTAATAAGCGGATTTTGGCACGGTGCTGACTGGAAGTTTGTAATATGGGGAGCTTTACATGGGTTCTACCTTGTTTTTGCATTGGTAACTCATAGATTACGTAATGATTTTAATCAGAAATCAGGGCTTACAAAAATGCCCCTGCTACTTCACTTTTTGCAAATACTTGTTACTTTCATTCTTTGTGGTTTTGCCTGGATTTTTTTCAGGGCTAATAGTCTTGATGATGCCTTGCTTATAATTAATAAAATTGCCTTTGAACGTGGCCCTTTATTTAGTGGTAATAATCCTGCGGTATTACCTTACTGCGCTATTGGTATTTTAATACTTGCTTTTGTAGATTTTAAAGCGGAATATTTTACCGGAAGGTTTCTCTTGTTTTATAATAGAAATGTGTACGTCAGGTACCTGTCCTATATATTTATTATAGTTACGCTTTTACTAATAGGCGTATTCGATAGTGGGCAGTTTATTTATTTTCAATTTTAATCTGGTTTACAATTAGAATGAATAGTAGTATAATTATTTTTTTAAGGAAGTTGGTTTTATTCCTATTAATACTAGTATTGATAGATATTGCATTAGGAAAAGCATTGGAGCATTTTTATTTTAAAATGAAAAGCGGTCAAAGCTCCAGAATTACATATGCCATGAGCCAAACAAATGAAGATGTAATGGTTTTTGGTTCATCAAGGGCTAACCATCACTATGTTACAACTTTGCTTGAAGACAGCCTGCAAGCAACTGCTTACAATGCAGGCATAGATGGTCAGGGTATATTATTTCAGTACAGCCTCTTAAAAGCTATGCAATCACGGTATCAGCCAAAGATAATTATACTTGATCTTAATCCGGATGGTCTTGAGGAGGCCAGCATTTATTATGACAGGTTGTATGTACTACTTCCTTATTATAAAAAGTTTAAGGAAATACAGCCCATTGTAAATGTTCGTAGCCCTTATGAATACCTGAAAACGATGTCAACGTTGTATAGGTATAACTATTTTATATTACCCATCTTGTACAACAATATTTTAAATAAAACCGACAAGGAAGACATAAAAGGGTATGAGCCACTGTACAAGAATATCAACATTGCCAAGCTGAAGAATGAACAGAAAAAAACATTGCCATTAGACTCTATAAAGGTCAGTAATTTTAAATCTTTTATACAAGATGCCAATAGAAATAATTGTAAAGTCTTTGTTTACATTTCGCCTATTTTTAAAATAAATGAACCAACACCTACAATTGAAATTGTAAAAGAAATATGCAATAAAGAAGGTGTTTATTTTAGGGATTATAGCAGTCATCCATTATTCAAAGAAAGTACCCGCTATTTTCATGATTTTAATCATTTGAATAATTCCGGTGCTGAAGTTTATAGCCGTATTGTTTCGAGCGAAATTAAAGGCTTGCAGAAAGGAGCTATTAATTTTTAATGTGGTAGACAGGACTACTAATTTAATTTTTATTTATAATTGGTATTAGAAATCTATTTTAGATTATTGCCCGCTTTGAAATCAAGCAGGTGTGTTTTAGAGAATAAAATAAAAGTACCGGAATCACTTTGAAGCATTCTAAAAAAAATAAAGAATAACATTTTGTACTCTCCCCGATTTGCAAATACTCAAAAAAATATAACGTTTGAATAGAATCGCCTCCCTTTTTAAAGGAGGCGTTTTCTATTCAAATAAAAAAATCATTGAAACAAATCTGACTCTTATTATAAGCTTAAATAGGCAATAACATTACTGTCTTTCTGCCGTTATTACCCCACCAAAAAATATTTTCAAAGAATCTTTTATTCGGGTAGTATCAGCAATTTTTATTTTCATTGGTAAGTATAAACGGTACATAATGCTGTCGGCAATATGGATAGTATCTATTTTGGTATAAGAGTGTAAAGCATGCAATTGGTAAGTTCTCTTGTCAGCACGATATTTCTTTTTCGTGGTTTCAAAAATCATTTTAAAACGTGCAGAATCTCCGGATGCTCCATTCATTACTGATGATGAATCCGGGGTAAGAGTAGATTGTTGCTCCTGTACAGAAATATCCTGTGTAAGTGGTTGTGGCAGCGTATCTGCCATCCCCTGTTGTTGTGTATCAACCAGTACCGCATTATTGCTTTTTTGCTTTGCCAATAAACTTGATATGCCCCAACCAATACCACCTAAAGCAGCAAGACCTGCTACAACTATGAGTATAATGGCTACTATTTTGCCAGCAGAAGATTGATTTCTTACAGGATAATTATGCTCTTCATTCTCTCTTTTTGGGTGAAGTTCTTCCTTCATTGGCAGAAAATTACCCGGAGTAAATTCATAGGCGCCGTTGTTGGTTTTACTAAGGGTGCCTATTCCTTCTATTGTATAAGGCTTTCCTATATTGATAAACTGTTTTATATTGGATAAATACGATTCAAGGTCTGAGCGGACGAGAGGTTGAATCTTACCTAATCTTTTAACCAAAAACAAAATAAGGTTATCATCTGTATCGCTTTTAGGGTTGTATATAAAGGACAGCCCTTCAATTGGGTAATATACTTCCTTATCGCTTTCATGGTTCACATTTACTTTTCCATCCAGGGTAAATGTTCCCATGCCTTCCAGTCGAAGAGATTTATTTTCGTAAAGAAATGTAGCTAAAAGGTCATCAAATTTCACAGTGTATAATTTTTGGGTTTTTCATTAAAAAAATGAAATAAAAAGTACAGGTTCACCATTTGCTGAACCCATTTTATATAGGTCGCAAAACAGGCTGCAATGTAAGTTTTTGATGTTACATTTACCCTATGTTAACAGCGGATGAAGAAAAATTTTTGATTTGGTGGAAGGAAAATCGCGAAAATGAGAAAAAGCCCCTGAAGAAATTGTCATTAGGGCTTCCTTTAGGCATTCTAATTGGGGTTGGTATATTGTTAAATTTTCTTTCGGGTTGGTACACCCGTGCAACAATGGTTGCAAACAGCCAAAGTACCCCCTTGGTATTAATAATAGCTATTATTTTAATAGCTCTTTTTTGTAGTTTTTTTTATAAGCAACACCAGTGGGAGATGAATGATCAACGTTACAGGGAATTGGTTTTTAAAAAAGAAAAGCAGGAAGCAGCCAAAACTTAATGCAGCACTTACTAACAATTTTTAGTCAAAGAGATGGGAAGCTTAGCCATGGCTAAAATAGTGAGTTACAAATGAAAAGTTATTTAATCATCTTACTTATCGCTGTTTTCTTTTTGTCTGATTCTTGTAAGAAAGACATCGGTTGCAAATCTGTAAGCCCCGAAGTGGAAGATGGTCAAATTGCGGAATACAATATTAAATATGGTCTTGGCGCAATAAAATATAATAATAGCATTTATTATAAAATTACAGATACCGGATATGGCATAAGCCCGTCACGTAGCTCTAAAATTGTAGTTACTTACAAAGGGAAATTTTTGAGCAGCAAAATTTTTGACGAAGTAACTTCTCCCAAAACATTTACGCTTACAGATGTGATAGAAGGCTGGCAAATCGGGTTGCCCTTAATTAAAAAAGGCGGAAAAATTGTATTGATTATTCCATCTGTTTATGCTTATGGGTGCAATGGCAACAATAACCTCAACGTTCCCCCGGATACAGTATTGGTGTATGAAGTATCATTGATAGATGTATTGCCTTGATCTTCTCTTATAATTTAGTGTTTTCTTATTTCAAACCCCTCAAATGAAGAGTTGTTGCATTTTGTTAGCAATAAGGAAGTGACTATGGCTCCTTCGGGTCCTTTTTTGCACCAGTTGATGAATTTATCCAAATCATTCTGTTTTCCAGAGGTTTCAATTTCTACATTGCCATCAGGTGTATTTTTTACCCATCCGGTCAGATTATTTTCTATAGCAACTTTTCTTGCATTAACCCTGAAAAATACACCTTGTACTTTTCCTTTTATAAATAAACGTACACAAGGCATGTATTACTCGTTTTTTAATAAAATTAGCAATATAAACTTGTATTAGAAAGATTCTCGTTTGCTGATTTAATGTAATGAGTCTGTTTCAAAATTATGGACCCAAAAATGTTTTAAGAAAATATCGGAGGGGTGCATTTTCCTGTTTTCTTTTAATTTATCATTTTCAAAATTTTCTGCAAATGGCTGTTGCGATTTAATGCCAATGATAGAGGTTGAAGCCGGGCTTTCGAAAATTCCCTGATTAATTTCTACAGCATGATGCCATCCGGAATTTTGATTTTGCATAAGATAGGATATATTGGATTTTCGTAAAAAATGTACACAATCAGTTAAAACGAAATTGTTAATCTCTAAATTGTTTATTTGAAATAGAATAGAAATAATAACAATTGAAGGTCATAAATATACGAATCAATCCATGCCGTGAAGACTTGCCCCTTTAGTAAAAAACCGATCAATTTTCTTTTCAATAGCCGGATCCTTTTCAACGGGGGGTGCGTGGTGGGGTTTAATCCGTGCATCTATAATCAAAGGACCGTGGCAACCCCAATGTTTGTTATTGGTAACAGGATTGACTCCGTAAATATCATGAGATGGATTGCAGCGGGTGTATGTAACCCACAGATTATTGTTTAAGGTTTTGCCAACAAAGCTGCTATTATCACAAACTATAATGATGGCGACATCTTCCAGTTCTTTTATTTTGTCTTTTAGGTGATCATTAAGAATCTGCATTTCATGATGAGCATTTGCATAAGTTGTAAATGGATTGCATTGAATGGCAATTACACCAGGCATTGCAACAACAGGGTTTTCAAACTTTGACAGATTCTCCATAGCTGATGGTACATTTCTACACAATGATCTTATTATTTCGCCGTAGGCAGCAAAAACAACTTTGCTTCCGCTATTAATCCCCGTACCTGAATAGTCGAGGGTGTCTATAGTGGTATTAGTGTAAAAGTGGACATCTCTTTTCCAATCTATTCTTTCTAGAACATACTCCATATACAACCTTATATTATGAGTTGTAAGTTGATTGGTATCATCGGCAGTAATGAATAAAAATTTTGCAAGGCTCAACTGACCCGTACCTAAAATATGATTAGCTATTGTAAGCAATTCTGCAGGTTGGCGGGCAGGCATGTACGGAGTATATCTTTCGCTTCCTATGGCAAGCAATAAAGGATGAACACCTGCAGCATCTACAGCATTCACTTCTTTTAGTCCCGGTATTTCGTTGGGTATTGCATCGCCGGTAAGTTCGTGAATCAGTTGCCCAAAACTTGTGTCTTCCTGCGGGGGTCTTCCAACTACTGTAAAAGGCCATATTGCATTCTTTTTCGCAAACACTTTATGAACCCTCATGAGCGGAAATGAATGTTGCAAACTATAATAACCCAAATGATCGCCAAATGGTCCTTCGGGTTTATTTTCTTCGGGATAAACCTCACCCGTTATAACAAAGTCCGCATCGGTGCTGATGCAATATCCATCCTGATAGGAATATCTGAACCTTCTGCCACCCAGTACTCCGGCAAAAGTCATTTCGCTGATACCTTCGGGCAAAGGCATGACTGCTGCAAGTGAATGGGAGGGAGGCCCACCTACAAAACAGCTCACTTTTAAGGGTTGCCCTTTTTTATTTGCTTTTGTCTGATGTACCCCAATTCCCCGATGCAATTGATAATGAAGCCCAATTTCCTTATTTAATTCATAATCGTTTCCGGTAAGTTGTATTCGGTACATACCCAGGTTAGCATTCATAATGCCGGGTTTGTCTATGTCTTCTGTATAGACTTGTGGTAGTGTAACAAATGCACCGCCATCCATAGGCCAATGCTGTATAAGAGGCAAATCGCTAATGCTTATTTCGTTGGCAAGTACAGGTTTCGAAATTGGATTTTTAAGCGGAAATGCTTTAAGTGCAGCAAATGCTGCTGCTGCATTATTTATAGGATGTTTAATGGCATTTATGGGATCATTTTTTAACCCAATTAATTGTTGAACCTGTTTAAAAGTATTCCTGAAAATAAATTTGCTTCTGTCCAGAGAGCCAAAAATGTTTGAGGCAGCCCTAAACTTACTTCCTTTTACATTTTCAAAAAGAAGGGCAGGGCCGTTAGCTTCAAAAACCCTAAGATGTATGGCTGCCATTTCAAGATACGGGTCCACCTCTTCTTTAATTCTTATAAGGTGCTTATGCTTTTCCAGGTCCAGTAAACAATCTTCCAATGAATAGTAACTCATACTTAGCTAAGTTCTGTCTTACAAATTTAGGATTGTAAGCTGTCAAAATGTTTGAATGATTTATATTAACAACACAAAAGCCTATTGTGTTATCATTTTCAGGAAAATAATTTCATTAAAAAAGCCCACCTAAAAGGCAGGCTCCAAAAATATTATTATAAAAATATTACGCTATTGATTTCGAGGTTGAAAGATTATTTTCAACCAAACGATATACTGCAAATAATATAGCACCAAAAAATAAATTACCGTAAATAGCATTGAGTGCAAAATTTCCAAAAAATTCATTTTGGTAAAAAGGAATTGCTTTTGCGTAACATTTCATTAGACCCGAGTATGTTAATGGATATTCGGCAACTTGTCCGCTAATCCATGTGCCAAAATTTGATAAAATGAAGAAAATAACCCCGCTCCAAACGGCAGCAAAAATTAAATTACCGGGAGTTTTCTTTTTTATTAGAGTAGATAAAGCCGTTATTAGTAAAAATGCTCCATAAACAAAAAACTGACCCCCACCATAAAATCCTTTTGTTCCTGAAAACACTCCTAATGCCAGGTCGGATAAGAATAAGGCTGCTAAAGGAAGCAGAAAAGCTAGTTTCTTGTTACTAAGAACAGATCCGCCAAAAATAGCCATTGCACCAATAGCTGTAAAATTGGGCGGATGTGGGAAAAAACGGGTTAATGCAGCACAAAAAATGAGTATTGCGGCGGGAATGATTTGTAAATTAGATTGTTTATTCATAAGTGAAATTCTGAAATGTTGTCTGCAAAACTAACCTAAAATATTATATGACGAGTGATTCGGGTTGGTTTCTGAATTTATTATAAGGTTTACACCAAGTAATTTAATAATCTAAACAGGAACATAGGCTTTGTAAAGAATTGCATCCTTAATTCCTCTTATGGTATATTCAGTATCAGGAACAATCATTATTACTTCCCCCTTGCCAAAACCAAGTTCGCCAGACTGTACAGATCCTTCTATAACGAGAAAAAGTTCAGGTGACATACTTGTGTTTACATATTCCCGACCTGTATTCAGATGAACTGCACTTATGCCAAAATCTTCAGCAGGCAAACGGTAAATGTTTTCTCCATTTAATCCTTCCTCAGAGTGTAAAATATTTGCTTCTATCCCTTCAAAAGTTGTATGTTTTAGCAACTCGGGTACATCTATGTGTTTAGGTGTAAGTCCGCCCCTAAGTACATTGTCACTATTGGCCATCAGTTCTACATTTTGACCTTCAAGGTAGGCGTGGGGCACCCCTGCAGCCTGAAATATTCCTTCACCCTTTTGTAGTTTGACTATATTGAAAAAATATATAGAGAAAATGCCACGATCAAGATTGCTTTCGGGCAGGTTGCCATTGTATAATTTATTGACCCAATAACCCGGTTCTTCTTTAGTATGTGTGTTTAGGGATTCCCGGTTTACCAAAGGCAACAGTAAAGCATCAGCATTATCCTGTGGCATTTCCATTATAAATTTATAGAGTCCTGCATAACCGCCATCTTCAAATACTTTTTGCAAACTTTTAAACTCGGGTACATTATTTAAAACTTCGCGTAGCAATCCCTCTTTTTTAAAACCATGTAACAACCAAAAATCACCCAATGCTACCATTACTTCAGGCTTATGGTTTCGGTCTTTGTAGTTTCTATTAGGTGCAGTAATGGAAATCCCTGCCGCTTCTTCTGCATCAAAACCCTTAGCTGCCTCTTCTTTTGTAGGGTGCACCTGTATAGACAACATCTCCCTTACATCCAATACTTTAAAAAGATAGGGTAGTTCATCAAATTTTTTTGCTACAGCTTCGCCCAGAAATTCTTCGGGGTTTTTCTGAATTAGCTCACTCCACAATTTTGAGCCACTTTCAGTATCTAATTTGCCCGGGGCTCCGGAATGAGCGCCCATCCAATATTCTGCACAAGGCTTGTGTTGAGCATTGTCAAAACCTAATAAATTGGGGATATATTCAAAACCACCCCATGCGTAATATTGTACTTGTCCGTGGAGACGAAAAATTTGTTGTTTCACGATTGTTACATAATTTGGCGAAGCCGAAAATAAATGAAATATGGCACAGCACAATGAAACCGGTACAGAAGGAGAAAAATTAGCCGAGACATGGTTAATAGCTAAAGGCTACAAAATACGAACTGTGAATTGGCGGCATCGCCATCTTGAAGTAGATATTATTGCAGAAAAAGGAGACACCCTTCATTTTATTGAAGTTAAAAGCAGACGTAGTACAAAGTATGGCAACCCCGAAGAAAGTATTAACAAGCAGAAAATGAAAAATCTGAAAGATGCTGCTGAACAATACCAATTGCAAAACCCGGGATGGAAATGGATACAATTTGATGTGCTGGCAATTTTATTAAAACCTGAGGGTATTGATTATTGGTTTAATCAGGATGTTTATTTGTGATGTTATGAAAATTTTTATCCCCTTTTGCATTGTTGTTTTATTTTGTTCAATATCTTTTGCACAACTGCCTAATGTATTATCGGGTAGCCTTAAACGTATTGACAGTTTTTCTTCAAAATATGTTACACCACGAAGTGTAGATGTATGGTTGCCTGATGGCTATTCCATCAATAAAAAATATGCTGTACTGTACATGCACGATGGACAAATGCTTTTTGATAGTGCGATAACATGGAACCATACTGCATGGAATGTGGATGATGTTTTGAGTCAACTATTGAAGGAAAATAAAATTAGAGACGTAATTGTAGTGGGCATTTGGAATGGAGGCGCAACAAGACATGCTGACTACTTTCCACAAAAGCCTTTTGAAACATTGTCACTTGCAGAGCAGGATTCAATCTACATTTCTAAAAGGACTAATGGAGCATCAGTTTTTAACGGTTACAAAATAAAATCTGATGACTACCTTAAATTTCTTGTAGAAGAATTGAAAACTTACATTGATAAGAATTATTCCACTTACCGCGATAGAAAAAATACATTTATTGCCGGCAGTAGTATGGGCGGCCTAATTTCTATGTATGCCATTTGCGAATACCCAAAAGTATTTGGCGCCGCAGCCTGCTTAAGTACACATTGGCCCGGCATTTTCGCGCTGGAAAGTAATCCAATTCCTACTGCTTTGTTGGGTTATTTAAAAACGCATTTACCTAACCCCAAAAATCACCGTATGTATTTTGATTATGGCGACCAAACTTTGGATGCTATATATCCTGCACTGCAGGAAAAAGTAGATAAAGTAATTGCTTCAAAAGGGTTTACTTCAAAAAACTGGATCACAAAATATTTTGCAGGCGCAGATCATAGCGAAAAAGCCTGGAATAAAAGATTGGATATTCCATTGTTGTTTCTGTTGAAAAGATAAATTGGTTATTGAATATGAAATGTGAATGGGTCACTTAACAAACAATTTATCCTTTAATAGTATTATAGACCTACATTGTTATTAGAATGAAATACATTTTCACGCATAAAGATGGTTTAGGAAAGATAATTCTACATAAAGGCGAAACGGATTTTAATCGCATATTTAAACACGATAAAATTGATAAGAAACTGTATACTATTGTTTGGAACAAGGGTGCAAAGCAATATGTAGTCATTGATGAAATTCAGTACGAAATAGAGGAGAATGCCATTTTACCCATAATGATGGATCAATCTTTTCATTTTGAAAAACCAGAAAATATTATTGCATGGCAGTTTAATCGGGAGTTTTATTGTATTGTAGATCATGATGCCGAAGTGGGTTGTGTTGGATTTGTTTTTTATGGCCCGTCACCCACCATGTTTATAAAGCCCGATGTTGATTTTTTAGAAATGCTCAATAGATTACTTGAAGTGTTTGAAGAAGAGCTTTTATCAGAAGATGATATTAAAGGTGAAATGCTTAGGATGCTGCTTGTAAGATTGATTATACAAATTACAAGAATTGCAAAAAAGCAATACATTAACGCTACACAATTAAGTGATGATAAGTTTAATCTTTTACGAAAATATAATCTACTGGTAGAAATACATTTTAAGGAACAGCATCAGGTGCAATTTTATGCGGGGTTGTTAAACAAATCTCCCAAAACAATTTCAAATACTTTCACACTTTACAGCAAGAAAACTCCTTTACAGGTTATACAGGAAAGAATTGTTGCAGAAGCAAAAAGATTGTTTTTATACACTGATAAGTCAGTGAAAGAAATATCTGACGAACTTGGATTTGATGATGCGGCCCATTTTAGTAAGTTTTTTAAAAAGGGTACTTCACAAAACCCTTCAGAATTTAAAAAAAAATCACAAATTAAAACTTAGGGAAAAATATACAAACCTTCGGGAACTTTGTCTATTGAATGCCGTCTGAAATGATGGCATTTTTGCTTTGTAATAACCAAATAACAAAAACATGAAAAAAAGATTGATTGCTTTAGTTACCATTCTAATGATGCTTAACATTGGTTATGCTCAAAACAACTTGCGTGTTAAACATTCTAACCTGGAAAAAGGGGTAGCCATTCAAGGGCATGACCCGGTTGCTTATTTCACTCAAAACAAAGCAGTAAAAGGAAGCAAACAATTTGCAACCATTGCAGAGGGAATTACGTATTATTTTTCATCTGTTGCTAACAAAGAGCTATTTAAAAAAGATTTTAAAAAGTATGAGCCTCAATATGGCGGTTGGTGTGCTTATGCTATGGGGGCAACGAATGAGAAAGTAGAAATTGATCCTGAAACTTTTAAAATAGCCGATGGAAAACTCTTTCTTTTTTATCATTCATGGGTCAACAATACTTTACCAAAATGGAATAAAGATGAAAATAATTTACATGCCAAAGCGGATAAGAACTGGTCCGCACTTTATCATTAACAGCAATCAACTTTTAAAAATGAATAGTAGTACGAAGTTTAAATCCATTTTATCCTGGTTATTGAGAATAGTTGCAGCGGCAATTTTATTGCAAACGCTCTATTTCAAATTTACCGGACATTCTGAATCTGTAGAATTATTTACAAAGCTTGGCGTAGAACCATGGGGAAGAATCGGAACCGGTATTATTGAATTGATAGCAAGTGTTTTATTACTTTTACCATCAACTGTTTTCTTTGGAGCCTTTTTAGCCGTGGGGCTTATGTTGGGTGCTATAGTTTCTCATCTTACAGTTTTGGGTATAGAATCCAAAGGTGATGGGGGACAATTGTTTACCCTTGCAATAATTGTAATGTTATGCAGCCTTATAATAACGATACTTCACAAGGAGCAGGGAATTACTTTATTTCATAAATTCATAAAAAAAAGTAAATGATTGTAAAAATTGTATTGGGAATTACTATTGGGTTTGCTATTTGTAATCAAACAATTGCACAAGGATGTAGCGATGCAGGTTTTTGCACTATTGCAGGTTTTAAACCAAATAGCAGCAATGATACCTTAAAGAATAACAAACAAAAATTAAGTATAATAGCAGGTAATGGTGTTGGTGATGAAGAGGTCTATGTATTCACCCCCGCTATTCAATATGACAATCAGTTAAATAACCAATGGGCAATTCAGGCAAAGCTTACAGCTAATTATGCTTCGGGAAATTTAGGTTCTGCATCAGGTTTAGGAGATGTTTTTCTGGCTACAACATTTACCCCAACGCATAAAGGCAAATGGAAAACAGGGATTATATTAGGAGCCAAAGTTCCCTTAAATAACAGTAACCTAAAAGCAAACAGCAAACCCTTACCTATGCAATACCAAAGTAGCTTAGGTACTGTTGATGTAATAACTGGCTTAACATTCACTAACCAAAAATGGTTGATTGCAACTGCCCTGCAACTTCCATTATCAGGTATAAATGGAAATACATTTTTGCCAGCTTATTGGAGTACTTCAGATGCGGTTAAGTATATCTCATCTAATGATTTTAAAAGAAAGCCCGATGTGCTTGCACGAATAGGATATGATATTAGTTCCCCCAAAAAATGGAAATTTAATCTTGGTCTTTTAGGTATTTATCATTTGGGAAAAGATAGTTACGTAGATGGAAATGTAAGTAACAAACCGATAGAAATAAATGGGTCAGACGGACTAACCCTAAATGGAACTTTGGCTGCCTGGTATAAAGCAGGCTCAAAACTTACATTTGGTATTACTGCCGGTACACCCTTTGTTGTAAGAGATGTAAGACCAGATGGCCTGACACGTAAATTTGTCTTTTCACCTGAAATAATATTTCACTTTTAATAACCTTACTATGAAACAAATGATGTTTGTGTTGGCAGTATTATTTTTGATTACTGCCTGCAAAAAAGAAACAAATGCTCCTACTACAACCCTTAATGAAACTGTAGATACTGCTGCAGTACTTAAGTTTAAAGGTAACTTTACCAATGGCCCTTATGGCGTAGTCATGGGAGATGCTGAAGTTTATAAGAAAGGGGATGTGTATACTGTAAGACTCTCGGGTTTTTCTTCGAGTAATGGCCCATCTTTGCATGTTTATTTAAGTAAAGAAGCTATGCCGGTAAACTATATAGATTTGGGTGCATTAAAATCAATAAATGGTAATCAGGTGTACGAAGTGTCTGGTATGCCTTCATTTAGTGATTATAAGTTTGTTTCAATACACTGTGTTGCGTACAATCATTTATTTGGGTCTGCCATTTTAAAATAAGTTATTGCTATGATATTTATTCAGTTATCACAACAACTAAATTCACTTAGCAACTTGCTTTTAAGTTTGCGTGATGAACATTACACACATAAAATAGAGCACCTTGGAAATGCCAGTATTGGTGGACATACCCGGCATATAATTGAGTTATTGCAATGTGCCATTGCAGGCTACCATAGTGGTGAAGTTGATTATATAAACCGCACAAGAAATTTAGAAATTGAAAATGACAGGATGCTTGCAATAAGCATGATTGATAAAATATTGCAAGAGGTTAATATGCCCGAAAAGGAACTAAGTTTATTTGTGGAGCAAATGGATGATCTGAAAGCTTTTACTGTGAACACTACCTTTTTTCGTGAAATTGTTTATAACACTGAACATGCCATTCATCACTTAGCATTAATAAAAGTAGCTTTGATAGAAATGAAGCTTGATATGGTTGAGCCTGATTTTGGTGTTGCTTATTCAACTATTCTATACAAGGCATCTACAAGTGCCTGAACTAAAATTCGGTCTTTAGAAAAGTATGTCATTGATAAATTTTTAGCAAATCAGTTTAATAAAACTTTGGTAAAAAAGCCTGATTCATGTGTACAGTAGTATTTATTCCGGCAAATGACAAATTCTATTTTGCATCATTGCGTGACGAAAGTCCGTTGAGAAGCAGGGCATTACTACCCGAGATAGATACATCAAATGAAGTTCAATATTTATCTCCTAAAGATTCAAAAGAAGGCGGTACCTGGGTTGGCGTTAATAATCTTGGCAACGTAATAATATTGTTGAATGGTGGATTGAAGACGCATAATCGAAAGGCTTACTATCGCAAAAGCCGGGGTTTAATTGTAAATGAATTGTTGAGTTCAGATATGCCCTTAGTAGATTGGAGCCTATTCAAATTAGATGACATTGAACCATTTACATTGGTGGTATTTGATAAAAGTAATTTGTTTGAACTGGTTTGGGATGGTGAGCAAAGAATGAAAACTCAACTCAATACTTCTGTCTCACACATATGGTCTTCATCAACACTTTATGATGCTGATGCAAAAGCTAATCGGGAATCACATTTTAGAAAATGGATTAATGGGGAATCGGCTGTCTCGGTGAATAGTTTATTTTCTTTTTTCAAATCAGTCAACGACCCTGACAATGGCTTTATAATAAATAGAAGCGAACAGGTAAAAACATTGAGTTATACATTTATTGAGTTGAATCACAATGTAAATGCCCAAATGGAATATTTAGAAGTGGGACAACCGGCATATGGCAGGCAATGCCTACCGATAATTACAGGGGCCGATAGTTGTCCGATTCCAAACTTTAATTGAATCTTCTTTGAAAAGGTTATCAAGAAACAATAGTAAATTGTACAGTAATGTACTTATTGTATCAAATTATTTATGTTGCCAGAAAAAATTTATTTTACTCTAAGGAGATTTTACATAAAAGTATTTAGCTGGGAATATTGGCCCATGTATCTTGTTTACTTACCGGTAAGCATATACTACATTTATCTGGCTGCCAGAGCCCGTTCGCTTTTCTTCTTTTCTGCATCTAATCCCACAATTGAAACAGGCGGAATGTTCTTTGAAAGCAAAATGAAAATATTTGAGCTAATACCCAAAGAATTGTATCCTTCCACAATTTATATTGATGAAAAGTACAGTCTTGAACAGATATTAAATATAATGAGTGAACATGCCATTACATTTCCTGTCATAGCAAAACCTGACAGGGGCGAAAGAGGTTGGTGTGTGCAAAAAATAGAAAATGAAAACGAACTGATAATTTACAAAACAAAAAATAAAATACCTTTTTTGATTCAGACATTTGTTCCTTTCGATCTTGAGTTTAGTGTATTTTATTGTAAAAATCCATCAGAAAAAAATGGAAGAATTACTTCTGTAACATTTAAAAAACTCTTGTCCATAGTAGGGGATGGGATGAGTACTGTCGATGAATTGATAAAGAAAGATAACAGGGCATTTCTACAATATCATACTTTAAAAAGCAATATAAATATTGACTTCAAAACGATATTGCCAAAAGGTGTAGAGAAAATATTAGTGCCTTATGGAAATCATGTACGTGGTGCCGAGTTTATTGATTATAACCATATCATTGAGCCACAACTTGTAAAAACATTTGACAATATTAGTAGCAGGATAAATGGTTTTTACTATGGCAGATTTGATTTGCGTTGTACAAGCATAGAAGATCTTAAAGCAGGGAAAAATATTCAAATACTTGAGTTGAATGGTGCCGGTGCTGAACCGGCACATATATACGATCCAAAATTTTCCTTCATAAAAGCTCAACAGGTGTTGGCCAATCATTATAAGCTAATGTATGACATAGCCATGCAAAACAAAAAAAATGGAGTTGTCTTTATGAGTTATAGCCAGTATAAGGCGCTTAAAAAAGAAGAAAAAATATTTAAAATGAGAGCCGCTTAAGTCATGTATTTTATTGCAATTTTTACCGGTTTTTATGGGTACATCTTTCCAGGAAATATTAATTTATTGGTTGTAGAATTATTTAGATCGGGGCAAAAAAGATTACTTGCATTTATTCTTGCATTGATTTTAATTTTTGAAAGTATTTATCTGCTTCTTGCGGTACAATTGATTAAAACCCTTTCGTTAAAAAGTGAATTGTTTACATACATTGAAATGGTATCTTACCTTCTTGTATTAATCATGGGTGTATGGATGGTTGCTGGTAAGCATACTAATGCTCAAATTCAAAAACATACTTTTTATAGGGGACTCTTCTTTATAATTATACATCCGCAACAAATTCCATTTTGGTTAGTGATGTTTATTTTGGTAAAGAAGCTTGCAATGCTAAACATTGAACAAATGAGTTCTGTCGGATTTGTGCTTTTTAATGCTTTAGGTACTTTAATGGTCATGCTTGCTTACATAGTATTTGGTAATAAATTGTTGAGCTACTTCAAAATTAACACCCTTCAGATTAACAGGATACTTGGTACTGCATATATTTTGATAGTGCTTTATAATTTGGCTGCACGTTATATTTAGTTACTTCCAAAATCTACAGTTCACTTAGTTGTGTTCAAATAATATATTTGGGTATTAGGTTTTAAAATTACTATCTAATATATACAGTTGAATATTTTCCATTTACCTTGCATTTAAATGTGGGAGCCATACAAAAAAGGATTTAAAGCATATCTGCAATTAGAGAAATCACTTAGTGATAACTCCGTAGAAGCCTATCTGCGTGATATAGAAAAGCTGACCACCTTTTTATTAGCAGCCGAACAAAAAAAAGATCCTTCAGCAATAGATTTAAAAACGCTTCAGCAGTTTATAAAATGGGTAGCAGAACTTGGTATGACCCCTTCTTCTCAAGCCAGGATTATATCAGGCATTAAAGGGTTTTATAAATATTGTCTTATAGAAAATATTGTAACTATTGATCCCACTGCATTGTTAGACGCACCAAAGCTAAAACGAAGCCTTCCGGATGTTTTAAGTTTTGAGGAAATAGAAAATGTGATTAGTCAAATTGATTTAAGCAAACCCGAAGGTGGCAGAAATAAAGCTATTGTAGAAACAATGTACAGTTGTGGTCTTCGAGTGAGTGAAGTAGTCAATTTGCAAATAAGCTGTCTATATCTTGATGTAGGTTTTGTAAGGGTTATTGGCAAAGGCAACAAAGAAAGATTAGTACCTATTGGCAGTGATGCTATTAAATACATAAATATTTACAAAGACACAATACGCAACCATTTAGTAATTACAAAAGGTAACGAGGACTATTTATTCCTTAACAGGCGAGGAGCAAAGTTATCCCGAATTATGATCTTCTACATCATCAAAGATCTTGTATTGAAAGCTGGAATTAAAAAAAGTATTTCGCCCCATAGTTTCAGACATTCTTTTGCAACGCATCTTGTAGAGGGTGGGGCAGACCTTAGGGCAGTGCAGGAAATGTTGGGACATGAAAGTATAACGACAACTGAAATTTATACGCACTTAGATAGAGATTTTTTACGTAGTACTTTGCAGCAGTTTCATCCTGCATTTAAGTAGAAGTCTGTGAGTCAATAAGTCATTGAGTCATTTTTTACATTCTCTTATAACCATTTCTCAAATAATAGTCTTGTAGCCTCATAGCCTGTGCCTTGCAGAACTGCCTGCTGAAATTTATTTCATCCATTGAATCTTACATTTCATTTCTGATAAATAACAATTCACTCCATTACTTAGAGCGGAAGTATCTCATTTTGTTAAAATAATAAACAAAACACTTCTTTTATGAAAATGAATTATTTCCTTAAATGTTCCGGCATTGTATTATGCGGAGTAATTTTAACCCTTA
Organism: Segetibacter sp.; assembly: GCA_031373555.1. GTDB lineage: Bacteria > Bacteroidota > Bacteroidia > Chitinophagales > Chitinophagaceae > Segetibacter. The sequence goes on along the minus strand of JANMMU010000097.1, from coordinate 45,657 downwards.
GCGGATGTAAAAAAGATGATGAAGCCCCTGTAACTCCAGCCACAAATACTATTACAGATGTGGTAGTTAAGTCTGATGACTTTAGCACCCTGGAGGCAGCGGTTTTAAAAGCAAAACTAGAAGGTACTTTAAGTGGTGCGGGACCTTATACCGTATTTGCACCAGACAATGATGCATTTATAGCATCGGGTATCACCTCTGCAACCCTGGGAACACTAACTGAGACACAGGTAAAAAACATCTTGCTTTACCATACGCTAGGCAGTAAAATAGCAGCGGCTGGTGTACCTGCAGGACCAAATGCAAAAGTTACAACTGCCAGTGGCGACTCTGTTTTTGTTACCAGTAACAGTAGTGGTGTATTCATTAACGGTATAAAAGTCAAACAGGCTGATATAAGCGCAGACAATGGTATCATTCACCGGATAAACCGGGTACTATTGCCAGCCGAGGGTAATATTGTGCAGACAGCACAGATACCCGCCAAGGGATTGGATTCTCTGGTTAAAGCAATTGTAAGAGTTAACAATGCACCTGCACCTGGCGGAGACCCTAACTTAATCAATACGTTAAGCACTGCTACCATTACAGTGTTTGCGCCAACAAATGCTGCATTTACTGAAGTTTTGGGTTTGTTAGGGCTAACTGACATAAACCAGATACCTATTGCAACTTTGCAGGCAGTTTTGAAGAATCATGTGATAGGAGGCCGTAAGTTTTCGACTGATCTTTCAAATGGAAATGTGACTATGCTTGGCGGTGGGGTAGCTGTTGTAAACCTGACAAATGGTATCGGCGGTGTACCCACCATTACCGGTAACGGAAATGGCACCGACAAATCAAATATTCTTGCTACAAACATTGTTGCAAGAAATGGTGTTATACACGTAATAGATACGGTATTGCTTCCATAATTTTGACCGTTTTATTGATTTATCTGATATTATCATACCAGCCTTACCTAAGCAGTAAGGCTGGTTAAATTAAACCCTATGTTCAATAACAAATACAGGTACTTATTCATGTTGCTATTGTCTGTTTTTGCTTTTGTCATAACAGAACTCTGTAGGGTTTATTATTACTTTAAGATAGAAGTCTCCTGGTACTATGCATTACTAACTATTTCAGGGGTTACCTATTTTACCTGGGAAGGTTCCAGGATACTTGAGCCACTTATTATGAAGCCTGAAAGGCTTTCAGAAAACAAAGTTCGCACTCTTGGCCTTTTTTTTATCTGGGGAAACATTATCACAATTTTTTCAGCGGCACTTATGGTTTATACTATTGGCCATTGGGTTTATGGGCTCCAATGGAATGGTTTGCATAACCCTCTAAAACTAAATATAATTTACGGGTTTCTCATTAACCTGCTATTTCATCTCAGCAATGCCATCCTGCTATTTTTTACTGAATATAAAAGGCAATGGATGGAAGCAGAAGAACTAAGGCGTATAAGCACACAGGCCGAAATGCAACTTATTAAAAGCCAGATAAAGCCTCATTTTCTCTTCAACAACCTAAATGTATTGTCTGGTATGGTTATAAAAGAAAACCCTGATGCCAACAGATTTATTGAAGCATTTTCAAAAGTATATAGATACATACTAAGCAACCATGACAAAGAACTTGTAGAGCTTAATAAAGAACTGGAATTTATAGAGCCCTATATCTATCTCTTAGAAAAAAGATTTGACGAAGGAGTCTGCATCACAATCAACATACCGGACCATTACAAAGCCAGCTATATAGTACCCGCCGCTTTACAAATGCTTATTGAAAACGCTATAAAACACAACATTGCTTCCCGCAGCAAGCCACTTTACATAGATATTCACGCAAATGGGAATGAAACAATAATAGTAAAAAACAATTTACAGCAACGCAGTGTTGTAGAAACCAGTACACGTATTGGATTGGAGAATATCCATAAAAGGTATGAAATGATCAGCGGAAGAAAAGTTATTGTAAATAAAACAGAAAGCTATTTTGAGGTAATAGTACCCCTTCTGACAATAAAAAAAGTATTATGAAAGTAATCATAGTAGAAGATGAAAAATTAGCTGCGGACAGGCTAAACTTGCTACTACATGAGTATGATCCTGATGTAAAAGTGGAAGCCTGCATAGACAGTGTTGTAGATACTGTACAATACCTGAAAACGAAACCTCATCCGGATGTAATGCTTATGGACATTCACCTGTCTGACGGCCACAGCTTTGAAATTTTTCAAAAATATCCCTATCACAAACCTGTTATTTTTACTACAGCTTATGATGAATATGCTTTGGAAGCTTTCAAAATGCTAAGCATTGATTATATATTAAAGCCAATAACCCGTGAAGCTTTGGGGACAGCATTAAACAAGTACAAGCAACTGGCAGCCTCATTTTCTGGCAGCCACTACAACAAGTTATCACCGGAGTTTATCTCTCAGTCATTTAAGAAAAGGTTTTTGGGAAAAATTGGTCAACGGCTATTTTTTATAAATACAGAAAACATAGCTTATTTTGAGGCTGATAACAAAATTGTGTATCTGACTGATCTGGAAGGGCATCGCTACCTGGTAGATGCCACCATAGAGAAACTGGAAACGCAGATAGACCCCCAACAATTTTTCAGGATTAGCCGTAGTTTTATTGTACATATCAGTGCAATAGAGCAGGTAAAACCATACTTCAATAACCGCCTGAGGATCTTTGTCAAAGGGGCGCTACCCGAGACAGAAATAGTTGTTAGCCGTGAGCGGGTTACAGAGTTTAAAAATTGGGCCAATAGTTAAAGGGAATTATTTAACCTTTAATTTTTAGAAACAGCTATGAAGCTGTTGATGATTAACTTTCAAAATTGACACACTTGCATAAAACCAAATGATGGTAGTAGTGCTTGTCTGTCACTTTTTATTAAAACTTGAAGAAGCTCCTTGTTTCATCTTTCCGTCTAAAACAAGTTTTACAGCTTTTTCTAAATCTTCTGGGGTAATATTTTCTTCTTTCCAACCATAAGGATAGGTTATATGTCTACCTGTTATTTTATCTTGTTCGCATAGGAGAAAATTAGCACCATCTTTTTCAATTTGAAATGTCTTTTCAACAACAAAACGTCTTTCAACTTTGTCGCCTTGTTTATTTTGAATAAATATCTTGTAGGTGATATCTAATATTTCTTTTGCATCCTCAAGTGATTTTCTAATAGTTCCAACTTGGCCATTCCATTCAAATTGAGCAATGGAAACAGCTTTAAATTCCATTTCCTCTTTTGGTAGTTTTTTATTTTTGTATGCTTGTTTTACTATTTTAAATATGCTATCCGCTTTATTAAAATCCTTTCCAGAATTACATGATTTAATTAATTTGTAATATAATTCATAATTTTCTTTGTCCAATTGAATTGCTTTTTCATATGCAATTTCTGATTTTTTAAAGTCTTTTGTTAGAGTAAATTCCAGTTGTCCAATTGCCATTAATGAAGTTAAATAATAGCTATTCTTTTTTGTTAAATTCTTTTCTGCTTCATAATAAGCCGTCAAAGCTTTATTGAAATCTTCTTTCTCGTGATAAATTCTTGCTATCCAATAATATGGTTCAGGAAATGTATTGGGTAATTGTTTTGCTATTTCAAAAACCTCTAATGCTTTTTCATAATTTTTTTGAGAATAATAAACCATCCCCTTTTCATTCATGTACTCTTGATTTGTTGGTTCAAATTTCAATGATTTTTCAATTTCCATTAAAGCGTCTTCATAATTTCTTAAAAAACGAAGTGAAAGCCCTTTGTAAAAATATACTGAACCGTTGTTTAACCCTTTTGAAATTGCTTTGTCATAGAATTCAATTGCTTTCGTATCGTTCTCTGTTTGAAAAAAGGCAAATCCCACCATATATAACTCATCTTTCGTTAGAATATCAGACTTATTTTCAAATTTTATTAGCTCTAGAAAATTCTTTTGGTTATAAAATTCTGTTACACTTTGCCCATATGAAAATGAGCATATAAAAGTTGTCAAAATGAAGATAATTATTTGTTTCATATTTTTCTGTTTGTTGTTTTTTTCTTGTCAGAAATGGAATTCCATCCACATGCAACGTCTGCTGATTAGAATATGTATAAACTTGAAATTAAAGACCAAAGTTAATAATCTTAATTGACCGATGTTAGTTTGACAACCCGACTACTTACCTGACGAAGCCTCAGGTTTAATAAGAAGGCTAAGTGATACTGAGAAGCAATGCTACTTGTGGGGTTTTAAAATCAGAAATATTGACTTAGTCTAAATGAAAAAAGAGGACATTATTTAGCCCCCTTTTTTCATTTCATAAACACAGTGTTTACTTTATCATTTTAAATGTCTTCTTTTGATTGCCATTCTGTATCATTAACATATAAATGCCACTATGCAAAGCTGTAGTATTAATCTGATGATGAGTTGCCGCTTTACTAATTTTTTGGGAATGGATAATTCTACCTGTCATATCTAACAGGGTAATTACGGATTGATATTCTTTAGCAGGATCCATAAAAATATCAATCTGATTTTTAAATGGATTTTGCAATACATGTGCATTTTTTAAAACCATTTCACTTGTTGTAATGCTATAATCAGTGGCTGCATTATTGGTGATCGTTAGGTTATAATCCTCCACTTCGCCGTTATTAAAAGTGTTGCATGCATTACTGATACCTTTGGGACTCATTTTTACACGCATTGTTGTTCCTGATAATAGTGCGTTTGTGGGTACCGTAAAAGTGGCAGTAAAGTTGCCTGCACCTGTTTTGGATGTATTCACTATGGTTTCCCCGGCATCATTAAAATCACCATCTACGTTATAATCAATAAACATTTTCCAGTTTTCTTTTATTATTGATGCGCTGAATCCTGCACTGAATGTAATGGTATAAGTAGCTCCACGAATAAGATTAGTAGAAGCACCTGTATTAATATATCCACCGGGTTCGGCAGCAGAAGTTCGGCTGATGCTACCCAATTGAATATAGTCTATCCATTCTTTTGTGTTATTGCTGCCGTTAGAAGTACAATAAACTACAGTAGCGGTTTTAATTGTCTGTACTGCAGAAAAACCACTATTCCCCGATGGGCAGGTAGCCCTTACCTGATATTCATAAGTAGTACCGGGGGATAATCCATTGATCAATAATGATGTCGCTGTAATTGTTGATGCAGTCCATGATGTTGTTCCTTGCAATCTTCTTTGAACTGTATAAGATGTTGCACCCGGTATTGCCGGCCATGATACAATAAAACTGTTTGTAGCAGGGGACGAGGCAGCTGGAGCAGGTACACCACATACAGCCAATGTACTAAAGTTTTGGACTGTTGAATAATTGGAACAATCAACTGTTCTCACCCTCCAGTTGTAAGCTGTGTTAGGGGTTAAACCTATAAGCGTTGTATTTGTTGCGGCAGTTACCAATACTTCGGCATCCCATACAGTTGCTGTGGCTATTTTAGTTGAAATATAATAATCAACTGCGCCTGCAACAGTTCCCCAGCTTATATTGGCAGAATTTGTTGTTATTCCTGTTGTTGAAAAATTAACCGGAGAGGCACATGTATAAAGCATAGATATCGTATCCCTTCTTATGTGATAACCATTATCAGTGCTTATTTCAAAAACTATATTGGTTCCATAAGGGGTAGCAGGATCTAAAGTGAAGTTAAATGCATTGTTCTGTGTTTGAAACATAACCGAACTTGCTATAACTTTTGGGGCATCAACATTTACAATATAAGATGTAAGTGGCAATAGCGAAACTGTATAGCTTGCAGGCAAAATGCTGTAATTTTTTAAACTGAATGAAACCGTTCCGGTAGTGGATGAAAAGGTAGCCGGTATATTGGTTGTTACCAATCCATATTTTGTAGAAACTTTCATCAGGTTTTTATTCATCACAATAGTGGAGTTGCACAACGGAATTATCCTTGATGCTGCCGGGTAAAATCCGTCGCTTGAAGTACCCACCTCCGGTGTAAATCCATAAACTTTTCCTTTAGTAGTTTGCTCGCCATAACCCCAGTCTTCTGCACACCCACTTGCCAGATATTTTAGCATGGAATAACAATTGCCATACGGGTAGGCATTATCCTCTGTTAAAAATGCAGACAACTGATTAAACAGTGGCACCTCCGGATTGTTGTTGGGAGTAATGTAGGAATAGGGATAGATCAATAAATCACTATAAGAATGAAAATTGAATTGAGTAATAAATTGACGGGTATTGCAAAAATCCCGCAGCATAATATTTTCTTTTTCAGAAAATGGGGTAGTACCTCTATAAGTATCTGAACCAGGGGTTGTAGAAGAGCCTGACCCGCCCCAGTTATAACCATAATTACGGTTATTATCTACACCAATAGAATTGTCAGCATTCAGATGCCTGTTTTTGCGCCACATACTTCCACCACTGCTATTTTGCGTATAATTATAAACATAGCCATCGGGGTTAACGCAGGGAACAATATATAATTCGGTACTATTAACCAGGGTTTGAATCTCTTTGTCTGATTCGTAATTTTCAAGCAGGTGCCACATATAGAAAATCAATTGTGTCATGCTGATAGGCTCTCTGGCATGATGTACTGCATTCAAATATACTTCCGGTTCATTTTCGTCTGTATCAGCATTGTCACTTAATCTTACCATAAACAAAGAGCGACCCTGATCGGTATTGCCCAAGCTGGTTTTTACTGTGATTAAGTTTGGGTATAATGCCCTCATTTCATCCAGTTCATTTTGCATTTCTTCAAAGGTGAAATGTTTAGCAACTCCTCCTGCCGTTCCATAAGAACCCCCTGTTCCAAAATGAACAGGGGTAGGAACTGTTATAAGATTAGATTGAGTTTGGTTGCCTGCCTTGCTATCAATTCTTGCATTATAGGCAGCCAGATTTTTCTCAATATCATGGATGATATAGTTTATGCTGATGCCGTTTTTTTCAAGAAGCTGTATGTCATTATCAGACACCTCTGCCTTTAGCAAATTATTCTTGTATTCAAAGTGGTCAATATCTAAACCTGTAGCCATTAACTCATGAAACAAGTCCGGTGAAATTCGAGCCTCAATACGATGGTATTGTGTTTTTTGTCCAAAACTAAATAAAGTAATAAATGTGAAACAAAAGGATAGCAATAAAATTCTTGTTGGGTTTAGTTGCATACAACAAATTCTTTAAAGGTTATGAGTTGAAATAAAAGGATTGGGAAGTTAAGATTTTTTCTTCTTCTACAATTTTATTGAGGAGATTAATATTTTCATTTGATGTGGTTTGGTAAACTATATTATGGCGTTATATAAAAAGGTATCATAAAGTATTAATTTTCAAACCAGAATATTACATAGGGGCATTACTCTCTCTCTTCTTAACTCTCTTGTTTGAATAGCTCAATTTCTTTGTAAAACGTAATCGCTTTCATGATTGATTTTCCGCCTGAACCTTCAATTAAAGCCTTTACCCATTTTTTATTAGTATTCTCTACTGTCAGGTTTTTATAAAGCCAAAAAGCCAGAAATGTAAATGATGCAGTAAGGAAAATCTGGAAGATGATATACCCCCAACTAACAGAATGCGGAAACCATTTGTCACTCAATTGAAATGTTGTCCAAAACGGAATTTGTAAAACCATAAAACGGCTATGATGGATAATAGATAAATGTAGCCTGGTTAATTTTTCCTGTATCAGTGTAATGCTTCCATCGTAATCAATATTCTTTATCCAAACTAAATGTTTTATATAGTCGTATAATGCTTTTAGATTGATTAAAAATATGACAGCTATTGAAATTATAAAATAATTTGCACCTGAAGTATAATTTGAGATTGCATAAAACAACACAACGCCTAATATGATCAGGTAGATAACTGCCAGTATTACCCCTCTTGTTTTATATCTAATTAAAGATTGTATAGCAGACCCGGCTTTTTGGTTGATTACTTCTTCTAATAGTTGTTTGTTAATTGCCAATGATTGGTCAATTTTTTTGTATTGTTCTTTCCATAAAAGAACAAAATTTACTTCTTCCATAAATTTTAAATTGTGGGTTTTAAAAATCGTTGTTTTAAAATTTGTTTTATCCTGCCAATTTTAGTCGCAACATTGGTTTCGGTGATTCCCATGATTTCGGCCATTTCTTTGTGGCTTTTTTCCTCCAGGTACAGCAGCATTAATGCTTTGTCTAACTCTTTTAATTCACCAATAAACTGATTTAAAAACAAGGTGCTTTCTTCTGTTTGTTTATTATTTTCAACATCTGCTATATTAAGCAGGTTTTCAGAAAAAGGATTAGTAATTTCTTTTCTTGATTTTTCTTTTCTGTAAAATGAAATTGCAGTATTCAATGCAACCCGATAAATCCAGGTAGAGTGTTTAAATTGTTCATTATAGTGCTCAAATGATTTCCATAGTTTTAAAACAATTTCCTGTACAAGGTCTTTTTTATCTTCAGTGTCTTTGCAATATAATTTTGCTATCTTGTAAATGATGCCTTTATTAGTTTCAATGACTGAAAGAAATAGGCCCGGGTCAATTTTTTTAATCATTCTCTCTAATTATCACATTTACTATTTTGTTTCTTCTTTTATAATTATACGCACAACCCACTAAAATATCACATGTACGGGCAGATTTTTTTTTGTTATTAAAAAATGTGAACCCTCAAAGACATGACTGCATCAAAGCCAATAGCTAAATCTTCTTTTATTCTACCGGCAAATTCAATTAATGAATCGGTTTTAAATTAGTCAAAATAGGAATGAATGTCAACAACATATTTTTTTGCAAGGTCGTTATTGTACTCATAGTAGGCTGCCCAGTCGAGCTATTATGCTCATTATTTTTACGCGTTTATCAATCTGGGGGAATAAGGGTTTGACAATAATTATTTCCTGATAGTAGAATAAGCAATGAAAGAATTAAAACTTTTCTCATAAACCATTTGTCATTAGTATAATTGACCCTGATAATATTATTCACCTACAAATTATATTCACCTCAAATGACAGGTGGAGTTATTTATAACATTGTTTGTGAGCTTCTGTAAAGGTTAAAAGTCTTAAATAAATTTTTGTTAAGCAACCTTGTATTCTTATTCCGAATAACTGGTAAAAGTAGTTCCATCATATTTATACAATCCAGTGTTGCGTGTGCCAATCCAAATGTTACCTTCCCTGTCTTCGAGCATACTCCAGACATTATACTTACTCATTCCATCTTTTGTACTAAAATTTTTAAAAGTTTTTCTATCGTAACACCATATCCCTCCTTCACTTTCTATGGTTGATAATTTTTCTTCACCGCTGAACCAAATATTACCATTCTTGTCTACCAAAACCGGGTTCCCAATTCCAACTTTCTCCGTAAAATTTGTAAAGTTTTTTCCATCATAAAAGAAATTACCACGGCTTCTGCCACCAAACCATAAGTTTCCTTTTTTATCTTCTTTTATAGTCCTTATCCAGCCGTCGCCATTTGGTTTAAAACTGGTTATTGATTCACCATCGTACATGCAAACGCCTTCCATACCGGGAGGGCAGCCTGATGCGAACCAAATGTTACCACTATTATCCTCCACCATGCAATCAACCATTTTTAGCTGAAGGTTCTGTTTATTTATTACCCTTTCATTTTGTAAAAACCCGGAAAATGATTTTCCATTGTAGCAGTAAACACCATCCCCTGTACCAAACCATATCTTTCCGCTTTTGTCTTGCAACATACTCCACACAGTATTTTTTGTGGATTGACTATTATAATAATTGTTACTACTGTTGGTAGGAAAGAAATTAGCAGTGATAGGTATGCGGGTAATTTTCTTTCCATCATAACGGCAAACTCCGTCAGTTGTCCCGATCCAGATATACCCTGACTTATCTTCCAAAATAGAATAAACGGCGTTACTGTTTAAGCCATCTTTTATAGTATAATTGTAGAACAGTTTTCCATCGTAGCGATAAACTCCTTCTCCTGTTGTGCCAAACCAAAGGTTGCCTGATTTGTCCTGTAAGCCACACCATACATTATCACTTTTAGTGGAACCTTGTGTTTTTACAAGTTTGGGATTCCCAAATGAAATTATTTTTGGTTCACGTACTTTTTCTTTTGATGATTTTTTTTTGACCTGACCATAGCAGAAAGTAAGTAAGCATAATAATGCGAAAAGAATAAAACTGTGTTTTAGAAAGGAATATTTATTCATTGTTTTGAATAGTAAAATGTTGTTACTCAACTCAACTATATTTTTTATTTAGCCTTCGGTTGCAAGTAAAAGCTTATTCTCTTGGAAACATTTTTATACGCAAAGAAAACATGTTGAAGTTAACAACAAAATACCTGATCGAGATTGGAAAAAGGCTCTTATTAATTTAGTTTAATGACTTGCCTCCGTTTAACGGTATTGATTAATTGCCTTATGGATGCCAGGTGCGAAAGTAAGACTAGGGGCACAACACATGAAGGCAACCAGTTAAAAGGAAAATATAAGACTGCTATATTTGGCTGGTCAAAAGCAAATTTTTGAAAAGGAAACGGTGCTGATAAAACAGCATTTGCAACAATATTGATCAGCAGACCCAAACATATTAAGTTCCAAATAAGGATTAGTTTTTTGCTTATAGACTGTTTTATAAAACCGAAGTAGTAAATAGCCGGAGCTGTTAAGCCTGATAAGATGTCAAAGTTCCTGCCTTCAAATGTCATAAGTTCAGGAACCGTTTTATGTAAGAACAGCCAGAAGAGAACAACTTCAACAGGAATTCTGATGATGTGCAAAATGGTTAGGGCTTTTATATCTAAACTGTCAATGTATTTCCTTCCCTTTTTTGTTGTAAAAAGCCAGATTATAAAGAATAACGGGGGTAAAATGGCAAGCAAAAACGGTGGTGGGAATTTGTCTGTAAATGTATAAAAACCGGAAAAACCCAGTGCAGCTTGTACCCCAAGCCATACTGCTATAATCAGTAAAGTTATTGTAGAATTGTGGGCTGCTTTGTAAAACATCCAAACAGTCAGTACTGTAGTTAAGCCAAAAATAAGACTGATGTAAATTGGAAGATTGTTCATCGCTTTTATTTTTAAGTAAGTTACAAAATTCAATCTTTCGGCGAATAATAGTCTTGCCAAATGCCAAGAAATAAAATCATTTACACGAAATCTCTTTTCTGATCCTGCTTAAAGAAGTATCTGGTTTTAATTAATGATTCATAACGCTGTTCTGCACTTTCATTAATCAGTGACAGTGTGCGTTCTTTAAAAGAAATAAATCCCTTTACAAGTATAATCCTGCCAAATTCCCTAAACTCTGGCAGGGAGTGAAATAGCCGCTGCAACAGTTCAAAAGTAAAATGCCAGCCAGATAATTTTCAGGAGTCTGGTAATTTTCTTTTGAGGTAGTCTTTTGAAAGAATGAACCTACCTCAAATACAATTTGATTTTCTGAATAAAATTCAGTGGTTACTTCATTTCCTTCTGTGTTAAATATATCTGTATTGCATCTTGTGTTGGTTATTATTTTTCTTCCATTATACAAAGTCCATGTCCGTTTTTATTCTTCCATTTCCACACGTCAGTTAATTGCAGCTTCTTATTTTCTAAAATTTTTATTTCATCTATTGAACTGCCTTTGTTTTTACCTCCATTAATATTTATCTGACTGTAATAAAAATGAATTGTGTCTTTTTCAATAAGCCCAAATATCTCACCATATTTTACTTTTCCACCTTTATATTCAGCATAAATTAATTCGCCATTTTGAAAGAAATGAAAAATAGTTTCGGTAGTTACTTCTGCATCATCCCCATCATTCTTAATTACTTTAAATTGTTTTTTATGGAAATTATATTGCGTTGAATATTGCTTTCCGTCTAATCTCTTTGCCATTCTTTGATAATATAAAAGCTCCCCGTTTACAACTTCTACCTTTCCTATTTTGAACATTTTATAATTTAGATTATCATAAAATTTTTTAGCAAATAAGGAAGAATGCAACTCAACTAATTTTAAATTATTAGTCTTTGCTTTTTGTTCTAGTTCACCCATTATCATTTTACCCAACCCCTTTCCCTGAAAGTCAGGACTAACAAAAACCCTTTTTATATGCGTGTATATTAAAGTGCCTGTTGCAACAATCTTGTTTTTATCTTTTATAACAACAACATAGTTTTTTTTGGCATCTTCTAAAATGTCTTTGGTATTTGAGTATTCAATAAAATGAGAAATTGCTTCCTCGGGATAATATCCAAAATACGAGACCCTTATTGTTTCAACAATAAAAATATACAATTCATCAATGTCATTCGGGTTAAATTCTTCAGTTTTCATTTAGATGGTTTATACTATATTTTCAACTTCACAGGCTATCTCAAAGTTCAATCAGATTGGTTCCATCAGCAGTATCAACAATATATGGCTCAAGTGATAATTTAAATTGGTTTTGGTAAGCTTTGGAAGTTTGAGCAATAAAATAAGTCAGACCTTCTTCTTTTACCAGATTGATTGTACAGCCACCAAAGCCACCGCCCATTAATCTTGCCCCGGCCACAGAAGCATTTTCTTTTGCAAATTGTACAAGAAAATCAAGTTCGTTACAGCTTACTTCGTACAGCTTACTAAGGCCATCGTGTGTATCAAACATTAATTTTCCTAATGCAGTAATATTATTTTCCTGAAGAAGTATCACTGCTTTTTTTGTACGGTCAATTTCCTGTACTACATATAGGGTACGATTAAACACTGCTGCATCCATTAGTTCTTTGCAGCTTATCACCTGGTCTTCTGTTGTTATTTCCCTGAACGATTGTATGCCATACTGCGCCTTTAAAATAGCCAGCCCCTTTCCGCATTGTTTTCTTCTGATGTTATATTCCCCGGTTGCGAGGCTGTGTTGCACATTGCTATTCAGCAATACAATTTTATACCCCTTTAATTGCAATGGAAAATATTGGTGTGTAATGTTTTTACAGTCCAATAAAATAACATGATCTTTTTTGCCAAGCATATTGGCATATTGATCCATTATTCCACATTGTACATTCGGAAAACCATGTTCGGCACGTTGGCAAAGCAATGCAAGTTCGGTTCGGTTTAACCCGCAGTTAAACAAGTCGTTTAGTGCAAAAGCAAGTCCACCTTCTACTCCAGCAGAGGAACTCATGCCACTGCCACGGGGTATGTCCCCACCAAATACACAGTCAAATCCACTGATTGGTTTACCTGCCAGCAAAAATTCATTAACTACACTTAACACGTAATTTTTCCAGCCGTTCAGTTTCTTTATTTCACTGATAGAGGTTGAATACCATTCATCAAAATCAACAGCATATAAATGGATTTCATTGGTTTTATTTGCTGCAACAGCATAATAAACGCCTTTATTAATTGCTGCGGGTAATACAAAGCCATCATTATAATCTATGTGCTCCCCAATAAGATTGATACGACCGGGAGAAAAATATTGATGTGGTGCAGAAGAAAAACTTTCAGAAAATATACGGGCAACATTGGCAGAAATCTTATTCATTTGCCTAAGTTACCGAAGTGAATTTATTTATAGTGTTTTGCTTGTTTTTTTAATCTCAAAACCTATTAGGAATATGTTGGGAGTATCTATTTTTGTAGGGATAGGATCTTAGATTGCAAAGGCGTTGTACTGAATTATAATTTTTGATTTGCCATAATGTTTATTGCTTCTTTCCTTTAAAGGTTGCATAAATTGCCATTGCATGCCCATGTCCCAATTCAAATTCTTCTTTCAGCCAATTGATAATTTCATTTGCTTTTGTTTTTGGATTGAGTTCACCTTTAATAATAAAACTTTTTAGTTCTGCTAATTTTTTAAAATCAGAAGGTGTTTTGCCGGTTTTGGTTTTGATGTTATCAATGTACGCTTGAAATGACATGATGTTTTTTTTAAAGCTTTGCAGATGAATTTATTTTGTGATAAGAAATATATGAGATTACCAATAGTCCTAAAAATATAAGAGGAAAAAATGTTTGAAAACCTATTCCATCAATTGCACCGTGACTTATGCTCGCAAAAATAAAATCAAATGCAAAACCTGCGTAAACCCATTCTTTGAATCTACCTTTTATCATTGGTAAAATAAGTGCGATTGCTCCCGATACTTTAAACACCGTTAAGGCATTTGCAAAATATAATGGATACTGCAAATGACTGATACCCTCTTTTGCAAGTTCAGTTTGCGATGTAAAGGCAGGTAACACACCTTCCATTAGAAAGATAATAATTGTTGTTGTCCAGTAAATAATTTTAGTCTTTTTCATTTTGAATGAATTTTATTTTCTGAAATATTGGTTCAGTTATTTTTATTGGTCTTGATTTTTATCAAAGTTGAGTATCCAATGATTTCCAAACTTATCTGTTAGGGCGCCAAACAATGCGCCCCAAAAACTATCTTTCAAAGCATGGTCTGCACTGCCACCTGCTGAAAGTTTTGCGTAGCAATTTTTTATTTCTTCTTCGCTGCTGCAATTGAGTAAAAGCGAAACGGAATTTCCTTTTACCAAACCACTTTCACACACCATATCAGAAGCCATCAAAACCAAATTGCCTTTTGTAAGTGTTGAATGCAGGATGCATTCTTTCATTTGCTTTGGCATTTTTTCAGACAGTGGTGCATCCCCCACTGTCTGAAAATTAAGTTCTCCGCCAAGACAATTTTTGTAGAACGACATTGCTTCACGACAGTTGCCACTGAATGTGAGGTATGAATTTATTTGCATGGTTTTTTTCTTCTGTTATAGTTGCCCTTTATAGTTTGGGTCAAAGTCAACCATCCATTCAATTCCATATTTGTCTCTAAACATTCCAAAATATGAACCCCAAGGGCTGTCAGAAATAGGCATTTCAATTTGTCCATTTGCTGAAAGACCATTGAATAATTTGTCAGCTTCTTCTTTACTTTCTGCACTAATTACAATTTTACTTCTGTTCTCATTTTCGTTTGTTCGTCCCAAAATTTCAGGTACATCATTAGCCATTAAAACACTTTTACCAATTGGTAAAGCAATGTGCATTATTTTGTTCGCTTCATTATCTGCTACTGGAAATTCAGCACTCGCTAAATCTTTGAAACGCATTATTTTTGCGAACTCTCCGCCAAATACTGATTTGTAAAAGTTGAATGCTTCTTCTGCATTCCCGTTGAAATTAATGTGTGGATTGATACTTGCCATAATTTTAATTTTTAAGCGTTAATTAGTTTTTCAATATCAAACTTTTTCATTTGCATAAATGCCTGCATCACTCGTGGTGCTTTTTCCGGGTCTGCCATTAATTTTCCTAACACGATAGGAATTATTTGCCAGGACACTCCGAATTTATCATCAAGCCATCCGCACCGATTGTAAACACCCCCTTCGCCTAATTTTTCCCAGTAAAAATCTATTTCATCTTGCGTTTCACATTCTACTACGAATGAAGTGGCTGGCGAAAATTTGTATTGTGGTCCGCCATTCAAACCCATAAACTTTTTTCCGTTCAACTCAAAGTTTACAACCATTGGTGTGTCAACAGTTAGTTTTGAATTATGAAAAATGGAACAATAGAATTCTGCTGCTGCTTTGGCTTGTCCATCAAACCATAAGCAAGGATAAATTTGATTTATCATTTTTATTTTTGTTTTTATTTGAAAAATAAAAATTCACTATAATGCCCCGGTCATTTTCTGGGGTTTATTATTTGTCAAGTATTAATATGCTTACAAATAAATTATGCGTCCGGAATATTTGGTTCAACAAGTCGCTTTAATTTATCTAATGATTCTTGCCAACCTAAGTAGCACATCTCTGTTGGTATTGCTTCTGGTATACCCTCTTGCGACACATTGAGTTCTGTGCCGCACAATACTGTTTTAAATTGAATGGTTGTAATCATTTTGCCAGGCAAACTTGGGTCGTCAAATTGATCGGTGTACTTAATAAAATCATTTGGCACAATTTCCAGGTACTCCCCTCCAAACGAATGGCTGTTACCGGTAGTGAAATTTGTAAAAGACATCTTGTATGTACCGCCAACTTTTGCATCCATATTATGCACTTTGCATACAAAACCGTAAGGTGGTAACCATGCTGCCATTGCATCTGCATTGATAAATGCTTTAAATACTTTTTCTACCCGTGCAGAAAACACTCTGTGCAGCTTAACATTGTTCGTTTCCATATTATTTTGTTTTTAATTATTACTTTTATTGCTCATTACATTAAACATCCAACGTACCCCAAATTGATCAAGACAGCAACCCCAGTAACCCCAAAACTCATCTCTCATTGGTGCTTTATCACTTCCACCTTCAGACAAGGCTTTATATAAATTATCTGCTTCATCTTTGGAATCTAATTGCAAGCTAATAGTAGTATTATTTCCGACTACTAATTTATGCCCCATTGATTCTAACATATCAGTACCCATCAATTCTGTTCCGCCTATTATTGGTAACGCAACATGCATCACACAATTCAAATCAGCTTCTGAAAATTTTGGCGCATTAGGATTTGGTGGCAAATCTTTAATACGCATTATAGGTGCTGAAAATTCTGTTCCGAAAACGGATTTGTAATAGTTGAAGGCAGCTTCTGTGTTGCCCTGAAAGTTTAGATAAATTGCTACTTTGCTCATTTGGTTTTTTTTAATTAATTTATTATCGTTGAGGAAATCTTGTTAAGTCCATGTAAAAAACTTCCCAAAGGTGTCCGTCTAAATCTTCAAAACTGCGTTGTTGCATAAAGCCATAATCCTTAGCTTCATTGGACTCTCTGCCCCCGGCTGTTAATGCTTTTTTCATCATGTCATTTACTTCATCATTGCTATCAACTGACAATGAATTAATAACGGATGCAGTTTTAAAAGTGTTGGCAATTTCTTTTGTGGTAAACTCTTTAAATTTAGGATGAGTTAATAACATCACATAAATTTCTTCACTCAAAACCATGCAAGCGCCGGTTGCGTCAGTGAATTGAGGATTGTTTGTAAATCCGATTGCGGTGTAAAAGGTCATTGCCTTTTGCAAATCAGCAACAGGCAGATTGATGAATATTTTTTTGACATTTTGATTTATATTTTGTTTTGAATTATTTAGGTGAATTAACGATACAAAGATGAGATGATGAAATGAAACATTTGCTGTGCAGAAATGACAATAAACGGGTGTTTTGCGACATAAACATTTTTATCTTTGTCTAAAAAACATTTTTATAATGTTGAAAGAAGTTAAATCCCCCAAGGCAGTTATAAATGTAAGCATCCTGGTTCCTGAATCTTCCGTAGTGCAGGCCATTGCCGACCCACAATATTTATTTTCGGCTGTTAATCAGTTCTTAGCTGTATCTGGTAAAAAACCATTGTTCAATGTGCAATTGGTGGGTGAAAAGAAAGAAGTGAAACTGAATGACGGAGCTTTTTCAGTCTATACTGATGAACAACTGAAAGATGTAAAGAGCACTGATTTAATAATTATCCCTGCTTTATTTGGCGATATGGAAACAGCTATCGCAAAAAACAAAAATCTTTTGCCTTGGATAAATGAGCAATATGCAAACGGTGCAGAAGTGGCTTCGCTTTGTGTCGGTGCTTTTCTTCTTGCATCAACAGGTTTGTTGAATGGAAAGAAATGTTCAACACATTGGGGATTTCAAAATGAGTTTAGAGAAATGTTTCCTGAAGTTGAAGTTATTGATGGAAGTATTATTACTGAAGAACACCGCATCTATTCCAGCGGTGGTGCAAATTCTTATTGGAGTATGCTTTTGATGTTGGTGGAGAAATATACTGATAGAGAAACTGCAATACTTGCATCAAAATATTTTGCTGTGGACATAGACAGAAATAGTCAAACTGCTTTTGCTATGTTTAAAGGGCAAAAGAACCATGCAGATGCTGCAATAAAAAAAGCACAAGAGTTTATCGAAAAACATTTTCAGGATAAAATTTCTGTTGATGAGTTAGCTGATAAAGTTGCTGTTGGCAGAAGAAGTTTTGAAAGAAGATTTAAGCAAGCAACTAACAATACTGTGTTGGAATACATTCAACGAATAAAAATAGAAGCTGCCAAACGAAGTTTTGAATCAAGCAGAAAAAACATCAATGAAGTGATGTTTGATGTGGGCTATACGGATACCAAAGCATTCAGAACTATTTTTAAAAAAGTCACAGGGCTTACACCAGTAGAGTATCGGAATAAGTACAATAAGATGGCAATAGAGAATTAGGCTCTTATTTTGGTAATCTGTATTTTTTTACGTGAAAAAACACGCTTTCAAAGTTGCATAAATTTATATCCTCAATGAACCACGAAACCCCCTGGCAGCATAATAAGATTCAGCACCATTATGATAAATGAAAACCTGACCGTAACGCCAGTCGCCAAATATTGCCCCGCCAAGTTTTCTTATATCAGATGGGGTTACTAACCAACTTGATGTTTTAGTATCAAACTTTCCAATTTGCTGCAATGCTCTATATTCTACTTCGGATAAAAGTTTTATGCCCATATCATTTGCCATCTCTATAGCACTATTTTTAGGCTTATTTTCTTTTCTTGACTCCTGTGCTTTCTGGTCGTAGCAAATACTTCTTCGCCCTTTGGGGCTTTCTGCCGAACAATCAAAAAAAATATACTCATCAGTCTTTTTATCATAACCAACAACATCAGGCTCACCTCCTGTTTCCTCCATTTCATTTAGTGTACATAGTTTGTCATTATTTGCTATTAGCTTAGCTTGTATTTTTGCCCATTCAATGCCTTTATGCCGGTTCATGTTTTTATCAAAGCGGCTCTTTAATGTATTGAGCAGTTCTTCAGTTTGTTTTGCAGACAATCCTTTTTTCATTCGATACATTTATTAATTTGCAGAAATAATTTTTCTATTATGGTATTGGGTTTCTATCATTGAGATAGTTTGGTTCTCAAAGTATTTACTCAATTGTAATTTTGCCTCTGCTATCAATATTTGTTCTTTTGTCAAAAACAAAATCTACATATCCCGCTTCCCCTTTGTTTCCTTTTATTTGTTGAACCAAACGTCCATATTCATCACCAGATTCAGTAAATAATTTTATGGTTACTTTCTTATCAAAGTCACTATCATAAATCATGTAAGCAACCAACTTATTGTCTGTTGCGGAATCTCCACTTTCAATCAGCACCTTACCAACATGTAGCCCATCTTTCGAAAGTGCATCAGATACTTTTACTTTGTTTGCAAATGTTTTTTCAACACCTTTTGATACACCGTCAATAAACTCCGACCCTGTCTTTGCTGCCACTTCACCGGATTTATTAATAGTTTCCTTTGTCTTTTGTTTGGCCCAATTGCATGATAGAGTAAGCAAGGCGAGTAGGGTAAAAAGGTATTTCATGAAATGCCTGAGATTTATTTTTTAATAGGTGAAATTAATCTTTATAAGTATGGTTTTATGTGGGGAGATAAAATAGTCTTTTTCAAAAATTCAAATCTCTTCTTTTGAAAGTGTTCCATTATTACCTCTTTTTAAATCATATAAAAATGGTTTGTTTACAGTTGTTGAAGTCTATTAAGATTGATTGTACAAATCAAAATCTCTATTCATTAAAAATATAAATTATTGTTCATTTACGAAAGAAAAACCTAATTTTCAATGAAAGTTTTTTAAAAAATGAGCATCAATAAGTCAGTTTTAATTTTGGGATTGGGACATCTTGCTACGAGAACAAAATATTTGGTGTTAGCAAAGGGTTATAGTGCAAAACATTTGCCTTTTACACATTTTAATAAGTCGGAGAATGATCTAACTACTATTGGAGAAATTGAACTGGCATTTACAGACTTAGCTATGAATTCTTTTGCTTTAGCTTATGTATTGTATGAAAATGATGAAGACAACCTGGAAATGGTAATTGCCATGACTACTTTGTATCCAAATCTCAAAATTGCTACATCACTCTTTAATGAAAACATACGGCCTCATTTAGAACGAGCCAATAGTTTACTTACTATAATTAATCCGGCAAAAATTGCTGCACCAGTATTTGTTGAATCTTTGAACCAACCTATTAATAGGACACAAAGGACTCCTTTACGTATCAATAATATTAGGTCAAACAAAAAACCTGCTGATTCATTACTGAAAATGCTTGTTACATTTTTTATTATAATCGTATTAGGTGCAAGTGCCTATTTTCATTTTTTTGAACAATTGACATTGCTCGATTCGTTTTACTTTGTTATAGTCACCATATCAAGTGTTGGATATGGTGATATCAATATGCAGCATGCATCCTCTTTTAGTAAAATTGTTGATATTCTTCTAATACTTTTTGCTTCAGCATTTATTGGAATTATATTTTCACTAATTGTAGATAGAATCATAAAGAAAAGAACACAGCGTTTGCTTGGTCGAAAAAAATACAACTATTCAAATCATGTAATAGTGTGTGGACTCGGAAGGCTGGGACATTTTATAGCAGATGAACTCTGCAAAAAGGGAGAAAAAATTGTAATTATTGAGGCAAAAGAGGATGCAGCTAGTATCGAATATTTCCGGAGTATTAATGTGGATGTCTATATTGGCAATGCACGTCAACCAAATGTATTGCAGGATGCAGGTGCTGAACGGTGCCGAGCTCTGATTTCAGTAATTAACAATGATGCAGCAAACCTTGAAATTGGATTAAATGCACGTTATTTCCAACCCGACTTAAGGCTCATTTTAAGAATCTTTGATGAATCAATGGCAGCAGTATTTAAAGAAAAGTTTGATATCCATTTAACGCAAAGCATGTCTTTTATTGCTGCTGAAAATTTTGCGGCAATGATTAGCTAAATATAAACGATTTCACTACCAATAAGTAACCTTAAAAAAATAACAATGAGTAAAAAAGATCTTTGGCAAAATTTAGTGAATTATCATTTTGAAAACCTGGTCCCCAAACATTTATGGGATGATATTATTGCTAAATTTCAGGGGCAAAATCCATGTACATTAGCATTTGCAGACAAACTTGCCCGCAAGTTAGGTTGGAAGAAAAAGTTTGCCTTAAAGGCCATTTGGGAGTACAAAAAATTTGTTTTTTTAGGGGTTGTTGCTGATTTTGGAGTTACTCCATCTAAAATAATTGACCAGGTATGGCACGAGCACTTATTGTTTAGTGCAGGATACCGTTTATTTTGCCAAAATGTTATTATGCATGATTTTGACCACAGTCCCGAGTTAGTTGCATTAGAACAGCAGACCGAAATATTTCAGGCACAATACTATCGCACAATACAATTTTATATAAATGAATTTGGATCAAATCCACCTACAGACATTTGGGGTGAAACGAAATTTGAAAGCAACTTAGAGAAAAGTAGAAAAGAAGAATCAACAATAACAGACTTCAATTATGCCTCGGGATATGATGGATCGGGTTCCCTTGTTTCACTGTACGATTCCTCGGGAGACGCTAGTAATTTTGATTTTGGTGAAGGTGATTTCGGAGGGGCAGGAGCTGGCGACAGTTGGGGGAATTCAACAGATAATAGTTGTTCCGATTCTGATGGTGGTACCTCATGTAGTTCAAGTTGTGGTGGCGGTTGTGGAGGTGATTAAGCAATAAATGTTTTACTTGGAACTACATTATCATAAACATCTAATCTTGGTTTAAAATCTCGGTCATAAAACAAGATTAGAATATGAAACTATATTGTCCAATTTACTAACTTCCGATAAAACCAATCAATCCGCAACTTACTCCCTCCTTTGGAGGGTCGGGGAGGCAACCCAATAAACTACTGCACTCACTATAAAACCAACAAACCATGCATAATTATACAAATGCCCAATCCACCCGGGGAATGATGTGGCGTCCATTACTTTTATGGCAATCAGAAAGCCGGGTACATTGGGTAAAATGCCTGCAAGGAGCGCAACAATTGCCCGGTTGTTAAACCCGTTTTTATAAGTGTAAATACCCTTTGAGCTATAGAGGTCGTTGAGTTTGAGGTGTTGTTTTCTTAAGAAATAATAATCGGCTATCATAATGCCGCCAACAGGGCCTAACAAACTGGAGTAAGCTATCAACCATGTAAAAATATAGCCGTTAGGATCTGCAATCAGCTTCCACGGAAATATTAGGATGCCGATTACGCCTGTGATGTATCCACCTGTTCTGAAACTTATCTTTTGTGGTGCAAGATGTGCAAAGTCATTGGCAGGGCTTACAATGTTAGCGGCTATGTTGGTTGCTAAGGTTGAAATGATGATGCCAATCATAGCGAAGGTGACCATGATTTTGCTATCGAAACGGCCGGCAAGTTTTACAATATCCCATTCGGTTTGTCCATAGATAATGGCTGTTGCTGATGTAACGATAACACCCACAAATGCAAAAAAAGTCATAGCAGGAGGAAGGCCGATTATTTGCCCGTTTATTTGTGCCTTTTGTGATTTGGCATAACGGGTAAAGTCTGGAATATTTAAGGAAAGTGTTGCCCAAAAGCCCACCATTCCCGTAAGAGCAGGAAAGAAATAATTCCAGAAATCTGCTGATGTTGCAAACTTTGAAGGTTGGCTCAAAATAGGCCCTAAACCATGCGCTGCAAAAATGGCCCATGCCAATAATGCCAATGCGGCTATTGGTAAAAAGAAAGCTTTAAATACCAATAGTTTTTTGATGCTGTCAACCCCGAGGTAAATGATAAACATATTCAAACCCCAGAAAACAAAAAAGCAAATCATTGGCATAGCTTGGGGGAAGAGCGAAATGCTATCAATCTCCGGCAGGGTAGGTGACCATGCCCTGAAAATATTATACAGCGATGCACCGCCAATCCATGTTTGAATACCAAACCATCCACAGGCTACAATAGCCCTTAGCATTGCCGGAATATTGGCGCCTTTGGTACCAAAACTTGCCCGTACAAAAACCGGGAATGGAATACCATACTTTGCCCCTGCATGCCCGTTTAATATCATTGGAATTAAAACAATGGTATTGCCGAGAAAGATGGTGAGTATAGCTTGCCACCAATTCATACCACCACCAATCAGGCTGCTGGCAAGCATATAAGTGGGTATGCACAAACTCATACTTATCCAAAGGGCTGCATAATTCCAGGTACCCCATGTTCTTTCACTTTGCGGAATGGGTGCAAGATCCTCGTTGTAGAGGGAGGCCTCCCTGCCCTCCAAAGGAGGGTTCTTTGAACCTGAATTTTGTGAAGTATTATTATTCATTTTGGGTGTTGAATTTGAAAGGAATAAACGCTAATCAACAATGATTTGAATTGTCTGCTACATAAGGTAGAAAAAACTGAATAGAATACTTAGATGTACAAGTGTGCGACCCCGCAAAAAATTGACGGGGTAGGCAGCTAATGAAACTAAATAGAATTACAAATGCTGGCAACAAAAGCATCACACTCATAATTCATAACTCTACACTCATAATTCATAACTCTACACTCATAATTCATAACTCTACACTCATAATTCTACACTCATAATTCTACACTCATAACTCTACACTCATAACTCTCTACCCCCACCAAAAGGCCGCTGCTATAATGCAATACAATCCTATTAGTGCAAGACCTTCCATCCAAATAGATTCGCCATCAAAAACTATGAATGCACTTACTATAACTGTTAGTGCCAATGCTGCAAGCAGTAACGGACTTAATACAAAGGTTAATACTGCGCCACCTAAGACAAATGAAAGCAATACCAACATTGGAAATAACCCTATTGCAATCTGTAACGAACTATTTAAAATTACACTTACCGAATAATCCGCTTTGTTTTTATATGCCAGTTGAATGCCAATCAGATTTTCAATAGCATTGCCGGCAATAGCAACAATTACAAGTCCGGCAAATGTTTCATTTATACCGAGGGTTTTCATGGCAGGTTGCAATGCTTCTACAAACCAATCCGAAACAAAAGCCGCAGCAACACCAGCGCATAACAAAACTGTAAGTGTTAACGATAATGACCAGGATGCTTTTTCTTCTTCATGTACGGGCACTATTGCTTTGTCTCCTTTAACAGAAAAGTAAATACTGGCTCCCAAAACAATTAATAAAACTACGGCTACTATAATATCTAACTTGTGTATGTGTGCTTCGGCAGGTGTATGTAGTTCATGTGCAAGTGTGGGAATGGCTAAAGCCGCAAAAGCCAGCAGCATTAAAGTTGCTATCATTTTGGGAGGCCCGGAGTGAAAAGTTTGGGTGCCATTTTTTAATCCACCGACTAACAGCGCTAAACCAAATACCAATAATGAATTGCCCAATATAGAACCTACCAATGCGGCCTGTACAACTTTGTCTAACCCGGCACGAAGTGCAAAAATGCAAACAAACAATTCGGGCAGGTTACCTAATGCTGATTGTAAAATTCCTGTAGCACCTGGTCCCATGCGGCTTCCCAGTTGCTCGGTGGCATCGCCAACTATTATGGCAACAAACGCCAATGCAAGTGCTGTTACAGCAAAACTTAAAACAGCGTTGGCATGTGTGTAATACAACACACCCGAAACAATAGTAACAATAATGGCAATGACTATGGTTCTGATTTCTTTTTTACTCATTTTAAAACTACAAGAAAAGTTATTGAAGCATTAATTTTTAAGCAATTGATTCATCAGCAATTTTTATTGCTTCGCTAATAATTGCCAACCCTTCATCAATTTGCTCTTTGGTAACAATCAATGGCGGTGCACAAAAAATATAATTCCATCGTACAAAAGTGTACATGCCCAACTCTTTTATTTTAGCTGCCACTTTATTCATCACTACCATTTCGTCGGGCTTTGCATTGAATGGCGCCATTGGTTCTTTGGTTTCCCTGTTCTTTACCAATTCAATACAACCCAACAGTCCTGTGTTTCTGAAATCACCAATGCTTGGGTGTTTGGCTTTCAATTTTTCAATCTGCTGCTCCATATATTTGCCCATCTCCACTGCATTCTCCAGCAAATTATCTTCTTCGTAAATTTTTAAAGTTTCCAACGCTGCTGCACAACAAACTGCATGAGCGGAATATGTCAATCCCAACGGCATCACAACATCATCAAACTTAGATGCAATTTTTTCGCTCACCTGCAAACAACCAAACGGAAGATAGCCGCATGTCAGACCCTTTGCCATCGCAATCATATCCGGAACAATATCATGGTTCTGGAAACCAAACCATTTTCCGGTACGGCCAAAGCCGCTCATTACTTCATCCATTATCATTAAAATGCCGTGCTTCCTGGTGATTTCCCTTACAGCTTTCAAATAGCCTTTTGGATATTGCAAACAACCAGATGTTCCTGATTCTCCTTCTAATAAAATAGCCGCAATATTATTCGGGCCTTCATACGCAATCACCCGTTCCAGTGATGCAATGGATTCCTTCAATAAATTTTCTTCGCCATATTCCCAGCGGTATAAATTGGGCAAATCAAAATGTACAAAATTGGGTGCCTGTTGTGCATCCACAGGTAATTTGCGTGGATCGCCACCGGCAGATATAACGCCCATGGTTGCCCCATGATAAGATTGATAACGGGTTAGTATTTTATGCCTGCCTGTAGATAGCCTTGCCAGCTTAATACCATTTTCAATAGAAGTGGCGCCGCATAAAGTAAAGAATGATTTATTCAAATCACCGGGGCAAATTTCTGCTAATTTTTTTCCCAGGTCTGCCCGTACTTTGGTTACACAACTCGGCGTAACGTAAGCCACTTCCTGCATCTGCCTTACAACCGCCTCGGTTATGCGCTGTTTACCATGACCGATATTCATATTGATTAACCCACTCGAAAAGTCAATGATGCGGTTGCCATCATAATCGTATAAATAAACCCCTTCTGCCCTTTGTATGGCAATAGGATTGGTGCCTTTTTGTTTGCTCCAGCTAAACAGTGTGTAGTCCTGGCTGTCATTAATTATCTCCTGTGCTTCGGAGAGTGTTTGTGTTTGGGACATGGTTAATTATTTTTTATTTGACAAGCATTTGTTTTTCAATTTGGCATCGTTGGCGACGCTCCGTTTATCATTTGTTCTTTTCTCGGCTTTTCCAACTCGATTGTATTATACAAAAAAAACTAAAAAAACAACCAACGAAACTAATAAGCTATGTAATTTCTTTGGTTATTTAGCTTTAAATTCGGTAGTAAAGTCAAAGTGTAAGTACTTCATCGATTGCGTAATGCTCTTTATCATACTTTGCTTTTAAAGTTTCAGCAGCAGGATATTGGCCTTGCTTCATATAAAGTTCCATTAACGCCTTAAAAGGATAATATTTGTATTGACTATTTTCTAAAGAATCTGTCAAAACCTCTATTGCTTTAGGAATGTTCTTTTTTATATAATATTCATATTCACCCATCATAGTTCCATAAAGCTCTTCGGCCTTCCTGTCATTTGTCTTTTTAATGCTATCTAATAAGTGTTCAACTGTTCTTTGTTCAGAAGGAGTCAATGCTAATTTTCTTATAAGACAAATAAAATATGCCTGAATATGAAAAGCATTAGTTTTTCCTTTAGTATAATTTTGCTTTGCCACATCCAATGCTTCAACATATTGCCCTTTGCTTAGCAATACATTTACTAGCTCTCTTTTGGCCCTATTAAAATTAGGACTTCTATCAAGTGCTTTTCTAAAAGAGGTAATTGCTTTATCAAAATCTCGCTTCCGTCGATAATAAAAACCCCAAAGAAAATCAAAATCTGCTCCATCTATATAAATGACTTCTTTTTCAAATCTTGGATCTTTTTGTCTTGCGAGTGCTAAGCAGAGCCAATATTTTATTTCTCTACTCATTCCTGAATCCATGTTTGATTTATTTTCCAATATCTTATCTGACAACTTAATAACATGTTCATAAGAACCTTGATAATACATTTCAATAATGGATCTAAGAACAAAAGAGGGTAAAAAATATCGGTCAGGGACTTTATAACCAGCAATTAATGCATTTTTCACATTTATTAGTAACTCTGATGCATCGATATGACTTTTAGTATCAGTAAAATATGATTTTAATAGTTGCCTTAGTTTTGATTGAAAACTTGTTGCAATTGAAAATTTTGACCTACGAATATAATCTGCAACTGAATAATTTACTTTTATGTGATCAGAAAAGCCGCCAAAAGTGTCATAAATACCAAGAATAAAAAACTCTTCTAAAGTCTTTTCGTTTTTTGTAGTTTTTCCAATTAGTTGATAAAGTAAATCAAAACTTATAAAATCAACTTTAGATATTAATACTAATATATCAAGCTTCGAGGGATCTTTTTGAATTTCCTCCATTAGGTAAAACACACGGGCATCTCCGTACTCAACAATTTCATTTAAATGTGTAAGTACATAGTTTACATTGGTCTGTTTTATCAAATCAAGGGAAAAGTGTACCTGTGAAGGAATACCATTTAAACTCTCAAGGATTTTTTCTGAATTTTCTGGATCTATTGTGAGATTAAGTATATCCCGATATTGTACGAATAGTTTTCTAATATCTTTTTCTGATAAAGCATCTACATGGATTGCCTTAATCCTTCTGTTATTTAAAATAAATGAAGGGTTAGGTCTAAATCTTGTTATTAAAACAATACTTAAAGTGTTATCCAATCTTGTATCATTTGTTACTTCCAAAAACCAATTTGTAACATGCATATTGGGTAAAATAATACAACCAGAATCAAGAATAAAAAGCCTTTCATTATTATCAATTAATTTTTTAACTATTTCAATAGCTTGCTCTATTTTCTCGGCAAAGCTCTTATTTTTGAGTATTTCAAGAATTTCATCTGAAAGGCTTCCGTTAATATCTTCAATTTTAATAATAAAGTCTTCCACGCTTTCTTTTGAATCAAGATAAATACTGACAGGTTCATATGTGTCATTGAAAAACCTTGTCTTCGCTAATGCCTTTTTCATAAAAGTTCTTCTACCGACTCCTTCAATACCGGAACATACGAATGAAACAGGTCTAATATTTGAGGTTGTCAAAACTTGAGACTCAAATTCTTCCATAATATCATTTCGACCAACAAATAATTCTTCCTTAGCCTTTATCAATGGATTACTTTCAATCACAATATCACGGTAATTTTGCTCAATTTTTTTCTTTATTAGAAAAGGCTCAAAGATTTGCCGTAATGTTCTTTTCTTTATCCAATCAGGTATTCTTGCATCATCATGCTCTATAGATTTATCAACGATTATTGGCAAAAATTGCTTGATAGAATTCAATAGTGTTAATTTATTAGCTTGAGCTAATTCTGTTTTAACCCAATTAGATTCTAAGGCTTCTTTACTTATAAAAACCACAAACAAATCAGTACTATTCAGGTGTCTTATAATTTCATCTAGTGAATCCATTCCTGTTTCGAATGAATACTTATCATATGCAACACGGTCTTTACCTAATTTATCTGCGATTTTTTCTACTAGATATTTTTGAGCACTGCTATGAGATAAAAATATTTTAGACATAATAATAAATTAAAGAAGAAATTCTATTTAAGCATTTATTAAAACCATTCGAAAATAAATATCTCCAACATCCAAATCGCACACGCCTCTGCATTTCATTTTACAGTTGACTTCATGGGTTTTATTAAGAAGTCTATGGAATTTTTTTGTTTCGGAAATAGTTGGTTATTTTATTTCAACCAAAATTGAATTTTCTATTTAATGAAAATAAGAAAAAATAAACTAAAAAGAAGTATAGTCGTGTTTGTTTTTAAAACATCTCCTAAGACCAGATATTTTTAATGGCTTGCAAATTAGATTTCAAGTGGTTAAAAGGGCCTATTTAATTAAGGTTACAGTCCCTTTGTATATTAATGGAATTCCCCTGTAGTCAATCGCTTCTGCAAGAACAACAAATGTTTCGTTACCAAGCAATACACCCTTAGAAGTGCCATCCCAACCTTTGTGAACATCGGTTGTTCTAAATATTAAATTGCCCAATCTGGTATAAATTGAAAAATGGATAAACTGTTTGATGCCTACAGGAAATACATGCAACACATCGTTTATATTATCTCTATTAGGAGTGAATGCCGAGGCGATGTATAAGGCCGGCCCTACATAGCGTTTAATAAAAATTTTACTATCTTTCACACATCCTTCTTTTGTCACACTGTGCAATTGATACAACATGTCGTGATTATAGGTTGCTACAGGATTTTCAACTGTATCGCTGTTCAATCCAATCTTTGGTGTCCACCAATATTTTTCACCCTGATAACCATTCGCGTATAAATAAACAGGTTGGTCATTTGCAACCAGTGTATCATTTCCTGCAAAAGCAACATTATCATAAATATGAAAGTTTCTTTGAAGGGTATCTGTGCATTTATGGATTGTAGATCCAATAATTGAAAAAGGTTGATTACCGGAATCACTAAAAACCTTTGTAACAGTATTTGTTGCCTGATAATATCCATTTCCAAAATCCCAATACCAATTATTGACCAGTTTGAAGGTGTCTTGTATGTAATAGCGAATTGATTTATTTACGCATGAATCGTTCAAAGTTAATTGGAGAGAAGGTTTCCTGTAGACATAAATCAGCGAGTCGTAATTATTACTTTTACAACCAAAATCACTTTCTGCAATTAAGCTGATTTTATTAAAACCTGTATCCAAAGCCAGTTTAATATTATTTGAGTTGTATGTGGTAGAATTGTTTATGGTCCAAAGCCATTTATCAATTCTTTCATTATTCAAGATGGTATCAAACATTGATCTATCGGTGATGGTAATTGTTTCTGATGAACACAAAGGAGAAGATATATCAATGAAGGCTTTAGGCTTATGATGTACATCCAAAACCTTTATAGTAGTATCAGAAACACATCCTTCAGTTGTTTTAACCAACAACTTTACCATAATCTGCTTTGCTACATTAGGTGTTAATGGCAAAGGGGTTTGACTATATGATACTTGTCCGTCAATTTCCCAAAACCACCTGGTGATAGAAGATGTATAGCTTACAACCCGGGAATTGTCTGTTATATTTAAGACAGTTTGCTTTTCGCAAATTGGCCCGTTGTAGTTAAAATCAGCAATAGGAGCAGGCACTACATTTACATTTATGTTATTAACTGAGGTACACCTGTTGAAATAATTTGCATAAAGTAATACTCTAAAAGTTCCATCTTGCTTATATTGATGACTAACTACACTATCTGACGTAGTAATCAACGAATCATTGTCACCAAAATACCAACTATAAGTTATGTTGTTTTTATTGCTTGCGCTGCTTGAAAACTTAAAAAGATTTCCAACTAAACACTGAGATACGGTATTGACATTTATAGGGGTATTTGAAAAGCTGATAATGTGGACTGTGACTTTTTTCTTATAGCCCTCGCATCCAAAAAGTTGTTTTTGTGAAACATAATAAATGAAATCTCCTGCAACATTGGTTTGTATTACTGGCGGCAATTCGCTGCCCGGACTGGTAGTTGTATCATTTACATACCAAACAAATACATTGCCACTATCAGCAAAGGCATCTATGGTGGCATTTTGTTGATATTGACAAAAATAAAAATCAGAAGGGCAACCCGCTATAGCCGGAATTGAAAGCGGCTTTACCTTAGCTTCAAATGTATCCCGGCAACCAAAGCCCGGATAAGGAATAGCGTCAACCCAAAGAGAACCTGTAACAGTTGGAGGTGGAGATAGAGTTATAGTTTGTGAAGTTCCTAAAACCTGTGTGTAATCGCTATTGAACCATTTATAAAATTGAAACCCATATGGAGCATTCAATGTTAAACTATTTGTTTGAATACAATATGGGGCAGTTGCTAAAATGTTTGTACATCCGCTACTTACATCTAAATAGGAATAACCAAAGTGACCTTTACGGGTGCAATCCGCATTTTTAAATTCAAGCCTAACCTGTTTACCCATTAAACCAGCAAATTGCAGAGACACTGGGGTCCAGTTTTTATATAAAACATCATTACCTGTTGGAGAGGTATAAAAACCTGGTAAAGAACTAGTAGCTACATAATTAAAAGCAGCACAGTTTATTATACTCCCCGTAGCAACTTCATAAGCTGAAACAAAAAATCTTGGTTGATCACTTGTAGGATGCCCCGGATCTTCAAAGACAACTGCATAAAAATAAGTGAATGTAAACGTATCAACTGTAGTTGGAACCGTAAACGTATATGAAATGCCTTCTGCTTCACCACCAACATTAGTATTTCCTAATTTTACTGAATATTTACCTCCAAATGGACATAAGACCGGAAAATTACCATAGGGATCCATAGTTGTTTTTGAAGACATTATAGTATGCCTGTTAGCCTGTGGTGAACTAGGATTTAAATTAATTACATTATTGCTACCATTAGAAGATGTACTTCCAACAAAGCATTGCCAATGGTCAAAATTTCCAGTTTCAAAATCAATATTTGGAGGGCAGGTATTTTGTGAGAAAACTTTGCAAAATGATAGTAATACCAGTGCTATTCCAATTAGAAGTTTTGTTTTCAATTATTAAAATTATTATTGTTATTAGGTAAAAATAATAATTTTAATATTGAAATATTGAAAAAAGATTAATATTTTTTTTGTTTTCCCATATTGTATTGAATAGTAATAACAAAAGCGTAATTAATGTATTGTTTAATTCCAATTTACACCGGTTGTTCATTTTGTTTCACACAAAGAACGCAACGGATACAAAGGACACAAAGTTCTTTCGTAGTCTCTTTGTATTCTTAGTGTCCTTTGTGTGAAATAATATTTTAGCTCATCCAATTCAGACCCGGCTCTTCATTTTGTTTCACACAACGAGACAACGAATACAGCGGACACAAAGATGTTTTCGTCGTCTCTTTGTATTCATAGAGTCCTTTGTGTGAAATAATATTTTAACTCATCCAATTCACCCCCGCCTCTGCATTCCATTTCACCGTTGACTTCTTCAGTTTTGTCCAGAATTCAATGGAGCTTTTACCGGTTATATCACCTACACCAAATTTACTTTCGTTCCATCCGCCAAAACTAAAAGGCTCACGGGGTACAGGTACACCTACATTTACACCAATCATTCCTGCACTTGATTTTTCTATTACATAACGGGCCACACCGCCGTTTTGTGTAAATACCGAAGCGGCATTTCCGTAAGGGTTTGCATTTTCAATTTCCAATGCTTCATCTACTGTATTGGTGCGCATTATGCTGATAACCGGTCCAAAAATTTCTTCTGTTGCGACAGCCATATCAGGCTTTACAAAATCTATTACTGTAGGACCAACGTAAGTACCATTTTCTTTACCTTTTACTACAGTATTACGGCCATCAACTAATATTTTGGCACCTTGTTGTTCAGCTTCTGTTATGTATTTTTCTATGCGGTCTTTGCTTTCTTTGTTAATAACCGCACCAAGGTTTTCACCCGGTATTATCTTACGGGCTTCGTCACAAATTTTGGCAATGATATGGTCAACATTTCCTACACCTACCATTGCAGATGCAGCCATGCAACGCTGTCCTGCACAGCCACTCATGCTTGCAGCTACATTTTGTGCGGTCATAGTCGGAATAGCATCAGGCATCACCATCAGGTGGTTTTTAGCACCGCCTAGTGACAAACATCGCTTGTAACTTTTTGTAGCACGACTATACACGATTTTTGCAACTTTTGTACTTCCTACAAATGATATTGCTTCAATACCCGGATGGTCACAAATGGCTTCTACTATTTCCACATCACCATGCACAATGTTGAATACACCATCAGGCAGACCGGCTTCTTTCAAAAGTTCTGCAATACGGCCACAGCTTAATGGCACCTTTTCAGATGGTTTCATAATCATACAATTACCCAGAGCTATGGCGTTTGGCATGGTCCAATTTGGCACCATGCTAGGAAAATTGAAGGGAACTATACTCGCCACCACACCCAGCGGAACATGTTCTGTTCGGCACTCTACGCCGCGGCTAACTTCCAACAGTTCGCCTGTAACCAGTTGGGGTAGGGAAGTGGCAAACTCTGTTAGTTCAATACTTTTTTCTATTTCTGCCACTGCTTCGCTGTATGTTTTGCCGTTTTCTTCCTGCACCAGTTCAGCCAGTTCTTTCATGTTTTTTTCCAGCAAAGTTTTATAACGAAAAAAGACCTGGACACGTTCTTTTATTGGAGTTTTAGACCATTTGTGAAATGCCTCACGGGCAGCTTCAACAGCCTTAGTTAAATCGTCATTGGAACTCATAGGTACTTCCGACAACACGTTTCCATCCAAAGGGGAAATGACTGGCAAAGTGCGGTTAGTACTTGCATCAACAAACTGACCGTTGATATAATTTTTTACAGGAGCATATTTCATGTGGCAATATTATGTTTAATAAAAAAGTAAGGATAAATGTAGTGAAGAAAATGGAGTTTTAGGTAAAATACAACTCAAAACTATTTTGAAACACTATATTAGTGGGTGAAAGACATTTTTCATTAAAAAAATGAGTGGATGTGAGTATTGAAATCAGCTTGATTTTTGGGTTCAATGGGA
The DNA here is from genome assembly GCA_031373555.1 of Segetibacter sp. GTDB lineage: Bacteria > Bacteroidota > Bacteroidia > Chitinophagales > Chitinophagaceae > Segetibacter. The sequence goes on along the minus strand of JANMMU010000097.1, from coordinate 12,146 downwards.
AAAGACCAACCAAAATATAAATTTACCGAAATAACAATTTGAATCACTTGTAAATATTTAAATAATGGAAAAGACAAGATTAGAAGCTTTTAGCGATGGTGTACTTGCCATCATTGTCACCATTATGGTGCTGGAAATGAAGGCGCCTGACGGAACAAACTATATTTCGGATATACGGCCATTGATACCTAAAATAATAAGCTATGCATTGAGTTATTTGTTTGTTGCAATTTATTGGGTCAATCATCATCATTTAATACATACCGTTAAGAAAGTAAAACCTTCTATTATGTGGGCCAATTTAAATCTGCTTTTTTGGCTTTCGTTAATACCTTTTGCCACCGCATGGATGGGTGAAAATCATTTTGAAAAACATACGGTAGCAACTTATGCATTACTGGCATGTCTTTGTGGAATTTCATTTGCCATTTTGCAAAAAAGCATTGCAAAACATTATGACGAATCGACTTTAAAAACAATAGATCGGGAGTCTAAATGGAAATTAGTATGGTCAATGATTCTGTATATTTCTGCTATACCTGTAGCATTATATGTTAATCCATTATTTGCCGGATTTTTGTTTTTTGTTGTATCTGTTATGTGGTTGATTCCTGATAAAAAAATTGAGAAGGCATTAGAGGAATGATGAGTTATTAACTTACATCATAAAGTGCACTGAAGTTTGTGAATCTAGTAATCACTTCATACATCTTGAGGGTGTGGCATAATAATTTAAAACAATTTCGTAAAATAATATTATGAAAAATACCGGAATTGTTTTGATTATTGTTGGAATATTGATGTTGATATTTACGAATGTAAATTTTACCACAGAAAAAAAAGTGGTTGATTTAGGATCGCTTGAAGTGAACAAAAAAGAAAAGAAATCTATTGGTTGGCCCGTTTGGGTTGGAGGAGTATTAATGGTAGCGGGAATTGCACTTGTGGTGGTTGACAATAAGAAAAGTTGATTTGGAAAAATATCATCATTACGGACCACTTACTTCTTCATAAGCAGCAGTAAGTGGTCTTTCTATTCCGTCACCACTCCATTCTGTTTCGTTGGGTATAATTTTGTTTTTGATGAAATCCTCTTTACTCTTTCCGGACTTAAATTCGGATGCGGCAAATACAGCGCTTCATTGAATTTTCGAAATAATTTTTCTTTTTTTAATAATTTGCTTGCTCCCCTTGCGGTACTATATGCGTCAACTCATCTGCCAGGAAATGCTTTCCCTCACCTGAATCTGGATTATACTGCCCTTCATTAAAATAAATATCATTTCCCACAGTAAATGCTCTTGCACTCAACTCCCGGTTCATTTGCACGGCCTCGCCACCAATATGTATTTTAACATCACTAAAATCTGTACCAAACCTGCTTTGCATAAAGGATTGGGTATCGCTGCCCATACTGCTGCCATTGCCTTTACTGGCATTTATCTGATTGCTGATGGCATCGGTTGCAAGTGTACCTGGTGATGATTCTTTTCTTTGTATAAAAGAAGCTATTGGTTTGCGATGTACTTTTTCCTCTCCGCATCCAGCACATTTGCGTTGGATGAAATTTTGTTCAGGAATACGCATGATGGTATCGGCCATTGCATCGGCTTCATGCTCACTTTCATCACCTGGCTGGCTTACTTCCAAGCTTGGATAGATTGTGTTGGGTCGGTTAGATGTTTGGATTAAATGGAAAAACTTTGTCGAAACAACGTATTCACGTTCCTTTTCCTGATGATGATCAAGATTACCGGAAGCATGCCCTAAAGAATTTTGCGGCTGATATTTTGCAACGATGTCAAACATTAATTATTATCTGCATTCAATTCTTATGAAAGGTATGAATATAATAATTTGGTATTCTAATACTCTCCATTTGGAGCCCGATCTTCCAATTCTTTTTTTGCAGAAAAAAAAATTGTAGGCTGCTGTCCGAGTTTTTAGTTTGCGCAAATCTTCTATTCATTTTAAGGTAAGGCAACTGTATAAGCCAAATACGATCACTAAGGGCATTTTGAAGGATTATATTTCAACTCGGTACTGTCAGTTCTGTTCCTTTTTGTAAAAGCTTCCTTAAATATAGTTTCTGCAAAACTAACCCAATCTTTAGCAGGGCTGAGCATTTCCCCTTTTGTATTCCCGTGAGTTACACTTCCTCTGGCTTCAAATTTTACAAGGTTTGTATCTTTTTCTCCAGATGTAGTTACGACATCAAATCTACCCATAGCTTCACTACCTGCTTTTGGAGGTGAAAGCACGTCTTTGCCACTCCCCATGATACTAGTAAGCCAATCAAAAACCGTTGGACCAGGAAGCCTTCTTGTTCCTTGCCCATGTTTAAAAAACATGCTTTTTCGATCAAGACCAAATTCTTTCAGAATTAAATCTATCTTTATCATTTGTTGAAACAGAATTTTTTCATCTTTACTAAGCAATGATGACCGATAGATTGATGAAAAACTGGTCCTAGACATTAGCATAAAAGCTGCTTTTGCAATAGTTCCTTCTTTTGCTCCAGGGTTACTAAGATCTACTGCTTGCCCTCTCATTATGTAATTTGAAATCATCTGTAAAAACCCAAGAAGATTTACAAGACTAGTAGCTGGCAAGGAAGCAGTGTTAGCTGTATTTAAAATATTTTGAGCACTTGTTAAATTAGAAGTCACTTTAGAAGCTAACTCATGTTCTTTTGATAAAGATTCATATTGTGAAAGTTCTATCGCTTCTGATACTTGTATTTTTGCTTCCCATGTTGGGTCCAAAATTTCAACAATCAATGATTCTTTTGAAGAAAGCCCTTGTGGAAACTTATCTGTTTTCAATAATCTTTTTGTATCAAATGGATATTTAACTGTATTAACAACTCCAATGGTGCTAATAACTTTTGATTTGTTTATTGTGTCAACCATATCAACGGCTTCCTGAATACGCTCTTTTAAATCACACCATTTACTAAACCATTTCGGGGTTTCAAATTCAACAAATCCTCCATGCTCCGATTGTAACTCCACTGCGGCACCTTCCTTGGTTCCAGTTGCGGGTTTGCCTTTTGTGCCTTTATGCAAAAAGTCATGAGGTCCAAATTTTCTGGGAAGTTCTTTTCTTTTTGTACCATCTGTTCTCCATATTATGTTTCCAGTTTGCAGTTCAAATTTCATAGCCCTTTGGATTGATGGAGTGTTAATATTAAAAGCGGTAACGGGGATAGTTTTAATTTGCCTGCGGAGTGTTTTATTTTGTAATACCGCACCCTGCTGAATCGTATGCGTCAGCTCATGAGCGAGCAAATGTTTTCCCCCACCCGAACCCGGATTGTATTGCCCTTCATTAAAATAAATATCATTACCAACAGTAAATGCTTTTGCGCCCAACTCCCGGTTCAGTTGTGAGGATTCGTTGCCTGTATGAATTTTGACATCACTAAAATCAGTCCCAAACCTGCTTTGCATAAAAGATTGCGTTTGGTTATCCATGTTGCTGCCACTTCCCCTGCTGGAATTTATCTGACTGCTGATGGCATCAGATGCAACTGCGTCTGATGATGACTCTTTTCTTTGTATAAAGGAGGCTAAAGGTTTGCGTTGTACTTTTTCTTCCTCTTCACAATGGCTGCATTTGCGTTGGATGAAGTTTTGCTCTGGCATCCGCATAATGGTATCTGCCATAGCATCGGCTTCTTGTTCTAAGGGATTATCAGAAGAGCCAATGGAAAGTTTGAGCTGGATAGATGTTTTTTGTAAAGGCTGTATTTCAAGTTCGTTTTGTAATTGTTCCCGGGCTGGCATTACATCTTTGATTGCTGCTGGTGCAATAGTTGGTGATTGGGGTAATATGAAAGAATGATCTGACAATTAAGGTTTAGATTTTCATTTGTAAAAAATTAAATATTCATTTCTTTTCTGTAAGGTCTGTATTTGCGCCGGATGAACTTTTTTCCGGTATACGCATAATGGTATCGGCCATTTCCTTGGTCTCATTCTCTACTGAATCATCAGATGCATCGATGGAAAATTTTCACTGAATCGCCTGGCAATATTTTGACTCTTTATAGACATCGGGATTTATTTATTCATTTACAGGTAAACAATTAGACTGAGCACTCTATCCGATCATGGTTTATCAAATTTTGCCGAATTAGCATTCTTACTTAAAGCTTTAACGGTATCTCTTATATAAGTTATCAATGAACTTAAATTGTCAGCAGTACCTTTTTGAATATCATGATAAAGTACTACTATTTTTGAGGACACTTTTTGCGCCCATGGTTTCCAACTATTCTTTTTGGCTGCAGCAAGCCCTTTATCCAGGTTGACCTTTAATGTAGCGATATCCAGATTTTTTCCTTCATCCCCGTCAATGTCCCATAATAAGTTTTTAAGACCGAGTTTTGCATAAACAGATTCTACATCTGCATTGTATTTACCGGTTGGAGGTCTTACTAAATCAGCGCTTTTTTGACTTGTATTTTCAGTAATATATTTTTTTGAGTCTGCAAGTTCTTTTTCGAGTGTTCCTTTTTTAACTGCTTCTGTATGAAGTTCATGATCTATCGTTCCACCTGTATGTATCCCTACAATATGTCCGTCAGTAGTCATCCTTTCGACGAGAGTTTTGCCATTTGCGCTTGCACCTCTGTAAGCAACACCAGTTTGAATAAAAAATGCTCCTTTTATCCCTTCTGTTTTTAAAACATCCAATACATTTTCAGTTCTGTTTTTCCCTTTTCCAAGTTCTTCTGCATGTGGTCCGTCATCAAACGTTAATGCAAAAACGGGATCAGCTAAAACCACAGGTTTAACGTCATCAGGTGATTTTTTTTTCAGGATCCTTGGGAGATGGATCAGGAGATTTACTTTTTAAATAGATTGTGAATACATAGCCGGCGGCTTCTTTAATTTTATGGCAAATCAGATTTAATTCAGGATGTTTACTAATAAAAGCTTCTGCAGATGACTCTTCTGCATAACTGTATTTTTTTTTTGCCTCCCCTTCTCCTGTTGTATAGATGGTTTCATCCTTATCTGGGGCTTCTGAAGTACATTTTTTTTGAACTTTTTTAAGCACCAAATCACTTTGCTGCACGGTATGCGTCAACTCATGCGCCAGCAAATGTTTTCCTTCATCTGAATTTGGATTGTACTGCCCTTCATTAAAATAAATATCATTACCAACCGTAAATGCTTTTGCGCTCAACTCCCGGTTCATTTGAATCGCTTCGCCGCCGGTATGAATTTTCACATCATTAAAATCGGTGCCAAACCTGTTTTGCATAAAGGATTGTGTGTGTCTGTCCATACTGCTGCCACTTCCCTTAGTTGCATTTATCTGGTTGCTTACAGAATCAGATGCCACTGTGACTGCTGATGATTCTTTTCTTTGGATAAAAGAGGCTAATGGTTTACGCTGCACTTTTTCTTCTTCTTCACAATGGGAGCATTTGCGTTGAATGCCACCTGCATTACCTGCCGCGACAGATGGCAGTTCATGCATGCTCATTACTTTATCAGCCATGGCATCGGCCTCATATTCCATTGGGTCGTTTACTGCACCAATGGAAAGTTTCGGTTGCAACCGTATGGGTGATACAGCAGCAGGTGTTACATTTTCTGCCGTTTGGTTTTCTTTTTGTGTTGTAGTATACATACAAATACTTTTACAAAGTCTTTCCTTCTTTCCTGTATTCTTTTTTTATGCCCATCAGCAAATCCTGGGGAGTTACATTTTTATCGCCCCTGTTTAATGATACTAAAGAAGCAAACTGAATTACATTTATTATTGAACCGCCTGCAAGGTCGTACTGCTGGGATATGCGTTCTATTTCTTCTTTAGGCGGCGGTGTACATTCTTTGCTGAATGCATTTTCCCACAGCCGTAATCTTTCTTTATACTGGGGTTTATTAAAAGCAATGATGGATTGCAGTCTCCTGGTAAATGCCTCATCTACATTGTTACGCATATTACTTGCCAGTATCACCATGCCCGGATATTCTTCTAACCGCTGCAGCAGGTACGATATTTCCTGGTTGGCATATTTATCGTGTGCATCAGAAATATTGGTTCGTTTACCAAACAAAGCATCTGCTTCATCAAAAAATAAAATCCAGTTTTTGTTTTCGGCTTTTTTAAAAACTTTTTCCAGGTTTTGCTCAGTTTCGCCAATGTATTTACTAATTACCATAGACAGATCTATACGGTAAACATCCAAACCAAATTGCTTACCCAGCAAAGCAGCCGTAAGTGTTTTGCCTGTGCCCGGCGGGCCATAAAAAAGTGCTTTGTAACCGGGTTTTAAAATTTTAGCCATTCCCCAATCATTCATCAGCGTTCCGCTATACTTCATCCATATCCTCAATTCATCTAACTGTTGTGCAGTAAAATCATCTAAAACTAAATCTTCCCAGTTCATTTTAGTCTGTAGTTGTTTTGCCGGAAACTCTGTACTGAACAGTGGTTTGCGTATTTTACCTGTGGTAAAGAAATCAATATATTCATCTGATATATTAATAGAACTACTGCAGAAGGTTTCGCTTTGCTGCCCTTTATCAAGTACAATAATGTTATGGGCCAGAAAAATATGATCGGGCTCAAAAAGTTTGTACAAACTAAAACGTTTTGTGAGATCATTGCCGGCTAAAACAAAAAGTGCCGTTTCTATAGTAGGGATAAAACCACTGTGCCGGTTAGCTTTTATGCCTCCAAACTCGGTGTAACCCCTGCCATTTGTTTTATTGGCAGTAAAAAACACATCCAACAGATGAGGCTGTATATGCGGTATAATAGCAAGTATCAACAGCATCCTTTCATCATCAGTGAGCTGGTAGTAATTTACAAAATCGGCATATACAGATTGGCCGGAAGAAAGATCAGGTGGAAGATTTTTTTCAAGTTCAGTTGAATGATTTTGATCGACAATAAATTGATCTTCCTCATTTTCTTTCTTTTCGGAAAAATGATTAGCCAGTCGAAGGTTTACCTGCTTCGCAAACCAGTTTATTTCCTGTCCCAAACAGCTTGCATTTTCATGAATATTGCTTACTAAATGCTCCGATGCTTTTATATTTATTTTTTCATTTACCATTCTGTAAAAATTATATATTTATTCCAGGGCAGGCTTATTGTAGAAAACCCCCAGGGTATGCTTTCTAACAATACATCCATTGTTTTTCTTTCTACCTGTAGTTGCCAGTTGTTTTCTTTTGCAGTTAAAATGCCATCTCTTTTAAAAAATGATTCCCGCAGGCCGTTAACAGAAGTATTTTTTAACCGTTGCCAATGCTCCAATACCGAAAGAAGCAAATCTTGTGCTTCATCAGTTTCGGCTTGTGTAAATTCAGGTGCCGCTTCTATTGGATGATTAATGGGTAAGCCACAAAGCAGTTTTTCCAGCACAAGCTGGTATTCCTCATATTGTTGTGGTCCATTACCAAGATATTTAAGTAAATAAACTGCTTTTATCTGCGCTTGCCTGGTAACCCATTCATTTGCCTGAAGCAATTGCAGCGTAGTAAAAAATGATTTTAAAAATGGTGCCAGCAATATAATGCCGGCCCCTTTTACCATTAATTTTTCATAATCTGATTCGTCGTCATTTTCATCTTTATTCTCAAGTCCGTTGAGTTTAGTTTCTTCTATTTCATGTTTAATTTTATCCCCCCTTGTTTGCCCTGTCTCAATACCAACCAATTTTGTGTTCAATAGATTCTTTACTAACTCAAAATCATTGGGTGTTGCGGAAAAAAGCTTTAGCAAAACAGCCGCCCCAGCTTTTTTTAGCTGTAGTTGATTATCTACAGCAGCAAAAAATAATGGGGCATTGCCAATTATAAGATCATCTATTTTATTGGCCTGCCATTCTAGCTTTTTTAGTACAGTTGTTTTTTGTGCATCCGGTAATGCACTTAATTCTTCTATCAATATTGTAAGCATTTCATTGATCACTTTTTTTGCTACTTCAAGTGCCTTCAACATTTTTACAATATGCATTTTTGTATCAACTCCCAATTGAAAAACTATTCTTTGCCACACAGCTATATTGTTTGCCTGCTGCAAAAAAAATTGCTCCATCAATTTTTCAGAATTTACAAATACATCTTTACATACTGCTTCCAGGTTTATTGCAGCTTCATCGGCCCACCAGGGCAATACTCCGTTTTTAAGAAAATATTTCAGCAAGCTAAACATTGAATGGTGTACAGAGCCATTGCGCTCTTCTAATGATATGCCTGAAAGTTTTGCAACCAACTCTTTTTCAAACCTGTAAAGAAATATTTTATCAAATTCAGTATCAAATGCATTTGGGCTCAATTGTCCCATATCTATCTCGACTTTATCAATCTGTATCCACTCATTACCCGGTACATATTGCGAACACACTTTGTCAATTACTGATGCTATCTGCAACTGTAGTGTTTGAGCAAAATTCTGTCGCATACTAAGGGCTCTGTCCTGTTCGGAACAATTTATCTGGAACTGTAGCCTGTTAATCAAATGCGTCATTGTCTGTGTTTCATTTTACATACTTATTTTTCCTGCTCACCACAATCATCTTCGCAATTACCGCAAGGTTTTATTGTATTCAGCACATCTACCAGCGGATTCACTTTTTCGTAAGATGGCATTTCAGTTATTGACATTTCCTGAAGCCAGTCGCAATATGCTTTTTCAAAGCGGATCATTTCGAGTATGCCCAGCCACACAATATGCATGGCGGTATGTGCAGGCGATTGTGCATGTATCGTTTTTTCAACGAGGTTCCTGAAAGTTGCATTCCTGAACCGCTTTGGCCAGCAAGGCAGCACCACTGTTGCCCTAAAAGAATAAGCATCTTCGTTATTGTCGCAGGGGTTTGCTCCACAATACCAGTCCATTTCATTACCAAACCATTGCATAAGTGCTGTTATTTCATCTTCTATGTCATCTGCAGGTACTGGTTTTCCTGCTTTTCGTTTATTAAACACAAAAGGACTTTGGGCCAGTACTTCCTGATTACCCCCCTTGATGATGAAGCTGTATCTCAGTTTAGTTGCTTCATCTGCTTCATTGGAAATAATGGTATAATTAATCCTTTCCGAGCCAAACTCCTGTAAATCATTTATGCGTTTTACCATAGAAGTGTACCGCCTGAATTTAAGTAATACAGGTTCGGAACCGTCGGAGAATACTTGCTGAAACAGCAACGGCTGGTCGTATTTATTTGTTTTTTTGTTAAACCGCATATACTGCAATATCCAGGGCATTTTGTCGTAGCATTTTTCTGCCGGAAGCCTGTTGATTTTTTTCCTGTAAGCAGGAGTTTGTGTGCCTTCACCCAGGCCTATGCCAAGGTCGCACTTATCTAAGCATATATTTAAAAAAGATACCGGTATAGTACTGTTCACTTCATCCAGCACTTCATCTAGTTTTGGCCTTAGCAGTATATGCTCCACCAGGTGCATCCCTTCATTGCTGTTTATAAGCCTGATTGCTTCCTGCAGTTCCCTGAATGCCTTGTCACGGTTTTCACGTTTGTCGTAGTGATTGCTGGTACCCAACAGTACTGCAGTTTCCATATCATATCCATCGTAAAGTTCAAACCAAAAATTTCCTACCGTGCCTGCTGTTTTTCTTGCACGTTGATTTAGTTCGTCATGAAATTTAAAATTACGGCGGTCATCTGCATGTGCAATTATTTCGCTCATCAGCATTTCTACACAGCAGCCATCGGCTACTTCTACGCTGGTTAACAATACATTTTCACTATTACAGGGATCAACAATTTTTATAACACTTAAAGGTTGGGCCTTCTTGTTTTTCTTTTGCTCAGGCTGCTTTTTAGTATTCAGTTCCATCACCGGTTCTGCAAAAATGAAAGTCGGTGCCAGTGTATGCCGCTGCACATTTCTAAAGCCCAGCAGGCGACCTGCCCTTCTTTCCAGCCCTGATACATTGGTTGTATCCCAGAATTCAGGACGTGTATAATCAAATCCTTTACCCCTGTTGCTGCTGATCTTATAATACTCACCGTTTTTGAGGATACTGGTTTTGTCCTTTATCAGGCGTTCATCAACCTTGTGGGGTACCAGCCAGCGGTTGATGGCTTCATACTCACTCACATCTTCGCTGAACCTTGCTAGGAAATGGTTAAGGAAGCGGTTTCTTCTTTCGTTGAACAGCTCCGGCGACTCTACCAGGTTCTGCAATACATGGGCAAAGTCTTTCAATACCTGATCAAAATGCGCACTGTCATGATTGCCAAAATTAATCAGCAACCCTTCCAATAGTTTTTTCTGGCTGTGAAACTCATCTTCACCAGAAAATTCAGCCAGTGGTTTTGTAAAATGTGTTTTTGATACGGTATCATCCATTGTATAAATACCCCTAAGATGATTGAGCTGCACCTGATGGTTGAGGATCAACTGTTCGAAAAACAACATATACCCTCTTAACTGCATTGCCTGTGCCTTTCTTTTTTCGTCTGCATCACCAGGTAACCCTGCACGGTCGCTTACACCATAGCACATGGGGAGCGACCAGGTTACCGGATAATAATCTTCCAACTCCATATTTTCGCCGGATGGTATGGGCAGATCTAGTTGTATATCTTCCAGCTTATATTTTCTTTCTGCCGTTTTTAAATCTTTAAAAAGTTTTAGCATCCTTTCTGGTCGCCTGTCGGTAGTGCTGCCTGTATTGTAAGTTATTATATCACGTTGCTTGCAAAAAATTACTTTCGATTTTGTTGGAACTATACGGGCAACCTTTCTCTCGTCCTGCAAAAATTTTACCCATTCGTTAAAATATTGTTTTGCTTCACCCGGGTCGGTAAAATCAGTAAAAGGAAGGTGCAGATAGGTGATAGCGTTAATACCCTTTATATCCATCACTTCGTTGATGATATCTGAGAGGCGGATATCCCTGAACAGGTCGGTATTTTCTATGGTGCTGTTTTCGATAAAACCGTGGCGAAGTGCAGGGCCATCAAATATCTCTTCAATGTCATACCCCTTATCAAGCATCTGTTGAATAGTATTAAAGGGGATGGAGGGTGTAAAGTATTTGTAAATGATGAAAAATATTTCGGCCAGCACTATATCGGAATCTGCATATTCTTCCAGCGCAATGGAAGCGCCTATGCCAAAATCAATATATTCCACTGCATTCACGGTGAGAAAATCCTCGCAGAGGTTGCGATGATTCGACAGTTTTTGTATTACCTGCTGCCGTACTTCTTCGCGGTGGTCATCCAGCAGCACATCTTCCTCGTATTCCACCATCACATTATACAGGCCCTCCAGTTCAATTATTTTAGAAAGGGTGTCACCTTTCATTTCATTTATAAGTTTCAAATCACTATCTATATCAACCAGTTTGGATAGTGTTGTCTTTAATTCCCTGCTTTTTTTTGCTTTTGCAGCATTCAGTTGTTGTATGGTAAATAGGTCATTTTCATTTTTCAGTTTAGTTTCTATTTCCTGCAGTACTTTTTCTGCATCTGTTTTTAACTGGTTATATTTGGTAATTGCATCCTGTATTTCTTTTTGTTTAGCAGTTTTAAATTCACTAAATTTTTCCGGTGTAGCAGCATCCAGTGCCGTTCTGCCAAAGCAGGTTTTGGGTATGTTGTCATCACATCCGCAATTTTCGTCTTTTCGTTTTTCAAAATAGTTGTAATCTATCCAAATGGGCACTTCATACTCTTTTGATGGTTCTATCCAGGCATTGCGTACACCTTTTATGTCCACAATCATTTTGCGGTAGTCGGTTATGGTGAGTGCGCTGTTGTGCAGTATCTGCCTGGCTGTGTAAAAAATCTGCTTCCAGGTATCATCTGTTAAATGCTCAGGTGTGAGTAAATCTTTTACTTCAAAGCCGGTGCGGTAGGCAAGGTCGGTAATGGCATAGGTAACTGCTTCAAGAATGGTAATGCCGGGGTCGGAATTGTTGTAATCTGTCCATAATGCACTACCCAATTTTTCAATTGCTTTAAAACCTTGTTTGCGCATGGCAGCATAGTCTTCTGCCGGCAACAACGGGTTGTCTTTTATTAATGAAACAGATTCGGACATAATTTTATTTTTTATCAGTAGAATAATTTACTATACTAATTATTATTTTTCTTTGGTTTTACTGAGGCTACCTTTTTTACAGATGGTTTTGCGACCTTT
>JANMMU010000147.1:0-18968 GCA_031373555.1 Segetibacter sp. | reverse complement strand
GCCCGGTGCCATCAGGTACTATTACCGTCACTTTTCCTATTGCCAATGCCACCATTTATAGCATAGATGGTACTGCTTACAGCCCCAACAATGTGTTTACTAATGTGGCACCCGGTACTTACAATGTGACAATCAACAATGGCAGTTGTATTTCACCGGCTACAGTGGTTACGCTCAATCCCATCACACCATTGGTACTTTCATTATCGGCTTCGCCAAATCCCATCAGCGCAGGTAATGCAGTGAGCCTGGAAGTCACGGGCAGCAGGTCTTTTGGGGTTACATCGTGGCTGCCTCTAGCCAACTTTACCAATCAATCCGCCACCACGCAAAACATAGTAGTCAACACGCAGCAAACATTTACCGTCACCGGCAAAACCACTGATGATTGCGCCGACACCGCACAGGTATTGGTCACACTCAAAACCGTCGAAGACCTTTACATCCCCAACACCTTCACCCCCGACAACAACGGGCTAAATGATGTGTTCAGAGTCTATGGCACCAGCATAGACCGTCTCGAACTAACCATCTGGAACCAATGGGGCGAAAAGATATTTACCACCAAAGACAAAAACGAAGGCTGGAACGGGACGAGCAAAGGGAAGCCACAACCAACAGGAGTGTATGTGTATGTTGCTAAAGTGACATTGCTAAGCGGTAAGGAAGTGATGAAGAAGGGGATGCTGAATTTGGTGCGGTAAATATTCTGTTTTCTCTATAGTAAGTGTTGCACCTCCTTTATGTTTTAGCCTTAAATCAAAAATGAAACGTAGGTCTCATAGCAGCAAACATATGAGTGCTTAGATTGCAGTTAAGTTCTTTAAATTGGCTTTAAGTATATAACGGCGCATCTGACTATTGTATAACTATGAAAGGAAAAATTGATTTGGAGTTTGTTGAAATTCTATCGGTCGAAGACATTGGTTTCATAGAAAATCGAAGTGATCCTGCGGAACACTTCGACTAGCGGGGAAAACCCAATGAAAACGGTAATACATATAAAGCAGCTTTTAGTAAACTAACTTATAATGTAAGATATACTACTTAACTTCGCAGCTCAAAAGGTCTATTTTTAAAACAATGATAAAATCAATAATACTAAAAAACTTTATGGGGTACGGCGAATTCAAAAGCAATGAATTTGCTGCTGTAAATGTCATAATAGGTAAAAACGATACTGGTAAAACAGGCTTGCTTAAACTACTTTACGCTTCTGCTAAGACAATTGATATATATGGAAAGAGACAGAAGAATGAAGATGTAAACTTCAAAAAACTTATAGCAGAAAAACTTACTGATACTTATCAGCCTGGGAAAAAAGGATTGGGTGAACTAGTAAGTAAAATCACAAAAGAAAAGCTATCTGTAAATATTGAGTTTAAACATTCGAAACTTAATTATGAAGAACGTTTGCATTTTTCTTTTGGAGAGTCAACCACAAATACAATTGTAGATTGCCAAGAACACATTAAACCAATTTCTGAAAATTTCAGGTGTTTATTTATTCCTGCAAAAGAAGTATTGACTTCTCTTAAAGCAATTAGAGCAACAAGAGACAACTTGCATATGCCAGGATTTGATGACACATATCTTGATTTAATTAGAGCATTGGTTATACCTACTCAACAAGGGAATGTCACTTCCGAGTTGAGAGACGTAAATAAAAAATTAGAAGATCTTTTTGAAGGACATATTGAACAACAATCTGATGATGATTTTCTTTTTAAAAAGGGAAACACAGAGTTTCCAATGCAACTGACAGCAGAAGGGGTTAAAAAAATTGGCATTCTAACTACATTAATTCGCAATAGACAATTAAATTCAAACGCAGTTTTGTTTTTTGACGAACCCGAAACAACTCTTCACCCAGAAGCTACAAGAGAGTTGGTTGAAATGCTTATGCTTATGGCAAAGGCAGGCATACAAGTTTTCATTGCTACACATAATCATTTTGTTTTAAAACAAATACATTTATCTGCTAGAAGAGATGAAGTTCCAACCAATTGCTATTCGTTAAAACGAGAAAAAGGAAAATCAGTAGAATTTAAAATATATGATTTAAGAAAAGAGTTTCCTGAAAATCCAATTTCTGAAGAAGCTATAAAAATGTCAGACGAAGAAGTAAAACTTGATTTAGGACTATAAAATTAATTATGCCCGGATTTACCGAAAGTAAAATAACACTAAATTTCCCTGATGCAAATTTTTTCCGCTTTGCTACTTGTAGTGGATATACTGCACTTTCAGGCAATCATTTTAAAGAAATGGATGCCTGCTGGTTTGATGCAGGAGAAAATTTGTATTGGCTAATTGAATTAAAGGACTTTTCATTAGCTTCATTAACTACGCCAGAAACTATTGAAAAAAAATCGTGGGATATAGTTAAAAAAGCAACGGATAGTTTGTGTATGTTTCTATCAAGTAAGCACACTTATCTATATGCTGCAAATCTTAGTCTTTGCTTGCCAGCAGTTCCAAATGATGCAACACAATTCAAATTTGTTACAGTTATTCATTGCGACATAGGTCAAAAAGCAGACGTACAGTTAATTAATGAAAAATTCAAAAACAAGTTCAGACCTTATGCAGAACTATTTGGGATCAATCATTATACGGTTGTAGAACACTCAACTGCAATGCGAATTATCCCCAATAATATGATTCAGTAATTGAAGACAACTTAAAAAAAATTCGCCTTTGCAGGTTCTTCACCTGCAAACTATGCTTGGGTAGAAGATGCATTATTAGATGTTATACGCTGCTGGTTTTAAGGTTTAGCGAAACGTAACTTAAATCAGAAATAAAACGTAAGACTGAATTATCTTGTTTAAATTAGCTTTGAATAATACAACAGCTCATACGATTATTGTATAACTATAAAAGGCAAAATTGATTTGAAACTTGTTTAATTGTACCTGTCGTACTTATGGGTTTCATGGTAAATTGAAGTGGCCAAAGGAAAACTTTGACTGGGGGATAAGATTTTACGAAAAGAATAAAATAGATGGTTTTTACCAATTCAATTTAAAGAGCTTTTCTGATAGTCATTATCAAAGCGAAATCCCTTGAAGGGAACTGGCTACGAAAAACACCACTTTATGAAATACTTCTTTACTTTTTTCCTGATTTTTTGCTTCAAGATTTCTTTCTCACAGCCTTCAATATTGGAATGGGTGACCTGCCCTTATGGAAATAACTCCTATCGTTTGGGTTCATCTGCAGTGGATTTAATGGGCAATGTCTGTATAGCGGGATATTTCACGGGTACTACTCTAGTGTTCGGCTCTGACACCTTAAGAAACAACGGTAGTGAAGATATGTTTGTAGCCAAGTTTAATGCTAACGGTGACGTTATGTGGGCAAAATCTGCTGGAGGATTAAACAATGACGGTGCTGCTGGGGTGGCAGTAGACCGTTTTGGAAATGTATTTGTTACAGGCTCCTTTACAAGTCGCTCCATTACCTTTGATACCATTACTCTTCAAAACAATGATACTTCTGCAATTGAAGCAGACATGTTTGTTATAAAGTTTGACACATCAGGCAATGTTGTTTGGGTGAAAACCGCAGGAGGTGCAAAGGATGAGTATGGCACGTCATTAACAACGGACATGCAGGGAAATATTTATTGGGGAGGTCGTTTTACTGACAATGTAATTAATTTTGAAGCCGTTTCATTATCGAATGCAGGAGAATGGGATTTATTCTTAGTGAAACTTGATGTCGCAGGAAACGTTATATGGGCTAAGCGTGAAGGAGGTATTTTAGGAGAAAGTCCAACCAGCCTTTCTGTCGATTCACAAGGTAATTTATTGGTTGCGGGTAGATTCGGTGACTCTCATTCATTTTTTAATACTGCTCCTACTACTTTTGGAAATACAACGTTCACTAATGAAGGCACTGATCTTTTTATAGCAAAGTATGATTCTTCTGGAAACTTCCTGTGGGCAAGGGCTGCAGGGGGACAAACCAACGATTATTCTTCGCAGGTAACGACTGATGCTTTAAACAATGTGATTTTAACGGGGTTGTTTTTAAGTAAGAGTCTAAAATTCAGCAACACATCAGATTCATTGATAAACGTTGGTATCTTTCAAATGTTTCTTATAAAGTATAGCCCTTCAGGAGACATTGTTTGGATGAGAAGCGCTGACTTTGATTCAGGTAGCTATGCTGCAGGGTATGCTGTTTATACTGATAGCGCAAACGATGTTTACATAACTGGAAGTTTCGCTGATACTTGTATTTTTAGTGGGATTCCCTTAATCAGCAACGGCTACAATGATTTGTTTGTTGTGAAATACAGTTCCACAGGTACTGCTTTATGGGCTCGTCATATAGGGAGTACTGATTATGATGATGGGCGAGGCATTGCTGTAAATAATGCGAACCAACTGTATCTTGTTGGTCATTTTAGCTCAACTGTAGATTTTGATTTTGGTGTAGGTAGTCATACATTATCAAGTACACCTTCGTATGGAGAAATTTTCATTGCCAAATATTCTCAAACTCTTCTGCCCCTAATATTGGAATCATTTTCAGCAACGCGGATAAATCGCGACATACGCTTACAATGGCATACAGCCCAAGAGCAAAATCTTTTCAACTTCGTAGTTGAAAGAAAAACTTTAGGTAGCACTTTTCAAAAAGTTGGTACTGTTGCCGCATCAGGAAACCCCCTATCTTCTACATACTATTCCTTTATAGATTCAAAGCCTTTTTCAGGAAGCAACTTATACAGACTCAAAATGGTGGATAAAGATGGAGCATTCATATATAGTCAAGTAGTAGCAATAAATTTTCAAGGCTATTCAAAAACCTTGCAGGTATATCCTAATCCTGCAAAAGATGAATTAAAAGTTATAGCCTACGGAGAAAATGGAACTGCCCAACTAACCCTAATGGACGAGCTAGGTCGTGTGTTAAAGCAGGGGATAATTATCCTCAATAAAGAAACATCACTTGATATTCGTAAGCTTTCAGCGGGAAAATATATTCTTGTTTTACGAGTTGGAGATACAAACGAAATACTTCACTTTATAAAACCTTGAGATTTTTGCCTTTGGCACGTGTTGTTCACCTGCAAACTATGCTTGGGTAGAAGAGGCATTATTAGATGATATACGCTGCTGGTTTTAAGGTTTAGCGAAACGTAACTTAAATCAGAAATAAAACGTAAGACTGAATTATCTTGTTTAAATTAGCTTTGAATATATAACAGCCCATACGATTATTGTATAACTATGAAAGGCAAAATTGATTTTTGCCTGGCGAGGGTTTTGAAAGAGAAGACAAAAACTATAAATGAAACATATAACTGACTACATAGGCAGACACAAACGGTTCTTAATAATTATTTGTGGTATTGTATGCTTAAACTTTGTTTACGGATTTGACGCAAGATTTACCATTATTAATTTGCTTTGGATTTTAATCAGCGTTTTGAAAATAGACTGATGAAAAAAGTATTAGTTCTATGTACTTGTATCGGTTTAAGCAAAGCGTAACTTAAAGGAGATTTGAAACGTAGGTCTCCCGATTTATTTATTACCTTTGATGTTCTTCACCTGCAAACCTATGCTTGGGTAAAAGAGGCATTGTCAGATGCTATTAACCTTCAACCACCACCACAACAAAAAAAGCTGTTTGTGAAGAGAACCAGCAGCGGAGGAAGAATTGATTTGGAACTTGTTTAAATTCTACCGATCGAAGACCTTGGTTTCATAGGAAATCGAAGTGATCCTATGGAACACTCATAGCGGATAAACACCGACAAGCTGCAACGCCACATCACCGCCCAAATGCCCGACAGCATCGCTCAACGCTATCTGCCCGATGCGGAAGCTATGGCGAAAGACAAGGAGTACACCCATACCGGCTTCGTGGCACAAGAGGTGGAAGCCACTGCCAAAGCGATTGGCTATGCCTTTGACGGGGTGAATGCGCCGAAGAATCCGACGGACAATTACAGCATTGCGTATGGGCAGTTTGTCCCGAGCTTGGTCAGGGCGGTGCAGGAGCAGCAACAAATAATTGAAATGTTACAAAAACAGGTTGAAGTAGCCAAGGCAGAAATCCCGGTACAAATCGGGAAAAAACTATCAATTATTGAAGAACAAAATAAAAAGATTGAATTGCTTTTGAAAGAAATACAAAAAATAAAAGAACAATTGAATAATGTAACTAATAAATCAAAGTAACTACCATGAAGAAAATTCAAATTTTGATATGCCTGGTTGTCATCAACTTTAATATTGCTGCTCAAAGTGTAGGCATTGGAACAAGCACACCTGATGCAAGCGCATTACTGGAAATAAAAAGTAATAGCAAAGGGATACTTGTTCCAAGAACATCCACCATTTCCCGGCTTGCAATTGTAAAACCGGCCAAAGGGTTAATGGTTTATGATACCACGGCAAACAGCTTTTGGTTTTACAATGGTGTATCATGGGGAGCCATTGCCACAGGTAGTACCGGCTGGAGCCTTACCGGCAATGCAGGCACCAACCCTGTCACTCATTTTATTGGGACTACCGATGCACAGCCCTTGCGCTTTAAGGTAAATAATTTGTGGGCAGGTGCATTACATCCCACCAATGGTAATGTTTTTTTAGGAGTAGGCGCCGGGCAAACTAACACAACAGGACAAGCCAATACCGCAATCGGTGAAAATGCTTTATCTGCTAATACCGATGGAAACTTTAATGCCGCAATCGGTTATTATGCACTTAAGGCAAATACAATTTGCTACAGCAACACTGCACAAGGAACGTATGCACTCACATCCAACACTAAAGGCCACTCCAATACTGCAGTTGGAAGAAATGCCCTTTTTGCAAATACAACAGGCAATTTTAATACCGCTATTGGTGAAGGTTCTCTTTTAAACAACATCAGAGGAATTGGAAATACTGCCAATGGATACCAGGCTCTTTTTTCAGATACAACGGGAGATAATAATACAGCCAATGGATACCAGGCACTATATTCAAACACAATAGGAAATCATAATACAGCAAACGGCGGCGGGGCTCTTTATTCAAACACAATAGGAAATTATAATACTTCAATTGGCACAAGTGCACTTTCAGATAACAATACCGGATCTTATAATACTGCTTCAGGAACTGCGGCTCTTCGTTTCAACACTACAGGATCTTATAATACAGCCAATGGATACTATGCACTTTTATTCAACACTACGGGAGATCATAATACAGCAAATGGATCGGAGGCACTACGGAACAATAGCGAAGGGGAAAATAATACCGCCAATGGATACCAGGCACTTTATTCAAACACACTAGGAAATGAAAATACCGCCAATGGATACCAGGCTCTTTATAACAATACTATTTCGAATTACAATACTGCCAATGGACACCAGGCTCTTTTTAAAAATACAGGATTTGGTGTTGGTAATACTGCCAATGGATACAAAACACTTTACAACAACTCTGGTGGACAAATAAATACCGCAATTGGATTCAACGCTCTTTATAACAATACCACAGGTAGTGGTAATATCGCTATAGGTTATAATTCCGGTACAGACCCAAACACACCAAATCTAAACAACACAATCAGCATTGGCAATGATGGTTGGTTAAATGCTGCATCTAACCAGGCATTCATTGGAAATGCCAACTCTAACTGGATTGGCGGCTGGAAAGGTTGGAGTATATTTTCCGATGCCCGGATTAAAAATAAAATAACAGAAGAGGTGAAAGGGCTGGAATTTATTACCAGGCTGAAACCAGTTACTTATTACCTCAACATAAAAGCCATGAGAGAAATTACGGGTAATAAAGACACCAAAGATTATCCCGAAAAATATGACGGGGAAAAAATAAAGCTAAGTGGTTTCCTTGCCCAGGAGGTAGAAAAAGCAGCCAAAGAATCGGGTTACGATTTCAGCGGCATTACTATTCCTAAAAAATCAACTGAATTATATTCTCTTAGGTATGCAGAGTTTGTAGTGCCGCTGGTAAAAGCGGTGCAGGAGCAGCAAAAGTTTATTGAAGAACTGAAAAAAGAAATAGCTGAAATGAAAAAAGAAATGGAATTATTAATAAAACAGGTAACAACTAATTTAAAATAAAGTTTTATGAAAAAGATATTACTCTGTATAAGTAGCTGCCTGTTATTGTCAACAATTTTGTTTGCCCAATCGGTAGGCATTAATACCACTGCACCACATGCAAGTGCCATACTCGATATAAAGAGCAATACTAAAGGCATGCTCGTTCCCCGAACATCTACCAGCTCCCGTTTGGCTATTGTAAACCCTGCCAAAGGGTTAATGGTTTATGATACCACGGCAAATAGTTTTTGGTTTTACAATGGTGCATCATGGGGAGCCATTGCCGCAGGCAGTATCGGCTGGAGCCTAACGGGCAATGCAGGCACCAACCCTGCCACTCATTTTATTGGGACTACCGATTCACAGTCAGTGCGGTTTAGGGTAAATAATTTGTGGGCTGGTGAAATGCATCCTGCTAACGGCAATTTATTTTTAGGATTAGGTGCAGGAAAGTCAATTACTTCAGGGAGAAACAATACTGCTATAGGTAGCAATGCACTATTTTCCAATACCACCGGACTGAAGAATACCGCCACCGGAGGATTTGCCCTTCATTTTAATAGTACCGGCAATTACAATACAGCCACTGGACAAATTGCACTATATAAAAATACTATTGGAGTTGGAAATACTGCAAATGGATATGCGGCACTTTATTCTGACACTTCGGGGTCTGGCAATACGGCAACGGGAGGAAATGCGCTTTATTCAAATATTACAGGAAACGGTAATGTAGCAGCGGGAAACAATGCACTTTATTCAAATACCACAGGTAATTATAATACTGCTATAGGTACAGATGCTATGTTATCGAATGAAGCAGGTGAAAACACGGCTGTCGGATATCAGTCTCTTTATTCCAACACCAGCGGAATTAGAAATACCGCCAATGGATTTCAGGCGCTTTATTCCAACACCACCGGCGTCAACAACACCGCCAATGGAGCGAATGCGCTTTTTTCCAATACGACTGGAGAAAGCAATACAGCCAACGGGCTGAATGCGCTTTATTCCAACACAGCCGGCTACGGCAACACCGCCAATGGAAGGGTTGCGCTTTATTACAATACTACCGGCACTGGCAACACCGCCAATGGACTAGAAGCCCTGTCTAACAACAAGAGCGGCGGCAGCAACACCGCCAATGGAACGTCTGCGCTTGGTTCCAACACCACCGGCAGTTACAACACCGCTTTCGGCGCATCCGCCGACGTGGCATCCGGCAACCTCAACCATGCCACCGCTATTGGCATCTTTGCTATTGCTAACGCCACCGACAAAGTCGTCATCGGTCAAAACATCGGCGGCATGGTCATCGGCGGCTATGCCGGATGGAGCAACCTCAGCGACGGGCGTTTCAAAGAAAACATCAAAGAAGACGTGCCGGGGCTGGCTTTTATCAATCAACTTCGCCCGGTCACTTATTGGATTAACACCGACAAGCTGCAACGCCACATCACCGCACAAATGCCCGACAGCATCGCTCAACGCTATCTGCCCGATGCGGAAGCTATGGCGAAAGACAAGGAGTACACCAATACCGGCTTCGTGGCACAGGAGGTGGAAGCCTCTGCCAAAGCGATTGGCTATGCCTTTGACGGGGTGAATGCGCCGAAGAATCCGACGGACAATTACAGCATTGCTTACGGGCAGTTTGTGCCGAGCCTGGTCAGGGCGGTGCAGGAACAACAAACAATTATTGAAACATTACAAAAACAAGTTGAGACCGCTAAAAACAAAATTCCGATAGAAATCGGGAAACAACAATCAATTATTGAAGAACAAAACAAAAAGATTGAATTGCTTTTGAAAGAAATAAAAGAAATAAAAGAACAATTGAATGTTGTAATTAATAAATCAAAGTAACTGTCATGAAAAAAATTCAAATCTTGATATACCTTGTTGTCATCAACTTTAATATTTCTGCTCAAAGTGTAGGCATTGCACGAGCACACCTGATGCAAGCGCATTACTGGAAATAAAAAGTAATAGCAAAGGGATACTTGTTCCAAGAACATCCACCATTTCCCGGCTTGCAATTGCAAAACCTGCCAAAGGGTTAATGGTTTATGATACCACGGCAAACAGCTTTTGGTTTTACAATGGTGCATCATGGGGAGCCATTGCCGCAGGCAGTACCGGCTGGAGCCTTACCGGCAATGCAGGCACCAACCCTGTCACTCATTTTATTGGGACTACCGATTCACAGCCAGTGCGGTTTAGGGTAAATAATTTGTGGGCTGGTGAATTGCATCCTGCTAACGGTAATGTATTTTTAGGAGTAGCTGCAGGAGAGTCAATTACATCAGGGCAAAACAATACTGCTATAGGTAGCAATGCACTATTTTCCAATACCACCGGACTGAAGAATACCGCTACCGGAGGATTTGCCCTTCATTTTAATACTACCGGCAGTTACAATACAGCCACTGGGCAAATTGCACTATATAAAAATACTATTGGAGTTGGAAATACTGCATATGGATATGCGGCACTTTTTTCTGACACTTCGGGGTCTGGAAATACAGCAACCGGAGGAAATGCACTTTATTCAAATAATACAGGAAATGGTAATGTAGCCACGGGGAACAATGCACTTTATTCAAATATCACAGGTAATTATAATACTGCTATAGGTACAGATGCTATGTTATCGAATGAAGCAGGTGAAAACACGGCTGTCGGGTATCAGTCTCTCTATTCCAACACCAGCGGAAATAGAAATACCGCCAATGGATTCCAGGCACTTTATTCAAATACAGAAGGTTTTAATAATACTGCAAATGGAAACAGGGCACTTTTGAATAATTCCAATGGCAGTTATAATACCTCAATTGGATATGTATCACTTGGCCTAAACATTTCAGGATTATTCAATACAGCAGTTGGATTTAATGCATTGGCCCAAAGTAATAGCAATGATAATACCGCAGTTGGCTATCAGGCACTTGTGCATAATACAACTGGAAGCGATAACATTGCTGTTGGTGCTAATTCTGGTACTCAATTGTCCAATCTTTTTAACACAATTGGTATTGGCAATAATGGCGGTTTCTTAAACACAGCTTCTAACCAGGCTACTATTGGCAACAGCAGCACAGTATTTATTGGCGGCAAAGTAAACTGGGGAATT
The DNA here is from genome assembly GCA_031373555.1 of Segetibacter sp. Lineage (GTDB taxonomy): Bacteria > Bacteroidota > Bacteroidia > Chitinophagales > Chitinophagaceae > Segetibacter. The sequence goes on along the minus strand of JANMMU010000147.1, from coordinate 7,749 downwards.
GTTTCGGATGCCCATATAAAAAATGATGTACAAGAAGATGTAAAAGGGCTGGATTTTATTTTAAAACTGCGGCCGGTTACTTATCATATCAGCAATGCCGCTATTAATGCAATTACCAAAATAAAAGACAGTCTCAATTTCCCTGGAAAAAATGATGGCGAAAAAATAAAATACTCCGGCTTTTTAGCACAGGAAGTGGAGCAGGCTGCCATAGCAGCCAACTACCAATTTAGTGGCTACGTTACACCAAAAAACGAATGGGACTTTTATAAAATAAGGTATGCAGAGTTTGTGGTGCCGCTGGTAAAAGCGGTGCAGGAGCAGCAACAGATAATTGAGCTGTTACAAAAACAGGATGCGGCCGCTAAGGACGAAATCCCGGTACAAATCGGGAAACAACAATCAATTATTGAAGACCAAAACAAAAAGATTGAATTGCTTTTGAAAGAAATACAAGAGATAAAAGAACAATTGAATATTGTAATTAATAAATCAAAGTAACTGTCATGAAAAAAATTCAAATCTTGATATGCCTTGTTGTCATCAACTTTAATATTTCTGCCCAATCAATTGGCATTAATACCACTGCACCACATGCAAGTGCCATACTCGATATAAAGAGCAATACTAGAGGCATGCTCATTCCCCGAACATCTACCAGCTCCCGTTTGGCTATTTTAAACCCTGCCAAAGGATTAATGGTTTATGATACCACTACGAGCAGTTTTGGGTTTTACAACGGAGCAGACTTGAATGAAATAACCGCCGGTGCCAATGACTGGAGCCTTACCGGAAATGGGGACTCCCAGCTAGCGTAAGTGTTCTTGTTCCTTGTTTAAGTTTAGCGAAGCGTAACTTAAATACAACATGAATAGCAGGTCTCCAGGACTGAACTGAAGTCCCGGACAGGGTCCGACCGGTAACCTAAGGAGAGTTTGTATAAAAGTTAAATTCTTTAAATTAGAAGTGCTGGTATTGAGGATAAAACATAGCATTATAAGTACTTAAAGCGTAATGCATTATTATACAACTATGAAAGTTAAAATTGAATTGGAACTTGTTTAAATGTACCGGACGCAGTCCTGGGTTTCATGTGAAATCAAAGTGATCCTGCGGAACATTCGACTAGCGGGGGCATATGGCTATTGCTTAGATGCAAACTATCCCGCACCCAAAGCCAACAAAGAATTGAATCATCTCTGTAAAGTTTCGCCCATCCTCATCATTGCATTTATCTTCAGCATTATTTACAATCGGCTTTTGGTATATGGGCAGCATTGGTAAGCAACAGTTAACTAACAGAAGATTAGCAGAAGATGCGAAAACTTTTACTGTAAACTTCTATCTTCACAGTTACGAATGCAAACGAAGTTCTAACAAGCATTTGTCTGAACTTCAAACAGTTGTGCCGTGTACTAACAGTAGGACGAATGCATAACATCAGGTTTTGCGATATTGGTACAGGACGTTGGTAGCTTCGGCTGTAGTTCGCTATCAGCAGTGGTTTCAGCGGACGTTATAAAATATTCACCTGCAGCAATACATGCCCCTTGGTGGTAATTTTAACAGGACGCAAAAAAACAATCACTCAATAAAATGAAAAATATAATAACATTAGTTTTAATGACCTTTTTTACAATGCAATTTGTGAATGTAAATGCACAAAGCATCCCCAATAATAAAAAAAGTACGAAAAAGAAGGTCAACACTCAACACAAAAAAATCTATTGGTTTTCAGATAAAGAATTTACTACAGATAGACCTGTCTCAACAAACCCGGAGGAGGGCGGACGAGATGTTTTGATTATAAACAAAAACAAAACAGGGTCAATAAATCAAGGAGATATTATATACTCATTGAATTGGGAAGTGAAAGGGAATTATATATATTTCACATCAGAACAACTAAGTAGAAAATTAAAGTTTCTGATACAAAAAAACAATTTAGTAGATGAGTATGGTATAAAATGGTTTGATAAAAACAAAGTCAAACAACCAACTATTACTGTTGGAAATGCTCTTTCCCTCACAAACACACAATGGATAATTGAGCAATTTTATACCCCTGAAGTAGCAGTAAAAATAAAAAACTGTATCATTACCATTGATGCAGATCAAAAGACATTTATTGGTAGTGATGGTTGTAATACTTTAAATGGGAAAGTATTAATTGAAAAAATCGGAATTAAATTTAATAATGTAGTAAGTACAAAAATGGCTTGCGAATTTATGGAACAAGGGCACATTTTTGTAACCAACTTAAACAATTGCAATAACTATAAAATTGTAGGTGCTGAATTGTTTTTGTATAAAGATGAAACACTATTAATGACATTAGAAAGTTATAGATGAAACCTCAACTAACAAAAGGTTCCTATGCAATTGGGCATGACGTTGAAACAATCAGCTAGCAGTGCATAACATGTTCCGTACTTAAGAATCCAGACTTTAGTTTCTGCGGACGCAATTCTGTTCGGCAGTAGTTCTTAACTTCGGTTTTTAGTTATTAATTTAGCTTCGGTTCCGGTCAGACAGTTGGTCAATTCCCCAACTGCAGCAATACTCGACAGTTGGGTGCTATTATAAAATAAGACTCTCTATGGCATTGAAAAATATTATTCTGACATCTTTTGTTTTTGCAATCACCCTGACGAGTTGTGAAGGACAAAACAATAAAGACAAATCGCAATCGTCAAACGAAAATGAAAAAATTGTTAACGCCACTTCTTCCGACACGTCAAATCAACTTATGGACGAAGATGAATTTTGGAAATTGATAGACAAATCAAGAGTAGAAGCCAATAATAACTATCAGATACAAATCAATTCCTTAAAAACAATTCTGTTAACACTTGACCCAAGTGACATAGTAAAATTCGACAACACTTTTACAGCGTTGTTAGCCGCTTCTTATGACTATAAACTTTGGGGGGCATCTTTTGTAATTAATGGAGGTTGCTCTGACGACTGCTTTGACTATTTTAGACAATACTTAATAGGACACGGAAAAGAAAAATTCTACAAGACTATTAAAGACCCTGAAAGCTGTGCCAGTTGGATAAAATCGGAAGAAGAAGATAATTGGGAGGGACTTCAATATTCGGCAATGGAAGCTTACAAACAAAAGACAGCAAAAGAAGTTCCCAAAACATATCAGCCAAAGTTTGAGTTAAAAGGTAAACCCTTTGACGAAGAAACTGTAATGAAGCAATATCCAAAACTTGCAAAAAAATTTATGGGCGGCAACTAAGTTCGGGGAAATAACGGCAGGTAATTTTTAACACCCTCCAAATGAAAGAGAAAAATATTTACAAGGACATATTATTTGGAGTTGCAGTTGGTGACGCTTTAGGTGTTCCTGTTGAATTCAAAAGCAGACGAACAATTGCAGAAAAGCCTGTAACTGATATGACAGGTTTTGGAACTTATAATCTTCCAGAAGGCACTTTTTCAGACGATAGTTCTTTGACTTTTTGCCTTGCAGAGGCGTTGACACAAGAATTTAGTTTGCAACAAATCGGAAACAACTTCGTCGCATGGCTTAACAATAACTATTGGACACCAAGGGGAAATGTTTTCGACATTGGAATTGCAACAAGTCGGGCAATTAATCGATTTCAAGGAGGTTGCAATCCTGAATTAGCAGGTGGAATGGACGTTTCAGACAATGGCAACGGCTCATTAATGAGGATTTTACCTTTACTTGTTTACATTAAGGACAAAAAACTTTCGGAGAGATACCAAATTACAAAACAAGTTTCCTCAATAACACACGGACACATTCGTTCAGTAATTGCTTGCTTTTATTATCTTGAATTTGCACGACAATTAATAAATGGCATAGACAAGTTTAAAATTTATAAAAATTTGCAAACAGAGATTTCAGAGCACTTGAATTCCATCTCAATAAATACAAAAGAAACAAAATTATTTGACCGACTGTTGAAAGAAAATGTTTACGAATTGACAGACAAAGAAATTTTCAGCAGTGGCTATGTTTTGCATACTTTGGAAGCAAGTATTTGGTGTTTGCTGACGACGGATAATTATAAAACGGCAACTCTGAAAGCAGTAAACTTAGGCGAAGACACAGATACAACAGGAGCAGTTACAGGTGGGCTTGCAGGACTTCTTTACGGCTTTGACACAATTCCTAAGAGTTGGTTACAAAAACTTGCAAGGAAAGGCGACATTGAAGATTTGGCAGACCGTCTTCGTGACTTTGCAAGCCGCTAACATCAGATTTTGTGCAAAGAAAACACCAACAGCAGTGGCTAAATTTCTTTTCAAGCAAGAGTTTTACAAGGAGCACCTGATACGAAACCCGGTGTGTAAGCGGCTGAACTGATGAAAAGCCGGATAGCTCAAATCAAGATTCATACCCTTGTTAGACAGCATTAAATCTGCTTTGAAATTTTTTATCGGCGAATAATAATAAGATGCCGTAACAAAAGGATATAGTACATGTGATGTGAGTCCGGTATTGCTGAAAAAACGATTTTCTACTGCCCCAATATAGTTGATGTCGTATTCAAGCGCAACACCTGTTTTGCCGGTAACTGCGTAACCCATGTTTCCTGAAAGGCTTGCACTAAATACATCGCATCTGGAATATTCAGTGAAAACAGCCCATTGACTAAAAGCATTATCATACCTGCGTAGTGGGTATAAATAATCACCTACTGTATTTGCATACAGGCCACTATTAAAGTCACGGTAACGGACTTTTTTGTCTGAATGTAAATGATTGATACTGCTTCCGTAATAACGAATTTCTAATTCAGCTTTTAACGTAAACTTTTTTACATGATGTGTTAAACCGGCACCTGCCACCAATGCCATTCGTGAAAGGATATCCCCTCTGTATAAATTCTCTCTCACCCTATTGCCCTGATACCCAACCTGGGCGTACACATAAGCATTTGAGAAGGTCCGCCTAAAAAAAGCACTGTAATAAAAGTGATCAAATTTAGATTTGTATGGAGGGAAAAGAGAATATACAGCCCCTCCCACCACCCAACTGTTTTGTTTCCCAAACCTCCGGCTTAGCGATACTGCAATAGCATCATCAATGTTTAATCCAATTCCCCTGGAAAAGTCGCCATACCATGCCCCTGACATTTTCCATTTACCCAATGTAATAGAACCCTCAGCACCTTGTCCATCTATATTATACAAGAAAAGTCCTTCGTCTAATCGCATATTTAGAAAGTCTCCTGCCCTTCCTTCAATAATAAATTTGTGTTTTAGAAACGAGATGGAGTCCTTCACCTGCAGCAAGAAAATCGGGTATATTACTACATTTTGCTTGTTATAGATTCCATAAGAAATACCCCTGTGCTCGCCATATATATCCACTATCAACTTTATACCCGGCGAAAATGTAGTGGTAGTTTTTAATGCCGCATAATAAGCACCGTGTTTTAGGGGAGAATCCTTTAGGCTATCAAATCCGCTATAGGACAGTCTGTCAATTTTTTGTAGGTAAGCTGCACGGTGTATTGCAGGATTGTAGGGGTAGTTGAGGTAAGTTCCCCAAAACTCAGCACCTACATGCGTCGAAATTTTATGGGCCGAATCTTGTCCCCACACTATAGTACTGCTGAGGGCCAAAAGGAATATTACTGCTGATTTAATGTTCATTGCTGAATAAGTTTGTCGCGTTACAAACATGTAGCTCCTCTAAAAAATGAGTACCAAGATACAATCCTATAAAACTTCCCGGTATATATTGATAGAATTATTCACAAAAAAAGGAAACAAAGCAGTATAACTCAATAAATTTAACACAATTGCAGGGGTTATCGCCAGCAACTGATGGCAAAATATTAGTAGCGATGATACACACATGCCCCCGGGTATTGTTCCCCTTTGCAGGTGTCTTCACTGTTGGCAAAAGTCTAATCCCGCACATGCAAAAGAAAGCTTACCATTCCATCCAGGTTTCACAATATTATCTTATTATTGTATTCAGCAATACACCACACTATGAAACTGCTGTTATTACTTACCTTATTATGCTTGTTACAACCACACCTCACCTCCGCCCAAAACTCAATGACCGGAGATGGCTTCGGTGGCAGAAGTTGGTATAAGGCGCATAATTACCAGGTGGGGGCTTATAGTGCTTATACGGTTTGTGGCGTGGATAGTCAGTTGTATGCGTGGGGCTATAATGGGCGAGGAGATCTCGGTACTGGAACTTTTGTAAATAGTGATACACCGGTTGCTGTCATAGGCATGAACCATGTGAAATTCTATACAACGGGCTATATGTCTGCCGTCATCAAAAACGATAGTACTGCCTGGGTTTGGGGGCTGGGTTTGCCAACGGCAGATAGCTCTGGTTTTGGTACCGTTGCTGTACAGGTGCTTAGCCACGTAAAGTTTGCCGATGGGGGAATGAATCATTGTGTATTTGTAAAGTATGATGGAAGTGTATGGGGGGTTGGACAAAATAATTATGGCCAGTTAGGCAACGGAAGCACCTCAAATCATTTGCACCCCGTCACTATACCTGTTCAAATGGTTGGCATCGCCAATGCAGTGAGAGTGGTAGCAGCGGGAGCCTCACAAAATCCCGGCCAGGTAGTTCCTGCAACTTTAATCTTACTGTCTGACGGGAATGTAAAAGTTGCCGGCGGGTATCAGTTTTTCAATGTTACAAATGGTAATGTACCGGTTTCGGTTCCTGGCATTGACAGTGTTGTCGATATAAAAGGGTGTTGGTATTCGGCCTATATGCTCAGGGCAAATGGCGATGTATATGAAATTGGGAGGCAAAATGTTTTTGGCTTACCATCTACAATACCAACCAAGCTAGTATTTCCTGCTGGAAGTGCCCCTATTATTGCGCTTTCTGCAAACAACGATGGGGCATCCATACTTTTCCTGGATGAGAATAGAAATGTGTATGGATTGGGAACCAACTTCTATGGCACCTTGGGTGCAGGCAGTGTAAATACATTAGTCGCTCCCACTTTAATAACCAACAACGTAATAGACATATTTGCCGGGGAAACCTTTAGTTATATTCTCAAAGCTGACACAACGCTATGGGCTAGCGGATTAAGCAACAGCGGAGTAAATGGAGGAAGTATATGGATGAATCTGCCAGATATTAAAAGAAAAATTTTTACCCAAATCAATCCGCTAATTCCCCCCATGAATCTCTGTGCGCCAAAAGATTATGGTGTTATCAACCCCTGCCCCAATCCCCCCACAACCCCCACCATCACTACATCCCAACCCACCTGCACCACCCCAACAGGCGGCATCACCATCACCGCACCCATCAACCCCACTTATAAATACAGCATAGACAGCGGCATTACTTACAGCACGGCTAGGGTGTACAATAATTTGCTACCACGCACCTATAGAGTTAGGGTAAAAGATACGTCGGGGTGTGCTTCGGTAATTGTTAATGTGGTTATTAATCCGCAACCAATTACACCTGCGGCATCTACGGTAAATGTGACGCAGCCAACCTGCACTACACCTACGGGTAGCATTAGCATAACTAACTACAATCCTGCCTACACTTACAGCATAGACGGCAGCACTTACAGCAGTACATCTGTGTTTCCTACGTTAGCACCAAACACTTACAACGTCACCGCACAAAGCAGTGGCGGTTGTATATCGGCGGCTACAGTGGTTACTATCAATGCTGCACCCGGTACACCGCCTGCACCTACCGTAAGTATAACACAACCTAACTGTAGTATTGGCACAGGTACTATCACC
>JANMMU010000030.1:0-6016 GCA_031373555.1 Segetibacter sp. | reverse complement strand
GCCCGGTGCCATCAGGTACTATTACCGTCACTTTTCCTATTGCCAATGCCACCATTTATAGCATAGATGGTACTGCTTACAGCCCCAACAATGTGTTTACTAATGTGGCACCCGGTACTTACAATGTGACAATCAACAATGTCAGTTGTATTTCACCGGCTACGGTGGTTACACTCAATGCCGTCACACCATTGGTACTTTCATTATCGGCTTCGCCAAACCCTGTCAGCGCAGGCAATGCAGTGAGTTTGTCAGTATCGGGAAACAGGCCTTTTTCGGTTACATCGTGGCAGCCTTTGGCAAGTTTCCCTAACCAGTCTGCCACCACCCAAAATATTACAGTCAGCACCCCGCAAACATTTGCCGTAACAGGCAACACAACTAACGATTGCCCCGACACGGCACAAGTGTCAGTAACCCTGAAAACAGTAGAAGACGTGTGGGTACCCAACACCTTTACCCCCGATAACAATGGGCGCAACGATGTGTTTAAAGTATATGGCGCCAGCATAGACAAACTGGAGCTAACCATCTGGAACCAATGGGGCGAAAAAATATTTGCCACAAAAGATAAAAACGAGGGCTGGAACGGGATGAGCAAAGGGAAGCCGCAACCTACAGGAGTGTATGTGTATGTGGCGAAAGTGGTATTGCTAAGCGGTAAGGAAGTGATGAAGAAGGGGATGTTGAATTTGGTGAGGTAAAGATTCTGTTCCCACCAGTGTAGGTGTTGTAGCTGATTTAAGTTTAAGCAAAGCGTAACTTAAAACAGAAATAAATCGTAGCTTTCATACAAGTAAACATATTAGCGCTTAGATAACAGGCAAGTTCTTTAAATTGGCTTTAAGTATATAACGGCGCATATAATTATTGTACGACTATGAAAGGCAAAATTGATTTGGAGCTTGTTGAAATTTTACTGGCCTCTGACCTGGATTTTATGTGAAATAGAAGTGGTCCTTTGAAAAACATCAGCTTGGGGTAGTTTCTAATTGACTGCGAAGAAAATAGAAAACATTGCATCATGAAATCGTTTCAAAAGCCATTTCTGAAAGTCAAAGAAAAGAATAAATCAAAGTTTAAAGATTTCTACAAGAAATAGAACGTTATTGCCATTAAGCATTGATTGTTATTCGAAATTATCATTGCCAGAATGCTAAAACTATTAATTATCCAATAGTCTTTTTGAAGCATTGAATATTTCAGTATTTCCTGATATGCTTCAGTTGCAAACATTACAAAAATATGTATCAATGAAAAATATGCAATAGATGGGAAATGATTACTATTGCAAAACGCAAGTTTTACATGAGCCATTTCCTTTTTTAATTAATATTTTAATTATCATTCTGCTAAAATAATATTCGAAAAAATAATTTCCATGAAACATATTTATACACTTACGTTATTTATTTTTATTACTTCAACACTAGCCGCACAATCACCTGCTAGTTTTGACTCTTCTTTTGACGGTGACGGCCGTTCGCTTTATCCTTTAACCACGATTAATACATTGCCCAATTATAAGGGCTATCACCTGTTGCAGCCCGACGGTAAAATTGTTTTTTGTACTAACAGAAATCTCGGTAACAATAAATATGAGGCTGTAGTAGCAAGATTGAATCCAAACGGGTCACCTGACTCTGCTTTTGCTAACTTTGGCACATTTAGTTATCCCGTAGCACCAGATGATAATCTGGCAGTAGGTCTTGTACGGCAAAGTGATGGAAAAATTGTCACTGCCGGTATTTGCAAAACTGCAAACTCATTGGATATCAACAATATTTTTTTGATCAGGTTGCAAAGCAATGGTACATTGGATACTACATTTGGTATAGGTGGAATTTCCATTTTGACTTTATCCGAGTATGGAACGGAGCGTTTGACTAACATTAAACAGATGAGTAGTGGAAGTTTTGTTGTTTCAGGTTATATAACTATCGATGGTTTTGATTCAGCTTATATTTTAAAAGTAAAACCCAACGGAAAACCAGATAGTAGCTTTGCCGTTAATGGCGTTTTCCGGTACCCCTATAACAATGGTGAGTCTACAAGGTTCTACGACCTTGAAGTATTGCCCGATCAATCAATTATAAGCGGAGGCAGAACTGCTGGAATTCAAATTGATGGAATTATCGTAAAAGTGGACAGTAACGGCACATTGTTCAATGGATTTGGCATTGGTGGCGTATTTAAAAAGCAGTTAACTTATTATGATGATGATGGAATACATGATCTTAAAGTATTACCCAATGGCGAAATACTTGCAGCGGGTCATGCATATGAAAATATAAATACCCTATATAAAGCTGGATTTGTATTGAAACTCACCCCTTCAGGAAATCTATATTCTGGTTTTGCAAATAATGGATTTTTATTTTACAACACCCCTGGTACAGATAACCGATTTTATGGAATGGCTGTTGAACCTGGTGGTAAGATTGTGTTAACGGGATATTATTATAACAACTCAACCTCTAATTATGATGCAATGGTTGTTCGTTTGTTAAGCAATGGTACACCTGACACTTCGTTCAATCATTCAAAATCATACCTCTATATAAACTGGTATAAGTATGCTTATGGTTCTTCTGTACTTATTCAGCCAGATGGAAAAATATTGTTGTACGGCTTAGCAACTAATAATGCTACCTCACAAATATTTTTACCCGCCTTTACCCGTCTCCGAGGTGGGGAAAGTGGCAGTGTAATGCCGTTGGAACTTTTACATTTTACTGCCACAAAAAAGAACAATAATACTTTACTAAGATGGATCACTGCGAACCAACTAAACCTTGCTTGTTTCATTGTAGAAAAGGGGGAAAACAACTTTACTTTTAAAGCGGTAGCAAAAGTGCCGGCACACAACAGCGGTCAAAAAAATGAATATATTTTTCAAGAAGAAAATAAGTTTCAAGGTCAATGTTTTTATAGGTTAAAGATGACTGACAAAGACGGTTCTTACAGGTATAGCCCAACCCTTTCTATCATAAATCAAGACAACACTATGGATATCTATCCCACTGTTACCACATCGGGCATTACCATACAATCCACCAGCAGCAAAGGGTTTAGCTTATATAATTCATCCGGCCAATTTTTACGAATATTAAGTTCAGGTTACAATGATATTAGCAATGAAAAGTCAGGTGTATATTTTATAAAAACAAAAAACTCTACGGTTAAAATTTATAAACAGTAGCTAATCTGCTTTTTGTCCCAATAAATTTTTAATCACCGGGGTGTTAGTTTTGAGGACTTGGCATCCCGGCCTCATGCAAATAAAGTAGAACACTAATCAATCAGAATGGATAACTTATAACTTCAATACACCTTCACATGTACTTGAAAGCATAATTTATACCGATTGGGAAAACAAGGTATTTCCATAACTACCTCCAGTTTATCAGAAAGATTCAAAAATGCTGGAAAAAAAAAGGAAGCCTCGCAGGTTCCATTTTTAAAATTCAATCTTATTTTTTTCTAAAACTTATTCACCATTTGTGTTTGTATCGATTTGCTGGTTTGCAATTTGATAACATAAGTACCCGGTGCAAGTGCACTCACATCTAATTGAATTGTTTGCTCTGCGCTATTTAAACTAACCGACTGCATTTTTATTATTCTGCCGGCTATGTCAAGCACATCAATTCTGGCCGTTTCGCTTTGTATGCTGCTGGCTTTTACAGTAAGTAAATTGCGCACAGGGTTTGGATACACTACAAAGAATGCTTCTCCCTTAACAGATCTGTCAACAGGTTTTAATTCTGAATATGAATTAACTCCACGTGCAGATTTAACAGCTAAACGATAATAGGCAAGCCCGTCAACCGGAGACATATCCTCGATAGTATAAGTAACCTGATTACCACTTTTCGATTTTGCCTTTTCAATCCCAATGGTTACAAAATTCCTTCCGTCAACAGTTCTTTGTATTTCATAATCCTCGTTAACAGGTTCATTTGCGGCTGTCCATTTCAACACTACCCTATCAGCTTCATTAATAGTAAAGAATGAAGTAACAAATGCCGGCCGTGAAGAAGCATCGTCTCTTGTGTACCAAATGGGTGAAGTGATAATTCTTGCACCATTACTTTGGGTAATGTCAAGAAAATAATAGCCGCTTGCAAGATTGGCTAAAGCTGTATGCGTATAAGTCAATGAACTTGCTGTAGTAGATGTTAGCGTATTGGGTGTAGTACCACTACCAGGCACTCCCCACATTATTTTGATTGAGGTAACAGGGCTACTTGTGTTGGTAGTAACATTAATAACAGGGGCACCGGGTTTGGTAATGATGCTTCCCATTGTATTGGTTGCATTGATTGTAAACCCGATTCTTGCATTGCAATCTTCAGTAGCATAAAACCGCATTTTTCGCATAGCATCAAGTATGTTACTTTCACTCAATGAAGTAGCCATAACTGCAAGCCTGGATTTGGCTGTTTTTCCAAAGGTAAAATTGTGGTTATCATGATCAACAGTTGGTCCCATGTGATAGCCCTTTGCCAGCATATTTTTGTAGAATGCATAAGTAGCCAAAGTTGATGGATTGGTATATGTTGTATCAACAGAAAATGCCGGGCCGCTTTCTACAGCAGATCCTACAATTGCATCATCCGCTTTAGCGTTGAAGGCAATATGTAAAATATCGTCGTAGTCATAATTGTCCGGATGTGCAAGAGTAGCAAATGCATTGTTACCATGACGGTTGATAATATCAAACAATCCTCCTGCCGGTAAATAGGTACTTTTTGCAACGTTCACCTGATAATTGCCGGCTTCCCAACCCATTAGGGAATCCATGCCATAAACTATTACGTGCCCTGCATGTTCACCTGCAGCACCCTGTGTACCAATAACACCCCACTCCTGTCCATGTAGCGCTATAAAATTGCTGGTGGAAGCGGCAGTTGCCTGCGTAATACCCGGTTGCCAGTTGGCAAGCTGCATACCCGCTCCTGCATGATTGTGTTCGCTAATGCCAAGAAAATCCATGCACATAGCAGTTTTGGCAAAATTATAATCGTTTGCAGGGGTTTTAGTTGGGTCATCGCTATTACCATCTGAATAGCTACTGTGTGAGTGAAGGTTCCCAAAGTAATAACTTAATGTAGCAGGGTCAGTTGCCCTGCTTCCTGTTAACGGTGTAGCTTTATATGCAGGGGCATTTGAACAGTTTGTATTATTATAACTAAATACAAAGAAATAGTAAGTAGTATTAGAAGCAAGGCTTGTCTGATTTACACTAACTGCTATACCGGCACTAACTACCGTGCCGCCACCAACTGTACTACCCGGAGCATATGTACTACCATCTACAGGGTTTGCACTTAATGAGTTATTGGCACTTCTTATAACCAGATACCCACCTACCCCATTACCTGAAGTAAAAGCTACATTCATTGAAGTACTTGTAACTGCTGAAAACACCATTGCGGAAGCACTATTAGTTGGCGCAACACAAGGAGGGTAAGGAGTAGCCTGACTTGCAGTCAATGGACTTGCAGTCAAATATTTGGGTCCGCCCAGGCAACTATTATTTTTATAGGAAAATGCGAAGTAGTAATAATTGGTGTTGGAATTTAAACCTACACTTGTAAAAGAAACAGCACCATCATTACTTGCTATAGCACCCCCACCTAATGAACTACCAACAGTATAAGTAGTTGCATCTACAGGGCTTGCACTTAAAGTACTGTTAGTGCTTCTGACAACTAAATAACCATCTGCACCCGGTGCAGCAGTAAATGAAACATTCATAGAACTGCTTGTAACAGATGAAAAGACAAGTGCTGTTGGTTGAGCAGTTGGAGTTACGCATGATGCATAAGGTGTAGCCTGACTGGCAGTCAATGGACTTGGAGTCAAATATTTTGGACCATTGGTACAATTGGTATTTTTATAGGAAAATGCGAAGTAGTAATAATTGGTGTTGGAATTTAAACCTACACTTGTAAAAGAAACAGCACCATCATTACTTGCTATAGCACCCCCACCTAATGAACTACCAACA
>JANMMU010000126.1:0-60771 GCA_031373555.1 Segetibacter sp. | reverse complement strand
TAATCCCCAAAAACTAAGAAATACGAAGCAAAAAAGTGCATAAAAATCAGATCTTACAAAAGCCATCAAAAAAATGTGCACAACTTCCAGGTTTTATAAAAAATACCCGAAAAATTGAATTTTGGGGAGTGAATAGTTACCAATTTTTATTATCCAAACTTATTGGTAAGAAACTTAAGAGAGCTTTTAAAATTGTTAGAAAGAGTATCCCGAAAAATTGTTCTAAGGGAAAATTCTTTTGAACTTGTTTCAATAGATAAAGTAATAAAAAACATGAGCAATAAAAAGATGACCAGGCCATTAATGAGGTATACCATAAAAATTTCAGTTTAATTGGTTCATACACTATAGATAAAAATTGAGCCAAAATGGTTGTTCCTCATAAAAAAAGTTTTTTTATTCCTATAAATCTATACGAATTATAAAACAGCATGGATTTCAAACTCCAAAATAGAATTAAAAAATAATAACAAATTGATAGCCAAATTGTTGTAGGAAATTAGAATTGAAATTTATTTTGTTTAGAAAAAATAAATTTTGTTTTATAGCACAATATTCCATGTCAGAAATTAAATACAAGGGATATTTTTCTACACCTTCCCTGGGAATTAAAAAGAGCATTTAAATTCTTCATAAAAAAAGCGACTTTTTGAGTCGCTCTTTTATTAGATTATGAATTACTCTTTAACACGTTCTACATACTCACCATTCTTAGTATTGATGCGGATTAATTCGCCCTCATTTACAAATAATGGCACCATAACCGTAGCACCGCTTTCTACAGTGGCGGGTTTTAATGTACGGGTAGCAGTATCTCCTTTCATGCCAGGTTCGCTATAAGTAACCCTCATTACAATTTTATCCGGGAGCTCTACACTCATTGGTTGTTCTGTTTCAGTATTAATCAATACCGCTACTTCCTGACCGTCTCTCAAAAATTGAGGTGCATCTACCATTGTTTCTGCTATAGACAACTGTTCAAAGGTTTCGTTGTCCATAAAATTATAGCCGCTTTCATCTTTATACAAAAACTGATAAGGCTTTTTTTCCACTCTTACAGGAAATACGGTATCACCACTATTCCAGGTATGTTCTATACTACGGTTGTTATCTAGTCCTTTAAGTTTAGCCCAAAATTTTGCAGCTGCTCTTGCAGTTTTATTTTGACCAAATTCTATCACTGTATATAAACTGCCGTCTAATTTCAATATCATTCCACGGGTAATATCAGATGTTGATGCCATATAAAATTTCCTTCAGGTTTAGTGAGGTAAAAAAATTAAGAGCCGCAAATGTAAGGTTAATATGAAAATCTAAAAACTTGAAAATTCAATTAGTCAGGTTTATCACCTGAAAATAGTGAGAGAAGGGTATAATGTAGTGTAGATTATTTCTTTTTGGCCTTTTTATATCTGCCAATAATATCAACAACCTGTGTATTTTGCAAAATTGAAGGGGAAAGTTCAATCAATTTTTTAACCTGACGAGGCGATTTTTCCATAGCTTTTTCCAACTGTAAAAGTGCTTCTTTCACCTTTTTAACTGCAAACAGACAGGCGCAATAGTAAAAAACAAAAATGTTTTTTCCTTCTGTCATGTTAATTGCGGCTAAACTTTGCTCCAGAGCTTCCTGATAAAGACCCGCTTTATACAGGCACCGGATTAATGCTTCCCATCCAGCAGAACTTTTTGGTCTGCTGCGTACCACATTCCCAAAATATATAATAGCCTCTTTGTATTGCTTTAATTGCGTTTTGCACTCACCCATTGCCAGGTTATACTCCGGTGTAGCACGGTGAATGCGCATGGCACTTTCCAGTTGTTTTATAGCACTCTCCCACTGTTCCTCATTAATGTATGTAAGGGCCATTTTATAATAGAGTTTACTGTCGTCAGGATTAAGGTGCGATGCTTTACGATAATTGAACCTGGCCTGTGCATAATTGGCCAATTTGTGGAAACAATGCCCTATAGCCTCGTAGATTACATCTTCGGGACGGCTTAATTCTAGAACTTTTTCTAAAACTTCTATTGCATTTTTATACTTTCTCAATCGTAGATAGGCATCACCCATGTTACGGTAGGCATAATCAAACTTTTCATCTATGGTAACGGCATATAGATAGGCATCTATAGATTTTTCATATAGCTTCAATCCCTGATAGGCTGCTCCCAGGTTAAACCAGGCCAGTTCATTGTAGGGAAATTCATCTATGATTTGTTGATGCAGTTTTATGCTTTCATCATTACGGCCTGTAAAATCTGTCCAGAAACAGATTTTGTACAATGCTTCTTCATTATTGGGTTCCTCTTCCAATATTAATTTTAGACAATCAAATACTTTGTCAAATTCTTCGTAATCATCATATACGTCTGCCAATTCAAATAAGAGTTCTATTCTTTCATCACCTTCAAATTGAAGCAGAGCAGCTTCTAATAACTCAACCGCCTGTTGCTGCTTGTCCAAAGCCAGGTAAGCATCGGTTTTTAAAATAAAAAGGTTGATATCGCTATTGTCAAACAATTCTGCTTTTTCCAAAATTTCAAGTGCTTCCCAATATTTACGGGCAGCCAGCAACAAATCGGCTTTTTTAATCAGCAATATCGAAGAATATGGAAATTGTTCAACACCAATATCAGCTGCTTCCATTGCTTTGGCTAAATCATCCTTGTCATCAAAATATTCAATTATACGTTCAAATGCATCCTCTTCCAGAAAGGTGTGTTGCCTTCCGGTGCGCAAATTTTCATATTGCCTAAGCAATTCCCTTAGTTCTTCCCTGTCTTCGCGGTATGAATGTTCGCTCATAACATATAAACTTATAGGAAAGTTATGCCACCTTTTAATTAAAACAAACTCTTTTGTAACTTTTTTTATTTTTTAGCGTTTATAGTAGTAAGAAAAATTGTTAAACATTTCACAGTAATTTATTATCTTCGCAACAAACGTCTATTTCAATGAAACAAATAAGAATTAAAAAGCTACTGACAGCCATGCTATTGATATGTGCTACACAAATAGCTATGGGTTCTTTTACCGGAAGTTCGGACAAGAAATCCAGTAAACTGTTTTCTTTGAAAAATTTCAATAAAAACTTTTACAAAACTGCTTCTCCCTTTTCTTTAAAAGCTACGTACACATTCAAAGGTTTTCATGTTACAGGGCAAAATAAACAGGCAAATGGAGATGTAAACCTAAATACAATGATGCGCTACGAAAATGGAAATACTACTTACATTTACCCTTATAAGCATAAGGTTGTGGTGCCCAGGTTTAAAACCCCCTCCCTAACAAATAGGTAATTAATTAACGAATTTTTATATAAAAGCGGGTACTTACCCGCTTTTTTTATGTCCTATCAACAACCTTGTAATGCTCCCAAATAATTACAGTCATTAAGATGGATCTAATAACATTTTGAAAATATACATATCTAATCTGGTTTTGGTATAATGTTTATGCCGAAATCCAGGTACAAGTTGTGATGACTGTTTGCAATTGCTATTGAATTAGAACGAATATCCAATGAGTATAAAAGAAAATGGGAGCAATAGTGTGTTGCTCCCCTTTTATTTTATGTTATCCTTTTTAGACTTAATATACTAAAGCTACAAATTCCTGCTTCATTATAAATATTCCTACAAAACCCTATACCCGCTTTTGGGAATATCAAACTTTGCGTTTGGTACCGGGGTTAGCGTAATTTTTGAAGCAACATATTTTATTCTTGTTTTTCCATTTTCTGACTCGGCTTCATACTCCAATACAAAACCATTCAGGTTCTTAAATTGGTATTCAAAGTCGTTATTACTTGCAATGATTGATGGTGCGTAAAAAACGCTATAAGTTGACCCATCAGCCAGCTTTGCAATCACTTTTTTACAGTCATAACCTAATATGGTCTTCTTTTCATTGGTATTGGTAAATTGTACGTTTTCATACTTCTTATTCTTCTCTTTTCTTTGTGTACCATTTAAGTATGTAATGTATTTATTATTACCAATTTCTCTAAGTATTACCGTACTATCTGTACGGGTATCAAAAAGGGTAGTTTGTTTAAAACCCGGGGTTTCAAGGTCGCTTCTGCTTTTGGACCCTTTTATGTACAATGTCTTTACAGAGCCGGCCATTGATTTTACAACTTGTGGGTCGGCTTTAGAATCCTCTACAATTACATCATAAGTAACAATGCAATCTGACAACTGTTTCGCCTCCTGTGCTATTGATAACAGGGAAACTAAAAACATGGAAACAAATAAGAAAACTAGCTTTTTCATTTTATAAATTCTTGATAATACAATTCTAAATTCTATGCCAATAATACACAAAAAAGCCCATGCAGCATGCACAGGCTTTTCTTTAACTATAATTAACTTAATTAGCGTTTGGTACCTGTCTTTTGTTTTAATTCCTGTACTTTCTTTTGTGATTCCATCATTTGGTCGTAGCGCTGTTGCCATTTAGATTTTACTTTAGGCTTTTTTCGTGTCTCATCCATTTTTGCCAAAATCTTTTCATGGTTGATGATATAATTCTGAATTACAAACTGCAACATGAGTGTTATAGTGTTGGAAACAGTGTAATACCAGGTAAGTGCAGAAGGAAGGCTATTGAAAATAAACAATAAAATGAATGGGAAAATATAAGGCATGTATTTCATTACCGGATTGCCGGTATCCGGGGTCATGCTCATATTATAAATGGAAATAAGGAAACTGGTAATCACTGCAGTTAGCATAAACAAGCTGATGTGATCTCCTAACCCAAATGGTACAGAAAATGGCAAATGAAAAAAGACATCATAACTGGATAAATCTTTTGCCCATAGAAATGGCTCGCCACGAAGTATAATTGCCGAATTGAAAAAACTATATAAGGCAAAGAATATAGGAATTTGCAACAATGCCGGTATGCAGCCACCCAAGGGGTTAACGCCTGCCTCCCTAAACAGTTTCATTTGTTCTACTGCAAAACCTTGCTGATCTTCACCAAACTTCTTTTTCAGTACATCTAATTCAGGGCGAAGTACTTTCATTTTTGCACCGCTTAAATAACTACTATAGGTAAGTGGAGATGTAACCAATCTTATGAATAATGTAAGTAGGGCAATTACCCAACCATAATTGCTAATGAAACCCGCAAAAAATGCAAATACAGGTATAATAATGAATCGGTTAATATATTTTACAAAAGAAAAAATCCCTGACCCGAGGTCAACAATATTTTCCATTTTAAGATCATACGTCTTCAGCAATTTGTAGTCATTGGGTCCATAGTAAAAAGACATTGGTACTGTAACATTTGGCGAAGCAGAAGACAACTGTATCTTCATATTGGCAGTAGCTTTACCTACAATCTTTGATGTATCGTCTGTAGCAGGTACCACTATGCTAATATCTCCACCGGTAAAGTTATTTTTTGCAATTAACGTTGAATTAAAAAACTGTTGTTTAACAGCAATCCATTGTGTAGGTTTATCAAAACTTTTACTCGTCCCGGTAGCAGCTGTGCTGTAATCATAGCTACCTTCTTCTACATAGCAGATTTTAGATTGCATACGCTCATACTTAACATCGCTCTGCTGTTTAGACTCCTGTATTTGCCAGTTTATATTCAGCACATTACCGGTCAACAAATTATTAGCTCCGTTAAGTATAATATTCCAATCAACCATATAGTTGTTGGGCTTAACTATATATTGGTGTGTTATAGATTGGCCATCAGCTTTTGCTAATGAGTAACTTACTATTTGAGTACCATCGGCAGACTTAGTTACAACTGCAGGTGCAAATGCAAGGCTGCTTGTAGCTGCCGATTGATTATTTCCTGTGTTTATGTTGTAAGACAAATTATCAAAAGCAGAACCTGCCATTACCACGTTTGTACTATCGTAAGACTTGTATTTTTTCAACTCTACCTTTCGGGGTTGTCCACCCTTGTTGGAAAAAACGATCTTAATAAGTCCGTTATCTATTTCTGTAAATTGTTCAGGTGTATTTGCAGTAGTTTGAAAATCGCCGGCCTTAGCCAGGTTATTTGCAGAATCTCTTTTTAAAGAATCAATTACAGCAGTTGCTGAATCAAATTTTGGTGGAGCAGGAACAAGGCCTTTTGCAAGTGAATCTGCATGCATTTTTTGTGCTTCCAAAGCCAAAGTCTGCTTCTCTTTTCCTATCATCCAAAAATAACCAATGAACAGCATCCCGATTAAAACAAATCCAATGACCGTATTTTTATCAGTCTTCATAATTGTATAAAAAAATTAGGCGGCAAAGGTAGGGGGTTAATCGTATTTAGAATTTGCTATTTAGAAAGCTAATGCTTCCATGAATTAAAAGTCCAATTTTTTGCAATGCAATAAGCTTAATTTTTTCATTCAGTGTTATAAATGCATATCCTTAATATGTAAACATTTCACTTTGAAATAACTTTTGGATTATATTTGGCTTATGTTTTATTAACTTGCTTCAAATTATTCTAAACAATAAATAAATAAAAATTATGTCAGACAACACAGAAAATACAGAAAAAAGTGAATTAATGGACAAGGTTGGCGAAATGAAAGAAAAAGCTGGTGAAATGCTGGATAAAGCAACAGACAAAGCCGGTGAAGTTTGGGACAAAACCGAAGAAAAGGCCGAAGAAGTTTGGGACGAAGTAAAGGAAAAAGCTGGCAACCTTGCTGAAGGTGCGAAAGGACTTTGGAATAAAATTGTTGACAAGTTTGACGGCGATGAAGCCAAGCCCGAAGAGCCAAAAGCTTAATCACTTTTTATCTTAAAATTGTTAAGGACTGCAATCATTGCGGTCCTTTTTGTTTCCCGCCAATATTTCCTCTTTTCAATTATCTATATTTGCCGCACTTTACAGGTTTTTTATTGTTGACCCAACAGTAGTAAATTATTTCAACTTCATTGGCGTCGCACTCTTGTACGGTATCACTTTATTGAACTTTTTACACCCTTTATTATATGTACAGAACACATACCTGCGGACAACTACGCCTGACCAATCAAACAGAAAACGCAACTCTTGCCGGTTGGGTGCAAACCGTTCGCAAATTTGGCAGCATCACATTTGTTGATCTTAGAGACCGCTATGGAATTACCCAATTGCTGTTTAACGAAGAACTAACCAAGCAATTAGACAACCAACCTTTGGGCAGAGAGTTTGTGCTGCAGGCTACCGGAACCGTAAACGAAAGAAGCAACAAAAACGCAAACATAGCCACCGGCGAAATAGAATTATTGGTTTCAACTTTCAAGGTACTCAACAAGTCGGCAGTACCACCTTTCACCATACAAGACGATACCGATGGTGGCGATGACATCCGTATGAAATATCGCTTCCTCGACCTTAGAAGAAACGCCGTTAAGAAAAATATTGAACTGCGCTATGCAGTGAACCGTGCTGCAAGAACTTACCTGCATGACCAGGGTTTTATGGACATAGAAACTCCATTCCTCATTAAGTCAACCCCTGAAGGCGCAAGAGATTTTGTGGTTCCATCAAGGATGAATCCCGGACAGTTTTACGCCCTGCCACAATCGCCACAAACATTTAAGCAACTGCTCATGGTAAGCGGCTACGACCGTTACTATCAGGTAGTAAAATGTTTTAGAGATGAAGACCTGCGAGCCGACCGTCAACCCGAGTTTACACAGATAGACTGCGAAATGGCTTTTGTAGAGCAGGAGGATATCCTTAACATGTTTGAAGGCATGATTAAATCTATCTTCAAAGAAGTAAAAGGCATTGACTACTCCGAAACTGTGCAGCGCATGACCTGGGAAGATGCCATGTGGAACTATGGAAATGACAAACCCGATATTCGTTTTGACATAAAGATTCTGAACCTCAAAAAGCCATCATCTGTTTATACAGAAAAGACAGACAATAGTGCTTTGATAAATGGCGCCGATTTCAAAGTATTTGACGAAGCTGAAACAGTTCTGGCAATAGCCATACCCGGTTGCAGCGAATACAGCCGCAAGCAAACCGATGAACTGATAGAATGGGTAAAACGTCCACAGATTGGAATGAAAGGATTGGTGTTCATAAAAGTGAATGCAGACGGCACTTACAAGAGCAGTGTTGATAAATTTTACAGCGAAGAAAAACTGAAAGCAATAGCCGATGCAGCCAATGCAAAAGCCGGTGATTTAATATTGATTTTGGCCGGTGCAGAAGAACGTACCCGTAAAGCTATCAGCGACCTGCGGATGGAGATGGCCAATCGTTTGGGATTAAGAAAAGATACAGAGTTCAAACTACTTTGGGTACTTGATTTTCCATTGTTTGAGTACGATGAAGAAGGTAACCGTTGGGTAGCTCGTCATCATCCGTTTACCAGCCCCAAGCCTACGCAGATTGAAACTATGATAAACAATAATCCTACTATAGAAAATGCTGCTGAATACCTCAATCATCCTTATGCTAGCATAAAAGCAAACGCTTATGATATGGTGCTAAACGGCAACGAAATTGGCGGTGGTTCCATTCGTATTTTTCAGCGTGAACTGCAGGAGAAAATGTTTGCAGCCCTTGGTATGGATGCTGAAGAACAACAACACAAGTTTGGATTTTTGCTTGGAGCATTTGAGTACGGCGCACCTCCACACGGCGGTATAGCCTTTGGTTTCGACCGGCTTTGTGCTATACTTGGCGGTAGCGAAAGCATCCGAGATTTCATTGCATTCCCCAAAAACAACAGCGGCCGCGATGTAATGATAGATGCACCATCTGCAATAGATGAAAAACAGTTTGATGAGTTGCAGATAAAGTTGGATTTGAAGTAAGGATTGGAACGCAGATTTTTATGATGGTTAAGATTTTTTAGAAAATTACACTCCTATTTTTTGGCTAAATGATGTGAATCTGGCAATTGAAAGAGTAAAAATAAGAGTGAGTGAAGGTGGTCATAATATTCCTGAAGATGTAATTGAGCGCAGGTATTTTAAAGGATTAAAAAATTTAGTGAAAGTATTCGTAAATTTATGTGACTATTGGTTGGTAATTGATAATTCAGATAAATCCCATTTGTTGATAGCTGAAGGTCGAGGAATGGAAGAAATAAAAATAGAAGATAATTCCAAATGGTCAATAATAAAAGGCAAATGAAATGAGCAATAATAATATTAACAACGAACTAAGAAGTAAAATTCTAAAAGGTCTTGACCTGACTTTTACTAAACTTGTAAAAGCAAAGCAGCAGACGGGTGGCTACTTTGTATTTTCAAGGGAAGGCAAAATAATAAAAGTATTGGCTTCGGATATAAAAGTTTAGTTACCAAATATATTCTCGCCAAAAGAGCCTGGCATTTTAAATTTTCATTTTCCTACAAAAAATAATCATTAGAAAGTTGCTTCGTATTAACCAACCGTCCCTTTTTCTAATATTTCAATCAGATGAATAACTACTCAAAATATTTTACACGTATCTTCGTTATGAAATTACACGTGTATGACAACTAAACTTACCTTAACATTGGATAACAAGGTGATAGATTCAGCCAAAATCTATGCAAAAAAGTCTGGTAAAAGCTTATCCAATATTGTTGAAAATTATTTGCAATCAATTAGTAGTAGAGATGAAAAAGAGGAGATTTCCCCTAAAGTTTTAAAGTTGATGGGGTCAGTTAAATTGCCAAAAAAATTTGATTACAAAAAAGAACTGGCAAATGCCATTTCAAAAAAGGTACAGTAAATGAAAAACATTTTTTTGGATACCAATGTAATTATTGACTTTTTAGCTGACCGGGAACCTTTTTCTATTGATGCTGCAAAAATATTTAATTACACAATCTCGGGAAAAATAAAAGTTTTTATATCTGCAATATCATTCAATAATATTTATTACATCTTAAGGCAATCATTGCCAAATAATGAAGTAATAAAAATTCTAAAAGATTTGTATGAACTAACAGAAATAGCAGATGTATCAAAAGCAGTAATCCAACAATCCTTATATTCTGATTTTAAAGATTTCGAAGATGCGATACAACACTTTTGTGCTGTTAGTCAAAAAAAAATAGATTGTATTGTTACAAGGAATACCAAAGACTATAAATGTAGCATTTTGCCTGTTATGACACCAAAAGAGGCGCTTTCTTTCATCAAAACCTAAATGAATTTCTGAATTATAATTATAGCACAAAATATTTTAGACTTTTATTATTATTAAAGTTTGCCATTCCAATTTTTCATTAAATACCTTTACGCCATAGTAAAATCCACCATTCATTATGACCATCATATATCGCCTTCTAAGTTTTATCATAAATATTTTTAGCGTTTTTGTCCTAATTATGTTGTTGATAATGTTGCCATTAGCAATTGGGGCGCCTGCATTATTGCTTCCGGTTTTTATGTTGGCTTGTGTTGTGCTTTATTCATGGTTTAGTACACGTTTCAGGCAGCAGGTTTTAATGAGACAAATTCAAGTAAAAAAATCGGTAAAGGACTGGGTAAAAGTGAATGGATATGTAGCTTTGTTTTTTAGTTTTCTTAATATATCATCATCCATAGCTGTTATAAGAAAGCCCAACATGATATTGGATAGTTATAAGGAAATGATGAAACAGTTCGGTTCAAAAATGCAACAGGAAATATCTGTTTCTACTATTACCACAGCAGCTTACGTTATGCTCATATGGGTACTTGCTTTAGCTATACACATACTTTGGACTTTTGCCCTTATAAAAAAGAATGAAACTTTCTTTGAACAAGATACGGTCTGATTCTATTGGCAAATGCTAATTCATCACAACACTAGTCGTTTGTTCATTTGTATTCTTTGTTTCTTGGTGTAAAATAATAGGCTATGAAAAATTCCAACATTCCCCTTGCAGAACGAATGCGGCCAATATCGCTGGATGAACTTACAGGACAGCAACACCTGACAGGTAAGGGTAGCATTTTGCGAAGCGCAATTGAAAGTGGAAACATTCCTTCCATGATATTATGGGGGCCGCCGGGAGTAGGCAAAACAACCATCGCAAATATTATTGCACATACATTGCAGGTTCCTTTCTTTCAGTTAAGTGCCATAAGCAGCGGCGTAAAAGATGTGAGAGAAGTGATAGAAGCTGCAAAGGAAAAAGATAAAGCTATTCTGTTCATTGATGAAATTCACCGTTTCAATAAAGGGCAACAGGATGCACTTTTAGGAGCAGTAGAGAAAGGAACCATAACGCTTATAGGTGCAACCACTGAAAATCCATCTTTTGAAGTTAATTCGGCTTTGCTAAGCCGTTGCCAGGTTTATGTATTAAAGCCATTGAACGAAGATGAATTGATAGGACTGCTTCATCAGGTAATGGAAAAAGATGAATGGTTGCGGTTGCAAAAAATAGAGTTGAATGAAACTGAAGCATTGGTAAATTTATCCGGAGGAGATGCAAGAAAGTTGTTGAACCTTTTTGAATTGGTAGCCTCCCTAAATCCCTCCAAAGGTGGGACTTTAAAGATAACCAACGCAATAGTGATGGAAGCTGCTCAAAGAAAAGTTGCTTTATATAACAAGCAGGGAGAACAGCATTACGACATCATTTCAGCATTCATAAAAAGTATGCGTGGCAGCGATCCCAATGCAGCAGTCTATTGGCTTGCAAGAATGATAGAAGGCGGCGAAGATGTAAAATTTATAGCCCGTCGTATGGTTATCTTTTCAAGTGAAGATGTTGGCAATGCTAACCCCAATGCGCTGTTGCTGGCTAATGCAACTTTTGATGCGGTTAACAAGATTGGTTATCCCGAAAGCAGGATTATTCTTTCTCAATGTGCAACTTACCTTGCTTCATCGGTCAAGAGCAATGCAAGCTATGCAGCAATAGGTGCAGCACAGGCAGCAGTTAGTCAACACGGCGATTTGCCGGTACCCCTGCACATCCGCAATGCACCTACTAAGCTGATGAAGAATCTTGACTATGGTAAGGGCTATAAATATGCCCATTCTTTTGACGGTAATTTTGCTAATCAGGAATACCTGCCCGAAAAGATTACAGGCACTAAATTTTACGACCCCCAAAACAATGCAAGGGAAAATGAACTAAGAAAATTTTTGAAAGATAAATGGGGAGATAAGTATGGGTATTGAGGATTGGTAAAGGAGAATTACCATTCAAATTGGACTCATATTTTTCTCAATTGCAACTTTTTAAAAAATAGTTTGTTTATTTGGAAATAGTAATTATTGCCGTTGTTGATATGGCAAAGCCTACCAACAACTACTCTCCGTAATTTTTTTTGAAACTATATAATAAAATAGCTCCATAGATTATTGCTTAAATTTGAAATGCAAAATTGATTTGAAACTGGTTTAAATATACCGGAATCAACTTGTTCCGATTTTTTAGACGGAGATTTTGGTTTCATGAATAGATTCAAGTTTCCTGCGCAAAACCTAGACTAGCACAACAAACACGTAGGATAGATAGGTGTAAACTAAGAAGTAAGCAAATTGAGTATTTTATTAAAAAGCAAAACAAATGAATATACTGAATTTCCCTTTGCCAAACGTGCAGATGGAGCTTTTGGAGATTTTTAGTACCGATATTTCCGATTCAAAAATTGGTGAACTGAAAACGGTAATAGCAAATTTTTATGCAAATAAAGCAACCCGTAGGGCTGATGAAATTTGGGATGAAAAGGGCTTGTCCAATGATGACATGGACAAATGGTTAAACCAAAAAAGCTGAACGTGAAAGTTGTTATTGATACGAACGTATTGCTTGTGTCGGTTTCTATGTCTAAATTTGAGTAACTAAAAATGAATAAAAGTGGACAATATTCTTTTACTAAATAAAATAACTTCTTTGCCTGAAAGCATGAAATCGGAGGTGGAGGATTTTATTGATTTTTTGACTGCAAAGACTGAAAAGATACAAAAAAAAGGGAAACCCGTTTTTGGGAGTGCGAAAGGGATGTTTGTGATAAAGCCGGGATTTGATGAGCCTTTGGAAGATTTTAAAGACTACATGTTAAATGGAAAAGAATTTACTGGATACGCAAACATTTATTTGGTTCCTGAATGGTGATAAAGAGCTTTCAAAAGTTGCCCGTGAATTGATTACCAAAGAGCTTGTAAGCAACTTTGTAAGTATAGCCTCCATTTGGGAAATTGCGATTAAAACCAGCATAAATAAACTTGAACTTAAAACGCCACTTTACCAGCTTGCAGGGAAGTTGGAAGAAAATGGTTTTGAAATATTGCCGGTAACATTTGCAGATACCCTAACCGTTTCTGCATTACCATTTCATCATCGAGACCCTTTTGACAGAATCATAATATCGCAGGCAAAGGTTAATGGAATGACGATTATTTGAAAAGATGGGGAGTTTGAGCATTACGATGTAAAGTTGGTTTGGTAAAAGACTCCATCGGAGTCAAATATTTTGTAATGCAATGTTTCTCTCCTTGGTTTTGCGACTCCGTTAGGTGTCGAACATTTGGTGGGGATGGGCTTATTCCGAATAGCGATATATGAGGGTATTTGGATTTGAATTTCTACAAATATTGAAGCCCTATCGGAGTTGGCAAACTTTAAATAACTCTAAATGTATCTTGTGCGGGTTCTGTTATCTCTTTTTCCCCTTTAAATTGTAGTTTTGCGCCGCTTTTGTATCCTGGAAAACGATTGTTTGCTAACACTTTTTACATACGATATTGCATTGTTTGTATAGCAATTGACTGGTTTCTATGGAGTTGAACATAAAGCAAGTAATTCTAAACATTAACCGATTGCAACAGCCCTAAAATACATTTTATAATGCCCCACCGTATTTATTTTGACAATGCCGCTACTACCTGCCTCGACCCGCAGGTGTTGGAGGCTATGATGCCATATTTGACTACCTGTTATGGTAACCCATCATCCATATACAGTTATGGCAGAGAAAGCCGTACCGCCATTGAAAATGCAAGAAAAACGGTAGCTAAAATATTGAATGCACATCCGGGGGAAATATTTTTTACAAGTGGCGGCACAGAAAGCAGCAATACTGCCATCAATGCTGCTGTAAGAGATTTGGGCTGTACACACATTATCTCCAGCAAAACAGAACACCACGCCACATTGCATACCGTGGAGCATTTGCACCATACAGGTGGGGTTAAATTGAGTTTTGTAAAACTGCATTCAACCGGTGCTGTAGACATGGACGATTTGGAAAAAATATTGTCTGAATGCGGTGATAAATGCCTTGTTACACTCATGCATGCCAACAACGAAACAGGTGTAATGATAGACATACAAGCAGTGGGAGAACTGTGCAGAAAATATCAAGCAATTTTTCATAGCGATACGGTGCAGACAGTGGGCCATTTTCCGTTTGATTTAAAAAATACACCTGTTGATTTTATAACCGGTGCAGGGCATAAATTTCATGGTCCCAAAGGTGTTGGTTTGTTGTACATCAACGACAGGATAAAAATTAAACCTTTTGTATTTGGTGGTGGTCAGGAACGCAACATGAGAGCCGGAACGGAAAATCTGTATGGTATTGTTGGCTTTGCCAAAGCATTGGATATGGCTACTGCTAATTATGAAAAAGACAGCAGTTACATTCGTGAAATTAAATTGCACCTCAAAAAGCAATTGGAAAAAAATATTGCCGACATTTATTTTAACGGAGACCCCGAAGGAAATTCTTTATACACTGTTTTAAGTGTAAATTTTGCTAAAACTGAAAAGAGCGAAATGTTGTTGTTCAATATGGACATAAATCATATTTGCGTAAGCGGGGGTAGTGCCTGTAGCAGCGGTGCTGATGCAGGTAGTCATGTAATCAAGGCTTTGCATCCGGGAAGTAATATGGCTACAGTAAGGTTTTCATTCAGCAAGTTTAATACAAAAGAAGAGGTGGATGTAGTGGTGGAGAAGTTGAAGGAGTTGATTTAGTTTTGATTTCACACAAAGGGGACAAAGAATGCAACGGGCACAAAGATATTTGTTACTTTACATTAATTATTTGATTTGCAACTTCTTTTCCGGTGGTTAGTGCGGCTTCTACAGTTCCCATTTCAGGGCCGTCGTATAAGGCTTCGCCGGCAAAGAACAAGGTTTGTTCTATTGGGGTAGATAATATTTTTCTTGCTTCAGTTGTATGCAAAGTTGAGTAGGAATATGAACCTCGGGTATAAGGGTCTGCTGTCCAGTTACATACCTTAGACCATTCAAGATTTTCTTTTAAAATGTTTTCATCGGTTTGTAAAATTTTTGATAGAGACTGCAAAGCCATTTCTATTATTGCATCATCTTTTGTACCCTTTAATTTAGCAGCTTGTGGTCCCGATAGCCATCCTGTAAGTAAGGTAGATTTCAAAGGTAACTGTGTCCACCATGTAGGTATGCTTTCTTCGCTAAAGGCAAATAAAACTTCATTTAAAGCAACGCCGGCTTTCTTTAAAATAATAGGGTCTTCTGTAAGTACGGTTTTAAATTTGAGCAATATTTTTATTACTGCACCAAAACCCAATTGCTTTGCTGCTTTTATTTTTTCAGGAATTGTTGGTGAAAAATTGATTGCGCCTTTTGCTCGTTTGTTTGCGGTACAAACTCCTAAGGGAATGGTTACAATTACCTTTGTTGTTGTATAAATATTATTGTTTTTATCTACAATTTCTACAAAATCCTTACGCCATTTTATTTCTTTAACTACTGTAGATAAATGAATTTTACCGCCAGATTTTTTTAAACTGTCAACCAAATATTGCATCAGTTCACCATAGCCATTTGCAGGCCTGTATTGGTCTTCGTCTTCGCTATTAAACTCTTTGAGAAATGCTTTGGCACTACTTTTTGTAATGTCCCCCGAATAATAACCTTCTATGTAAGACGTCAAAGATTCACGAAGTTTGGCAAACTTTTTTGCAGAGAAATGAGTTGCAAGAAAATTTGAAATGCTCATGTCCTCCTTCAACAATTTTAAATGTTTGATTAGTAAATCGGCTTGTTCAAAAACTTCATTATCCTGTTTCCATTTACCGTTGGTAAATTGTAAATAGGTGCCTTTAATTTTTCTTTTTTTGATACCCGCTTCTTTTAACAATGATAAGGTTACAGGCAGTTTACCATGAACAAATTCAGCACCATACTCAACATTGTCAACGGTATGAATCCTGCCACCAATACGATCTCTTGCTTCAAGTATTGTAACCTTGAAACCTGCTGCCGACAATAGTTTTGCTGCCATAATACCTGATGCACCTGCGCCGATTATGAGGATTTCTGTCATGTTAAGTTAGTGTAAGTTATAAACGTTAACAGAAAGGTAGCAAGATTACTCGTATGCCTACATTGGTTTGTGTAAAAGGCGGGAAAAGGAACATAGTTCTGAAGAATACCTGCGAAATATGTAGCTGTTTAAACCCTGAAGGGGTTTTATTTGAATAGCCAAAGGTGAAACCTTTGGTCAACAATTAAATCGTAATCAACAACCCTAAATGGGTTGCATACAACATATACCTTGGTTCAACCCTTTTAGGGTTGGTTTTGTATTGTTTATATCACCGTGGGTTACACCCACGGCTAATCAAATAACAGCCTTTCAGGCTTTCGATCAAAAATATATAAACTGGAAGATTGGGTTAGCTGTATACAATAGCAAATTAAACAGTTTGGCTATACTGTGTAATTACATTAAAGTATACCAAAAGCCCCGCTTTTTTCAAGAGTGGGGTTTTTAACATCAAAATAATCAACCAAAACCAAAAAGAGTATTAAGCCTTAGGGGCAGCAGATAATATTTCTGCTGAAACACCGGCAGCATATTTTTCAAAATTCTTTACAAACTCGGCTGCAAGACTTTTTGATTTGGAATCGTATGCAGCTTTATCACTCCACGTGTTTCGGGGATTCAATATTTCTGATGGAACACCGGGGCAAGTTGTTGGCATGGCGTATCCAAAAGTTGGCTGTTCTTCAAACTGAACATTTTCCAATTCGCCATTTAGAGCTGCAGTAATCATAGCACGGGTGTAAGCCAATTTTATTCTGCTGCCTACACCATAGCAACCGCCGCTCCATCCTGTATTTATCAACCAAACTTTTACATCATTTTCACGCATTTTTTTACCCAGCATTTCTGCATACTGTCCCGGATGAAGCGGTAAAAATGGTGCACCAAAACATGCGCTGAAAGTTGATTTAGGTTCTGTAACACCTGCTTCTGTTCCTGCAACTTTAGCGGTGTAACCGCTTATGAACTGATACATAGCCTGTGCAGGTGTCAGCTTGCTTATTGGGGGCATAACACCACTTGCATCAGCCGTAAGAAAGAATATATTTTTTGGTGTTTTACCAATAGAAGGTTCCAATGCATTGCTGATGAAATGCAGCGGATAACTTACCCGTGTATTTTCAGTAATTTTTTTACTGGCAAAATCAATCTTGTTTGTGCCATCAACGTAAGTAGTATTTTCCACCAATGCACCGGGTCTGATTGCGTGGTATATTTCAGGTTCTTTTTCTTCGCTTAGGTCTATTACTTTAGCATAACATCCTCCCTCAAAATTAAATACTGCGTCACTAGTCCAACCATGTTCATCGTCACCAATCAGTTTGCGTTGTGGGTCTGCGCTAAGGGTTGTTTTTCCTGTACCGCTTAATCCAAAGAAAATAGCTGTATCGCCTTTCTCGCCTACGTTGGCACTGCAATGCATGCTCAATACATTGCGCTCTTGTGGAAGTATATAATTGAGTATGGTGAAGATGCCTTTCTTCATTTCGCCGGTATATCCTGAACCACCTATAATAATTGTTTTGTGGGTAAATGATACAATAGCAAAATTGTGCTGTCTTGTACCATCTACTGCTGCATCTGCATGAAATTCAGGAGCCTGAATGATGTGCCAATCAGGTGTAAACTCTTCCAATTCTTCTTCCTGTGGACGAAGGAACATGTTGTAAGCAAATAAATTACTCCAGGGATTTTCGTTAATAACCCGAATGTTTATTCTGTAATCAGGGTGGGCACATGCGTAACAATCCCTAACCCAGATTTCATTTTTGCTGCTAAGATGTGCAACGAGTTTTTTCTTTAACTGATGAAAATATTTTTCATCAATGGGTAAATTAAAATTGTTCCAATGAACTGTGTTTTCGGTTATTGCATCTTTTACAATGAACTTGTCCTGCGGGCTTCTGCCTGTAAACTCGCCGGTATTAATAACCAATGCACCGGTATCGTTAAGGGTGCCTTGTCCCAAATCTACAGCTTGCTTCACAAGTTCTTCGGGAGTTAATTGATAGTGAATATTCACAGATTCACTTAGTCCTAATTGTAATAAATGCTCAATCGGAACCATCATAGTTGGAATAGACATAGGGGCAATCGTTTTTGAGTGAACTGCAAAGCTATCAATTTAATTTTATCTAAAACAATAGGACTTAAACAATAGGGCTGTGAGAAAAAAGCAGATAATTTCAATATTGTTAGAAAATAATTAATAAAAATGTATAACGGGGTAAATTATTCTCTTTATTCTTAGCAATGTTTTGAGATAATAAAAATTTAATTACCTGGTAAAATGTGGAAATTTTCAGAAAAAACAGCGATTTTTAAATATCGTTTGAATGAAATAGAGCTAAGAACCCATTGCCATTAACTTAGGTAACTCTAACGAGCAAAAATGTGAAAAAGCTGATATAAAAAGATGCAGTTGAAGTCCCGATTCAAAAGGTACTTATCGGGAAGCCGACAATGAAGTCGGCAAGTAACACAACCGGAGTTGAATAAAGTACACCTGCCTAGCTTCAAAAAAAGCTTAAGTTTATGACATTGGGTTGAAAAATATTAATTCTTTCCACCCCACCGATAGGTTGCAATATCAAGACCTGCAAGATCAAGTAGACGATCAACTACAGTCATAGAAGCTTCTTCTATAGTTTGTGGCCTGCTGTAAAAAGATGGCGTAGCAGGGCAGATAATGCCCCCTGCCATAGTTACCGTTTCCATATTTTTTATGTGTATCAGGCTGTAGGGCGTTTCCCTAAGCATTAATATCAGTTTTCTTCTTTCTTTAAGAATAACATCGGCAGCACGGGTTACAAGATCGTTGCTTGTACCTGTGGCTATTCGGCTAAGTGTGCCCATGCTACATGGGCAAACAATCATTATGTTGTACCGGGCCGATCCGGAAGCAAAAGGTGCAGAGAAATCATTTTTTTCAAAAAAACGAACAGGATAATTTTTAAAATCTTCATTTTCCAATTCGGTTTTCCAGATTTCTTTGGCGTTGTTGCTCATAACAATGCTTAGTTCATCCCATTGGTCTTTTAATATTAATAGTTTTTCTATTAAAAGTTTTGGGTAAATGGCTCCGCTTGCACCTGTTATTGCTACAACAATCTTATTCATTTTGCCAATTTGTTCTGTTTGAGTAAATATATAACTGCTTAATTCTAAACAGTTATCAAGGGGAAAAGTTTAAAGGCAATTTCTATCATAAGCAAAAAATATTTGGCTAATTGTGACCTCCTTTGCAACCTTATTTTTTCAAACCACATCTATGTAAGTGGTTTTTCATAGAATATTGGATTAAAATCGGGCTGGATTTCTATCCTGGCCCTTTTTTTTATTTTACAATTTTGGTTTGTTATTATGTTAATTGGTTAATAAGTTAATAAGTTAATTGGTTAATAAGTTAATTGGTCATTTTGTCCATGGGAATTAAGTCAAAATTCAAGTATCAATATTTGAGTTAAAAGGAAAATATTTCGATAAACATTAAACCCAAAACTCATAACTCTAAACCCTAAACTCTAAACTCTAAACTCATAACTCTAAACTCTAAACTCCTACAGGTTCTTCATTATAAAATCAGTCATTTTCTTATAAATGTGATATGTAGTATTTCCCCCTCTGATACCATGATTCTTGTTGGGATAGTATGCGCTTTCAAAATCAATATTGTTATCAATCATTTTTTCCACCATCATAACACTGTTTTGAAAATGTACATTGTCATCTGCTGTGCCGTGTATGATTAAAAATTTGCCTTTTATGCTTTTAGTAAAATTAAGTGGTGAGTTATCGTCATAGCCTTTTGCATTTTCCTGTGGGGTGCGCATAAAACGTTCAGTATAAATGTTGTCATAATAACGCCAGTTTGTTACAGGAGCAACAGCTATTGCAGCTTTAAAAACATTTGCACCTTTGGTAATGGCAAGGCTACTCATAAAGCCGCCATAACTCCAGCCCCAATGGCCAATTCTGTTTTTGTCTATGTAAGGGAGAGTGCCAAGATACAGTGCTGCATCTATCTGATCTTCTATCTCTAGTTTACCCAATTGCAGGTAAGTTTTCTTTTTAAATTCAGCTCCGCGAAATCCTGTACCGTTATTATCTATACAAACTACGATATAGCCATTTTGTGCAAGATATTGGTGCCACATGCTTGTCTGTCCCCATTTGTCTAAAACCTGTTGGCTGCCGGGACCACCATAATTGCAAAACAATACAGGATATTTTTTATTTCCATCAAAATCAGAAGGTTTAAGCATCCATCCATTAAGAGTATCGCCTTTGGTATTAGGCACTTTAATAAATTCTGTTTTGCCTAAGGCATATTGGCTAAGTTTATCTTTTAAAGTCGTGTTGTCCTTCAGCTTTTTTACAAGCATTCCTTTGCTATCATAAATGGCTATGAACGATGGTGTATTGATATCTGTATAGGAGTCAACATAATAAGTAAAGTCGTCGTTCATGTCTATTTTGTGTGTACCTGCACCTTTGGTTATTTGTTTTATAACCGGTTTCTTAGCATAGTTAACAGAATACAATTGGCGATCCATTGGGGAGTTCATAGCTGCGGTAAACCAAACTGTTTTATTTTTCTCATCTACACCAAGAATATTATCAACATCATACTTACCGCTTGTAAGTTGATAAACCAATTTACCCGTCATATCATACAGGTAGATGTGTTTGTAGCCATCTTTTTCGCTTGTAGTTATAAAATGTTTTCGATCATTAGTAAAAGATAGTTCATCATTTATTTCAACATAGCGATTGTCCATTTCATCATACAGGGTAGTGGTAGCACCTGTAGCAGCATCAGCAGTAAACCACGTGAGGTGATTTTGTAGCCTGTTCATCCATGCTATGCCTAGTTTATTTTCGTCTTCTGTCCATTTTATTCGTGGAATGTAAATGTCAGTCTCTTGACCAATGTCAGCTTTTACATTGTTGCCGTTACTCACGTTATAAATGTGAATTTCTATTGAGGAGTTTGCTTCACCTGCTTTAGGATATTTGAAGGATGATGTTTCAGGGTACAAGCCTTTGAACATTGTCATGCTGAATTCAGGAACTTTACTTTCATCAAAACGGTAATAGGCAAGGTAGTTGCCATTTTTGCTCCATTGAAACGCTTTGCTTAATTTAAATTCTTCTTCGTAGACCCAGTCAGCGTTACCGTTTATTATTTTATTCCATTCACCATCGGTGGTTACTTGTGTGGTTTGGTCTGATTGCAGATTTTTGATGTACAGGTTGTTGTTTTTTACAAATGCCACGTTGCTTCCATCAGGGCTATAGGTAGCATGAAGTACTTTTTCGTTATCTACTTTTTGAGTTTTTTTTGTTTGTAAGTCGTAAGCATATACAAATGCCGTACTGCTGTAGCGGTATATTTTTTCGCTTTTGGTAAAAATGAGAATTTTTTTCTCATCACTATTCCATTCTATATTATCCAAAGGAAGTGATACACCCGATTCATCTTTTGCATCTCCATCTTTAATAAGTGTATCTATTGTAAGACCGGTCAAAAAGTTGTTTTTTCGCACATTTCTACCGGAATAATCTGTATAAAATTTGCCATCTTTCATACTATGAAAACCGGGTACACTTTCAGGTGCAAAAGTGTGTAAGCGATAAATTTCGTCAAAAGATATTTTCTTCTGCTGCGCAAAAATTGTAAATGGAAAAATCAAAAGAGCAAGCAACAATTTCTTCATTTCAATAAAAGTTTAGGGATAAAAATAGGCAATAACCCTAAACTCAAATCTTGTTTTTGATGAACGGCTTAATAATGATGAATTGAGGTTTGCGAATGAGGAATTGTTAGAGAAGGATGCCAGGATGAATAGTTTGGACATCTTTTTTATTGACCTTTAAGAAAATGGTTATAAATTGTTTCTTAATCTTTCTACTATGAAAATGATACTATCCGTTTTCCTTTTTATTTTTTTGATAAATAGAGCAAAAGCCCAGGAAGGAAACTTATATGTACCAAAGCCAGACTCATCGGTTGCAAAACAGATTAATAAAGTAGATACAGTAAACTATGACAGGTTTTTTGTTAAGGTTGATAAAGAAGCAGCTTTTCCTGGTGGAGCCAAAGGGTGGTCGAGATTCCTTGAAGAACATTTAGACCCAATGGCTGCTGAAAGGGAAAACCTGAAACCGGGGCAATATCCGATTGATATAAATTTTATTATTGATAAAAATGGAAACGTTAGCGATGTACATGCGATTGAAAAGGCAGGTAAATGTACAAATTGCATAAAGGAGGTTTTGCGACTTTTTAAAAAATCGCCGAAGTGGATCCCCGCAGTTTTAAACGGACATAACGTAAAATATGTGGCTAACCAAAGGATAACTTTTGCCGTATCTAATGAATAGTTCCCATTGTTTGTTGTTATATTTTTCTCGCCTTCGGCAAATAGGGCATTGATTGGTTTTTAAACCAGCATTAAATTTCCTTACTTTCATTTTATAATACTATTCTATAATGCTAAAATGGGTCATGATCGCTGCGGTATTTGCAGTTCTTGTTGGTAGCTGCCAACTAGTTGGCAGCCGCCCAAGCGATGAAACAGTAAAGAATGCGGTAAGAATGGAAAATGCACTTGCCAACAGCAATATGAACATAACTTATCAATCTAAATGGTTACTTGCAGAATTTGAGTCTGCTTTACAAGATCCACGTAGTGAATGGAAAGCTAAAATTTGGTCTCCTAAAGCCGATAGCGCATTCGTTGCCTCTGAAAGAACACTTAGCTATCTGGAAGTAATTAAAGCCGACATTGCAGCAGAAGGTAAATCTGTGGATAGCACTTCCCTTAACAGCAATAAAACCATCACACAAAAGATTTTCTTTGATAAAGGCAAAGGTGTAGAATTATTTAGCGTAATCAGGAAATACCGAAAAGAGCTTTTAGATGTTGATTCAAATGTCTTTAAAGAATTTGAGTTTACACTACCTTTTGATACGCTGTTATGGAATCAAAAATATTCTGATAAACAACTTGCACAAGAATATTTTTCCAACTTGTGTGTTGCAGAGGCAAGGGCTTTGGTTACAAAATTTGAGAATGATGTCATTAATAGCAGCGTATTAGTTATTCGCTTTTTAAGAAATAGAGGCACCACCACCATTGACACGTATGATGATGGGTATGTAATATTTGCTGGAGTTAATTCAAGTTATTTAAAACCCGGGCAAGACTTGTGGTTTATAATAGGCAAAGGAGCGTTTTCGACAAGGGGAAATCCTGTTGCCTACATTGATGGAAAAAAGTTTAGCTTAAATAATCAAGGTGTTGTTGAATACAAAACCCGTGTAAAAAAAGAGGGTAAGTTTAGAAAGAAGATTACAGTTAAGTTCTTAAAAGAAGATGGAACCGAGGAAAGTATAGATAAGATTGTTGAGTACGAAGTAAGCAATTGCGCAGGTATTGGAAAAATGGAATAAGGCGAAAATTTGGGTGAAAAGAAAAGCCTATGCTGGACAAAGATGCTATGAAACAATGCCGTACAAGTGAGTGACACAACCAAAGCCCAATAGAATTCCATCTGCCAGGGCAAAAAATGGGCAAATGATGGATAAGCATCCCACAAAAAAGACCCGCCAAATGGCAGGTCTTGTAAATATTTTTCTAAACTCTAAACTAATACTTATACATCACTTCATAATATTCGTCAGCCATACGGTTGCTGTCAAATTTGAATCTTACATCTCTCATACCATTTTTTACAATCTGCCTCCAGGTATCGGGCTCATCGTAGTAAACGGGTAAAACTTCTTTTTCCAGAATTTTATATAATTGCTCTAAATCATGTTCGTCTTGTTCGTGTACATGCAGGTTGTGGTAATCAGCCTGCGGCACCACAAATCCATTGTTGCCATGATTTATAAACTCCGGAATCCATCCATCATCTGTACTTAAATTTACTGCACCATTCATACAGGCAGTCATGCCACTTGTGCCTGATGCTTCTCTAGGTACACGTGGATTGTTTAGCCAAACATCGGCCGCTTGTTTTAACCTTTTGCTCAACGCCAGTTCATAGCCTATAACAACAGATACATTTTTGTATTCCTTGCTTAAGTGAATAAGGTTGTTGAAATCTGTGATTGCAGGATAATCAAGCGGGTAAGGCTTTCCGGCCCAGATTAATTGTATAGGTCTCTTAGTATTAGAAGTCAGTTTTTTAAACTTCTCAATGTCTCTTGTTATAAGGTCTGCACGTTTGTAGCCTGCAAAACGGCGGGCCCAAACTATAGTAAGTATATTGGGATCATAGAGCTTTCCTGTTTGATCTGCTACTATTTCAAAAGCTCTTTTCTTGAGGTATTTTTTGCGGTCATCAAAAAGTACATCATTGCCATCTTCCATGTAGTTGTATAACTGCTTGTCGGCCCAATAGCGCCAGTTTTGTGCATTGGTAATGCTGGTAATAGGACAAATGTTAGGATAAACTTTCCACATGGCACGGCTTACATCGCCATGAAGTTGCGATACTCCATTGGCAATTTTTGCAATACGCAGTGCTGCCAGAGAGTGATTAAACAAATCGCCTTCCATACCGGTAATCTTTCTTACTTCCTCAAGGCTTATGCCGCAGAAGTAACTCATACTATTGCAATGGAAAATATCATGTTTCTCGTTGCCGGCTTCTTCAGGTGTATGTGTTGTAAATACAAGCATATTTCTAACTGCTTCTACACTTTTCATTTTATTAATAAGGTAGAAAGCCGCTGATACACCATGCGCTTCGTTCAGATGATATTTTTCAGGATTGAAATTTAGTTCATCTATAAGTTTAGCACCGCCTACACCCAACAGGATAAACTGTGCAAGTTTGGTACTTACATTAGCATCATAAAGTCTGTGAGTAATAGTTTGAGAAATATGGTCATTTTCCGGTACATCAGTAGATAACAGAAACAATGGCGCACTATTAAACACTGTAGGTGGCAGATAAAATACTTTTACCCATACCGGTGCTTCGTGAATCAGTATTTGGTATTTAATACCGGTATCCTGTAAATAAGTGTAGTTTTTTTCCATCCATGTTACCTGCAGGCTTTGATCCTGATTTCTTGCCTGATCATAATATCCATACTTCCAAAGTATACCAATACCGATTAAATTTTGACGCAACTCGTAAGCACTTCTTAAGTGTGAGCCTGCAAGAAAGCCTAATCCACCGCTATATATTTTTAGTGGCTGATGTATTGCAAACTCCATTGAAAAATAAGCAACACGTTTTGCAAAGCGTTCATCTACATTATAGGGAACAGAATAATTTCTAAAGTTCATAGTTAAGATTTAGGATTAAAAGGCGGCTGCAATATTAACGGAATTATTTGTAGAATATTTTCACTTGTGTACTAACAGTTGTTAGGTAAGTAACTTTTGAGTTAATAAATGTCATTTACAATAGACAATTGCAAAACAACAACAATTCTATACTGCTATTGTTTTCTATTTGTTTTAAGAATAAGAAAAAGAATAAAAGATATATTAGAAAGGTCTTTATCTTTTTTTATGTACAACCGTTTTGGGTTCTTTCTTTTTCACATATACATCGTCAAAAAAGCACTTAATATCTCTGTAGTTGCCGCAGCTTCCGTTTTCTTTTACAATGGTTTCCTGTCCTTTAAAGGTAAAGGTTAACCCACATGGGTCACCCGTTTTTGCATATTGTCCGGTAACATCATCCGTCATTTTAAAACTTCCTCTAAGCTCACCATTGCAAGGTTCTTCCTGATCCATTCTTTTAAAATGAACAAAGAACAAATATTCGTTTGAACTAACCCCGTCTCTTATAAATAATTGATTGCCGGGGCCTTTGCTATAATCACCACTGTATTTATTTTTTTTGGGGAAAGTATCCAAGGGGTTAGCAATAGTTGTTTCTGACCTGCGTTGTTCATTGGTTTCGGTAAGAACCGTTGTAAAAACACCCACATTGTTATAAGCATAAATAATACGTCTGTAGTAAGGATCATTTTTTATCATCCAGTCTTTATTTACCACAATCGTTAGTTTTTTATCTATAGATGCAGAGTTGGTAATTCCTAATGTATCATTTCCGCTTATGATAAGCGGCATAGTTGTCATGTGCCTGTTGCTGTCATATACTGATAAGTATAGGGCCGACGAGGAATTTCCTTTTGCCAATGTCAAATAATAGGATTCATTATCACCCTGTTGAATTTTGCCTACAGGATATAGTTTTAATTTTCTATCCCTACCAAATGCAGCATTGAAAATGGTGTCTGAAAAATATTTCGTAAAGTCTTGCAAACTGACAGCAGTATCAGAAGCTATATCTTCCATGGTACTATCAATGGCATTAAATGGAAGAGACAATGTTTTGTATTTGTTTGCCAGACCTTCGGGTCCGTTATCATTACTTTGATTAGATGTGTTGCTGTTACATGCTGCTAGAAAAAATATTACAATTGTAAAAAACAAATAGTTTTTCATTCAATAGAATTTAAGGTGCAAAAATAACTATTATATACTATAGCGCTTGGTTTACCTGCCTATATTATCTTCTTTTGTTTTGATCATATTTTCTGGCAATCACTTTACTCATTGTAGTATTTTCAACTTTGCTTTCAAGCCAGGATATTATGTCTAAATATGCAAACGAGCGGGTTTCAAACCTGTTCTTTTCAAAATGTTTAATATCGGTTAATAATTTTTCTAAAGCCGGTTTCAGTTTGCGTTGAGGTAGTTGAAATGAATTTCTCAAAAAACTGAACATGCCTTCTTCTACTACAGTCAGGTTTTGCATTTTGGCCATAAATCTATATACAGATTTAGTAAGTGATTCCATTAATTCAAAATTTCCTAACTCATAGTGTGACATAAGGTGAAGTAACCTTGCATAACACTGCAAATCATTTCTCAAATCTGTGGTATTTACTATTTTCTGTAAATAGTCAATTGTAGTATTATAATCTCCAACACCAAAATATAATGTGGCAATTTTATAGTTGATAACCAAAATGCGGTGGTTGTCAATAAATAATGAATACTCTTTTAGCTTTTCCTGAATATGCGGAACTAATTTTAATCCTTCCTCAAAGGTGCCCGTCATAAAGTGGCGGTTTAATTTTGCACTATAGATGTACACAAAAGTCTGAATTCTAAAGTTGTCATGTTGCTTAGCTACTTCAGACATTGCGAACCGTTCAAAAAGAACAAGTGTGCTATCAAATTGTCTGACATTTCTAAGATCAAAATGTGCATTAAGCAGGTTGTGCATTCCTTTAATAAAATGGCCGGTTTCTACGCTGATCATTAATTCCTGATTGTAAAATAAGTCAACCCACTTTTGAGTATAACGGTAATACATCAAAAAGTCTTGTCTTATAAAGGCATACCAACTGTAACTCTGAAACAAATAAAGCTGCTCGTAAAAACCAAAAAGCAGATGAGCGTCTTTAGGCAATTTTTGCTGAAAAAATGTTCTTACATCAGTCTCATCTTCTTCATTACGTGCATGACCGTTTTTAATATACCAGCTATACAGTTGTAGTGCCAGGTTACTAAGTTTTGTGATAATGAGTCTTCTTTCGCTTATTTCAGCAGCCTCTGCAGTAAGGCGGTCTGCACGGTCCTGCATACTACGGGTTATATGCAGGGTTTCAATTTTCTTTTCTAAAGAAATTACCTGAATTAAAAAACTGTCCTGATTATATGCCCTTGCCAGTTCTTTTAGCTTATCTAAAATTTTGAGGCTTTGGAGATAAAGCCCCTTGTTATAAAGTATACGGGCATAATCAAGTTGTTCATGCAGTTGCAAATCAATGTTCTCTGATGTTTTTAACAAACGCAAACTTGCCAGCACTTGTTTGTACAAATGCGTTTTTAGGTTTGCCAACTGTGGCTTTTCTATTGAGGATAGTTTTTTTAGGAGAATTTTCTCATTGTATTCCTCCAATTTATCAATTGCATCAAACAGTTGAACAATTTTCAAGTCTTCTTTTGAAGAATTTCTTTTTATATAAAGCTTGAAATTTCTTTTTTCAGATTTTTCCAGGGAGTGAACCAGTTGAAATAGAGCATCTGAAAAACGGTTGGGCATCATTAATTATTTTTTCTAAAACCCTTTACCACAATAGGTTTTGCTGAGTTCGGTCTTGCTTTTGGCATAATGAAAACAGCTTTAATTTGTTTATAAGGCTTAATAAAACCTTCTACATTTGTATCAGCAACAAAGAAAAAGAGCAAAATCATCCCAAAAGCAAAGCTGTAAACAGCACAAATATAAGCGTTCGAAGATTTTCATATGGCAAGCAATCGTTAGAGGCCGCTCCGTTTCCACGGAGAGGCCCTTTTTTTGTGCGAAGTTTTAGTCTCTAATAATAAAGTGATTGGTTTTTCCCTGCAACTCAAATTTTTTTCTAATAATATTTCTTCGGAAAAGACTGGGATTTCTGGTATATGTCAATTAATAGTTAGTGGCTTTGTTTTCAGGATTGTAAGGATCCTCTTTAAGGTTGGATTAAGTGAAATTTTAGACTCAATAAAAAAATCATCCACCTGAAATAATTCTGTTTTGTAAGTTGCTTCTATTTTCTCGGCGATTTTATTAGCCTCAAATAAGACAATTTTTTTCTGGTTTTCGTCCAACATCTCAAACTCAGGTGCGGTCATAATCTGGATTTTTGTTAACTGCCAACAAAACAGTGCCATTTATCCAGGTAGGGTAATTTTCCATGTATATACAATTGTCGAGGCACTCTTTCCACACTTTTTAAATTAGCAACAGATTCTTGTAATTCTGGTAACAGACCCGTTTTGCAATAAAAAATAATCGCTTTACGTTTTATTTTATTTAGCTCGTCCATTAATATTCTTTCTATGAATTGTCTTTTTAATATAGCGGTTAAGTGTTTTACTATACTAACTCTTATCGGATATTTTATTATTAGCCCTTATGCTGCAAAATCGCAGGAGATTGATTCAAAAGGTGAAATAATGGCAGTAAAATTTAATTATACAGGTGAAAGTCAGGAGTTTATTGTTCCCAATGGCGTTTCAACAGTAGAGGTAGAAATGGCTGGCGGATCAGGGGGATATGCTTATACCAAAAAAAATATTTACGGAACACCCGGATTGGGCGGCAGTCTTAAAGGTTTATTAAGCGTAACTCCCGGTCAGCATTTGATAATAAATGTTGGTGGTGTTGGTAAAAATGGATCTGCAAAATACATTGGTGATGGCGGATTTAACGGTGGCGCTTCAGGAGGCATACATGTAAATGATTATACCGGTGGAGGTGGTGGAGGTGCTTCGGATATAAGAATAGCTGATGGTAGCTTAAATAATAGATTAGTTGTAGCAGGTGGTGGTGGTGGTGCCGGTAAATACGGTGCAGGTGGCAATGGCGGTGGATTGCAGGGTGCAAATGGTTATGGTGAAGGAGAAAATGCTGCCGGTGGTGGTCAGACCAACGGTGGATTAGGGGGCATATATTACAAAAGTGCATTTGCAGAGAGTGGAACATTTGGTAAGGGTGGTTCATCATCAGCCGGTATAACAGGCGGTGGCGGTGGCGGTGGTTGGTACGGCGGCGGCGGCGGCGCATTTGGCGATGGTGCAGGCGGCAGCAGTTATGCGGATAAATCACTTAAAAACGTGCAACATTTACAAGGTGCAAACGAAGGCAATGGTTATGTAACAATCCGTTATAAACAAACTAAAGCCCAAAGCGAAGTTTTATTAACAATCAAAAAAGCAAAAAAGAATTTAAAAATATTTCCAAATCCAACCTCAGGTGAGTTTAATATGCAGTTGGAAAATGAAGAAGCAGGTAAGGCAGAAATATCTCTTCAGTTGCCAACAGGAGCAATATTACTACGTAAAACAGTTTACTTAAAAAATGCACATGCACTTGTAAAATATACCATCCCGGGTAGAATTCCCGGAATTTATTATATCACTATTACAACAACCACCAGCAAACAAACGGGTAAAGTGGTGGTAGAATAACTTATAAGGAAACATACTTTTTCTTATTTCGCCGGCATTTACTCATGGATTGGGCTGCATTGGCTGCTTGCCCCGTCAATTTTGCGGGGTCGCACATTTCTGGTTCGGCTATGCTATTTAGCTTTTCCAGCTTTTTGTTAATCCACTTTTTTTTTCTTTTCGGATTATCAACGATACTGTTTTCTAAAATTTTGCAATTCAGTGTTATGATAAATTTATTCGTCAAAAAAGGTCAGTTTTGCCGGGTATGAAAATCATTAA
Organism: Segetibacter sp.; assembly: GCA_031373555.1. Lineage (GTDB taxonomy): Bacteria > Bacteroidota > Bacteroidia > Chitinophagales > Chitinophagaceae > Segetibacter. Next base: position 30,267 of record JANMMU010000126.1, on the reverse strand, counting down.
CTACGAATTTAAGGCTGTAGCAAAAGATGTTGATTTGCTTGAACAAAAGCTACAACTTCTCAATCCTGTATTTAAAGGCGAAGACCATCAGATAGATACCTACTTCAACGTAGCTAAAGGGCGTCTAAAACTCCGGGAAGGCAACATAGAAAACTCCCTCATTTACTACGAAAGACCAGATACCGCAGATGCAAAGCAATCGGACGTTTTGTTGTATGAACACACAAATTCTTCTATTATAAAAGATATACTTATTAAGCTCCATGGAATAAAGGTTGTAGTGGATAAGACCCGCAGAATCTATTTTATTGACAATGTCAAATTTCACTTTGACCGTGTAAAAGACCTTGGAACATTTGTAGAAGTAGAAGCACAATCAGATGCGGCAGATGCTGATATACAACAGTTACAGGCACAATGCAGTCAATACTTTCAATTGTTTGAACTAAATACTTCGGATTATATACACGTATCCTACAGCGATTTACTGCTTGATTTTGGAAAAGTAAAATAGTTTGCTAAAAAACAACAATTCTGATCTTGATTGTTAAACTGTTTATCGGTATTACAAACACCTGTTGTATCTTTATTTTACTTTGAAAAAGCTATCCATTTTATCAGTTGTTGTTTTTGTGTGTATGCTCTATCTCGCTTTTAATACGGACGGAGAAAAGCCTGTTCACATTCCGGCAACACCACAAAGGACAGGCGACCCTGCTATTGGATACAACTACCTTACCACAGGCGATTATTTAAAGAGTGGTTTACCCTTTCAGTTGTTTCTGATGGCTAATAAAAAGGATACCAATAATTACTTAAACCGCACCGGACCCAACAAAGAGGTGGCATACGATTACACTGTTATCAAATCTCCTAACGGAGAATTGGTGGCTGCACCTAATTGCCTGCAATGTCATGGTAGTGTGTTTGAAGGTAAATTGTATGTTGGTCTCGGCAATGCGTCTATGGATTTTAGCGATAGTAAAGTAAGCGCTAATGCACCTGCACAATTGTATAGTTTTTTAAGTATAAGTGGCGGCAAAAAATTTGAGGCTGCAAAAAACTTTTTGACTGCAACAAAAACTATTGCACCCTATTTGCAAACCAATGTTCGTGGGGTAAATGCTGCGGATAGGTTGGCGGCTGTTTTAGCGGCACACCGCGATCCTTCCAACTTTGAATGGAGCGATACTGCTTTGCTGAAATTACCCGATGAAGTGATACCTACTGATGTGCCTGCATGGTGGTTGCTCAAAAAGAAGAATGCCATGTTTTACAATGGTTTTGGCCGGGGCGATTTTACCAAATTCCTAATGGCATCAAATCTACTCACTGTCAGTGATACGTCAGAATCAAGAGAAGTCTATAACCACTTCAATGATGTGTTGGCTTTTATAAACTCAATTCAGGCTCCCAAATATCCCAAAACCATTAATGAGAACCTTGCTGCAAGAGGCAAAGCCATATTCGACAAAACATGCGCAGGTTGCCACGGCACTTACGGAGAAGATGGAAAGTATCCCAACTTGTTAATTCCTGCATCAATCATCGGAACAGATTCGGCTTTGTACAGCAGCAATTATTCTTCGCCGCAGTTTGTAGATTGGTTCAATAAAAGCTGGTTTACTATGGGCGAAAATCCTGCACAGTTGGTTCCATACCGAGGTTATATTGCTCCGCCGTTGGATGGGGTTTGGATTACAGCGCCATACCTGCACAATGGCTCGGTGCCTACATTGGAGGCAGTACTAAACAGCAGCACCCGCCCCCAATATTGGAACCGTGACTTTGATAAACCTGAGTATGATTATGAAATGAATGGCTGGAAATATACAACAGCAACCTCCCCATCAAAAGGTGTTTACAACACTACATTATCAGGCTATGGCAATTATGGTCACTACTTTGGCGACAAGCTAAATGATAAAGAACGAAAGGCTGTGATTGAGTATTTGAAGACCTTATAATAAACAAAACGAAAGAAATTCAAAATCATAGTTTGCTACGCAATATGCCATTTTCCAAATCTCCCGGTTATAAAATAATCACACAATGGTTGGCCTCAAAAGGCCACAAACCATTTCAGTTTCAGGAGGAAACGTGGCAGCAAATTTATTTGGGTAACAGTGGTTTGGTTAATGCACCTACAGGTTTTGGTAAAACATTTTCAGTTTTTCTCGGAGCGCTTATTGGCTTTATAAATGAACATCCGAAGGATTATAAATCAAGGAAAAAAAGTGGATTACAACTTTTGTGGGTTACCCCGCTACGTGCATTGGGCAAAGACATAGCCCGTGCTATGGAAGAAGTGATCACAGAATTGGGCATGAGTTGGCAAATAGGCATTCGCAACGGCGATACAGATACCAACGAACGGCAACGGCAAAAGCGAAGTATGCCCGAAGCGCTAATCATTACTCCCGAAAGTCTGCATTTATTGCTGGCGCAAAAAGGTTATCCTGAAGTGTTTAGTTCTTTAAAAATTATTGCAATAGACGAGTGGCACGAACTGCTTGGCAGCAAACGTGGTGTGCAGGTTGAGTTGGCAATAAGCAGGTTGGTGGGGTTGAAGTATCAAGTAGTTAGTAGTAAGCCCGCCCGTGCCGGTACGGACGGGTATCAAATCAAGAACAAACAAGCAACAATTAAGGATCAAGATGTTAGTAGCAAGATTCAAGACGAGAACCAACAACAAACAACAGAACAACAAACAACCCCAAACCCCAAACCCCAAACAAGCAAAAAAGGCAACCTAATCATCTTCGGCATCAGCGCAACCATCGGAAATTTGGAACAGGCAAGGGATGTGTTGTTGGCTTCACTTTCATCTAATCATACACAACAATCAGAATCAGCTATCCCATTTGCCGGGGGCAAAATAATAACAGCCAAACTAAAAAAACGAATTGAAGTAGAATCGGTGCTGCCTGATGAAATAGAAAAATTTCCATGGGCCGGTCATTTAGGATTGAACCTTGCGCAGCAAGTGGTTGAAATTATAAGAGCAAACACTACTACACTGGTTTTTATCAATACCCGCGGCATGAGCGAAAGGTGGTATCAAACCCTTTTAACATTGGCGCCTGACCTTGCCGGTGCACTTGCATTACATCATGGCAGCATAGAACAGGAGTTAAGAATTTGGGTAGAAGAAGCACTGCATACTACTAAACTTAAAGCTGTTGTATGTACAGCAAGTCTTGATTTAGGTGTAGACTTTCGTCCGGTTGAAACGGTCATACAGGTTGGTTCGCCCAAAGGTGTTGCCAGATTTCTGCAACGTGCAGGCCGCAGTGGGCACCAACCCGGACAGGTGAGTAAAATTCATTTTGTACCAACCCATTCGCTTGAATTGGTTGAGGCTGCAGCGCTCAAAGAAGCCATAAAAGAAAACATCATTGAAAGCCGTGAACCACGATTATTGAGCTTTGATGTATTGATTCAATACTTATGTACCATAGCCATCAGCGAAGGTTTTGAGCCGGATCAAATATTTCGCGAAGTGAAAAAAACTTACTGCTTCGCAGAAATGAACCGCGATGAGTTTGATCAGTTGTTGCAAAGCATAGTAAGCGGTGGCGCTGCGTTACAGGTCTATGATGATTTTAAAAAGGTAGAAGTAGGAGAAGATGGCATTTATCGCATGAAAAACCGAAGAATGGCCATGCGCCACCGGATGCACATTGGCACCATAGTCAGCGATCCCATGCTGAAGGTAAAGTTTGTATCAGGTGGGTACATTGGCGTGATTGAAGAATATTTTATCAGCCGGCTGGAACCCGGTACAGTTTTCACTTTGGCAGGAAGGAACGTTGAGTTGGTAATGATAAAAGACATGACTGTGTTGGTACGAAAGTCGAATGCTTCAAAATCTATTGTACCGAGTTGGCAAGGTGGACGAATGCCGCTTTCGTCCAATTTGAGTAGCATGTTGCGGCGCAAATTCAACGAAGCGTTTAATAAACCGAAAGATATGGAGTTGCAGGTATTGCAGCCGTTGTTTCAATTGCAGGAGCAATTGAGCCACGTGCCCAAGGCCGAGGAATTGTTGATAGAACAAATAGAAACCAAAGACGGATTTCATTTGTTTGTTTACCCGTTTGAAGGGCGTTTGGTGCATGAAGCTATGGCAGCTATATTGGCCTATCGTATCAGCCGCATTATGCCCATCACATTTTCGTTTGCCATGAATGATTACGGTTTCGAATTGCTAAGCGACCAACCGATACCTGTGGACGACAGCAATGTGTATGAATTGTTTGCAACAGAAAATTTGTTTTCAGACATTCAGAAAAGTGTGAACAGTACAGAAATGGCACGGCGAAAATTCAGGGAAATAGCAGTGATAGGCGGCCTTATTTTTCAGGGCTATCCTGGCGAACACAAAAAGGCAAGACACCTGCAATCTTCAGCTTCGTTGCTCTTTAATGTATTTACAGAATACGACAGCAACAACCTGCTGATAAGGCAGGCATATAATGAAGTAATGGAGCAACAAATGGAAGAACTGCGTCTTCGGCAAATGTTGGAGCGGGTTCAAAACTCAAAGATTGTACTTACTTTCCCCAAGCAATTGACCCCATTCTGCTTTCCCATAAAAGTAGATAGCATTAGAGAAAACATGAGTTCCGAAAAGCTAGAGGATAGGATTAAAAAGATGAAGGCGCAGTTGGAGAGGGAGTAGTATTTAGTAATAAGTATTTAGTATTAAGACAAGAATCTCATTCGCAATCTTTGTCCCGTTGTGTGAAACAACAAAAAAAATGAGCGGCAAAAGAGATTCGAACTCTCGGCCCTTAGCTTGGGAAGCTAATGCTCTACCAACTGAGCTACTGCCGCTTTTGATAAAAAAGTCATTGAGTCAATAAATCAACAAGTCAAAGGTGAAACAAAATTTTAAAAGTTGGGGCTTATGTTTCTATTTTCTAAAAACTTGCTAACACTTCACATCTTACACTTCACACTTACACTCACTCTTCCTTCCTTTCCATAAAAAATGAGCCATCAGTTATATAATGAACCCTATTGTTCAAGGTATCCTTTACCTGATAAGAGAAAGTACCTGACATTGTGTTCAATACATCCTTAGCCTGAAATGTTCCCCTTTTAATGGTAAGTGTACCTTTAAAAAGACTGTTGGTATAATACCTGTTCTGTTCTCCCGGATCCATATAATATGCCCGTTGAATACTATCTAAAACATAAGTGGTGTCTTTAATCGAAGGTAATTTAATTGCAAATCCTGCCCCCTGAGCTCTTTTGAGTGCATCTACATATAAGGCAGTATCGCCAACTAATACACATTCAAATAAATCATCATTCAGTAAAATTCCATCAACAATATTTACTTCAACACCATCTACTTTAAATTTAAAATAAGCATTCAGCAACTGTCTGTTCTGCTCTTTTGTGCAGGCTGAAAAAGTAAAAGAAAAAAGTACTATCAATAAAATATATTTCATAATGTGGGTTCTGTGTAGAATTATTTTTCTATGGATTGAAACAGTCTCTACGATAATGTAACGCAAATTATATCTTTCCATTGTAACCGAAATAATTCGAAATGCTAAATATTTTCTTTTTCCAAAAGAATTGTTGAATATCAAAAACGATGAGATGGACGTTTCATAATGAAATACACGTAGTTTTTAAATAAAAAAGAACAAAATAATTAGAGAAGCGGTTATTACAATCATTTTAGCTGTTTAAGCTTTTTACATTCACCCATTATTGACTTACTTTTGCGCCACGATGAAGAATATTAGGAATTTTTGCATTATTGCCCATATAGATCATGGGAAAAGTACTTTGGCAGATCGCCTCCTTGAATTTACGCATACTATCAGTGACAGGGATATGCAGGCACAGGTGTTAGATGATATGGATCTGGAACGTGAAAAAGGAATCACTATAAAAAGTCACGCTATACAGATCAACTATGCTTTAAACGGTGAGCAATATATTTTCAACCTCATTGATACTCCCGGCCACGTAGATTTTAGTTATGAAGTAAGCCGTGCATTAGCTGCCTGCGAGGGTGCTTTGCTTTTGGTTGATGCTTCACAAGGTATACAGGCACAAACCATCAGCAATCTTTATCTTGCTATTGATAACAACCTCGAAATAATCCCTGTCATTAACAAGATAGACATGGAAGGTGCAATGATAGAGGAAGTGAAAGATCAAATCATAGACCTTATTGGATGTAAGTCCGAAGATATATTATTGGCTAGTGCTAAAAGTGGTATTGGTATTGAAGAGATATTGGCTGCAATTATACACAGGATACCTGCACCCCAGGGTGACTCAGCTGCACCACTACAGGCACTTATTTTTGACAGTGTTTACAATAGTTTCAGAGGCATCATCATCTACTATCGTATCATGCACGGCACACTGAAAAAGAACGATAAGATTCAGTTTGTAAGTACCCGTGAAGACTATAATGCAGATGAGGTGGGTGTGCTTAAATTGACCATGACACCTAAAGATCAGGTAAGTGCAGGTGATGTGGGTTACATCATTACAGGTATAAAAAATGCAAAGGAAGTTAAGGTGGGTGATACCATTACTTTAGCTAATAATCCTGCTGAAATGATAAAGGGTTTTGAAGAAGTAAAACCAATGGTATTTGCAGGAATATTTCCTGTAGAAACAGATGCTTTTGAAGAATTACGTGACTGTATGGACAAACTGCAGCTCAACGATGCCTCGCTCACTTTTGAATTGGAAACTTCACAGGCATTGGGTTTTGGCTTCCGTTGCGGATTCCTCGGTATGTTGCACATGGAGATAATACAGGAGCGGTTAGAACGTGAGTTTAACCAAACTGTTATCACCACAGTACCCAACGTAAGCTTTATTGCATATACAAGCAAGGGGGATGTTATTACAGTAAACAACCCAACTGAAATGCCCGACCCCACAAGGTTGGAGAAAATAGAAGAACCTTTTATCAAGGCACAAATAGTTACCCATTCTGATTACATTGGCAACATCATAACGCTGTGTTTAGGCAAGAGGGGAATTTTGCTTAATCAAAGTTATCTCACCGCCACACGTGTTGAGTTATCGTTTGAAATACCATTAACAGAGATCGTTTTTGATTTTTATGATAAGCTAAAAAGCGGTACCCGTGGTTATGCATCATTTGATTATCACCCAATCGGTTACCGTGAAAGTGATATTGTAAAAATGGACATACTCCTCAACGGCGAAAAGGTAGATGCCCTAAGTGCCCTTATACACCGCAGCCGTGCACAGGACTTTGGCCGTAAGCTTACAGAAAAGCTTAAAGAACTATTACCGCGTCAACAGTTTCAGATAGTGATACAAGCCGCTATTGGTGCCAAAATAGTAGCCCGTGAAACCATCAGCGCCATACGCAAAGATGTAACAGCCAAGTGCTACGGAGGTGACATAAGCCGTAAACGCAAACTTTTGGAAAAACAAAAGGAAGGTAAGAAGCGAATGAAGCAGATAGGCAACGTAGAAGTTCCACAAGAAGCGTTTTTAGCGGTGTTGAAGTTGGATTAGGAAGGCACCGAATGGTGACTTTTCACAGTAAATATTTAGTTAATTCAAGCAATGGGAAAAAAATGCCTATTCATTCTTAAGAAAACTCAACTTTGGTAACTGGAAAATTTTATCTTTATAAAAATATTTTCTGAATGTCATCATTGGAATTAGAGGCATATGAAATTTTAAAAAGCCGCTTCTCTGACAAAGAAGCAGCTAAGGTTATTGAATATTTTGAATCAAAAGCTGAAGAAAAAATTAATCAGCGTAAAGATATTTTTCTTACAAAGGATGATAAAATCGACTTGGTTTCAAAGATTGAATCTGCGAAAAGTGATACTATTAAATGGATGTTTATTTTCTGGATTGGGCAACTTGCAGCTACAGCGGGGATAATCTTCGCGTTTCTAAGTGTTTACTTTAGAAAATAGGTCATGAAATTTTGATTTCTAAAAGTATTTAATTAACTATTTCCCAAAAGTGATAGAGCCGCCATTGGTGCCAAAATAGTAGCTCGTGAAACGGGTCAGCTTACTATTTTGGGGACAAGCCTTAATTTTGTATTAAAAGCAGATGCCTTTAGATAAGGAATTAGGGTCTTTATTTTTACCCGAAGGGTTATTAGTTCATTTTGATATTATTGATATTATTGAGCTTTGTGATATAAAAACCAAGAAACTATTTTATACGATTAGTATAGAAGAAAAGAATGAAATTATTGGTATCCACAATGGTGCAGAATTTAAATCAAAAGGTTTTTCTTACCTCACTCTTCAAGATTTCCCTATACGGGGTAAAGCGGTCTATTTGAAGATTGGCCGTAGAAAATGGCAACATAAAATTAACCCCAAAATATTTCATCGAAATGATTTTTCATACGTTGCCGTTGGCTCAGGGTTTACCAAAGAGTTAGCGGATTTTTTAAAAGATAGAGGTCGATAACAGAGAAGATACCATAACTAATATTGCGAGTTACTATTGTGTAAAATCTGATAAGCTAAATCGCCATTATAAAAAACACAGTAGTGGATTTGAAGATTGGATTCAAAAATCACATGCAGAAAAGTATTTAATTTTCCCTGAAAATATTGGTCCGTATTTATGTATTGACGAAGTGTCTTTATCACAAGGAGAATTATACACTTTTGTTACCAACAAAGCAGGCAGGGGGAAAAAGGGTACTATCGTAGCAGTAATTAACGGTACTTTATCTAAAGATATTGTCGATGTATTACTGAAACTAAGTACAGATCTGCGTTTGCAGGTAAAAGAAGTAACACTGGATATGGCAAATAATATGGAATTATCAGCAAAGACTGCATTCCCTAATGCCCAGTTAGTTACTGATAGATTTCATGTAGTTAGACTTTGTATGGAAGCATTACAACACCTAAGAACAACGCTTAGATGGGCAGAAATTGACAAGGAAAATGCAGCTATAAAGATTGTCAAAGATGCTAAAGCAAAGTATAATCTTGAATTAAAAAACCTTGAAAATAATCCTTTGAAAAGAGCAGCGTTTATAAAAAATACAGACCGAAGTAAACATAAATATGAAGCAGAGATTCTTAGAAATGGAGATACACCCAAACAATTATTAGCAAGAAGTAAATATATTTTAGCAAAGAAAAAAGATACTTGGACACAAAATCAATGCGAAAGAGCAACCATACTTTTTGAAAAATATCCAGACCTGAAGCATTGGTATCATGAAACATTGGCTTTCAGAAACATTTATGAAGACATTAATAAACAATCAGCAAAAGTTAGATTTACCGAATGGATTAAAAAGGTATATGAAAACGAAATGAAGGTGTTCTATTCAGTAGCAAATACAGTTGAAAACAACTTAGATAATATTCTGAATTTCTTTATAAATAGAAACACAAACGCTAATGCAGAGTCTTTTAATTCAAAAATAAAACTGTTTAGAGCTAACCAAAGGGGAGTAGTAGATACAACTTTCTTTTTATTCAGATTACATAAACTCTTTGCTTAGTCCCCAAAATATTGAGGTGAGCCCGTGAAACTATCGGCGCTGTGCCAATGGAAGATATGCCTGCCCGACTTCCCTATACAAAATTAATGGATGCAGGCGGGGATTTGGTCGTTCATCCTGCAACACAAAAATTGATACCTAACCCATTGCATCCTAACAAGCCAGGTTATACAATTAAGTAAATCATCAGGCTCCCAGCCATACATAAAGATGTGACCCCAAATGCTATTGATAATTGATTTAATGTTTTAACCGGAACTTTTCATCCAGAGCCTTAAGTATATATTATAGGCGCATTTCTAATCATGCCATAGGAGCATTTTAAAAAAATTTTGAAAAAAATTGGATTTTACAATTTTAATTTGTTACTTTTAAGTTAATAATTACTCCCCCATTTTTTCTTATTAAGTGACTGCATGCTTAAAGTCATCTTTCTATCCTTATACATTTCTTTATTATTTATAACCAAAATCACCCTCTATGATTCAAAATTACAAAATCAGGAAATTATTTCGGGATGAAATAATTCTTAAGAAAATTTGTCTTATTACTTCCTTTTTATTTTTGATGGGCTTTGCTAAAGCCCAGATACCGTGGCCTCTCTTGCCTACAAATGAAATCCATACAGTTTTTGCCAGTTATGGAAACTATGATGCCAACATTGATGGCAGAGGTGCTTTTAACACTTATCATTTTCATGAAGGTGTAGATATTCTTGCCGATTCGGGAGCATACGTTATTGCAAGTGAAGACGGTACAGTTATAGGTGGGGATATTGGTGGCAATCCTTATTATAACAACATACTTATAAGCAGGGGGGCAGACTTGGATCAGGGTTTATTTTACATGCATATGATTCCCGGTCTTACAAATGCCAGGAATAATAGACCGGGACGTAGAACGCCAAATTGGGATATCAATGATATAGCCCGGGTTGGAGATACCTTGGGTACAATCGCAAGAAGCCCAGGCTTAAGAACCCATCTTCATTTTGGGTGGAAGGTAAAAAGACCTAATGAAGTTTGGTTTGCTACCAGAAGGACTGATTTAGTAGCTCCTTACGAGGTGGGAGGCAATACAATTGATTTATTAAATCCGGTTGCAAAAGATAATCGCCCAGTTGTGGATACACCCATTTATTTGAATACAGCAAATACAAAAATGACTACTAAGTTGTATAATAAAAATACGGTCATTCAGGGTAGCATTAATATCTTCAATAGAATGTATGACAGGATGACAAGGACTGGTGAGGCAATCTATGACATTGGCATAAAAAAAATTAAGTGGAGTGCAAATGAAATTAAACCTGGAAATGTTGCATTTGTTCCTAATCAGGTTCCCATTCGTTTTCAAGGAAAATTTCTTGGTGCCGAACCTGTAAAACCAAGAAATTTACTCACGAAATTTTTAAGTTTAAACCTTTTACACACAATTCATGCGGCCTATAACCATGCGGTTGCAGAGGTTAGATCCCAACCCCGCGATGTAAGTTCTACCTATAGGAACCATGGGAGGTATTATTACATATTGACTCATATTGACAGGGTAAATGACAGTTTAGAATCAAGAGATGCAGCTTATTATTGGAATACAAAAGCAAGAGATACATCTGCCTGGAATGCTTCAGCGGCAGTTGCAGGCAATGTAGCCGACAGCAATAAAAATGCTTATACACCGGATGGTAAGTATGTTATAAATATTGTAGCTACGGGTAACGGTACCGCAGCAGATACAACACAAAAAAAGGACACAATATTTATCAACAATTTTAATGAATTTATTTACTCATGCAATGCGACCGGCGTAAATAAAGATACTTTCTGCATCGGTGATCCGGTTTATATTAAAGGAGTTGGCTATCCTAAAAACAGAATGTTTTCTATTTCTGTCATCAAAGCAAGAACGTGGGTTGATGGAGATTTAATTCCCACCGACGGAAGGCGTGTTGCCAACATTAATGTAACCAGCGATAATAATGGTAGAATTCCACCTACCCAAATTTGGGCAGCTTATGCTAAAAACGGTGCTACTGATGCAGGTTATGATATTGTTGTTGATTATGACGGGGATGCAAAATATTCTGTTCTTAAGCTTACCAAAGTGGTGGATCCCCTTGATAAAAGTTTAGGCACAAAAGGTATTATTGGTAATAATTTAGCGGCAAAAACTGTTAGAAAAAATGTTTCGTGCTATGGAAAATGCGACGGTAAAATTACCATTACTCCAAGCGGCGGACGACCTCCATATAAGTATTATGAGTATTGCGCATGTCCATTCCCTCCGGAAATTACCAATGTTCGTGACTCTTTGTGTGCAGGAATTTACATGACCATTGTGGTAGATGCAATGGGTTGCAGCATTGTAATTACAGATACCATTACCGAACCTACAGCTTTGCAATTACAGAAAACATCGACTAATGTAAGCTGCTATGGTAAATGTGACGGCACATTTAAACTCACTGCTACGGGTGGAACCCCTCCCTACATTTTCACTCCGGCTGCAACCAAAACTGGTTTATGTGCAGGGTGGCAGTATGTATCAGTTAAAGATAAAAATGGTTGCACTGTCAACGATTCTATTTTGATAACGCAACCTCCACAACTTAGCCTAAATGTTACGCATACTAACCTGACATGCTATGGGGTTTGTACCGGCAGCTATTATGCCTCTGCTTCCGGTGGAACCCCGCCTTATACCTTTAGCCCTGCACAGTCGCAAACCCAGCTTTGTGCTGGCACCAGAGTAATTAAAGTTACAGACGCAAAGGGTTGTTATGCCACCTATACAGTAGTTATTACACAGCCTACAGCACTATATGCCACAATCGCCAAAACAAATAATACATCTTGTGCATTGCCATGCAACGGCACAGTTACAGCAACAGCAACAGGTGGAACCCCGCCATATACATTTTATCCTTCACAAAGTTTATATAACCTGTGTGCAGGTACATATAGTATCATAGTGACAGATTCAAATGGTTGTACAAAAACTGTTACTGCCACAATTACCAATGTGACCAGCACATTAGCTATCTCGGCCACATCATCTAATGCCACTTGCGGATTGTGCAATGGAAGTATGGCAGCCACTGCTACTGGTGGCACCCCGCCTTACACTTATTCACCTTCACAATCTTTATCAGGTTTGTGCCCCGGCACCTATAGTATTACTGTAACGGATGCAAAGGGCTGCACCAAAACAGTTACTAAAACAATTTTATCTACCACAAGCACTTTAGCAATTTCTGCAACCACAAGCAATGCTACTTGTGGAATGTGCAATGGAAGCATGACTGCTACTGCGGTAGGAGGCACCCCGCCATACACTTATTCACCTTCACAATCTTTATCAGGTTTGTGTCCCGGTACCTATAGTATTACAGTTACCGATGCAAAGGGTTGTATCAAAACGGTTACTAAAACTATTGTATCTGCCACAAGCACTTTAGCAATTTCTGCAACAACAAGCAATGCCACTTGTGGAATGTGCAATGGAAGTATGACTGCTACTGCTACAGGAGGTATGGCACCCTACACTTATTCGCCTTCGCAATCATTATCAAATCTGTGCCCGGGTACTTATAGTATTACTGTTACCGATGCAAAAGGATGTACAAAAACGATCACTAAAACAATAACATCCACTACCGGCAGCTTAGCAATTGCAGTCACATCAACAAATACCACTTGTAGTATGTGCAATGGTTCTTATACTGCCACAGCATCGGGTGGAAATCCACCTTATACATTTAGCCCTGCCCAATCAATGAGCAATTTGTGCGCAGGAAGCTATACTGTTACAGTGACTGATTCTACGGGTTGTTCCGCCACACAAACTGTTCAGATCAATTCTTCATCAAGTACCATTCTGTTATCGGGAACTGTAACTAATGATTCCTGTAATTCTTGTCAGGGTAGTATTTCTGTAACTGCATCCGGAGGAACATCTCCATATACATACAACCCTTCCAATTTCATGACAGGGTTATGTGCCGGAACATATAGTATCAGTGTTACAGATGCGAATAACTGTACCGGATTTACATCAATGACCGTTGCCAATTTGTGTACTGACACAATTAAACATGATACAACAATTGTAACACGTGCAGTTAACAGCAAAATAACTGGAATAACACGCATTAAGCCCAATCCATTTAATGATGTTATAGAAATTCAGTTTCGGGCATCTAAAACCGCTAAATGTTTTTATCGTCTCATAAATTCCAATGGCGTTGTTGTTATCAATAGAAATATAGAAACAATGATTGGGATAAATTCAATCTTGTTGAATGTTAGTAATGGTTTAAGCAAGGGTATTTATTTTGTTGAACTACAATTTGAAGGAAAGTTGTATCGGGAAAAACTGGTTAAGCTGTAAGCTTACTTGAATTTTAATAAGATGTGGTCATGAGAAAATCATGGCCACATCTTTTTTTGCCTGTACCTATATGGCTTTCATAATCTTACTGTAGTATATGCCAATTGCAGAAAAAAATGTTGAAGTTGGATTGGCTAACTCCCTCCATCTCCCCATGGGGTAGGGTTGGTACTGCGTTGCAATTTTTTGTGTTTAAGAAATCAGGCGTTGGCTTACAGCATTCAAATATTCAGCTTCCAAATCTTAAGGCCTTAGGTATGTTCTGGAAGGGTGTGATGAGAAGGATAGAAGAATTATCAAGCTCTTAGTGAAAATAAAAAAAAAGGGTGGTTTATTAGAAAATGAACCACTCCCTTTTAAAAAATCCCCCGTTGTTATAAAAAATGCTATAAATGTCATTTACAATATTTAATGGGTCTTATATGATAAGCCGAAAATTGTATTGGATTTTTAATTCCGGATTTTCGGCTGCTTCCGTTGTTTAGTTGTTTTGGTTGTGCTCACATAAAATGTTTGTAATGACTCTGTAAAAGTGGGATTCAATATTGGCTTTTTTACCAGTTTACCTACTAAATATTTATGTGTCAAATACGGGAAATGTACACGTAGAAATACTGGACAAATAAATAGTGATTGCTTTAATACTATTGTTAAAGTAAAATTCCGTCTGTCTGAAGGGGAAACATGGGATGGTTTTAGAGTTTTTTTAAAGCCATCATAATTTAATTTTACCCTTTACTAAACCCAGAGTAGGTATTTCATGAAATCACATTTTTACCGATAAATTACTAGTAACAGATATTTTTTTTGGAAAGATGTTATTAAATACATACCCCCCTAAATATTTGAAATCGTAATTGTTATTTCTATAACTATTAGGAGCAGGTTTGTAAAAAGCCTTTATCATTTCATTAAAAAAACACGTAGTAATACGGGTTTAAAGCTGAATATTACAAATTATTTTCGGGGAATATTTTTTTATCACCAAAACCACTAATCATGAATCCTGAAACAGAATGCTGCAAAGGTTACACCCTTACTGAAAATGATACCAATGAATCAGCAATTAACCTTGTAAAGAAAGATCACTTTCTCAATCAAACTGCCATAGAGATGTGGTCACAAACATACAAAGATTGGGAAACGGGTCGTGCACCAGACTTAAGTAATGGTTGCAAATATCCGGTAGGTTATTCAACATCTTTCAACAGGTGCATCATTAAGGCTATCTTATGCAATGATGATTGTATTGGGCTCCGCATATTGCCAGGAATTGACCCGGCTACTGACTCTGTACATTTAATGTTGGTCGGAATAGACAAGGATTACAATAATTTGTACGTAAATTGGGATGAATTAGATTGTAAAATAGAGGGTGACAATCATACTGGAGAAAGAGGCGGTGCAGAAATGGGTATGATGCCATAAGGAGATAAAAAAGCAGTTTTAGTTTATGAATACCAGTATTCAATTTCTCCTTGCTATGAGTTGTTTAATTCCGGCAATGATAGGGGCTATACGCTATCGGTTCATAGACTCAAAATACTATCCATTCATCCTAAGTTTTATTATAACTGTACCTGTAGAGGTGGTTAGTTATTTATACAAGATTGGCGCTATACCCTACGGAGAACCCGCTGCAGTAGCAGTAAATATTTATCAGTTGGTCAACCTTTATTTGTTTCTGCACTTCATTCACATAAATAATTACCTGACTAAAAAAAGTGTGAATGGCTTTATGTGGGGAGCAATAGTAGTTGCCCTGTTGAACAGTTTTGCTACGAAAGCATTTTTTTCGGCTTACCTTATTTATCTGATATGTTATGCAAGTATAGTAATGCTTGCTTTAGCTGTAAATATTTTGACAAACCAGGTAACAGAAATCAGGGGTAGGTTGTTAAATAGCTTTTGGTTTTGGATCAGTAGTGCTGCAATATTGTACAATGCCAATGCTTTGCTGATTTTTGGCCTTTCCATATTTCCTATAAAAGATGTAAGCTACTTAATGAACATTAAGATTACATGGGCTGCAATAAATACCTCTTGTTATATAATTTTTGGCGCTGCAATCTTATTGATACCATCAATAAATAGAAAAGCAAAATGGAGTCATTTAGTTGTAAAATAAGGTCATTATGTATTACTATGTTGTATTCTTTTCTGTGATGGTTATAGCTATTGTTGTTTGCATGTTTATGGTATCCGTGATGAAGCAGCATAAGAAAGTCCTCAAATGGCAGCAAGCCCGTATAGCCGCAGAAATAAGTACTTTAGAAAGTGATAGAAAAAGAATAGCTGGTGATTTGCATGACGAGCTGGGTCCAATATTGTCGGGCATTCAGCTGCAAATAAATCATCTGGAACCAGCTAACCAAAGCGAAGCAGAAGTGCTTGAAAAGTCGAGCAAACAAATAGATGGGGTGATACAAAGGTTCAGAGAGATATCATACAACCTGCTACCCAATACACTGGTACGAAAGGGTTTTGTAAAAGCAACCGAAGAATTCATAAGTAAACTGAAAACACTTCATTCGTTGAAAATTGAATTTACTGCTGTTGACTTTACATTGCCTCCTGAAAAGCAGTTGAACATGTACAGGGTTGTTCAGGAAATTATCCAAAATACTATTAAACATGCAAATGCAAATGTGCTTGTTATTAATATAAATAAAACACCACAATCATTAATACTTCAAACAAAGGACGATGGAATCGGATTTAGTTACAATGAAAAAACACAAATGGCCAAAGGTGTTGGATTGTTAAGCCTTCAAAGTCGTGCTGAACTTCTGGGTGGGCAGTTGAATGTAGATACAGAGCCCGGACATGGAACTAGATTTGAAATAGAAATACCACTATTGCAATGAAAACAAATCCAGACATAAGATTACTTATAGCCGATGATCATGAAATTTTCAGAGATGGCTTTAAAGTGATGCTCACAAAGTATCCCGATATAATACTGGTAGGTGAAGCAGAAAATGGGAAGGAGCTAGTTGAATTAACTCAACAATTGAAACCAGATGTAATTGTTACCGATATCAAAATGCCATTGATGGATGGCATTGAGGCTGCAAAAAAAATTATTGAAATCAACCCTGATATGGGTATAATAGGGTTATCAATGTACGATGAAGATGAACTAATCATAGATATGCTAGAGGCAGGTGCCAAGGGCTACCTGATAAAAAATGCCGGAAAAGAGCAGATAACGGAAGCTATAAAAACTGTTTACAACCATGACCCCTACTATTGTAAAACTACCAGCCATAAGCTTGCTACAATGATTGCCCAAAGCCGCTTTAATCCATATAAGAAAAGTGAAAAACCTACTTTTAGCGAAAGGGAAAAAAACATCATTGATCTTATTTGCCACGAACATTCTAATAAAGAGATTAGTGAAAAGCTTTTTATAAGTGTACGAACAGTAGAATGGCACCGTCTGAAAATACTGGAAAAGATGAACGTAAAAAACACGGTAGGATTAGTAGTATATGCTATCAAAAATAGTATTGCTACAGTTTAGAAAAATCTTCAACAATAATATTTCTGCTACTCAAAAATTTGCAGGATGCCTTAAATGGAAGCCTGTAATCTCCTGGTACATTTTTGCGAAAGCTAATAAAGTTGCTTCACCAAAATGCCTTCCAATGAAACTGATACTTGCTGGTAAACCGTTCGGTAAAACCCCATTTGGCATTGTAATAGACGGGTTGCCTGTAAGGTTGGTTATAGCCAACTGGTCACCGGTTTCGGGAGGTGCTATTATGATGTCAAACTGATCAAGCAAAGGGTTAACCTTTTGCATAATCTGGTAGCGTAAACGACAAGCAGTTATGTACTCCACAGCAGGTATAAATCGTGCACTTCTGAAAATATTTGGCCACCTGTCTTTGTTCTGTTGCACCAGTTCATCATCCATACCCGAACGTGTTAAGGGGTCAAAAGCCGCTGACGCTTCTGCACATATAATCAATCCCAATATTTCATCTCCATGCATGTCATCAGGAAAATTGAATGGTGTTACTTTTGCACCCATTTTCTTTAATACAGCAAGTGTTTGTTTTTCTGTACTGTTTTCGGGCAAGGTGTCTATATAATTTTTCGCGTAGGCAATTTTTAATTTACTGATATCTGTTTTACCAGTGTAATTGAAAGCAGCATTGATTGATGAAGCATCTCCTTCATTTGCACCATGTATATAGTTGAATACTATAGCTGCATCTTCTGCTGACCTGCAAATAGGACCTATTTTATCTGAAGTCCAGGCCAGGTTCATAGCACCTGACTTAGCAATACTACCATAGGTTGGGCGCAATCCCGTAACACCGCACCGCATACTAGGATCTACAATTGAACCATAAGTTTCGGTGCCTATGGCAAACGGCACCAAACCTGCTGCTGTAGCAGAAGCCGAGCCTGCAGAAGAACCACCCGAACCTTGAGAGGTATCCCAAGGGTTGCGGGTCTTCCCGCCAAACCAAACATCATCCATAGCCAATTCTCCGAGAGATAATTTGGCAACCAATACCGCTCCTGCTTTTTCCAATTGTTCTGCAACAAAAGCAGTTTCATTGATTGTTTGATTTTTATTGGGCGGTATTCCCCACGTAGTTTTTGTCCCTTTGACTGCAAACAAATCTTTGATGCCATAAGGAATACCATGTAGCGACCCTTTGTACTTTCCTATAGCAATTTCAGCATCAGCTTTCTTTGCTTGTTTTATAGCTAGATTTTCTGTAATTTCTATTACACAATGCAAGGCCTCACCATGCTGTTTTAAGCGTTCTATAAAGAAACGGGTAAGTGTTTCTGAAGTAATTTTTTTGTACTTTATTAATGAGGCTAATTGAGGGATGCTATAAAAAGCAAGTGCAGCTTTGTTGGTTGGCAAAGAAACATTTGTTGGTATTGTAAATTGAACAGGAATCTGTTTTGTAGGCACTTTCATACCTGGCAAAACCGGACTATATGATAATGGAAATGGCGCATCATTGCTTAATCTATTTTTATGAAAATAGTTGTAGGTTTTTTTCCTGTCGGTCAATGTGGTAAGCATTGAATCCCGCTTGGCTTGCGTAAACGAAAGGTCCAACAATTTTTCACTGGTTACAATGTCTGCCTGTGTAACAGCTTGTTGTGCTGATGCTAGAAAGTGGCTGAATATAGCAAGTGAAAGCAGTATTGGTTTCATAGTATTTTGTTTATAGCAAACAATATCAATTGTGAGTTTAAAAGTATGCCAATAATATTAAACTCCTACATTGGTATTTCCGATAACAAAAAAGCCCATCTTAAATTAAAAGACGGGCTTTGAAAATATTTATCCTAAATAATTATTGAACATCAGATGCCTTACGCAACGTTATCTGTGGTGTTGTATAAAAAAATGATACATACCCCGTTAGAGAGGTTGCCGAAGCAGGAGGTGTATATCCTAAGGCATTTCTAACATAAGTTACAATACTACCTGTAGCATCTGAAATGGTATAATTAATACCACTACTAGCTACATTGCCTGGAGTAATGGTTACATTATTTATTTTTACCACCGTAGAAGCCCAATCAGTTCCACTAGCTAGAATCTCTGCTATGGTTACAACTCTTGGTGTAACGGTACCTGTACCTATCGTAATTGCACCTGCAATATAATTCACCTGTAAATCTCCCTGAAAAGGTGCGACAATTTGGTTTCCAACAAAAACTCTTACTCTATCGCCCAAACTCCAATATTTGTTTGAGGTAGATGTAAATCTTAACTGTATGCCATATCCATCATCGCCCTGGATGCGGTAATTTAATGCTGAGGCTTCATTGGGTGAATTAGATACAATCGTTCCTTCGATGTAATCATAAGTAGGGATGGTATCGCCTGTGAGACTATAGTCTCTAATATCTTTGATCGTCCTCAATCTTACAGGTGCATTACCAGAACTGCCATCGCAACGAACTCCTGTTAACTTTAGGTCTGTTGTGTCACGAACAATTAATTGCTTTGTTGAAGTAGGCTGATAAACAGTATAAATAGCAGTAATAGAACCATGTCCGATTGGAACAGGTAATGCTGCAAAACTTGAATAAGCACTTGTTCTGATAACTGCAGTCTGTCCAGCAGTACAACTTACAATATTCACATTTACAGTATTCTTATTAATTGAAGAATCTGAATAGGTACTGAATAATACATCCGGAAAAGGAATTTCAACATCTTGAACTGTAACTAATGAACCTAGCATTTTTGGAGTCAACTGCGATAGGGTAACGGATATAGGAGTGACAGGTACTGTTGCCCCAGTTTTGATGTAATTGCTGATAAGATTGGTAGCGATACCAATTTTTGACGGGGTGCCATTTTGAGTAGTTTTTGAACAAAGTATTTGCATACCGTTTACATTAGCAACGTATAAACCTTTGCAGAAAACTGCAACTTGTTTTCCTACAGGGAAGCTGTTGTACAAGCCTGTGTTTTCAATATCCACTTCTATCCCACCAGTAGAGTCCTGAATATAAATCTGTTTATACAAATTGCCGCTTTTATCGTTTGCTGTCACCCAACCCGTTATTACCATGGAATCATTAACTCGAAAGAATGCACCACTGCCTACAAAAGCATAGGTTTTAAAAGCATCGATGGAAATGTTTGACGTTACTCCCAATTCTGTCAAAGTTGCTGTTGGAACAGGTGGCTCATCGAACTTTTTGTTACATGCCGAAATAATTATAGTTGCACAAAATGCAATCATGCCCACAAGTAAAAGGAGACTTTTATTTTTCATATTCTTCATTTGTAAATTTTAAAGATTGTAATTTGATTAAAAACGGAATTTTGCACTTACAGAATAAGTTCTGCCATACGCATAAAAGTATCTTGCCGGAAACTTATCTACGTTATTATCCACGTTATCATAGCGTAGCTGTTCTCTTCCACCTGTAACAAAATTCTTATTATCCAAAAGGTTGTTGACATTGAAATTTAAGAAAAGAAAAGTCTTTCTTTTAAAGCTTAAACTGCTGGGTAATTTCCAGGAGTAGAATGCAAAAGCATTTACAGTAGTCTGACCAGACAAACGTTGTTGGTCAACCACATCGTTCCAAAGGGTACTTTTGTAAGGGAGACCTTGTGTAATGTCCACCGTACGGCGAATAGGATTATAATCCAACCACATCTGATCAAAATAATTTACATTGGCACCTATGCTCCAATAATTTGGTGACCGATACAACAATCCAAAACTGTAAGCTTCTTGTGGTGAATTGTTCCTGTAATTTTGAGAATAAATAGTTGATTTGGCAAGTACCTGAGCACTGTTATCTCCAGTAACAGTTACTTCAGGGCGGCCATCAAAATAATGCCTTCCAACAGAAGCTGCACCACTTATAATAAGATTTTTAATTGCACGGCTTTCTACACCTAATTCGCTGCCAAAATCAAGTCGGCCAATATTGTTCAATGCATAATTTACAAAGCTGCGGTAAACATCGTGGTAGAAAGTAATGACGTTTAACTGATTTTTTGTTCGGGTGTAATAGCCTGACAAACGGAATTTTAAAATAGGAGATGTCATAACATAACCCCCTTCTATAGACTGAATGCGTTCATTTTTCAGGTTATCCTGTACGTAATCACGTGTACGGGCAGATAAATAAACATTTCTGTAAAATGGTGCACGTGTCATTTGTACAGCATTTACATAAAAGTAGTTTCTTGAGTTTAGCTTAATCGTAACACCCCCTTTAATAGAGTAGTTATTGAATGAATATTCGTTTGACTTACCATAAGAATTATCAGGGAACAATCCACTTTTTACATTTCCATTTCTCCAAAATTGAGTATTGGAAACCTCTGCTGCTGCAAAGAGGTCAATATTTTTAAATCTTGCAACGCCTTGAGACCATGATGTACTTTTATTAATCACAATATCGTAATCAAAACTGTAACGATCACCAGCTTTTACAATACGGTTTGGACGATTCATATCATTTTGACTTGCATTAGGATTAGATGGAAAATCTCTCTCCGCAAACTGATTTAAGTCTACGAAATAGGTACCACCCAAAAGGTCTTCTATTTGTCTGAAGTAATTGTTCTTTTCAATTTGGTGTGATAGGCCGAATGAGAAGTCAAGATGTTTATTTATCTTCTGATTGAAAACTGTTCTTACACTACCTCTTTTTGTATTGGTAACATTTTTTGCAACTATATAGTTAGATCTAAATCCCGCAACATCATTTCCAGCAACTCCATTGGCATTGTGAAATACTTCATAATTGTTACGGTTTCCATTGTACAGGCCTTCCCAATTAATTTGACGTCTGCTTTCATCTGCTGCTAATGCATCACGAATTTGTGCCTGTAAATTTGGATCTTCTGTTTGGTAACTAGGCAAATAGCGATAATAATCAGGTCTTGGATCGGCTGAATTGTACCAATCTAAAGTACTTTGGCTCCTTTCGCCGAATGTATAGCCTGCCGCTGTAGTCAGGTTGCTGTTTTTATCAATTTTATATTCGTGGGTAAGTATAAAAACAGGTTGATTGCTTTTTGCAACCACCGCATTTCTTACTTTGCCATTTTGATAACCCCAGTTAGGGTTGTAATAATTGTCCTTAGCTATTTGCTGCATTTCCAATACAGAACTTCCTGCACGGCCAACTTCTGAAGGGGCTGCAAAACCTACCAATGAAAGCAAGTGTTTCTGCCCTATCTTTTTGTCCATTCCTACAAAATAGCTGTAGTTATTGGCATAAGTTCCTTTTATATAACCCTCATTTCCGCCCCTGAATGTACCGGCAAAAGTAAATGCCCAGCCATTTTTACTTAAACCTGTAGAGTGTGAGAAGGAAACCCGGTTGGTATAATTTCCGTTAGAAAATCCATAACCAATTTGTGTTTGTTTCCATTGCTTACTTGCACGGGTATCTATGGTCGTAGATGTACCAATGTTTCCATAACCA
The DNA here is from genome assembly GCA_031373555.1 of Segetibacter sp. GTDB lineage: Bacteria > Bacteroidota > Bacteroidia > Chitinophagales > Chitinophagaceae > Segetibacter. The sequence continues at coordinate 7,406 of JANMMU010000126.1, read as the reverse complement.
AATGAGTTAGGTGTAAGACCAAGTGAAATTTTTCTGTTGGTTAATATATAGTTTAAGCCCGACCATTGTCCATAAGGGGTAAATCCATTTTCCAATGTCTCCATGGTAAGCCCATTCATATAAGTGGTTCCAAAATCATTGGAATAACCACGAAACCTGAAACGGGCTACACTAAAATTAAAAGTAGTGGCCGAATAAAAAGGATCTCTTGTGTTTAGCAATCCCGATGCCTGTGATGCTCCATTTGCATCACTTTCGTCTATGCTCACCTGTGCAATATTATTTTCAGCAGACAAATCTTTTAGGTCGGCAATTTCAGTGCTGTCAATTTGTAGGGTTGGTGTATCTACAACGGGTTTGATTTTTTGTTGAGCCGAGGCTACAGTACAAATAAATACAAGAGAAAAGAGGAGCAATCTTATCATACTAGAGGTTTAATCAGGGGAGCAAAAGTAAGTTCAATTATTGTATTTTAAGAAACAATTGGGAAATGTGAATTAAAATGTATTGGATATGGTATAGAAATAGCTTGAACCTATATCGTATGTTTGCAAACTAATTTCTTTTAACAAAAAGACACCCTAATGAACAAATTCGCTGTATTGATATTGATTGTTGTTTGTTTCTTAACACCCCGTACATCTTTTGCCTGGGGCAAAAAAGGTCACCAAATAACGGCACAGATAGCTTCCCATTTTTTAAGCGACTCAACAAAAAAGAAAGTACAGGATTATCTTGGTAAAACCAGTTTTGAAGATGCCGCTACATGGATGGATGAATCTAAGTCTAACGACTTTTATAATTACATGAGAACATGGCATTATATAAATATTGATAAGGGTCAACCCTATAAGCCTGTTGCTGAAAGAAATATACTTACCGTTTTACATGCTGCTATAGGTGAAATTAAAAATAAAGAGAAAGTAAAGAAGAGTGATATAAAGCAGGATTTGCTCATGATTTTTCACCTTGTAGGCGATTTACATCAACCGCTGCATGTGGGTTATGGCAGCGACCGCGGTGGAAATGATATTACCGTAGCCTATGTATTTAAGAGTTATACAAGTAACCTGCATTCTATATGGGATACTGATTTGCTGGAGACAGAGAAAATTAATATTGACACTTGCCTTAGCTTTTATAATGGTATGAATGCAGATGAGATTGTAAAAATTAAAAAAATAAATGAACTACAGTGGATGAGAGAATCAAGGGCTTTGTTAGATACAGCTTATAATTTTCAGGATAATTTTCTTGATAAAAACTATTCCGAAAGAAATAAATCTATTGTAACACGTCAGTTGTTGATAGGCGGTATGCGGTTAGCTGCGGTTTTGGAAGATATTTTTAAGAATTACTAAATTAATGGCTCAATGGGAAAATAGCTCAATTTGAAAACTACTCAATGGGAAAATTAGCTCAATTTGAAAATGGCTCAATGGGAAAATGACTCAATTTTTAAGTTGTTGGTCTGATACGCAACAACGGCTAAAATTTCTTTCATTTCAAATTATCAAATTATCACATTATCACTTTAATATTATTTCAAATTTGCACTTTTTCAATTGATAAAATAACTACTTTTGCAGCCCGAATAAATTTTCGGGCTTTTTCTTTTAATGAGAAAAGGTGAATTAAACAATTTTTTTAAATCTAAATCAGGGATTAATGAACAATTATGAATTGATGGTGATTTTTACCCCGGTTCTTTCTGAGGACGACTTCAAAACCGCCCAAAAGAAATTTACTGACCTCATTACCGAAAATGGTGGAGAAATGGTCAATAGCAACCCATGGGGATTAAAATCACTTGCCTACCCAATCCAGAAGAAGACTACGGCCATCTACTGGGTAGCGGAATTTAAAGGGCAACCCGACTTCAATGAGAAGCTGAAAATTCAGCTCCTGAGAGACGAGCAAGTGCTCCGTTTCATGGTTACTAAACTCGATAAATACGCCGTCGAGTACAATAACAGAAAGAAAAGTGGCGTACCTACAGGAACCGAAAAAGCAACGGAGGTATAACCATGGCAAAAGCTAATGAAATAAAATACCTGACCGCCATAAAGCAGGAAAAACGCCCAAAGAAATTTTGTCGTTTTAAGAAATATGGTATCAGGTACATAGACTACAAAGATGCCGAGTTCCTTAAAAAGTTTTTAAACGAACAAGGTAAAATGCTTCCCCGCCGCCTTACCGGTAATTCACTGAAATACCAACGTAAAGTAGCAGAAGCAATTAAGAAAGCCCGTCAAATGGCTTTGTTGCCTTATGTAACAGATCTTTTGAAATAGAGTTGAGAGTTTAGGGTTTAATGTTTAGGGCTCACATTTGTTACTAAACATTAAACCCTAAACATTAAACTTAATTATTAGTAACCATCCCTAACCCTTTACCAAAAGGAGACAGTCACAATCTTTAAAATGATTGGGCTAGTGGGAACTAAAACAAATAAAATGCAAGTAATATTAATTCAGGATGTAGATAACCTGGGCGGTGCCAACGAACTGGTAACAGTAAAAAACGGTTACGCCAGAAACTACCTGATACCGCAGAAAAAAGCTGTTGAAGCCAACTCTTCTAACATGAAGCAGATGGAAGAAAGACAAAAGCAAAAAGCTAAGAAAGAAGCTAAGTTGTTGTCTGAAATCAATAGCGTAATCAGCGTATTGAAAGAATCTCCTTTGAAAATTGGTGCTAAGACCGGTACAAGTGGCAAGATATTCGGTAGCGTAACATCGCTGCAAATCAGCCGTGCTATCCGCGACCAAAAAGGTTATGAAATTGATCGCAAACGTATCCATATTACCGACGATGTAAAAGAATTGGGTTCTTACAAAGCATCTATTGATTTTGGTAATGGCAACACTACCGAAGTTGATTTTGAAGTAGTTGCTGAATAAGATATTAGTCGGATAAAAATTTCTGAAAAAAGTCTGCTTGAAAGAGCGGACTTTTTTTTGTTTCTTTCAAAATATCATTTGGTTTCTTTCTGCCTTTGTAACTGTTCTTCACCTGCAAAAAAAGCAACAAAAATGCTTTTGGTGAAGAGCCCCCAGCGGGGTAAATTATTCAATTAAGAGTTTCTGAATCTTCACTTTATTATCTGTAGTAATAATTTTTACAAAAAACAAACCTTTTGGCAATTTGGAAATATCTATTTCTGATTTTTCTGCATTGCCTGTGGTTTTTGATATTGCCTTCCTGCCCAGTACATCCAATATTTCTATTTGTCTCATTTTGTTGCAAACAATGTTGACAATAGACTGGGCTGGGTTTGGATAAATGTTAATGGAATATGATAGTGTATCGAATGAAATAAGTCTGGTAGCAGAATAACTGCTTTTTCCATCATTATCCACGCTTACAACCCTGTAGTACAGGGTTGTGTATTGTGCGTTTATTGCTGATTCATCTGTAAGCCAGTATTCATTTACTACTTTGTTGTCTGCAGCTTTTTTACCTACAGTGACAAAATCAATTCCATTGCTGCTGCGCTGTATATTGAAGTAGTGTATATTTTCTTCGTTTGCCGTTTTCCAGCTTAAACCTGCTGCCTTATTATTTATTTTGGTGCAGGTAAAGTTCAGCCATTTTAAAGGAAACAGGTTTACATACACATTCACTGTATCCCGTGAAGTGTATCCGCAAACCGTTTGTTCTATCACATACCATGTACTGCTGGGTGGGTTTACATAAAAACCAGGTGCTATGATGTTGATGACTTGCCCTGCAGCATTGTACCAGGTTATGTTAGGTATGCCATTGGTAAGGCTGCCTATGAAAACGCTGTCACCTAAAACAATAGTAGTATCTAATCCTGCATTGGCTTTCAAAGGCATACTGTCAAGGGGGAATACCGAAATATCGTCTATATAGTAAGCAGCACCTAAATAACCTGTTGGCAGCACTTGATTATAAACAGTTTGGCTGTCGTATTTAAAGTTGCCAAGAGTCAAATATTGCTCTCCGCCCTGTGCTGTAAATACACCGCTTACTTTAACCCAATTCAAAGTGTCTGTTATTACCGGATTCCCATAATTAACAACTTGGGGGTTTGCTGGCAGCACACCATACGGATGTACCAATGTGTCAACATAAACGGCATTGTTTGTAAACAGCACTGCCAAGTTGTTGCAGGCTAATTTTGCAGAATTAACTAGGCTTACATAATATTCGGCATAATAACAGCTACCTGCTGTTAAACTATCTTTTAGTTTAGTCTGATAATAGTTCCTTCTGTTACTGTTGGGACCATTTAATGCAAAAATACCTATGTAAGCATCACCAGATTTTGTTTCCTGGTAGCTTGAGTCAAGTGGTATATTATGCGGAATGCCCATAACAGAGCTGCATCTGTTGAAATAATTTGCGCCAGTTTTAGCATTTGCATAGTACCAAAATAATGGTGGCTCCAAGAGATTGCCCAATGTGGGACAAGAAATGAATTGTTCAAAACTATAATTGGACACCAGATTAAGCTGCGCATGACCAATTCTAAAAAACAACAGTAGCAACAAACACATAAGCAACTTTGCAAGTTGCTTATGTGTGATTTTTTTAAAATATCTCACTGAAAAAAAATTATTCAATTAAGAGTTTTTGAACCTTTACTCCATTATCTGTAGTTGTAATTCTAACAAAAAATAGGCCCTTTGGTAATTTAGAAATTTCTATTTCTGTTTTATCTGCATTGCCTATGGTTTTTGATATTGCCTTCCTGCCCATTACATCTAAAATTTCTATTTGGTAATTATTCACACCCAAAAGTAGCAATTAGCTTTAAAGCTTTCAGAACATTATTGCTATTTTTTCTGCCTTTGCAGTGTTCTTCGCCTGCAAAACAGCAATACAAATGCTGTTGGTGAATACACCCAACACCGCAATATATAAATAAATTAAAATTCATTGGAGATTTTTACACCTACCTCAGGTGTATCTATTTTTACTAATTAGTAAATATGCTTTAGGAGATATGCTATTGATACATGGCCTACTGCTCACATTAGTCAGCCTATAACCTTACTTTTATTTAATTATTGTCAGTTAATAGCCTTACTTTTGTAAACTAATTGTCAGGCTATATTCTTACTTTATGGGTAAAAAATCATTACAATTACAGCAGTTGAACAGTAAAATGCTGCTTTTTGCTGCACTGAAACAAGTTGCTATTCCACCTACCGGATGGATAAAAGCTATTCGCACTGCCCTTGGTATGTCTATGCAGCAATTGGGCAACAAACTCTCTATTACCAAACAAAGTATTCAGGATATTGAGCAACGGGAAAAAGATGGCTCCATTACCCTAAAAGCACTAAAAGAACTGGGCAGGGCTTTGGATATGCAGTTGGTATATGGATTTGTGCCTAATGACGGTTCATTAGATGCTTTGATAGAAAAGAAAGCAAAGGAATTGGCTACACAAATTGTACTGCGTACTTCCAACACCATGAAACTGGAAGACCAGGAAAATACAAAGCTGCGGATTGAAAAAGCCATTGAGGAAAGAACGACCATTATCAAAAATGAAATGCCCAAAATGTTATGGGATTAGAACTGGAATACATAGATGGGCAAACGCCTTTGGACGAAGACGAAAAGGAAGGGCTGCTGATACCAACTATTGCCACACGGGAAGAGTTAGACGAATTTGAACAGCAGAATATTGAACAGGCGATACAATGGACATTAAGGCGTTCATTTAAAACTGAAGCCATTTTTACAGAAGATTTTTTGAAGGCTGTGCATAAAAGAATGTGTGGAAATGTGTGGGCATGGGCAGGTGCGTTTCGTAAAACAAACAAGAATATAGGGGTGGACAAGTGGCAAATAGCAACGGAGTTAAAAACCCTGTTAGGCGATACGTTGTATTGGATAAACAACTACACCTATCCACCCGAAGAAATTACTATTCGGTTTAAGCACCGTTTGGTAAGCATACATTGTTTCCCTAACGGCAATGGAAGACATAGCCGCCTGATGGCTGATATTGTGATTGAGAAGGTTTTTAAACAGCCTGTATATACATGGGGTGCAGCAAACCTTGTGCAGCAGTGTGACACAAGAACCGCTTATCTGAATGCAATATGGGCTGCAGATGCGGGTGACATAAAGCCTTTAATGGCTTTTGCGAGGTCTTAGATTGGAGTAAAAACCGGTAAAGATAAATTCGTCCTAAGCAATAGAATTGGTGCATTGTCAAGGTTTTTTATTTGGCTGGGAGTTTAACCTTTTAGTCATACAAGGTTTATCACAGACCATAAATTTTGACTATATCCCTGGTTTGTGATACGAGTGAACCCTCGTTAAAGAGACCATCCATACATTAATGTCCTTTATTTTAGTAAGGGTGTTTTTCCAATTAGTTACAGAAATTTAAAAAAAATGATGATTTATTTCCAAAATGTTTATCTTCGTCGCGGCCTTAATGATTTTACAGTTTCGCAATAGTCTCTCTGGACGTTTTTATGTAAATGTTTCTCTGGTATATTGTCCTCTGTGTCATTGGGTTTTTTATTTATTTTTTTAAAGTTTTACAAATGAACATTTACGTTGGAAACCTCAGTTGGACTATGACTGAGCAGGATTTGGCCGATTTATTTACTCCATTCGGCGAAGTAGTATCTTCAAAAATTGTTACCGACAAATTTAACGGTAACCGCAGCAAAGGATTCGGATTCGTAGAAATGACTGACGATGAAGCAGGTCGTACTGCTATCAGCCAGTTGAATGAAAGCGACATCATGGGTCGTAAAATTGTTGTGAACGAATCACAACCCCGTCCAAAAGATGGCACCGGTGGTGGTGGTGGATTCAAGAAGAGAAGCTTTGGCGAAGGTGGCGGCGGCGGATTTAGCCGTGGCGGAAGCGGTGGCGGTCGTGGCGGAAGCGGCGGCGGTTTTAACCGTGGCGGAAGCGGCGGTGGTAGCAACGGCGGTGGCGGTGGCTACAATCGTTATTAATCCTGTCTCTCTACTTAGCGAGAACAAAAAAACTGTAAAGTCTGGCAATTGCCGGACTTTTTTTTATGCATTTTTTATCACAGAGAAATTGCCAGAGTGTTTCACAGAGAGCGCAAAGAGTATTTGTATCCTCCTTTTCCCTCCGTGTAAATCTCCTGTATTTCTCTGTGGTTTTATTTGATTAGCGCATTCAAGAAATCAAAGAAATTATACCAATTGGATTATTAATAATTTCAAATGGTATAATTTCGAGAAAATAGGTAAGAGAATTTCACATTCTAAAGGTGAACCATACTGGTTATTGTTTTCATTTGTATTAAACAAATTCCATTATTCAACCCTTTCAGGGTTGTATTGCATTAAACTAGGGTCTTCCTGAAAACACGTAATCCACACTGGGCGTGAGTTTGGGGATAAAAATCTATTAAAAAAGCCCCACGATGG
>JANMMU010000118.1:0-39467 GCA_031373555.1 Segetibacter sp. | reverse complement strand
ATTGGAACTATTTTCAGCATTTACAAACGTCTTAGCCCAAGAGGTGGTCCTGTAAATATTGACGATTTTCTGCAACCCGGTAATAAACAGGTAGCAGCAGGATATATTATTTATGGCAGTAGCACCATGTTGGTATATGCCACCAAACGTGGCGTCAACGGCTTTACGCTTGACCAAAGCATTGGTGAGTTTACACTAAGCCATCCTGATATTAAATGCCCTCCGGGAGGAAATATTTATTCAGTAAACCATGGCAACTTCCTTAGGTACGAGGAAGAAGTGCGTAAGTACATCAATCTTTGTCAGCAGAAAACAAAAGCTGATGGTGGCCCTTACACCCAACGTTATATTGGTAGTATGGTAGCAGATGTACACCGCAACTTAATCAAAGGCGGCATATTTATGTATCCCGGTACTACGGACAAGCCTAAGGGCAAATTGCGTTTGTTGTATGAGTGCAACCCGTTTGCTTTCATTGTAGAAAAAGCAGGCGGCAAGGCAACAAACGGCAAACAGCGCATCATGGATATAGAACCAAAGGAACTACACCAACGTACACCATTCTTTATTGGCAGTATAGATATGATGAATGAACTAGAAAGTTTTACAGGAAAAGTAGAGTAGGAGATAGCGTAACGAAAAAAATAATTCAAATATCAGGTAATGGATTATATAGAAATTAGAGGATACAAATCAATAAAGGAAGCACGAATAGACTTTAACCCGATTAATATTCTTATTGGTGCGAACGGTAGTGGAAAAACTAATTTCATTTCCTTTTTTGAATTTCTAAACAGGTTATACAACCGCAAACTAAATGATTACATTGCACTTACTGGCGGCAACAATAAAATTCTTCATAATGGGATAAAAATAACTGATCGTATTTTTTTTCGAACAGAATTCGCAGGCGGACAAAATGGATATTCAGCTACATTGACATCAGGCACTGAAGGTTTTGTTTTTACGGATGAAAGGTTGATTTATAAAGGCGACAAAGGTGCTGACATAAGCCGTTCAGACACAGAGGCAAGAATTAAAATGACTGACAATTTCAGAGCAAAGTATGTGATAAAATATCTGAATGGTTTTAGGAAATATCATTTTCATGATACAAGTAATGAATCCCCATTTACACAACATAGCAATATCAAGAATGACATTTTTTATTTGTACGAAAAGGGGAATAACCTTGCTGCATTTCTCTACAATATTCAACAATCAAATAAAATAGTTTACAATAGAATTCTTAAAACCATACAATCTATTGCCCCATACTTTTCAGATTTCTTTTTTCAACCAAACAATGAAGATTACATTCGGTTACAGTGGAATGACAGATACAGTGACACCACCTATGGAGTGACAGATTTATCTGATGGCACAATCAGATTTATTGCATTGGCTACTTTATTCATGCAACCAAATCTTCCTGAAACTATAATTATTGACGAACCAGAATTAGGGCTTCATCCAACTGCCATTTCAAAATTGTCAGGTATGGTTAAATCAATTGCCGCAAAGGGTTGTCAGGTAATTATAGCTACGCAGTCAACGGACTTAATTAGCTATTTTAATCCTGAAGATATAATTACAGTGGACCAGGTTAATGGTGAAAGTGTTTTTAAAAGATTAGACAACGAAACATTGGGTCAATGGTTAGAAGATTACACGATTGATGACCTTTGGAAAAGAAACATTATCACAACAGGGCAACCTAATTATTAGTGTGAAGAGAATAATAATCATTTGCGAAGGAGATACAGAGAAAGAGTTTTGCACCAAAATCCTTTCATCTTTTTTTGCGTCAAAAAACATCCATGTTCAATCACCATTGATTAAAAAAACAATGGGTGGCATTGTAAAATGGGGTGAATTAAGGAAGCAAATTATCCTTCACCTAGTGAACGATAAAACAGCATTTGTAACAACCTTCATTGACTATTATGGATTGTATAAAAAATATCAATTCCCTGGCTGGGACGAATCTTTGAAAATAGCCGACAAGAATTCAAGAATGGATTTTTTAGAAAAGTCAATGGCTGAAAATATTGAAGATGAATTCAGGCACAGATATTTGCCTTACATTCAACTTCACGAATTTGAAGGGTTGTTGTTTAATGACATCAATATTTTCTACGAGCAAATTCCTAAAAATGAATTGGTAGGTATTGATGAACTCGAACAAACTTTTAAAGATTTTACCAATCCTGAAATGATTAACGACAAGAAGGAAACATCACCATCACACAGGTTAGAAAGAATTGTGAAGGGTTATAACAAAGTTGTTTATGGAAATTATCTGGCAGATGCAATAGGATTAGAAAAAATTCGTAACAAGAGTAATCGTTTCAATGGATGGATACAGAAAATAGAAAACTTATGAGCCAACGAATGAAGGCTGCATATACCATAATATGCATACTTTACGTCTTTCAACTTCTTTGTCACTTTGTGAAAAACCCAAAAACAGAAAAATGAAAACAATCATAGAGGTTCAAAACCTCGTTAAAAAATACGGTGATTTCACGGGGGTAAAGGGTATTAGTTTCAATGTGCATGAAGGGGAAGTTTTTGGGTTGTTAGGACCCAATGGTGCAGGAAAAAGTACAACCCTTGAAATCATTGAAACGCTTAGAGAAAAAACTGAAGGAAAAGTATTTGTGGATGGTATGGATCTGGACAAGCAACCAAATGACATCAAGAAAATTATTGGGGTACAGTTACAGACATCTGGTTATTATCCCGGCCTTAATCTTACAGAACTACTCAAACTTTTTGGCGGATTGTATAATCAGGAAATTGACATTAAAGAATTTCTGGAATTAGCTAATCTGACAGACAAAGCCAAGGCAAAATACAAAGAACTTAGCGGTGGACAAAAGCAACGTTTTTCAATTGCTACAACATTAATCAATCAGCCCAAAATCATTTTCCTCGACGAGCCAACTACAGGGCTCGACCCACAGGCAAGACGCAATCTTTGGGATTTGATAAAAGATATTCAAAAGAAAGGGACCACAGTAATCATTACTACCCATTATATGGATGAGGCAGAAGTGCTTTGTGACAGGGTTGCAATCATAGATAGTGGCAAAATAATTGCTATTAATACACCTGATAAAATGATTGATGAATTGGTAGAAAGTGGTTTTGAAAGAAAAAAAGAAGTTAAATCTGCCACTCTTGAAGATGTTTTTATTAATCTTACAGGAAAATCCCTTCGGGATGAATAAATTTTTTATATTACAAACATTATTTAAACACAAAAATGAATCAATAGTGCGTTAGTATCCAACTAAGTATTTTTGGTTTAGATTTAAGTGAAAACAAAGAAAAACAACAACAAACAACATGAAAAGAGTTTTTTTACTATCCACTGTTTTGTTACTTTCTGTAACAATGAATGCACAAAAAGGTAAAGGAAAAAAAATGCCTTCTGCTGCTCCTAAGTCATCAACAACTGCATCTGCAGGATTAAAAACTGAAAATGACAGTATCAGCTATGCAGTAGGTCTTATGATGGGCAACTACATGAAAAGTATGGATTTGCAAACAGTCAATTACAAGTTTGTAAATATGGCTATAGAAAGTGCATTGCAAGGCAAGCCTGGTCTTATGGATGGCAATCAGGCCAACCAATGTATGGGCAAACTAAACCAGGCAAAAACGCAAAAATCATCGTCAGGCGAGAAAGCAAAAAGTGCGAAATTCTTAGCTGAAAATCAAAAACGTGAAGGGGTAATGGTTACACCAAGCGGTTTGCAGTATGAAGTAATTACAAAAGGTACAGGGCCAATGCCAAAAGCAACGGATACTGTAACAGCCCATTATGCAGGTTCTTTGATAGATGGAAAAGAGTTTGATAATTCTTATAAGCGTGGCGAACCTTTGACCATACCGGTTTCAGGTGTTATCCGCGGATGGACAGAAGCTTTGCAAATGATGCCTGTAGGCAGCAAATGGAAACTGTTTATTCCTTCAGATCTTGGTTATGGCGATAACGGTGCAGGACAGGATATACCACCCGGTGCAGCGCTTGTTTTTGAAGTAGAGTTGATCAGCATTGGTGGAAAAAAGTAAATAATAATTTCAACCTCAATATCTTAATTCAATCCCGATGGTTCCTTTTTACTGAACCATCAGGGTTGAATTTCTTATTTTAGCTAACTTCAACTTCTAAAATTAATAACCATGTCAGAGCAAAGTATAGATCCACGCTATCCCATAGGTAAGTATGAGCCTCAACCTTATAGTGACGAATTAAAGGTTGAAAGGATTTTGGACATTAAGTTCCTTCCCAATGATTTGGAAGTTGCTATTCAAACCCTTGATGAGTCGCAACTTGCAACTCCCTACCGTGATGGTGGATGGACAGTACAGCAATTAGTCCACCACATGGCCGACAGCCACATGAATGCATACATACGCTTCAAATGGAGTCTTACAGAAGAGTTGTCAACCATTAAAACTTACAAGGAAAAAGAATGGGCTGAATTGCCGGATGTTTTTCATGTACCGGTAAATGTATCAGTTACTTTATTACATGCTTTGCACCGCCGTTGGGTTGCATTGCTTAACACTATTACAGAAGAACAATGGAACGATGTAAAAATATTTCATCCTGAAAAAAAAGTAGAAATGTCTTTGTGGACATTGCTTGGCATTTATGCGTGGCATAGTAAACATCATGTGTCGCACATCAACAGGTTGAAGGAACAAAAGGGTTGGTAAAATCTCTTTTTCTAAGAGACTAATAGTAATTGCTCAAAGCAATAACATTCTTTGTTCCCTTTGTATTCTTTGTCTCTTTGTGCGAAACAAACAATATGACTGATAATAAAAACGACAACAGAATCAAACAAATACAATTTCATTCTTTGTTCCCTTTGTATTCTTTGTTTCTTTGTGTGAAACAAACAATATGACTGTAAATAAAAACTGCAACAGAATCAAACAAATACAATAACATTCTTTGTGTGAAACCAACAATATGAAATGGAAAACCCTTTCCTCCGAATATCTCTTTAACGATACATGGCTAAAAGCCCGTAAAGACCGTTGCCAAAGGCCCGACGGCAAAATAATAGATCCATACTACGTAATGGAATATCCCGAATGGACGACAGCCCTTGCCCTTACAAAAGAGAACAAAGTATTAATGATCCGCCAATATCGTCAGGCATTAGGAGTAGAATGTATAGAAATTCCCGGTGGATGTATAGACCCTACAGACATAAATCAGGAGGCAGCAATAAGAAGAGAATTTTTAGAAGAAACCGGGTTTGCATTTGAGCAGGCACACTTTCTCGGAACCACTTCTCCCAACCCCTCTACCAACAGTAACCTCATGCACATGTTTCTTCTAACAGGCGGCCACAAAGTGCAGGAACAAGCCCTTGATGCCAACGAAGAAATAGAAGTGCTTGAGATATCATTAGATGATTTAAAGCAACTATTACTCGAAAATAAGATAGTGCAGTCAATGCACGTTACTACTATTTTTTATGCGCTTTTGAAATTGGGAAAATTAAATTTGATGTGTTAGAAACAATGAGTTGTTGTGTATAGAGCCCGGCATTTAATCAATAATTTAAGTGCTTACTGAATATACCTAATATAATAGTGTTACTGTGGATTTTAGATGTTGAAATACTTATGCCAGGTGTTACAGCAAAGGAAAGTTACCAGCATTGTTTTGAATTAAAATGTTCACCTAAGTTTGGTCCTATAAAAATTTTTGCTCTGGGGCCTGGTTCTTGAATCAAAAAATATGAATGTTGATTTTGAAAATCATTTTTAAAATACTTAAATGATTCCTTTAAAATTTATTCTAATTACTTTTTTCCTACTAAACCTCCTTTGATTTATAAACCATAATAAAATCTAAAAGCAAACGTTCCATTATGTGGTAAAGGAAATGTTGAAAAATTGAATCAACAGCTTAAAAATTGAATTGAAAACGCTTATCATAAATTTTACCCTTTTAGTGGTTTATTTTTTTTATTGTAATTTTATTTTCAACAGCAATTTTAATAGCAATTAAAATATGTTGTAAAACCTACCCAATATGAATTTAAAACTAATCATTTTAATGTTGCTTGTTGTTCCTGTTTTAGAACACGCTAATGCACAATCTGAACCAGAAAAGAAGAAACAAAAAGTAAAAAATAATACGACAAACAATCCCCTTGAAAAAGGATATGGTGATAACATGGCCAAAATAAACATTTCGGCTTTTGTGCTCAAGGGTTTTGGCGTACAGTATGAAAGAAAAATAGGCAAACGAACCACTATTGCGTTAGGCTATTCTGCCATCCCTACTTCTACTGTTGCATTCAAAGGGTTTTATGAAAGACAGATTGACAATGCCAGAGTAAATATCGAGGATTTCAAAATCGGTACTTCCATTTTTACACCAGAGCTAAAATATTATTTTGGAAGCAAAGGCGCATTTCATGGCTTTTATATGGCTCCTTACATACGTATAAGCCATTACAATATCGAAGGGCCTGTTAAGTACAATTCATCTACTAATGTTGAAAGAATTGCAATATTTAGCGGCAGCATTAATTCTATCAGTGGAGGAATATTACTTGGCAGCAATTTTAAAATTGGCAAGAAACTTTATCTCGACTGGTGGATAATTGGTGGAAGCCTTGGCAAAGCCAGTGGGAATGTAAGCGCCAAAACCGCCCTTAATCAGGATGAACAGGATGGATTAAAAGATGCACTAAATAGAACAGACATCCCACTTACAAGTATAGAAAGTGTTGTAGATGCTAATGGTGCTATTGTAACTTCAAAAGGTAGTATTGTCGGATTACGGGGATTGGGAATAAATTTTGGTATAAGGTTTTAGCAGAGAGTATAGAACAATAAAGAAAAAATTAAAGTGCCTTCCATAGAGCAAAAGATTGCAAAACGCTCAATTGAAAAATTAAAAGATGCAGAGAGTCCCGAACAAAAATCGGGATAATAATAACACAACAATGTCGAGCAAAGAACAAGTACCGACTTAAAAAAAGCTTATACTCAAATAATCTTTGTCGCTCATTGTTCACTTTTCACTGTTCATTGTTCACTGTTTCAGGTTTTCCAACATGTCCTCCGTCATACGGCTAATATCATATTCAGGTTTCCAGCCCCAGTCAGCTTTTGCACGGCTGTCATCTATACTCTTAGGCCAGCTATTCGCAATTTGCTGACGGCTGTCGGGTTTGTAATCAATAGTGAAATCAGGTATGTGCTTCTTAATTTCTGCAGCTATTTCTTTGGGAGAAAAACTCATAGCACCAATGTTATAAGACGACCTGATAGAAATCTTTGCAGCATCAGCTTCCATCAATTCTATAGTTGCACGTATAGCATCGGGCATATACATCATAGGCAGATAAGTACTTTCATTTAGAAATGATGTATAGCTCCCTTCTTTTAGTGCATCGTGATATATTTCTATAGCATAGTCTGTAGTGCCGCCGCCCGGTTGGCTCTTGTAACTAATCAACCCCGGATAGCGAAGGCTACGTACATCTATGTTGTATCTTCTAAAGTAATATTCGCACCAACGTTCACCCGCAAATTTGCTGATACCATATACGGTAGTAGGTTCTATAATGGTGTGTTGGGGCGTATTGTCTTTGGGCGACTCTGGTCCAAAAACAGCAATACTGCTTGGCCAATAAATCTTTGCAAGGTTTTCTTCTTTAGCCACTTCCAGTACGTTTAGCAGGCTTTGCATATTTACATGCCATGCAAGCACAGGGTTCTTTTCACCGGTAGCACTTAAGATGGCAGCCAAAAGATAAACCTGTGTAATGTTGTACCGCAGTACCAATACATGAAACGTTTCCTTGTTCATAATATCCAGCGATACATAAGGTCCCGTGCCCTTCAGCAGCGGATGTTCTTCACGAAGGTCACTTGCTATCACAGTACCCTCGCCATACATTTTGCGCAGCCTAAGCGTAAGCTCCACACCAATTTGCCCGCAGGCACCCACCACCAATATTTTTTCATCTCTGTTTGACATAGCAATTCGTTTTTATTTTCTGTTTGATCGTTATTGTATTTTTATTGAGCCGGCATTGGTACTTTGTTCAGCATTGTTGGCGACAGTCTATCCAGATATTTCATCGGGACTCCGTTCAAGTTTAGTAATGCTATTTAGCTTTTTACACTTCTTAATTGTTTCCTGTTTTAGTTATAGCCAACCTGCCAGTCTCATGATTAAAATGATAAATGGTAAGTTGAAAAATTTTACGGGAAAAACTTGTAAATATCTTTTCGGTGTATGAACCTTTCAAAAATAACTGTGTCATTTTTTATAAAAATGCCAGCCCTATAATCTCCAACCCTTATGCGGTAGTGGAACTTAAAACCTTTTAGCTTTTTAAGCGCAGGAATAGCTTGTAATGAGGTAGCAGCAATTACATTTTCAATACAATGTGCAATGTTTTGGAGAAGGGCTTCATCCTTTATTTTGCCAGTGTCTTTTTCAAAACTTTTGTCAATGAGTACGGTCATTTTCCTTTCAGTTTTTTCAAGTAAGCTACTGTATTCACAAATTTGCCGGTGCGCCCTTTTTTCATGGCATATGCCAGGCCAATGTCTTCCATTTCATCCACAGTTATTTTATGGGTTTTCAATCCAATTTTTTCGGCAAGGTGCTGCAGCAATGCCATATCTTTTTTAGAGTTGCTTTGCAATAAGAGTGTTTCCATTTTTAAAAGCTTTAAAGTGTAGATAAAACAAAGATAATGTGCTTATGCCAAAAGGTAACCTATGTAAAGCCAATCAGTTGGTTGCATAGGCTAGCCGGGCTTTTTACACCTTATGCAATCCACCATATTAACAATGCCCGTGCGAAAATAAAACCATTTATGAATAACACGCCTTTTACAATGAGAAATATCAAAGATTGCATATTTTTGAATTAGCGTCAAATCACATCTGTTAACCAAAGTTGTAGCACATGCTAAAGTATGTTTATCAAATTAATTTCATTACAGCATTATCGCTCTTCATAAGCCTGTCCTGTTTTTCTCAAACCGACCTGGAAAAGTCCAAAATTTACAACGCAGTTTTGGAAACCATTACAGATAAAACCACTCCCATATTGGACCAGACATTTCCTTCAATTGAGAGTTATGAAATTGATAGCAGTTACAACCACTATAATTATGAAACTAACGGCTATCAAAAAGAAGATTACAAGCCCACAAAAATTCGTTTTGTTTGTGTCGTTCCAATTATGCGTTATCGCTCTCTGTCAATATCAGGTTATTTGCATTTAAAAAATATTTTGACCGACACTGCCAAATTGTTTGAACAGGCAGAAAATCGAAAAACAGACACTCTAAGCAAGTATGTTTCTAACAATATGCTATTTATGCTGAAACCCAAAAGAGGAATTGTTAGTAGAAGTATTAGTAAGGTTATTGGAAAATTGCGACGGAAGAATACAAGAAATTTTTTTATAGTAAGCAATCTACTGTTTGATAAGACAAACAATATCGCTTTTGTAAAATACCAGAAATTTCCAAAAGAAAATGTGAGAGATAATTACACCGATAAAATCATAGTGCTTAATAAAATAGGAGAAGAGTGGAAGGTTATAGATACTTTAGATTAATGTAGTTGCTTTATGGTTTTTGAACAAAACCTCCTCTCGTTTTAGCGAAACGAAAAAAAGCGATCTAATTTTTAAAGCTACAAATATTGGCAGTCTTACGAAGGATTTTTCCATCTCACCCCATTATCCCGTTAGGGATAAAATGTCGGTAGCAATAGAAATGGAAAATTAGCACTAATACTTCACCGTAGCAGAAATAGCTACATCTTTCAAATTCATCATTTTCATCCAAAAATTCTTTTTGTAGTTCATTAAACTCCATACTTCTGTATTGTAAGATTTGTCTTTATTAAAGGTAATGCCTACACAAGGGTTGTATGTTTGATGGTCTTTGGTACCACTTTCGTTTTCTTTTATTTTCAGCCATTCTATGGCTATAAAAAAGTCCCTCTTTGGAATATGGATTTGATATTTTTCAAGATCAATATTTACAATACGGCTTTTTGTTCTCACTTCTATTACCTGATTACACAAATCATTTAATGGGCCTTTGGTAATCGAATCCATATCATAGATTCTAAGCCTGAATATGGCCTTGTTAGGGATAAAAAAGTTATTCGATTTGCAAATATTTACCTCTTTTAAAATAGCCTCATCAACATCTACAAAAAAGTGTTTTGCAATTTGTAATTGGCTGCCTGAAGTAGTTTGGCAAGCATCTCCCAACCCGTTTAATTTATTAAGTATTTTATAACTCCAGCTTTGTTTAGTTATTACGATTACTTCTTTCAATATCATTGGTTTTTCTTCTAGTTCAATTACAAAGTTTGATTGTCCTTTCGCTTCAACAATTCTGGTCTCATAGCCAACACAAGACACAATCAATGAGTCATGTTCTTTGCTTGTTGAACTTGTAAGTGTAAAGAGCCCATTTTCATCTGCATTTGTCCCAATATTTTCTTTTATTAGACCAACAGATGCGTAAGGAATTTTTTCTTTAGATTTTTTGCTGACAATTATACCAGAGTATGTTGTTTGCCCGAAGATACTATATGGAAAAATGAGGAATGCCAACAATTGCATCATTTTATATTATTGAAGGTGTATAAAAATATAGGTTCAAGTAGCATTATTTTTGCAGGATATCAGGTGGAGAAAATTCAAAAAAATAAAGCACCGTCAGGTATTGCAAACGTTTTTACCTTTCTACTTTATGTGCCAGTTTTTCTTTGATCCATTCCTCCAGTTTGTGGTGTGTTGGCACCAGTATAGCAGCTATAGATACCAAAATAAGAAACATTAGCACAGGTGTATGGTGTGTTAATTCTTCTATGAAAGGATGTATAAAAAGCGAGATGAATTCAAACAGTAACAACAACGCCAGTATGCCGGAAAACCGGATAGTCTTTGGGCTGACTTTTTTTCTGCTTATGAGCAATACAAATAAAAGGAAAGTGATAATAAAAATTGCAATCCCCAATAGTTGCAGGTTGCGTATTGCGTCTTCCGCAGCCTTTGCCTTTTCTATTGCAATCTCTTGTTGCCTTATCCTTTCATTTATGGTCAGGTTCTCCAGTTCTTTTGTTTTTTCCTGGTTAAAAAGGCTGTCTTTGTATGCCATTGTATACTGTAAGTATTTATAAGCACTATCTGGTTTTTTTGCCTGGCTATATAGTTCTGCAAGTAAGTTGGTTGCATTCATGCATTCAAGATGAAAGCTTTCTTGTGTAGCTACATTAAGGGCTTTGCGGGTATACATTATAGCTGAGTCTTTATTCCCCAATTGTGAAAATAATCTTGCCATCCCAAGATATATTTCATTGAGCGACTGAAAGTCATTTTGCGTATTTCCGTATGGTATTGCTTCCCGGTAGTAAGTAAGTGCAAGGTTTGTGTTGCCTTTTTTGCTGTAAATGTTTCCGAAATTAATCATGGCATATCCAATGATTTGTTCGTTATGGCTCAGCAATGCCAGCGAGTAAGCCTGTTGCTGATAATATAGTGCAGAATCTGGCAAGTCCAGTTTTTCATATATATCACTGATAGTTGTGTAGGTATTCATCATTGCAACCGTATCAGTGGATGCATTAAGGGATGCAATGCTTTTAATGGAATATTTTATTGCTTGTCTATAATCCCCAACTGTTCCATAGGTATATGCAAGACTGTTGGCGGCCATGGCTACTTCGCGTTTGGCCCCAATTTTTTCTGCAATAGCAAGTGCTTCAAGACATACTTCTATAGACTTTGGATAATTGCCCCTTGCATCATAAAAAGTACCGATTACGTTCAGG
The DNA here is from genome assembly GCA_031373555.1 of Segetibacter sp. Lineage (GTDB taxonomy): Bacteria > Bacteroidota > Bacteroidia > Chitinophagales > Chitinophagaceae > Segetibacter. Next base: position 27,599 of record JANMMU010000118.1, on the reverse strand, counting down.
CAAAATGATTCCCCTTTTTTATATCCGATATTGCGGGATAGGTTTAAGGCTTCTGTTGCATAGGTAAATGCTGTATCAGGATATGAAGTGGCGTAGCAGTGGCTTAAATCTGTTAGAGCCATTACACGGGTTGTATCGGCTTTGGCATTTGCAAGCAGGGTCTTATACTTTTCTCTATCATTGAATGATTGGCCTTTGCCAACCTGTGCTGCGGAAACAAATAGTAAATATAAAATCAGAAAACGTTTCATGCAGTTTGATGGCTTTGGTAAAGAAATGCTGTTTTTGAAAAACCAAGTGCAGTGGGTTTTTCAAAAGTAAAACCCTCGGCTAAGGTACAATTGAAAGTTAAAATAGTGAAAAACTAGGGCATGAAGCGATATGTCTACTTTTTTCTTAGCAAGCTTTATTCGCTATGCCTGCATTGAATATCAAGCATTATCTTTGCAGCCTCAAAAAATCTTGCATATGAGCTTAGGATATTTTAACTACCCGATACCAGCAAATGAAACAGTATTGAATTACGCACCTGGTAGTCAGGAAAGAGCATTGCTAAAAAAAGTGCTTGCGGAATTAAAAGGAGAAAAGATAGACATTCCTATGTACATAGGGGGCGAAGAAGTGCGTACAGGAAATACAAAAGAACTTAGGCCACCACATGAAACAGCTCATTTGTTAGGAACTTTTCATAAAGGAACAGAGGAGCATGCACAAAAAGCTATTTCAGCGGCATTGGCAGTGAGAGAAAGCTGGTCAAATACAAGCTGGCAGGAGCGGGCCCACATCTTTCTGAAAGCTGCGGAATTGTTGGCAACCAAATACCGGCCCTACATTAATGCATGTACCATGTTGGGACAAAGCAAAACAGCCTATCAGGCAGAAATAGATAGCGCCTGTGAGTTAATTGATTTCCTTAGGTTCAATGTTTATTTTCTTACAGAAATATACAAGCAGCAGCCCATTAGCAGCCCGGGTGTACATAACCGCACAGAGTGGCGTGGTTTAGAAGGATTTGTTCTTGCAGTTACCCCTTTTAACTTTACTGCAATAGCGGGTAATTTGCCAACGAGTGCTGCTATGTGTGGCAATGTAGTGGTTTGGAAACCTGCCGATACACAGGTTTTAGGAGCACAGATGATTATGCGTGTTTTGAAAGAAGCAGGATTGCCTGATGGGGTAATTAACCTGGTATATATTGATGGACCTACATTAGGTAATGTATGCTTCACACATCCTGATTTTGCAGGGGTGCATTTCACTGGTTCTACCGGGGTATTTAATGGTATGTGGAAGACAATTGGGGAAAATATCCCTAAATACAAAAGCTATCCCCGGATAGTGGGTGAAACAGGTGGAAAGGATTTTGTGATGGTGCATAAAAGTGCCCAGGTAGATGTAGTTGTAACTGCATTAGTCAGAGGAGCATTTGAATACCAGGGGCAAAAATGTTCTGCTGCATCAAGAGCTTATTTACCCAGTAACCTGGCAGCTGAAATAAAAGAAAAACTTGTTGCAGAGATAAAGGGAATGAAGATGGGAAATGTGGAAGATTTTACAAATTTTGTGGGTGCTGTGATTGATGAAAAAAGCTTTGATAACATTAAGAAATATATTGACAATCTTGATGGAAAAACAGCTACAGTTTTAGTTGGCGGAAAGTGTGATAAAACCAATGGTTGGTTTGTAGAACCTACTGTTATAGAAACAAAAGATCCCCGAAGTGTTACTATGTGCGAAGAAATTTTTGGGCCTGTACTTTCTATTTATACTTATGATGCTGACAAATTTGAGGAAGCACTTGAACTGGTAGATACTACGTCTCCATATGCCCTAACCGGCTGCATAATATCGCAGGATAGAAGTGCTGTGGAGATGGCCACCCATAAATTAAGGCATAGTGCAGGTAACTTTTACATTAATGATAAACCAACCGGTGCCGTAGTTGGTCAGCAACCATTTGGTGGTGCACGGGGTAGTGGTACAAATGATAAGGCCGGTAGTATGATAAATCTATATCGCTGGTTGAGTGCAAGAACCATTAAGGAAACGTTCAACCCACCGACTGACTATACATACCCTTTCCTGAAAGAGTCATAGCCTGTACCTATAAAAGAATCAATAGTATTTTTAAGCTAAAATGTCGGTCATATATTGAAAGACAATTTACCTTAAATGATAAATCAGTGATAATCCTTTGTTACTAACTCCACCGTATGGAACAAAGCTAACATTGCGTAGCATTTTTGTCTTATGAAGTTGTGGTACTAAAATACCTGCACCTGCTCCTATTACATAACCCAAGAGATTGTCAGTAAGAAAATGCATACCGGCCTTATACCTTAGATAACCCACCAAAGCGGGAACGGAAGCGGCAAATGCCCAAACATATGGCCTTGCTTTGCTGTTAGGATTAAAATCGCTAAAGACCTTTGCCATATAAAATGTAGCTGCTGCTGTTGCAGCTGTATGCCCGGCAAAAAACGCCCTTTGTGCATTTTTATCAATCCTCATTTCTGTTGATAGAGAAGTGTTGTAAACATAAGGACGGCTTCTATTAATATTGCCTGCACTCATGGTAAATAAGGTGCCTGTTATTGCCATAGTTTCGGTATATAATACCATTATTTGCCCAAATTTCTTTCGCTCATTTTTATTAATAAAGGCCATTAATACCGGCATAGCAAATGAAGCCTGAAATGGGATATAGCTATCATCATCTGCTTTTTGAGAATAATTTCCTACACTACTCCTGTCAAGAAAAAAAACATTATCACGTGTTTTGGTTATCAATGCTGCCGGATTGAGTTCTTTTTTATCGTTAATGAGTTTTACTCCCAGTGCTGTAAGCGCTATCCCTGATGTGATTATGGCGCCATCTTTTACAAGGGTTGTCTTATATATGCTTACACCCACATGAGATGTATCTTTTTGGGCGAATGTAATTTGCGCAAGACTGAATGTTATAATTATCAACAGGCATTTTTTCATAAATTGTAAAGTTTTTTATTTAATTGAATTGAGGCGAAAATTCCTCACTATGCAGGAATTTTAACCCTCAATCATTATTATGCAAAAACAATACTCTTTGTAGACCTGTAAAGCATAGTAAGTTAATCTTACAAATGAAAATTCAGAGTATGCATATCGGGGTTCTATTTTTAAAACAAAAAGAGCCCTGTTATTTACAAGGCTCTTTTATCAAGATAAAAATGAGTTATTTTATTATCACCAATGGTTGAATAAATATCTCATCATTATTTACTAATCTGATCTGGTATGTGCCCGGAGGTAAATTATTAGTTGTCATTGGAATGTTTAGGTTATTTGCACCTATTATTTTTCGGGTTAGAATTTTACCACATGCATCTATTATTTCCACAGTTGCTTTACCGGTTATTGGTTTGGCTACATTCAAATAGAATTTGTCTACAGCAGGGTTTGGATAAATAGATAATGAGTTGGATGTTTTTGTTGTTAAAGTGACTACATTACTTAGAGTAGATTTACCATCTTTATCTATCATTTTCAACCTGTAATATTGGGTTTGACTAACATTTAGGGCATAATCAACATAATGATATACTTTGGCCTTTATTGCTTTTATTGCACCTGTTTTCTGAAAGTCTTTACCATTAATACTTTTTTCAATTTCATACCTGTCAAAGTTTATTTCATTTTCAACAGCCCATGTCAATTCATTAGTTTCATTTGTCTTTTTACCTGTGAACGAAAGCAAGTGAACTGGCAATGAATTTTCAGAACCATATTTCCATAAATCATTTAAGTACCCAAAAGTAGATGCTGTATAACCTTGTCCACCAAACAGCCAAAATGTACCTAAAAGGTCAACCCATGCTACACCCTGTTGCCGGCTTCCCGGGGTGCTTGAGTTTGATGCAGACCCAAGTTGTCCGTAATAACCAGGCATATTATCATTTGTATTTCCTTTTATCCATGTCCATTCATTTAAATCTGTATCATATTTCCAAAGGTCATTCAGATATCCAAATCCATTTCCGGGATATCCAAATCCACCAAACAACCATATCTTTCCATCTGCACCAGTACCAGCAATACTAAAAACTCTGGCTCCCGGGTTATTGGTCGAAGAGGGTACCCCCCGAAAGCCATAATTGGGACGTACATTGATTATGTTATCACCATTTATCCAGGTCCAGGTGTTAGAATTTATATTGTATTTCCACAAATCGCTTAAATACCCGGGAGTTAAAGCATCATATCCATAACCACCAAACAGATAAAAATTTCCTGCTCCATCTGACCATGATATTGGTGCAGCTCTTGCTCCGGGATTATTAGATATTGCTGGAATACTGCGAACCCCGTACTTGCCTTTTACATTTATAATGTTGTCTCCTTTTACCCATGTCCACTTGTTGGTAGCAATGTCAAATTTCCATAAATCACTTAAGTCGCCGGAAGCTCCTGTTTCATCGTATCCAAAACCACCGAATAGCCAAAGGTTACCTTGCGTGTCAGCCCATCCTACACTTAGATGCCGTGCCCCCGGTTTTTTATTAGGAGACGATGTTCCTTTAGTTCCGTATAAACCTGCGGCATTTGTAATTGTATCACCTTTTACCCAAGTCCATTGGTTTGTGCTAATGTTATATTTCCATAAGTCATTAAGGATACCTACAGTAGAAGATGAACTATAACCATATCCGCCAAATAGCCATAGATTATTGGCATTGTCTGTCCATGTTATGCTATTTTTTCTGGCTCCGGGTTTATTGCCCTGAGATACTACCCCTATTGTACCGTAAGTGCTTTTTTTGTTAACAAGGCTATCTCCGTTTATCCAAATCCATTCATTGGTAGAAGGGTTATATTTCCACAGATCATTCAGATAGCCGGAGTTTCTTGTGGCGGATCCGGATCCGCCAAACATCCAAAGGTTACCAGATGCATCGGTCCAGTTGTTACTGCGGTTCCTTGCCCCGGGTTTATTGGCAGGAGAGTTAGAGCCTTTGATACCATATATTCCATATTTATTAATGGAACTATCTCCTTTTACCCATGCCCAATTTTTAGTTTGGGCATTAAGTAAATTAAATGAAAATGCACAAAATACCACAAGGTGTAATAGTGATTTCATAACTATTGGTTTTTCATTTGGATAATTGCCTTTTTAGAAATTAAATTAAACCAATTCCTTCAGTAGGCTGCAATTAGTCTTAACGATTTTATTGCTGCTAATGTTATTTAGAAAAATTGCTTTGTTATTTTTTAAGCATGGCTTAATAAAATTTTGTCGTTTTAGAGCAGAAAAATATTTTAATCGTTTATTTCTAAGTTATTTTTAAGAAGCTTATTTAATTTAATATTTTTAAATAAAAACTTTAAATTAATCACTTATACATAGTATTTATTTAAGTTTATTTAGAAAGTGAGGTATAGTAAGATTATTGCCCTTAAATTTAAGAAGGTAATAAATGGTATAGTATTGCTTAAAAAAACAACAGTGGGGGATATAGAGTTATTGATCAATAAGAGGGTATTTTATACCACTGCAGGAAGCAATATAAAAAAGGTAGTACCCTTCTCTTCTTCTGTTTCAAACCATATTTCCCCGGAAGCATTTTCAACAATACCTTTGCTAATTGCAAGGCCAAGTCCGGTTCCTGATGATTTTGTTGTAAAGTTTGGAGTAAAAATTTTATCCTGTTTTTCTTTTGGAATCCCTCCACCTTCATCTCCAAAACTGATAAGGAGGGTGTGATTTATATTTTTAACTTCTATTGTAATTCTTGCTATACTTCTTCCTTCTGATGCCTCAATGGCATTTTGAAACAGATTAGTAAATAACCGATTGATTTGGCTTCTATCAGCGTTAATTATTGCAGGCTCGTTTAGATACTTATGAGTAATGGCAACTTTAGCATTAGAGCTATACAAATCAATCAATGATTTTATGGCATCGTTAATATCAAATGATTCCTTTCGTACTTTGGTTATGTTTGCAAACTGCGAAAATTCTGAAGCTATTTTAGCCAGTTGATCAATTTGTTCTACTAAGGTTGCTGTCACCTTTTTAGAGAGATCGACAGTATTTGGATTTTTTTCCTGAATTGCTTTTTGCAAATACTGAATGCTAAGTTTCATTGGTGTTAGAGGGTTCTTAATTTCGTGAGCTACCTGTCTTGCCATTTCTCTCCAGGCATCTTCGCGTTCGCTTTTTGCAAGCGCCTGAGCACTGGCTTCAAGTTTTTTTACCATTTTATTGTAACCATTAACCAATGCTCCTATTTCATCATTGGAGGTCCATTGTATTTCTTCATTTGCCGAGCCTATATTTATCTTTTTCATTTTCTCTGCTATAAGGCTAAATGAGTTTGTAATCCGATTAGTCAATAACACAGAAAATGCTCCAGCTATTAAAAAAATGAAGGCATTCAAATTGATTAGCGTTACCAGGAAATTTGATATTTCCTCATTCAGTTCCTGTTGTGTATTAAGATAAGGAATATTAAGAAATGCATATTGTTTACCCCATTGATTATAAAGTGGCACATAAATACTTAGAAATGAAAAGTTACTCATTTTCTCATTTTGTATCACCTGTACTTCTTTCTGGGATGCAAGCTTGTAATATGCCTTAGCATCCATCATTTGGCTAAGGATCTGCTTCTTATAAATATCAGGCTGGGTTGTTGCTTTTAAGTTGCCCAATAAGTCATAAAGATTTGCATCTACATTGTGTATTTCGGCAACCTCTTTAATATCTTTTTGCAATCGTGAATCATTATCTGCATTATTTTTTGTGGTGTCTCTATTAAATAAATGGAGCTTTAGTTCATCATTACCAAGTTCATTTGATAAAACTTTCATTGATTTTATTAAACGTTCCCTATTAGTCTGGGTGAACCTGTTAATGTAAAAAGTAATGGTGGAGACACCAATTATAAGGAAGGAAAAAAGACTGATAAATACAATTGCGGCCTGTATCTGGTGTTTAATGTTGAACTCAATCCCTTTTCTCATTTTATGTACTTTAAATTTAAAAAGTACTAATAAACGCCCCGTCTGATAGAGGATAATTATAAGTAAAAATGATACAAAAAGGTAGGCAAATAAGGTTACGAATTCAAGAAAAACAGATTGAGAGTGTACCGTTAATATCATTTTCCCATTTCCGGCATTATATCTGAACTCAATTCCTTTTTCTAATTTAATACTCTCTGATTGCCCCTTTGGATAATTGTTTACAGGAATAATGGATAAGAAATTATAATCACCTCTACTTTCAACTAATTTACCCCTGTTATATATTGCGTAAGTGATACTTTTATATGCTACCTCTGCATTGCCGGGCATAAATAGTTCAGGATAAACACTTTGGCTTTTATATTTTTTAGGATCACCTACAATAAATATATAGCCTTTAATATTTCCATCTTTGTCTTTTAGGTCTTTCTCATAAATGAAGCTGAAAATATTGATATCCTTTTCATAATAATACAAGTTTGGTGCTACAGTTTCTCTCCCTTTGTTGATTAATTTTATTAACTCATAAATAGTCAGCGAGTCATCATTATAAAGTGAAACATTATTTTCATCAAATGTATAAATCCGGGTATCATAAGCATCTGCATTAATAGATAAGTAACGGCTTGACAGGCTGTCTTTTATGGCTTTGTTAGTAGCCGGATTTTTAAGGTTTTGAAGGTTTGCCAGCAGAAATGAGCTATCAATATCTGCAATACCAGTGCTAAATATGTACTGTGCATTTTTATCTGCCTCTGTTGCTAACTTTTCGGCTTCTCTTATTCTTTTTTGTTCAATAATAATACTGTTTTGGTTTATGATTAATGCCGAAATACTTGCAGCAAAAAATATGAGCCAGAAAATGAAGAATGAAGAACGCAGCATAGGTATAAACATATCGATCCTTCTTATCTCCATAATGAGCATATAAATCAATAGCCAGAACACTACAAAAATATTGCTCAATGTAGATGTACCGGGTTGGGTTACCATAAAATAAAGAATGCTACAAAGCACAACCAATAGGTAACGGGCATAAAATGGTACTGCAAATACTTTATAGAAAAACAACAGGATAATATGGCTGATATTAAAATAGGAAAGGACAATAAAACTAAGAATGATAAAACTTAGAAAAGAGAAAATATTCAGACTGAAAAAGTTGGTAACATCAAAAGAAATTTGCGAGTCATTTATAAGGCTGCGAATGATAGACGCAGCAGTAAATGCTATACTAATTAAGGTCAGGGCTGCTAAGGTTGAATAAAGCCATGCCCTTAATCCCTTTATTGGTTTTGTTTCTAAAACTGCTTCAATGGCCGATGATTTTACAGAACTGATTAACCAGAAGATTAAGATAGTATTAATCAGTAGGTCTCCCAGGCTTGGGTGAATGAAGTTAGATCCATAGATCGTAGAATCAAATAAAGGTAGGTTGCGATATTCAAAGGGAAAAGGAAGCATGTAGCTTATAAAACGCAATAAAAACAACGTCCAAAACAAAAAACCAAAACAAGTTCGCCAACCTTTGCCCTTTGAAATATGGAGTGATAATAAATTGATCCAAATAAGAAAAAATACAATGCCCATTATTCTAAGCAACAGAGGCAAGACCTCAAGAGTTGTATTGGCTTTTTCATTTTCCTGCAGGCTAAGAAGTACTTTTCCTTCGCTGTTTTTAATCTTGATTGGTCCGTTAACCTGATTTGGGGCGTATCTTTTTTCAATATTGTCAAATGGAAATTTGGATTGGAGATATTTGTTGTTTATGCCATAGTTCCAATAAAGAGGTATCATACCGCAAAAAATTACGGTATCATTGTTTATCAGTATTGTTTTCTTAATAAATTCAAAGTACCCATTGGTTTGTGTAGTTGAATACGTGCCGTCTTTTTGTAAGAGGTACCTTGATATGGGCAGCATTTTATTGCTATTCCAAAATATAAGACTTAATTTTTTTGAACTGTCAAGTTTGTAAATGAATACCCCTATTTTTTCATCGGTGAACTTAGAATTATCTGCTGTAGAAATTTGAGATTTTAAAAGTTGCTGAATGAAAGCAGTATCTTTTTGAAAATTTGAAATTGTCTTTTCACTTTCAAGAACATATTTTTCCAACTCATTCTTAACCCTCGCAGGAGACGATGAGTACGAAGAGTATTTGGATAAAATAACAGATACTAAATATAGTAGAGTAGCTATTACTAGCAGATAGCCATTTTTATGGAGGCTTTTTCTGATTATCTGTATCACTACAATTTTTTTCTTTTTATTTCATTCCAAAGTGAGTCCATTTCTACCAAAGACATGTCGGCAAGCGATTTTTCATGTTTTTGGGCTTCTTTTTCCATCTCTGTAAAACGATAAATAAACTTTTTATTTGTTTGTTCCAGTACACCTTCGGCGTCTAACTGCAAAAAACGTGCATAGTTTACCAGGCTAAACATTACATCACCAAATTCTTCTTCTATGTGCGTTTTATTTTGAGATGCAACAGCTTCCTGCAATTCGCTCATTTCCTCTTCTACTTTTTTCCATACATCTTCTATTTTATCCCATTCAAAACCAACAAGTTTTGCCTTTTCCTGTATACGTGCTGCTTTTACTATTGCCGGCAATGATTTTGGCACCCCGCTCAATACAGATTTTTTTCCTTCCTTCATTTTTATTTGTTCCCAGTTCTTTTTTACATCCTCCTCATCATTTACCTCAACATTGCCATATATATGCGGGTGCCTGCGTATTAATTTTTCACTTATACCATCTATTACTTCCTTCAGTGTAAATTCATTTTGTTCACTTCCGATCTTTGCATAAAACAAAATGTGAAGAAGAATATCTCCCAATTCTTCCTTAATACCTTGCCAGTCTTTATTAGAAATAGCATCTGTAAGTTCATATGTTTCTTCTATTGTTAAAGGACGTAGGGTTTCAATTGTTTGCTTTTTATCCCACGGGCATTTTTCCCTTAAATCATCCATTATAGCTACTAGTTTTGCAAAACTCTCCATTAATTCCATATTTTATTAATTAATTATATTGTAAAAATTGTAAAAGCTAAGAACGCCATGAATAAAATGGCAAGAACCGTAAGAAACATAACCAACAGGCACACATATTTCAGCAGAATCAACGATTTGTTTTGTTGAAACACATTTACCAAAGACCTGTAAACGTACCAAACTATATATAACGACATTGGGATTATCAGCCTGGTTGACCAACCCAGGTATCTATGACCTTCTGCCAACTTCAGAATAATTGTAAGGAAAATAAAAATAAAGAGTGCGCAATAGATATGTATCGAATAAATTATCAAATCAGCGTAGTATAAATCTCGTCTTTTTCTAAACAGCAGTTTCAGCAACAACGCAAAAAATGGTAATGAAATGAATAGTATTTGTGGGAAAGTATGTGTAAACTTATCAACAAATTTCTGAATCTTTGAACGTGGATCTTTTTCATATTCTTTATTGAATTCAATGCTTTTCAAAACCAATTTTTTCATAATAAAGCCATCTTTTTTATCAGGTGGTAATGAAGCCTGTATTGAATCATATTGCTCCCTGTATACATAGGTATCTATCTGAAATGGAGAAGATTTTTTTATTACATAATTTAAATTTTCAAGGTTTGTGGTGTCTGCACTTAGCCGAATAATATCTTCATTTAGCTTGGTTATCTGCATATCCAATTGACTAATGGCTAAAGCATTGTTTATTTTGACCAATTTCTCTTCTTTCAGTAATTTGATTTCATTTTGAATTTCCTTTAAAATTTCAGCCGCTATTAATTTTTTTTTATTTTCTCTGATAGTAGTTTGGGTGATTGAATAAAAAAACAGGAAAAATATGGCAGAAATGAATACATACATTTTGATTGGGTTCAGATAACTCATTCGCTTACCCTTTATGTATTCTTTCGATAAAAACCCGGGTCTTATCAGTAAGTATTTGACAGAATTAAAAAACTTACCATCAAAATGGGTTATGTCATAGACAAAATGGGTTATTAAATTCCAAAATGTCTCACGGGTTTCAATATTTTCCTGACCACATTTTTGGCAATAATTGCCTAAAACTTCTGCACCACAATTAAGACAGTTTTTTTCCTTGCGTTGTTTGAAATGAGACACTGTTAAAATTTGAATAAAAATACAAACAAAACTAAGGCTGAAAGCAGCAAGAAAAAGCAATGTTTTTTCGTTAACAATACAGCCGTTATTTTTGAGGTGTCCAATTTGTAAAAACACATGAAATATATAGTACTAAGCATATTCTTTTTTTTGTCTGCACCTTCCTTACATGCACAGTTTTATTATCTTGATATATTAGTAAATAAACAGACTAATAATCAATATAAGTTATTACGCAATTTTGAAATAAGAAAAATAACTGCAACCAGCTACGACGGTGATGAAATCAGTGAGGATTTTGTTCTTGAGCAAACAATTTCTGGTGATGGAAAGCAAATAATAACAAGAACTGCATCTGTTAATAATGAGGAATCATATTTTATAAGCAATTATAATATTAATCGCATTATTCATACAGTAGATAGCAGTAAAAATGCAATTAACACGGTTGATTACACCTATGATAATTCAGGGAAAATTTTAAATATTGACAATAATAGTAAAGATTTTGATGGTACTTTTTTAAATACCGAGAACCATATCTGGTACTATAAGGACAACGGTTTGCCTCTGAATATGCTAAAAATCAGAAATGGGGCAGATACTACATATGTAACATTCGATTATGATGAAAACGGGAATGTTGCAGAAGAAAAATGGCAGAAAAAAAATAATACTATTGAGACTTATTATTATTATTATAATGACAAAAAAATACTGACAGATGTGGTTCGCTATAATGCCAGGGCGCAAAAGTTGCTACCGGATTTTATGTTTGAATATGATAATCTTGGCCATTTAACTCAAATGACTCAAACGCAGGGAGGAATTGCTAATTATCTTGTTTGGAAATATTTTTACAACGAGAACGGCCTTAAAGACAAAGAATTGGTGTATAATAAAAACAGGCTTTTACTTGGTAGGGTAGAGTATAGGTACCGTTAGAACTATGTTTTTTATTTTTGTTTTATAATTTCCTTGCAAAAAAAATAAATAGTTCTATATTTACCCCCCTAAAAGAAATATGGCTGCGTAGCTCAACTGAATAGAGCATCCCGCCCTCTGGTCGGGAAAGTTTTAGTAAGAACCCTATCGCACAATTTGAAATACTGGCTGCGTAGCTCAACTGAATAGAGCATCCCGCCCTTTGGTCGGGAAGGTTTTAGTAAGAAACCTATCGCACATTGAAATACTGGCTGCGTAGCTCAACTGAATAGAGCATCTGACTACGGATCAGAAGGTTTTAGGTTTGAATCCTAACGCGGTCACTACGAGAGATTATCCAAAAGATAGTCTCTTATTTTTATGTTTATTACGTACCTACTTTATTCTCAAATTAGGGAATTAATTGCAGGTAGCTCAATTGAATAGAGCATCCCGACCTCTGGTTGGGAAGGTTTTAGGTTTGAATCCTAACGCGGTCACTACGAGAGATTATCCAAAAGATAGTCTCTTTTTTTTATGTTTATTACGTACTTACTTTATTCTCAAAATTTAGAAATTCTATATTGGATTTACCGGAGATTCTATTGAAGAGAGATTGATGAAGCATTTATCAAACCATGTAGGATTTACGGGTAAGGCAGAGACTATAAAATTTATTAGTATTGCAAATGGGCTTTGCAAATCACCAGAATTTTTTTTTTCCTACAAATACGTACGGGCTTGTGTTATGTGGAGGAAAAAGTAGCCGCATGGGTACTGATAAAAGCCTGTTGCAATATCATAATAAACCACAGCGATATTATGTTTATGACTTGCTTAGCTCTCTTTGCCAAAAGGTTTTTGTTTCCTGCAATAGTCAGCAGACAAAAACTATTATGGAAGGGTATAGTTTTATAGAGGATGAAATGTTGTTTGGTGACATTGGCCCTATGGGTGCTTTGTTGACAGCTTTTACTAAATTTCCTGAAACAAATATGCTGCTGATAGGTTGCGATTATCCACTTTTAACTACCGGGGAGTTGCAAAGATTTTCAACTTTTTGTAAAGGGAATGCAATTGCTTTTTACAATGTGGAAAATGAAATTTATGAACCAATCCTGGCATGGTATCCGGTTAAATGTTTTCAGAAATTACAAGAAATGTTTTTAGCAAAGGAATGTTCGCTGCAACATTTTCTAACACAATGTAGCGCTGCAAAATATTTGCCCGAAAATGAAAATTGTATTAAAAGTATTGATACAATTGAAGCCTATAATGCAACTATCCAACTAATTAATGCGAGTTAGTTTTAGTAATTTTAAACAATGAAAGACAGCGCTGTTGTAAGCATCAATATAACTAAAGCAACTCCCATAGGAATAAAGGAGATTGAAGATAAAATAGCCGTGGAAGAGCCCTTGGAAATTCAATTAGAGTACAGCACAACAACCGGTAAAATGGTGAAAAATATTGCTGTCACAATGCGGACACCCGGCAATGATGAAGAACTGGCGGTGGGCTTTTTATTTACCGAAGGTGTTATTCAAAATGCGAATGAAATAGCAGCAGTAAAGCGATTGAACGCTGATGTTAACAGTATTCGTGTGGTTTTAAATGAAAATGTTATTCCTAAACTTGGCAATGTTTCAAGGAATTTTTACACTACATCAAGTTGTAGCATTTGCGGTAAAGCAAGTATTGATGCCATCCATACTGTTTCGCAATTTGTATGGACAGATGACAACATTCAAATCAAGGCAAATACGCTTTATCATTTACAAACTAAACTAAAAAAACAGCAAAAAGTCTTTGAAGATACCGGTGGCATTCATGCCTGTGGTTTGTTTGAACTTGCAGGAAATTTTATGATGCTTCGGGAGGATGTAGGCAGGCACAATGCATTGGATAAAGTGATTGGCTGTGCATTTATGCATGGTAACCTACCATTAACTAACAATATCTTATTTTTAAGCGGTAGAGCAAGTTTTGAGCTGGTGCAAAAAGCAGTAATGGCGGGTATAAAGATTATTGTAGCGGTTGGTGCACCATCAAGTTTGGCTGTGGAAATGGCAAAAGAAAATGATGTTACTCTAATTGGTTTTTTGAGAGATGACAGGTTTAATATTTATTCAGGAAAAGAGCGTATTGTTTTGGAATAACTTTTTGATAAACGTTTTTTATCGCTTACAAAGAAAAATTAAAAATGAAATTACGCATAAAGGGAAATTCATTAAGAATGCGGCTTACAAAAAGCGAAGTTAGCAGACTGGCAGAGATTGGCTACCTGGAAGAAAAAACTACTTTTCCCCAAAGCCAATTGGTTTATACTTTGCAAAGGAGCAATGATGTTGCGGAACTATCAGCAACATTTGTAAACAATACAATCACAATGTTTGTTCCCAAAGCATTTGTAGATGACTGGCCACTAAATAATGTTGTAGGTATTGATTCAAAAATGCAGTTGCCAAACAATGAGGTGCTGTATTTATTGCTGGAAAAGGATTTCGTATGTCTTGACGAAACAACAGAAGACCAAAGCGATCATTTTGAAAACCCTAACAAATCCTGCTAAGTTTTGAACGAAGAGAAAAAAAATATCCCATCGGCAGAGAATCCTGAAACATTTACAGGGCTTACAATATCTAAATTGCCCATCGTGGCGGCAGGTGTTCCGGCAGTATTCAAGGCTTTGAAATTTGTGTTTGATGAAGCAGGAGTGTTTCGTGGTTTAAAGGCATTAAATCAAATGAATACCAAAGGTGGCTTTGATTGCCCGAGTTGTGCATGGCCCGACCCTGATGATGAGCGTAGCGGCATTGCGGAGTATTGTGAAAATGGTGCCAAAGCAGTAGCCGATGAAGCCACCACAAAAGCCATTGGTGCTGATTTTTTCGCATCACATTCAGTGAACGAACTTGCAGGTTTGTCCGATTATGAAATAGGTAAGAAGGGACGAGTTGCCGCACCTATGTACCTTCCCGCAGGAGCGACACACTACCAACCCATAAGTTGGGATGATGCTTTTAAAAAGATAGCCGTTGCACTAAATGCTCTGGCATCGCCGGATGAGGCAGTCTTTTATACATCGGGCCGTACCAGCAATGAGGCTGCTTTTTTGTATCAGTTGTTTGTAAGAGAGTACGGCACCAACAACCTGCCCGACTGCAGCAATATGTGCCACGAAAGCAGTGGTGTAGCACTCGGTGAATCATTGGGCATTGGTAAAGGTTCTGTAAAACTGGAAGATTTTTACGAGGCCGAGGTGATTATGATATTGGGGCAAAACCCCGGAACCAATCACCCACGTATGTTGACTGGTTTACAAAAAGCTAAGGCAAACGGTGCCACCATTATTTCTATAAATCCCTTGCCGGAAGCAGGTTTGATGGGTTTTAATAATCCACAAAAACTAAAAGGTATTTTAGGAATTGACAGCGCATTAACTGATCTGTTTCTTCCGGTGAAAATCAACGGCGATTTGGCTTTGCTGCAAGCCATTGAGATATTATTGTTACAGGAAGAGTTGAAAACGCCGGGAAAAGTATTCGACCAAAAATTTATTAAGGATAACACAGAAGGCTATGAGGCCTTTGTCCAACATCTTCAGCAGCAGAATATCAACCAATTGGCTGCTGATGCAGGCATAGAAATAGCTGATATAAAACAGGCTGCTAACATTTTAAAAGACAAAACAAAGATCATTGCCTGTTGGGCAATGGGGCTTACCCAACACAAGAATGCTGTTGATACCATCAAGGAAATTGTAAATCTGCTGCTGCTGAAAGGCAGCATTGGCAAACCCGGTGCAGGCACATGTCCTGTACGTGGACACAGCAATGTACAGGGCGACCGAACTATGGGTATTTATGAAAAGCCTTCGCAAAAGTTTCTGGATGCGCTTAAACATAATTTCAATTTTCAACCACCACAAAAACATGGTTACGATGTGGTCGATTGCATAAAAGCCATGCACGAAAACAAAGCATCTGTCTTCATAGCTATGGGAGGCAATTTCCTGTCGGCCACGCCTGATACTACCTACACAGCAGAGGCGCTTCGCAAATGTTCCTTAACTGTGCATGTAAGCACCAAGCTAAACCGCAGCCATTTGGTGCATGGTCGTGAAGCATTGATTCTGCCTTGCTTTGGCCGCAGCGATAAAGACATGATGAATGGCGAAGCGCAGTTTGTAAGCTGTGAAAACTCAATGGGGGTAGTGCAGGAATCGAAAGGAATTTTGAAACCCATCAGTGATGATTTGCTAAGCGAACCGGTAATTGTTTGCAGGCTTGCCAAAGCAACATTACCCAACAGCAAAATCAACTGGGACAAGTATTTGCAGCATTACGACCACATTCGCAGCGATATAGAAAAGACCATCCCGGGTTTTGAAAACTATAATGAACGGGTAAGAAAGCCCGGCGGGTTTTACCTGCCCAACTGCAACAGCGAAGCACGGTTTGATACTGCAAGCAGCAAGGCACAGTTCAACATAGCCACTGCTTCGCAAATTGTGTTGCAGCCCGGTGAACTGCTGATGATGACCATCCGCAGCCACGACCAGTTTAACACCACCATTTATGGATTGGATGACCGTTACCGTGGCATACACAACGAAAGGCGTGTGATACTAATGAACCAGGCCGACATGAACGACCGCCAGTTACAACAAGGCAATGTGGTGGACATTGTAAACAATACCGATGGCAGGGAAAGAGTGGCCCACAAATTTATCGTGGTGCCATACCCCATACCCAAAGGCTGTACCGCCACTTATTTCCCCGAAACCAATGTATTGGTACCCATCAGCAGCGTGGCGGACAAAAGCAATACGCCGGTTTCTAAGGCGGTGGTGGTGCGGGTGAGGAAGGGGGATTAATTGGTTAAGATGTCCGATTGTGTAAACTGGTTCCACTTTTAGCCCGCAAATTCCGTTGGTTGGGGTGTTATTCTTTGCTTTTTTCATTTAGATGAGAGGTTTGAGCTGAAAAATGCCTCCAGTGAGTTTCATTGCCTTTGTTCTTAAAACAAATAACTGTTTGCAAAGCACAACACCTACATTGTTGGAGGGCATTACATAGATATCAAAATACTATTAAAATACGCTTTGCAAAAAAGTTTACAATATGCATTAAAGAAATGTATTTCGCATGATGAATATGTGTAGTTTAGCGGGAGATTCTTGTAATACTTTGCAAGTGTAACAAAATCACATAAAAAACTTTAGAAATCAAATCTCTAACACTGATTGAGGCGGAGTCATATTTTAATTATTTCAGACGACTGATGAAAGAAACAATAATCAAGACCAATACTAAGAGTATAAGAGATAACTTCTCAAATGGCAGTGTTGGCCATTTTCTGGTCGATAATATCGAACACAACTCAAATCTTTCTTTTGTAACAGCTTATTTTACCATTTATGCGTATGAGAAATTAAAACCACAACTTAATAATATCAATTCATTAAGACTTCTGTTTGGAGAACCCAGATTCATAAAAAGCGTATCGTCTTCCACCAATGCCAAAAGTTATGAAATAGAAGACAGCAATCTTGTAATTCCTGTTGAAAATAGATTACAGCAAAAACTACTTGCAAAACAATGTGCTCAATGGATAAGAGATAAAGTAGAGATAAAGTCTATGGTTAGGCCCGATTTCCTCCATGGCAAATTGTATCACATTGAAAAAACAAATGGCTCAAAAGATGCAATAACAGGCAGTTCAAATTTTACTGTAAATGGATTAGGATTAGGAGACAAGCCCAACATTGAACTGAACCTGGTTGTAAATGATAAAAGAGACTTGCAAGATTTAAAAGATTGGTTTGACCAGCTTTGGAACAATGAAATGGACGATGTAAAAGTGGAAGATGTAAAGGACCAAGTGCTTAAATACATTGAACTGCTTCATAAGGAAAACAGTCCTGAATTTGTCTATTACAAAACCCTGTTCCATATTTTCAACCAATTTGTGGAGGATACCGACAAGTCAGGATTATCAGACATAAAGGCTAACCTTTATGATTCACAAATTTGGAAAGAACTATTCACGTTTCAGCAACACGGGGTAAGAGGCGCTATCAATAAAATTCTAAAATACAATGGGTGCATTATTGCTGACAGTGTAGGTCTTGGTAAAACCTATGAAGCGCTGGCTGTGATTAAGTATTTTGAAATGCAGAACTACCGTATTTTGGTTTTAACCCCCAAAAAATTAAGAGACAACTGGACTATCTACCAAGCCCACAAAAATCATACACTCAACCCCTTTCCGCAAGACCGATTTTCTTACACGGTCATGTACCATACAGATCTTAGCAGGGAAAAAGGGTTTACCGAAGCTGACAATATTGATCTGTCTAACTTTAATTGGGGAGCATTTGATTTAGTGGTGATTGATGAAAGCCACAACTTCAGAAACAATAAAAAAGGCAAACGAGACGAAGAGGGCAACATCATCACCAAAAGCCGGTATGAAAGGTTGATGAACGATATTATTAAAGGCGGCAAAAAAACACAAGTCCTCTTACTTAGCGCCACTCCTGTAAACAATGAACTAAAAGACTTACGCAATCAACTCATGTACATAACCGGTGAAGTTGATTATGCCTTTGCCGGAGAAGAGGATGGAAAATTAGGCATTGATAGCATTACTGAATTACTCAAGCAATCGCAAACCCGCTTTAGCAATTGGGCGAAAGCACGGATAAAAGAAGAAAAGACAACAAAGGACTTGTTGAATGATCTTGATTCGGCTTTCTTTAAACTGTTGGATGCTCTAACAATTGCCCGGTCGAGAAAACACATCAGCAAATATTATAAAAAAGAAATGGAGCGCATTGGCGGGTTTCCCGAACATGAAGCTGTCCACTCCATTTATCCAGATATTGACTTGCAACACAAGTTCATCAGCTATGATAAGCTAAACGAGAAAATTAGCAAGTACAAATTGGTTCACTTCACGCCAAGTTCTTTTGTTCATGAAAAATACAAAGCCATCTATGAAGAAAAGGTTTTGAAAAAATCAGGACCTGCGGCTGTTAAAATGTTTTCGCAGGAATTGCGGGAAAGTTACCTGATCGGCATGATGAAAGTGAACTTCATGAAACGACTGGAAAGCTCCATTTTTTCATTTACCGAAACACTCAAAAGAACCATTGCCCGTATAGATAACCTGATCAATCGAATTGACCGTTTTCAAAAATACAAAGATGAAAATCCAGATGTGGAGTTAGATAATCTGGACATAGAGGCACTGGAAGACGACGACCTGCGGCAGGCCATGGAAGTAGGTGAAAAGCTGACGTTTAAAATGAACCATCTGAAACTGGACGAGTGGAAGGCCGCCATGCTCGAAGACCGTGACCAACTGTATGAGTTGGAACTAAGGGCAAAGGATGTAGATGCTAAAAGAGACGCCAAACTGTACGAGCTAAAAAGCCTGATCAAAAAGAAAGTTCAACAACCAACTATTACAAAAAGAGGAACAAAAAACAAGAAAGTACTTGTCTTTACAGCCTTTGCTGACACAGCAAAATACCTCTACGAAAATCTTGAACAGTGGGCAAAGAATGAACTCCATGTAAATATATCACTGGTAACCGGTGGTAACGAAAACAAGACAACCTTTAAACCAAAAGGCTTTGCCGAGAATACAGAGTTCAACCATATCCTTACCAACTTTTCGCCCATTAGCAAAAAACGCAGTTCGCAAAAAACGATGCCCAATGATTCTGATGGCGAAATAGACATCCTGATTGCAACCGACTGTATCAGCGAAGGACAGAATCTGCAAGATTGCGACTACCTGGTCAACTACGATATTCACTGGAATCCTGTAAGAATTATTCAGCGTTTTGGGCGTATAGACCGTATCGGCTCCATCAATAACAAAGTACACCTCGTCAACTTTTGGCCTACCAAAGACCTGGACAACTACATAAAATTAAAAACCCGTGTGGAAGCCCGGATGGCATTGGTAGACATAAGCGGCACCAACGAGGACAACCTGCTAAACCGTGAACAAATACAGGAACTGGTGGAAGACGACCTCAAGTTCAGGGACAAACAATTGAAACGGCTGCAGGAAGAAGTTTTGGACATGGACGACCTGAACGAAGGCGGTGTATCGTTGAGCAATTTTTCGCTGGACGATTTTAGAATAGACCTGCTCAACTTTATAGAGGCCAACCGAAAAGAACTGGAAAGTGCACCATTGGGAATATATGCTTGCGTGCCACACAAATTGGACTCTACGCTGTTTAATCCCGATGCAAGCGATGTGGTAAAACCGGGAGTTATATTTTGCCTCCGGCAAATAGGCGACACCACCGGCAACGAAAAGGTAAACCCTTTGCAACCCTACTTTCTTGTGTACATTCGCGAAGATGGAACAGTGCGGTATAACTTTACCCACCCCAAACAAATCCTTGACATTTACCGCCTGTTGTGTACGGGCAAAGACCAGCCATTACAGCAATTTTGCGACCTCTTTAACCATGAAACCAACAATGGCAAAGACATGAGCAAGTACACCAGCCTGCTCAATGAAGCGATCAAAGCCATCACAGGCACATTTAAAAGAAAGAATTTGGGCATGCTGACACAAAGCCGGAATGCAACACTGGTAAGTGACAACAATCAACCTAACGGGGCTAATAAATTTGAACTGGTGACGTGGCTGGTGTTGAAATAGTGGGTACACACAACAGGATAGACCTTTCTAAACCCCTCGAATTCGATGTGTTTAAAAAGGGATTTACAAAACCTGATTTTAAAGCGGTCAAATTTGACCATTTCACAAAGAAAAATAATTTTTTGAATAGCATATTCGCCACAATTAAAAATAAAGTATGCCGAAAAATAAAAGTATCAATGTAAAAGGCACAGAAATTACCATTATAAACAGTGGAGATAAAGAGTTTATATCGCTTACCGATATGCTGAAAGCTAAAGATGGGGAATTTTTTATTTCAGATTGGCTAAGAAACAGAAATACCGTTGAATTCCTTGGGATTTGGGAAAGTGTTTATAACCCCGATTTTAATTATGGCGAATTTGCCATAATTAAAAGCCAGGCTGGCTTAAACAACTATAAAATAAGCGTGAAAGAATGGCAGGAAAAAACCAACGCCATTGGATTAAAAGCAACAGCCGGAAGATATGGAGGCACTTATGCGCACCCTGATATAGCCTTTGAATTTGGAATGTGGATTAGTGCCGAGTTTAAAATTTATCTTATCAAAGAATTTCAACGCCTCAAAGCCGATGAAAATGACCGCCTGAAATTAGACTGGAACCTGCAACGAACCCTTGCCAAAGTCAACTACCGCATTCATACCGATGCTATTAAAGAGTCCGCATTGGGCGAACCTGAAAAGCTTTCCAAAGACAAAATAAACTTTGTGTATGCCAGCGAAGCCGATTTGCTAAACGTTGCCCTGTTTGGCATTACTGCAAAGCAATGGCGGGATGCCAACCCCAAAGCTGAAGGCAATATTCGTGATGATGCAACTATTGAACAGTTGGTGGTATTAAGTAACCTCGAAAGTATCAATGCCGTATTGATACACCAAGGGAAGAACCAAAGCGAACGATTGCTGCAACTGAACAGCATTGCGATTACACAAATGAAATCTTTACTGGGAAATAACAGCATTAAAAAATTGAAATGAGCCAGGACATTAAACAGAAAATAGCGGATGCTCTGCAGGTCTTTTCTAAAGGGAATCTTTTTGATCATGGTATCCGGTTGTTTACAACATTGGGGTATGTTACAGAACGGCAAGCACCGCTATATAAAAAAACAAAAGAAGAATTTAGAGAGGCCTTTATTTCTTCTGACAAACGCTTTGATGAAGCCAAAGCAAAACTTGCTGATTGGAAATATGTTGACTTACTTTTCCAATTAACAAAGGAAGAAGTGCTGAAACAAACTTCTTTGTTCGATACCAAAAAAGTTCAAAACACCATTATTGAAGCCTATTTATTTTTTACTATTGAGTTAACAAAAACGCATTACAGCCGAACGGAATTATCTTTGATTACACGGGAAGTGAATAACTTATTCCCAATGCCTGCAATGATCTTATTTAGGCATGGCAAAACACTTACACTATCTGTCATTAACCGCAGATTGCATAAACGGGACGATGCCAAAGATGTTCTAGAGAAGGTGACGCTAATTAAAGACATAAATATAGAAAGTACTCACAGGGCGCACGTAGAAATTTTGTTTGATCTTTCATTTGATCAATTAAAATCCAAATTTCAATTTACAAATTTTGTTGAACTTCATAATGCATGGCAAAAAACATTAGACACTAAAGAACTCAATAAGCGATTCTTTAGCGAATTGGCAAACTGGTATTTTTGGGCTTTGGGCTGTATTGAATTTCCAAATGATAGAGGTGTTCCTGAAATTGACAATATGCGTGTTAGTCTTATCCGTCTTGTCACTCGCCTAATTTTTGTCTGGTTTCTTAAAGAGAAAAAACTGGTTTCCGCCGATTTATTTGATAGTAATAAAGTGAAAACTTTACTCAAAACCTTTAATCCTGAAAGCGAAGAAACAGGCGATTATTACAACGCCATTTTGCAAAATCTATTTTTTGGAACGCTTAATCAGCCAATGGGTAAAAGAGAATTTGCCAAAGATGGGGATGATTATTATAAGAATGACCACGGAGTAAAGAGCCATTACAGGTATGCGGATAAGTTCAAGTCAAGCAACAAAAGTGAAATTATTGATCTATTTGCAGATGTGCCCTTTTTAAACGGTGGCTTGTTCGATTGCCTTGATAAAGACAACGACGAAACAAAAAAGCATGAATATGTGGATGGGTTTAGCCGCAACAAAAAGAAATCTGCCAGGGTAGCAGATGTTGTATTTTTTGGTAAACCACGTGCTGTTGATTTGACTGCTGACTATGGCTACAAAAAAAATAAAGAGACCTATCGGGGTATTTTTCACATCTTCAACGATTATAAGTTTACCATTGAAGAAAATACACCTATAGAAGAAGAAATAGCGCTTGACCCGGAATTATTAGGTAAAGTGTTTGAAAACCTATTAGCATATTATAATCCTGAAACGGAAACCACTGCAAGAAAGCAAACCGGCAGCTTTTATACACCAAGAGAAATTGTCAATTACATGGTGGATGAAAGCCTGATAGCTTACTTAAAAACACAAATGCTGGAAGACAAACCTGCCTGGCTGCAATTGGGTAACCTACAAACCGAACTGTTTGGCAATGAGGTGCGCAAGGGGCAGTTGAAACTGGAGCAGTCACTCAACAAAAGTCGTTGGAAAGGAAAAGAGGAAGAACTGGAAGCCAATCTTCGAAAAGTAATTTCTTACAGCAACGATGAACATCCTTTTACCAATGAAGACGACATTCAACAACTGGTTTATGCGATTGACCATTGTAAAATACTTGACCCTGCCTGCGGCAGTGGTGCATTTCCTATGGGTGTATTACATAAACTGGTGTATGTTTTGAGTAGGTTGGATGAAAAAATGAGCGTTGGCGTGAACTACAAAAAAGAAAAGCACAAGCGGAAATTGACAAAGCACTGAATGAAACTGACAAAAAAGCGAGGGAAAAAAAACTGATCGATATCAACGAAAGTTTTGAGGACAATGCCAGCGACTACGGAAGAAAGTTGTACTTAATTGAAAACTGCATTTACGGTTTGGACATACAACCAATTGCAGTGCAGATTTCAAAACTCCGCTTCTTTATTTCATTGGTGGTGGATCAAATAGAAAAGCAGGGTGCACTCAATAGAGGAATTAGACCATTGCCTAACCTGGAAACTAAATTTGTGGCTGCCAACACCTTGATAGGTTTGGATAAGTCAAAGCAAAGTGTTTTGATGCCCCAACGTTATGACCAACTAGAAAAAGACTTGGAGGAAGTGAGGCACAGGCACTTTGAAGCAAAAACGAGAAAAGCAAAACGGCAATGTCAGGAAGACGATAAGATAATCAGGAAACAAATCGCAAGTCTTTTAAAAAACAGCGGATGGAACAGCGAAGACGCTGATAAGATAGCCGCCTTTGACATCTATGACCAAAATGCAGCAGCAGGATGGTTTGAAGCGAAGTGGATGTTTGGGAAAGCATTAAGTAATGGCTTTGACATTGTGATTGGCAACCCACCTTATATAGATATAAAAGGGCTGCCCAAAGATGATGTCAAAATTTATTTCCAACTGTTTAAAACTGCTGAAAACAGGATCAATTTATATTCAATTTTTATTGAAAAAGGCATATCATTATTAAATGATAAAGGTATTCTATCTTACATTAACCCAAATTCAATTCTTGTAAATGAATCATACAGGAAAATTAGAAAACATATTGTTCATGGTGTTGAAAGAATAATTAAACTTCCGGATTCTGTTTTTGAAACCGCTACTGTAGAAACAATAATTCTGTTAGCAAGAAAAAAATCATTAAATGAGCAAATATTGGGTTTATACTTTGCTAACAATGCAAAGATTGATTTTACAAATCTCTATTTTACAAAGTTCCCTCGAAAAGAATGGATAGCGGATAATGATTCACGATTCAATATTTTTGGAAATGACCCTGTGAATTTATTGCTTAAAAAGATTGAGAGTCAATCCATTCCTCTGGAGAATTTTGTATTTACTTCGTTGGGAATAACGCCATATGATAAGTATAAAGGGCATTCAGAAAAACTAATAAAGGGAAGAGAATTTCATTCAAGTGTGAAGTTAACTAACGACTACGTGCCGCTAATTTCTGGAAAAAATATTCATCCGTATTTTGTAACTGATGAAATTCATGAGTATCTAAAATACAGCGATGAGCTTGGAGCATCTAGGGAAAAGAGATTTTTTGAAAACCCCAAAATCATAGTTCGTCAAATCTTGTCGGGAAATGCATTGAAAATAGTTGCAGCCTATTCAGAACTACCGAAATATTTTACTCAAATTGGGTTCTCGCTAATTTCAAAAAATAACAGTAGAGATGAATTGAAGTTTATTTTGGCCTTATTGAATTCATCATTGCTTAGTTTCTATCATAAAGGAAAGTTTCTTGACATCGAAAAAATTGTTTTTCAGAAGATTTTAATTGCGAATTGTAAACAATTGCCTATAAAAAAACCAAAACAACCTAAATGTTTTATTACTATTGTTGACTATATACTCTTTAGCAAAAGTCAAAGCCGAGATTCTAGTTTTTTTGAACGCCTAATTGATGCGATGGTGTATGAATTGTATTTGCCTGAAGCTATACAAAATGCGAAATGTGAGGTACTCAATCACTTAAGTGATTTGACAGAGTTGAAAGAAGGAGAAGTTGAAAAGAATTTGAAGACGATAGACAAGTGGCACAAATACTTATCTGATCCAACACATTCTGTGAGTGTTGCCATATTTAATATGGACACTATTGAAGAAATCAGAATTATTGAGGGAAAAAAATAAAATTATGAGATGGATAACGGGAATAACTCTTGTCAATTACAGGGCTTTCAAAAATTCTTATCCTCCTATTACCATTCCTGCAAAACACCATTTGCTTATTTATGGAGAAAATGGGAGTGGCAAATCCTCAATTTACAATGCTACAAAAGATTTTTTCAATTCATCGTCAGACACTGCAAAGCAATTTGAGGTAAATCTATTTTCAAAATTAGCAGGAAATGATACAGGTTCAATCAAAATTAAAATAGCTGATATTGATGGTTCAGGCACTGTGATCAACGAACCTGAATACACTTTTGGAAAACCCGATGGACAAAGTAATCATAGGATTTCTGCAATCACTATTCCGAATAAGATAAACGGCTTTTTAGATTATAAGCATATTCTCGAAACCTATTTTAGAAAAACCGACAAAACTAAAAACCCTAATCTCTTTGAACTTCTTATCGAAGATTTACTAGCCGACCACTTGATAGGCCGTTCAGGTGGTGGGGTGACGACTTATCCATTGAGTGGAGAATGGGATCGCATTTGGGATGGCTTCTATGAATATGACCGGAGACATAAACAACATAAACAAGCAGTAGCTGAACTAACAGATTTTGAAGGGTTGCTAAGAACTTTACTTATCCAAGTATTTACAATATTTAGAAAATTTATCAAAGACTACTTTGACCCCAAGTTAGAAATCGGCGTCACCTTATCAAACATGGATATAGATTATAGCAAATGGGAGATTAAGCAACAATTGGAGTTGGACATAAAATATGCAGGCCTGCAAATTGAGCCTTATGATACTTTCCTGAATGAAGCTCGCATTTCCGCAATTGGAGTTTGCATTTACCTTGCTGCATTAAAAACTTATCCACCTGCGGCAACCGATCTCAAGGTTCTTTATCTTGATGATATTTTTATTGGTCTTGATACCAACAACAGAATTCCCTTAATGCAAATCATTAAGAATGAATTTATGGCAGAAGGATTCCAGGTTTTCATTTCTACCTATGACCGAAATTGGTTTCAGGCGGCCAGAAGTTGGTTTGAAGGTGAAAGTTGCAAGGTTAAATGCATTGAACTATTTGTGAATGATGATGGCAATCCTCTTACACCTGATGTGCCTGTGGTCGTTGACCCCTCTCCAAATTTGCTTGGTAGTGCAATCCAACATTTTGAGGCAAAGGATTTTCCAGCAGCCGCCAATTATTTAAGGCGCACCTGTGAATCAGAGATAAAAAGAATATTGCCACAACACCTCACTTTAAAATTAAACACAACAACAGGAGAGCAAACAATTCATAACCTTGAAACCTTGATCGATAACTTTTTTGCATTTTTAAAGAAAAATGGGCTCGATGAAACGCATTTTACCCATTTTAAAACTTACAAAAAAATAATTTTCAATCCGCTTTCTCATGATGATCTTGAAACACCTCATTACAGTAAGGAAATTAAAGACGGAATCGATTTGGTGAAAAATTTAGAAAAGGTCAGGACAAAAGTTATAGTCTTTGCAAAGGATAGCGCAGCCAAACCAATGAAGCTGGGAATGCGGGATGTTGCAACAACAAAAATGCATATTTATGAAATTGTAGTTTTAGAGAACTTGCAAATTATTCAGCAAGATGCTGCACCGATTCAACTTTCCATAGTAGAATGTGAAGTTAACGAAGCCACAAAGAGAAGTTTTACAACTTTACAAGCAGCTTTTGACCAACTTTGGAATGAACGAGGGTTCGCAGCACCCACAAATAATGCAGCGTTTCACAATAATATCAAGGTAAGTAACAGAATGAAATTGATTGATTTAATGAGGTTTTGAGAAGCGCTGATAAAACGGGCTAGGGCATTTTTACAGCCTTTAAAGGTGTTCTTCACCTTGAAACCCTGCATAACATAAAAGCTGTTGGTAAATGTCTATCCCGTTGTTCGCATTGGCGTCAACTTAACTTTTACATTTCTTAATAGTTTGGATCATATTTTCTCTTTTCTTTCGTTTTTCATAGAGGCATTTTTCAAATACTATTTCGTGCAATTGCACCTCTGTCATTGAAAAGGCATCCATTATA
>JANMMU010000086.1:0-19831 GCA_031373555.1 Segetibacter sp. | reverse complement strand
CCATCTCCATTAAGAAATGCTCTTCAAATTCCTTTACCCTTTTTACCGGTACATCTTTTATCAATCCGTTTGTACCAAGATAAATAATAGCAACCTGCTTTTCTACCGACATTGGTGAGTATTGCAACTGCTTCAATATTTCCACGTTACGGGCACCTTTGTCAATAACCGCTTTGGTAGCAGCATCCAAATCACCACCAAACTTAGAAAAGGCTTCCAACTCACGGTATAGCGCCTGGTCAAGTTTCAATGTACCTGCTACTTTTTTCATTGACTTAATCTGTGCATTACCACCCACACGGCTTACTGATATACCCACGTTGATAGCCGGACGGATACCTGCATTGAACAAGTTACCTTCCAAAAATATCTGACCGTCGGTAATAGAGATTACGTTTGTAGGAATGTATGCTGATACGTCACCCGCCTGTGTTTCAATAATAGGTAAGGCTGTTAGTGAACCACCACCTTTTACCAAATGACGGATACTTTCAGGTAAGTCATTCATTTTAGCTGCAATCTCATCTTTAGAAATAACCTTTGCGGCTCTTTCCAACAAACGACTGTGCAGATAGAATACATCTCCCGGATAAGCTTCACGTCCCGGTGGTCTTCTTAGCAACAGAGATACCTCACGGTAAGCAACTGCCTGCTTAGAAAGATCATCATAAATAATCAAAGCCGGACGACCGGTATCACGGAAAAACTCTCCGATAGCTGCTCCGGCAAATGGTGCATAGAACTGCTGTGGTGCAGGGTCACTGGCTGATGCCGCAACAATGGTAGTATAAGCCATTGCTCCGTTTTCTTCCAATGTTTTCATAACACCAGCAATTGTACTAGCCTTCTGACCGATTGCAACATATATACAATATACAGGCTTACCTGCATCGTAAAATTCTTTTTGATTGATGATGGTGTCAATACAAATGGCAGATTTACCAGTCTGACGGTCACCAATTACCAATTCTCTTTGTCCACGTCCAATAGGAATCATTGCATCAATAGCTTTGATACCTGTTTGCAATGGTTCTTTTACCGGTTCGCGGAAGATAACTCCCGGCGCCTTACGCTCAATCGGCATTTCGTAAAGTTCCCCAACCAATGGGCCTTTACCATCAATTGGTTCACCCAACATGTTTATAACACGGCCTACTACACCATCGCCTACTTTTATAGAGGCAATTTTGCCGGTACGGCGTACAGTTGAACCTTCTTTAATACCTTCCTGTGCACCCATCAATACTACACCCACATTGTCTTCTTCCAGGTTAAGGGCAATGGCTTTTACACCACTTTCAAATTCAACCAACTCTCCACTACGTACATTATTCAATCCGTAAATACGGGCAATGCCATCTCCCACCTGCAATACTGTTCCAACCTCTTCAAGGTCTGCAGAAGCATTGAACGAGCTCAACTGCTGCCTAAGTATCGCTGATATTTCATCTGGCTTAACGTCAACCATATTTTTTAAATTTTCTTTCTCCGCCTAAGCGAAAGAAATTGTTAGAAATTATTTTTTTTCGACAGACAACAAGTTTGATTTTCAGAAGTGTTGCTTTTATTTTTCAATAAAATTTACACTTGATTATCTTAACTGCTGAAGGTAAATATTTTTCTCAAACTGCTTTCTAATATCACGCAAATCTCTTTGAATGCTGGCATCCACAAGATTATTATTAAACTCCAATACAAAGCCGCCAATCAGTTCATCTTTTACCACTGTCTCCAACTCTATTTGTTGAAGTTTGGTTTCGGATTTCATTTTAGCAACAATTGCATTTTTCACTTCTTCACTTAAAGGTGTAGCAGTGGTCAATTTTACTTTATGAATTCCTTTGATCGCATTGTATTGATGAATAAAGGCTTCAACAATTTCCGGTAGAAAAAATTCGCGGTTTTTGTTAATGAGCAATTTATTAAAACGGGCAGTTAACTCACTTATTTTTCCTGTAGTAACAGCAGTAAGGGCTGCACTTTTTTTATCAATAGGTATTACCGGGCTCTTTAACAATCCTACAAACTCTTTGCTTACTTTACAAACAGCCTGCAAATACTGCATATCAGCATATACTTTCTCCAGTTCATTTCGTTCTGTCGAAAGATCTATGAGGCTTTTTGCATACCTGCCTGCTAACCGTGGATTTTGCATATTCTAATGTAATGATGAGATATTGTGATAATTTGATAATGAACCCATTATCTCATCATCACAATATCAAATTACCTAATTCAATTTTACTACTTCTGCCAGTTGCCTAATATAATTTTCCTGCTCACTTTTATTGACTAATTCGCGGCGAAGAACTTTTTCACTTACTTCTATCACCAAATTGCCTACCTGATTTTTAACATCAGTAAGTGCAGCATTTTTTTGTTGCTGAATGGCTATTTGTGCTTCAGCAATAATGCGATCATATTCATTCTTCGCTTTATCCTTGGCTTCATTAATCATTTTAGCACTGGCGTCTTTGGCATCCTTTACCATTTGGGCCCTTTCTTCACGGGCTTGTGCCAATAGTGTTTCATTCTCACTTTTCATCAAAGCCATTTCAGCTTTCACTTTATCTGCCATTGCCAATGAATCAGCAATACCGGTTTCCCTTTCTTTCAATGAAGAAAGAATTGGTTTCCATGCAAACTTTTTAAGAATGATAAACACAATTAAAAAAGCAAGCAAAGTCCAGATAAGTAACCCAAAACTGGGAGTTAACAATTCCATAGTAAGACAAAATTTATAGGCCAAACCCAAAAAGTATCATAGAAACTTTCAGTTTTCGACTTTAGAGTTTTTTACTTTAAAGAGTATTGCTGCATCCAAAGCTAACGCTCTGCATGCAACAATACATGTTTGTTGATTAAACAAACATTGCCAATATACCTGCGATAACACCGAACAGGGCAACACCCTCTACGAAGGCCGCAGTAAGAATCATGTTTGCACGAATATCATTTGTAGCTTCGGGTTGGCGGGCAATAGCTTCTACTGCACCTTTACCAATCTGACCAATACCGATACCAGCGCCAATTGCAGCCAAACCTGCACCTATAGCTCCACCTGCATTTGCCCAGGGAGTTGCGCTTAATAGAACATTCAATAAATCCATAACTGTACTTTTATGATTTAAGTTAAAAAAAAGACTTTTTAAATAATTACTGCATCATCGTATCCATTGCCATGATCGTGTTCGTGATCCTGGTGGGTATCTTCTATTGCCTGTCCTATGAACACAGCTGTAAGATTTGCAAAAATGAATGCCTGTATGAATGCTACTAATACTTCAATTAGATAAATAAATACCGAAAAGGCAATTGAGATTGGTGAAAAACCCCAACCCACTCCTACACTGATAGAACCAAATATAAATATCAGGGATATTAAGCAAATGATGATAATATGCCCTGCCAACATGTTGGCGAAAAGACGAATAATCAATGCAAGTGGCTTAGTAAAAATTCCTAGAATCTCCACAGGTACCATAATAAACTTAATCCCAAGCGGTACGGGAGGGTTTACAATATGACCCCAATAATGTTTGTTACCGCTTATAGTGATAACAATGAAAGATATTATTCCTAATACTGCAGTAAAAGCAATATTACCCGTTACATTGGCAGTACCGGGTATCAGGCCAATAATGTTATTAATAAGGATAAAGAAAAATACCGTTAACAGGTAAGGAAGATATTTCTCATATTTATGACCAAGATTGGGCTTTGCTACTTCATCACGAATGAAAGTAATAACAGGTTCAACTGCATTTTGAAAACCATTGGGTGCAGAAGTTAATCCATGACCTTTTTTATATTTATTTCCAATTCCTATTAGTAATACAACTAAAAGAGTAAGTGCCAACAGCATTTGCACCACATTTCGCGTAAGCGAAATATCATACACTTTTACAGAGGGATCTACAGGGGTTATTTTGCCTTCTTTTAAAACATAGCCATCAACTTCTTCACCATGGTGAAATGCTGAAGACATAAAAACAGAAAGCCCTTTTTGAGGAGAATATAAAATAACCGGTAGAGGAATTGCTACTTCATGTTCTTCGCCATCCTTGCCCTTATAAGATAAAAAGTGAAACTCATAAGCATCTAATACGTGTCCAAATATTACCTCTTTGGCATCGAATCCTTTTTTTTCTTCAACTTCTTTATGTTCCGTAGGATTTGCACTTTGTTCTGTGTGTTCCTGGGAATATGAAAAATTTGAAAAAAACAATATAACAAGGCTGAAAACCGCTACCAATAAAGATTTTGTCCGTACAAATGACATGCTTTTTCTCAATTTTGCGGCAAAGATAAGGGTTGACAAGTTTAAAAAATGATTTGAAAATGATTTTTTATTAAAAGTTAGTTCTGATAACAAAATTTAAGACCATACTAATCTGTATTTAATCCTTCACGCTATTTATCTATAACTTTAAATAAATTTTTTCGTATGCCACAGGTTACTTTGGATATTCCGCAGGAAAATATTGCTTTATTTATGGAAATAGCACATGCAATGGCCATAAATGATAAAGATGTTGTTGTACATCAGGAAAGCCCTAATTGGCATTTGGAAATTTTGGAAAACAGAATTGACAATTACAACTCGGGAAGGTCAAAACCCACTTCATGGGACGATTTTGAAATTGAAATGAAAAACGAAGATTAATATTAATGAGTTATTAAATATTAATTCTTCCGGAAGCAAAAACTGATATCAAAGAAGGAATTTCGTATTACAAATCAATTTTTCCATCTCTTGGAAAAAGGTTCTGTATAGATGTTCGCAACACAGTTTCAGACATAAAAAAAAGACCGCTAACATACGGGTTTCGATTCAACAATTTCAGAACGGCAAATCTCCGAATCTTTCCTTATCAGATTCATTATATTATTGAAGAAGAAAATTTTACCGTTGTGATTTTTGCCATACTCAATGCTTATCGGGATCCGGGTTTTATTCAATCAAGGTTGAAGAAATAAAATGCAGCAAAAAAATATTATGCAATATTTGTTCAGAAAAGCCCTATCTGATAAATGGTGTTGATTTTCTAGTATCATCAATATTATTCTGTTTCTCAAATTGCATATTATACAATTTTGCATAATGCCCACCCTTAGCCAACAGTCCAGTGTGGGTTCCCACTTCTTTTAGTTCACCTCTATCCATTACAATTATTTTGTCGGCTTTACGGATAGTGCTTAACCTGTGTGCAATAACAATTGAGGTTCGTCCTGCAATCATTTTATCAATTGCGTGTTGAATTAATATTTCACTTTCGGTATCTATGGAAGAAGTTGCTTCATCCAAAATAAGGATGCTGGGGTTGTACAACAAAGCCCTTATAAAACTCAACAATTGCCGCTGCCCAAGGCTTAGTGTACTGCCACGTTCCATTACATTATAATCATAGCCACCGGGTAGTGTCATGATGAAATCGTGTACATCTATCATTTTGGCTGCTTCTATAACCTGTTCTTTGCTGATGGTTGGATTGCGAAGTGTAATATTATCCATTACACTTCCGGAAAACAAAAAGACATCTTGAAGCACAACGCCAATCCTGCTTCGCAAAATGTCCACCTTGTAATCTTCTACCGAGACATCGTCTATTTTTATTTCGCCCTTTTGTATATGATACAATCTGTTGAGAAGGCTTATAATACTTGTTTTTCCACTTCCTGTATGGCCTACTAGTGCAACTGTTTGTCCTTCTTTTACTTCGAACGATACGTTGCGAAGGACATACTGTTCCGCTGTATAAGCAAACCAGACTTTATCAAAACTTACTTTCCCTTTTATGGTTAGTGGGGCATAATTGCCTTCAGTGGATATAAAGTCAGGATTGTCCAAAACTTTAAAAACTCTTTCACTTGCTACAAGACCCATTTGTATCACGTTAAACTTGTCAGCAATCACTCTTAGTGGCCTGAATATTTGGTTGAGGTAAAGAATGAAAGCCACCAACAACCCGGCATCCAGGTTTTTGCCGGCAATCCACCAAACCAATAAACCCATACTCAAAGCCAGAATAACCTCCACTACAGGAAAGAATATAGAATAAGCAAAGATGGCATGTACATTGGCCTTGCGGTGTTCACGATTAATTTTTTGAAACTTATCAAACTCACGGTCTTCAGCAGTGAAAGCTTGTACAATCTGCATACCGGTAATGTGCTCCTGCACAAAAGCATTAAGTGCAGCAACGGCATTTCTTACCCTTAAAAAGGATTTGTTTACACTTTCTTTAAAATAATAAGTAGCAACAATAAGAATTGGAAAAGGAATAATGCTGACCAGGGTTAACCGCCAATCGCTGTACAACATAATTGCCAAAGTGAAAATTATGGACAGCAAATCTGAAATAATAGGAATGAGCCCATCAGAAAAAATATCGTTGATGCTTTCAATATCATTGATAGTGCGTGTGGTAAGCGTTCCTATAGGCGTTTTGTCAAATTGCGTAAGGTTTAGACTCATTATTTTTTGATATACCTGTACACGGATATCCTTAATTACACTCTGCCCCAGCCAGGAAGTGAGAAATGAAAAAATGAATCTAAAAGCCGTTTCCACAAACAAAAAAACTACCTGAAAAATGGTAACTGCAATAATAAATCGGGTAGCATCAGAAAGGTCTGAATTGAACAAAAACAATTTCAGCCAGCCGGGGGCATGAATTGCCTTGCCTGTAGCAACATTGACCGTAAGGTTAATTAAATAAGGCCGTACAGGCGAAAGCACCGCCAACAAAACAGACAATAAAACGCTTAAAACAAAAAATGCTCTATAAGGCCGTACAAATCTAAATACCCTGCCCAAAAGCGAAAAATTGAATCCTTGCTTTTTTACTTCATCCGCCATAGGGTGCAAAAGTAGGGTGAATGTGTGATGTCTGATTTTTTGATGTCTGATGCCTGATATTTCTGGGATCAAATTTCTGTTAAGAAAATTCCTTAACGCGAAATTGGTAAAGTTTAACCCTTTAGGTATTTCGGCTTCCTAACAATTACATCGGAACCTTTAGCAAGAAAAACAGAATGGGGTTTAACGTTTTGAATAAATGGAACAAACTCATGTCCATATAATTTGGCAACATCACAATTAAGTTCATAATTTTTAACGGGATACACTTGCCAACGTGGATGCTCAACCCCATATTCTATAGTTGTGTTTTTGTTTAATTGATTGTAGCCAAAGTAATGTTCAAATATAAATTCTTCGGCACTCCCCACTGCTATATTTTCCAGTGTATTTTCTGCTTCAACTGATATTAGGTTCCATGGTTGAAAAGGCGTCTTCCATTCATATTCAACTTTAATTGTACCATCAACTTTTATGATATTGTGGTGCATCCTTGCTGTGCTGTAATGTTCATTGTAGAGGGTATTGGCCATGAATGCAATAACCGGCTTGGGTACAATTTCAGAAACAAAACCAACACCTCTTTTCCAATTATTTCCATTCAGGTGCTTTACATAATACCTAAGATTAACCTCTTCGAAATTTGTATGCAATGGCCATTTTATTCCAAAAACCTTTGTGTTGTTAAATAGAAACCCAACAATACTAACCAATGCCTTACCCTCGAAATAATCTACTTCAGTATAAGGTGGTAAATGTTTTTGCAAGATGGCCGGATCAACCTCGTAATTAATCATGGCGAGGTATTGCCAGGTTGCGGAGAGAAATGTTTTTGGGAGGGGTATGCTTGAAGACATAAATATAATAACAAATACCCCTGATAATTGTTTACCTATCTGACTGAAATATGATTTTAGGGTTGAACATTTGCTCTGAACTTTTTTATTCGTTTAACTAACCAACCTGTAAACTAATATCCTTTTTAGTTACTTATTTTTGCGCTTATGCAAAAGCAGGTTTTGGTAATTAAATTGGGTACGGCAGTTATTACAGATAAAGAAGGAATAATTAGCCTCAATATCATAAAAAAAGTAGCGAAGAATATTGCTGCGTTAGCAGCAAAATACAATGTAGTTTTGGTAAGTAGCGGTGCTGTAGGAAGTGGCAAAGCATTTATTAAGAACTACAAAGGAACACTTACAGAAAGAAAAGCTGCGGCAGCAGTCGGCAATCCTGTTTTGATAAATCTTTATCAAAAATATTTTTCCCAATATAAAATCCCGGTTGCGCAGGCATTGTGCGAACGCCATCATTTTAGTAACCGTGTACAATTTCTTCAATTAAAAGAAACCTTTGCAGCTTTTTGGAACAACAATATCATCCCGATTGTGAATGAAAATGATTTGGTAAGTAATGTAGAATTAAAATTTTCTGACAATGACGAACTGGCAACTTTAATTGCAATAGGTTTCAATGCCGAAACGCTCATTATCTGTACCTCTGTAGGAGGATTTATGAATAATGAAAAGAAAATCGTTCCATTAGTTAGTAAGATAGATGACAAAGTGATGAGTTATGTAAGCAATGATAAAAGCAGCGTTGGTTTGGGTGGTATGATTTCAAAAATCACATTTGCCAGGTTAGCGGTATCCCTTGGCATAAGAGTTATCATTTGTGGACTTGGTCACAAAGAACCATTTGCAGAAGCCATGTCGGGTAATAATGGAACTATATTTAAAGCACAACCCAGCAATCTGAAAGCAAGGCAAAAATGGTTGGTTAGCGGCTCCATAACACTTGGCAGCATGAGTATAGATGCAGGTGCGGCAAAAGCATTGAATCAAGGCCGCAGTTTGTTAACTGTCGGCATTAAGGAAGTGCTTGGTAACTTTGGCATTGGTGAAGTAGTACAACTTATGGATGAGAATAAAAATATTATCGGCGTAGCAAAATCAAAACTATCTGCAAAAGAAGTTTTGCAAAGTTTATCAGAAAAAAATACACTTGCTGCACATGCAAATGACATAGTTGTTTTTTAATTTAACCAAATTGTATTCTCAACTAATTTTTCATTTAAAACTTATCAGATTTTTCAAACTTTTACAACAAATGAAAATCATAGAACCCCTTATCATAGACACATACAAAGCTGCTTCAAATCTTAGAAATGTCAGCGACAATAACATAAAAAAAACATTATTGTCATTAGCCAATCTGTTAGCATCAAACTCCACAATTTTGCTGAAAGCAAATGCTAAAGACATTGCGAAGCAACCTATTGACAACCCGAACAATGACCGTTTGTTGCTAACACAACAGCGGATTAATAATATTGCAAAAAGTATAAGAAACATAAGCAAACTACCCAATCCATCTAAAAAAGTATTGGAGAAACGAACACTTGCAAATGGTTTAAAACTAGAGAAAATAGCTGTACCACTTGGCATTGTAGGAGCCATTTTTGAATCAAGGCCAAATGTAACTTTTGATATTGCAGCATTGTGCATCAGAAGTCAAAACGGTTGCCTGCTTAAAGGCAGCATTGATGCTGACGAAACTAACAAAATTGCAATAAAAATTATCAAAAAAGC
Organism: Segetibacter sp.; assembly: GCA_031373555.1. Classification (GTDB taxonomy): domain Bacteria; phylum Bacteroidota; class Bacteroidia; order Chitinophagales; family Chitinophagaceae; genus Segetibacter. The sequence continues at coordinate 10,378 of JANMMU010000086.1, read as the reverse complement.
ACTGAAAGAAAATGAAATAAATCCTGGGTGTGTAACACTATTACCCTCAGAACGGGAGGTTGTTAACCAACTCTTTACTGCTACAAGATATATTGATGTTATAATACCCCGTGGTTCAGAAAGCCTGATACAGTTTGTACGAAAAAACAGTCTTGTGCCAGTTATTGAAACCGGAGCAGGGGTGTGCCATATTTATGTTGAGAAAGATGCCGACATCAGCAAAGCGGTTAAGATTGTAGTGAATGCAAAAGTATCAAGGCCATCGGTATGTAATGCAGTAGATACAATACTTGTAGATGAATCTATTGCAGCATTATTTCTTAATAGACTAGGTCAAGAATTAAGCAGTTATAACGTAAGCATTTATGCAGACCAAAAAGCATTACGTTTACTCAAAAACTATCCTCATTTATTTAAAGCCAAAAAATCAGATTTTGGCCGTGAGTATTTAAGTCTCAAATGTTCTATCAAAGTAGTAAAGCATTTTGACGAGGCACTAGCGCACATTCAAAAGTATTCAACCAAACATTCTGAAGCAATCATTTCTAAAAATAAAAAACAGTGTGAACGATTTCTTCATGAAGTGGATGCGGCGGCAGTTTACTCCAATGCATCTACCCGTTTTACTGACGGTGAAGAATTTGGCCTTGGCGCCGAAATCGGCATTTCCACCCAAAAGCTTCATGCCCGGGGACCTTTTGCTTTAGAAAAATTGGTAACTGAAAAATGGATCATCAAAGGCAATGGACAGGTTAGGTAAAGATATTTTTCGGTTAAATATCAGAATTTTAATGAAGTACAAATGTTGCTGCAAAAACTTACTACTTTACACCTAACACTTCACACTTAAAAAACCTACCCTGCTCCCTCCATCATTACTCTATTGTAAGCCATAATAAATAAGGCTCCAAGGTTTTTATAAGGGGGAATATAATCCTCAAACAAAGGGTTTCCTTTTAATGACTTACTTAAGCCTTTCCACATCTCCGGCCAATTGATGTCTTTGCCCTGACGCAAGGTTTCTGTTATGGCCATGATAAGCGGTTCATTTACGCTACCGCTACCTACCTGCTTACTTGCTATAATATGTGCATAAGGACTTATTCCCAATACCCTGTTTACATTTTGAAATCCCCCACAGCTACCCAACAATACAATTTTTACCAAAGGCACCAATTGCTGAATGGTACTTGATACATGGTAACTATGGCCACGATGAATGATAATCGTAGGATCAACTTCCTGCTCTATGAGATAGTCATTTAGGTCTTGCTGGGCCTTCTCATCAAGGCCCAATTTTTCATCCAACGCCTTATTACTGTAGATTGTAATGGGTGTTCCTTTTGTTGAGGCAACCTCTAACCATTCAGGCTTTTCAGTAATTTTCCAATTGGGTATTCTGAATGAGGATTTGAATTTTGCATATTGCCATGCCCCATCCTGATCGCCATAAAAAAATTGCTGAATTATTATTTTATTTTTCTCTGTACGTAAATCCGCATTGTTTACCGAGAAAATTGGTGGTATCCCAAATTTCTCTGAAAGGTTTGTTTTATTGGTTGTATCGAGACTTAGAAATATGGTATTCATCAAGTCATAAATAGCATAACCTCTCTTGTTGGTTTCTTTATTTTCCTGCGTAATGTTTGATTGAATTTCTTCCAAAATAAGTTTGCGCAATGCAGGGTCAGATATACTTGCATAACTATCAGCCACATCAACTGCATCTTCGAGACTGCGTGTTTTATCCAGTCCTGCGGCAAATGAGCGCATCAATATTTCTGCATTGCCTTTGTTCATTCTTTTTAGAAAATCATCAAGCTTGTTATAATTAGCTGCCATTTTTATAAACTTTTTAAAATGGTCAAAGTTTACCGACAACAAAAGAGTATCTCCATGAGGATTCTTTAAACGTTGAAAAATACGGTCATATACTTTGAGGTAACTACTGGTGTATATTTCATTTTCGCCCATAACACACAAGTAGTACAACTCCTGCGGGTTAAGGGTTTCAACCTGCTTCATCCTGATATTATCAGGTGAATCATGCAGGCCGTTGATGATATTTATGAATTCATCCAATGCTTTTTGTCTAAGCATATCCGTAAGCGCTTCCATAGCCATAGGGGTGTCCCTTTTACGCACTCTTTCCGCATAATCTATTTGTGTATTTACCAGCAACCGGTAGTACTTAAATACATCTTGTTTTTGTTGGTCAATTTCTTCCATTGTCACCCTACCCCTATACAAATTATCAAGAAAAGGAAAGTATATACGGCCTTCATTCAATTTTGCCAGTTTGACAATGGTTTGAACAAGAGGATCATCCATGCTAATTATTTTCTTTCCCAGTTCAGAATTGGGTGCCTGTGCGTAAGTATATATTTCTTCCTGTTGGGTGTGGGCAACAATTTTCAACAAACTATCAGCAAAATCAGCATTAGGATTACTCCTAAGAATAGCCATTATTTTACCAGGATACTTTGTAATCGTTTTTAGGGTCAGAATATTTTTACTGCTATCAATTCCTATATTCTTCTGAAACGAAAAGCATTTTACCAGAATATTACCAATATCAAGATCCGAAGATTCTATTATTGGTACAATTGACAATCCGTTTTTATCCAGCTGCATTGCATCATTAAATCCATTAACTAATTCTGGTAATTTTTCCCCCTTAATGCGGCGTTGTTTGTATTGTGTTTCAAAAGAACCCAATGCATCGTTTAGGCCACGAAGAAATTTTATTCTATCGTTAGAATCTAATGTGGTATCAGCTTCAAGATCATCCTGTATTTGATCAACTTTGTTATACAGCGAATAATTGATTTGCAGGTTGACTTCCGTATCTGACGTAGGATTAAATGCGTTGTCATCTTTTTTATCGAGTTTATCAATCCATTTTTGAGTACGGTCAACATTTTCATGAAAAATTCTTCGCATCAAAGGAATAACAGGCTTTGGCTGGGAAAAAGACTGTGTAACTACAATTAATGAAACTGATAGCAATAAAAATTTGTACATATTATGCATAGATAACAAAAATAAGGGCTTATTAAAGTAACTTATACAACCTACACATCCTTTTAGGATTTTGTTTTGAAGATAAGGAGTATTTGGACTTAACAATAATATAATGCCATAAAGTGTTTTGGCTATGGACATAAAATTATTTTTGTGTAAACATATTGTTAAATGGAGCCCAACTTCAAAAAGGTTTTAATTGTAGATGATGAACCCGATATTTTAGAAATAGTCTCGTACAACCTTATAAAAGAAGGTTATGATATTCAAACTGCTAAAAACGGTATAGAGGCTCTGGAAAAGGTTTCCACGTTTAAGCCCGACCTGGTTTTACTGGATATAATGATGCCAAAAATGACGGGAGTAGAAGTTTGTCAGGTTCTACGATCAAAGCCGGAATACAACGATATGCTGATCATTTTTCTGACTGCTCTAAGCGATGAAGCATCACAGATAAAAGGATTAGAAACTGGTGCTGATGATTATGTGAGTAAACCAATCAGCCCAAAAGTATTGGTAAGCCGGGTAAATGCAGTGTTTCGCAGATTGCAAAAAGAAGATGGCAAAATCATCCGGCTGGGCAATATGGTAATAGACCCTGTAAAGTTTTTAGTCATTCTGAACGGAACAGAAATAATTCTTGCAAAAAAAGAATTTGAATTGTTGTATCTGCTTGCAGCCAAACCGGGCCGCGTATTCCTCCGAAACGAAATTCTTAGTCAGGTATGGGGTGCGGAGGTTATAGTTGGCGACCGCACTATAGACGTTCACATTCGCAAAATCAGACAAAAACTTGGTATTGATTGTATTACAACAGTGAAGGGAGTGGGTTATAAGTTTGATATGCCGGGGTGAGGGATTAACTAAAATGAGTGGTTCTGATACTTCTATGTTTTCCCTACCTTTATTATCCATGTTCAACACCAAAAGCTTTACCCCACAGCAGCTTTCATTGTTTACGGCTGCTATATTGTCTGTGCCTATTGGAGTAGGTTATTATGTTTTGCATCCTGATTGGTTAATTACGCTAGTTGTTTTTATCATCATTTTTGCGGGAAGTTTTTTTCTTATACAGTTTACCTTGCAAAGGTTTATTTACAGGAAAATAAAACTTATTTACAAGTTCATTTTTCAGACCAAAGCCTCATTAAGAGAGGAAACCTATTATAAGTACATTTTACCACAAAAAAGTATTGATGAAGTAAGGGAAGATGTGGAACAATGGGCATTGCAACGCAAACAGGAGATAGAAGTGCTGAAAAGCAATGAAGCCTACCGCAAAGAGTTTTTGCAAAATCTGGCACATGAATTCAAAACCCCCATTTTCGCTATACAAGGTTATGTTTCTACACTATTAGATGGCGCTATAGAAAACCCCGAGGTTAGTAAAAGATTTCTGGAAAATGCTTCGCGAAATGTGGACAGAATGGTTACATTGGTAAATGACCTGGACGAAATTACCCGTCTGGAAAGTGGTGAACAACCGCTGAACAAAACTCATTTTATCATTCAGGATTTACTAAAAGATGTGTATGAATCGCTTTCCATTAAGACTACAAAAAAGAATATTAAATGCAGTATAAAGAAAGGCTGCGAGCAGCCAATATCTGTTTTTGCCGATAAGGAAAAGTTGCGTCAGGTAATTATTAATATCGTAAGTAACTCTACCAAATACGGCAAAGAAGGGGGACATATAGTTTCAAGTATTTACCGAACCGATGGCAAACATGTGTTGATAGAAATAAGTGATGATGGCATAGGCATAGCCGAAGAACATTTACCCCGCATTTTTGAACGTTTCTACCGTACCGACCGGGGCCGCAGCCGCGATGTGGGTGGTACAGGATTGGGACTCGCCATCTGCAAACACATTATTGAGGCGCATGGACAAAATATTCATGTACGCAGCAAGCCCGACGTGGGAACTACAATTGGCTTTACCTTAGAAATCTAATTTGATCTAAGCATTACTCTGCTTCATTTGATTTTAGTCGAAAAAAAACTTCAAAAAATAATTTGGTTTATTTTATAAACTACTCTACATTTGTTTTTCCAAACCAAAATACAATGCAAAAATATTTCTTACTTCTAATAACAATTTTACTCACAACAGTTGCTTACTCTCAAGTTAGAATTACCGGAAAAGTAACAGACAATAAGAATCGGCCATTACCGGGGGTTAGCGTTTCCATAAAAAATTCTTACGACGGGGGCACGACAGATTCACTGGGTAAGTTTTCTTTTAAAACAACGGAAAAGGGTGAACATATCCTTGTAGCATCAAGCATTAGTTTTAATGAGCAGGAACAAAAAATAAACATTGATAAAGAAAACCTAATCATTACTTTCTCATTAAGAGAAAAATTGGATGAACTAAAAGCAGTAACTGTAACTGCAGGAACTTTTGAAGCAGGGGATAAAAAACGTGCAGCAACTGTTTTAAGTACTATGGACGTATTAACAACCGGTGGTGCTAATGCTGATATTTCGGCTACCGTAAAAACATTGCCCGGTGCACAACAGGTGGGAGAAAGCGAAGGATTATTTGTTAGAGGTGGGGCAGGTTATGAAACCAAACAGTTTATTGATGGAATGCTGGTAAATAACCCATTTTACACAAGTGTGCCCGACATTGCACAACGTGGCAGGTTTGCTCCATTCTTATTCAAAGGAACGGTCTTTAGTACAGGCGGTTATTCAGCGTTATATGGACAGGCGCTGTCTTCAGCATTGATTTTAGAATCTATAGATCTGCCGGATCAATCAGCAGCCAATGCTTCTATATCTCCTATATTTCTTGGTGGCGGCATACAGAAACTTGACAAAAAGAAAAAAAGCAGTTGGGGCTTTAATTATGGCTATACCAACCTTGTAGCCTATTTCAATATTGTAAAACAAAAACCTGATTACTTTCACATGCCCGAGTTTCATACAGCCGATTTTAACTGGCGGATGAAGACAAAAAGAGGTGGTTTTATTAAATACTATACCACATTTCAATACAGCAAAATTGGCCTTCGCCGGCAGGATATAGACAGTTTTGATTTAAAAGACGCTTTTGGTATAAAAAGCACCAACTGGTATAATAACCTTAGCTATCGCGAAAACCTGGGTAAAGGCTGGAAAATGAATACAGGCATAAGCTACAGCACTAATCATGATGATATAAATAACCAACTGCAAGATCAGAACAACAATCCAAAAGTATTTACCAATGCCTATTGGATGACTGATAAAAACTTCACTTTAGCAAGTAGACAAGACCTATCGCAAATACGTGCTGTTTTTGAAAAAAGGCTTAGGGGAATAAGTACTGTACGTATGGGTGCCGAATACATGTATAGTTATGTCAACAGTACATTCAATCAATACAATTACACTTTAAAAGACCACTACCAATCGGTATTTGGCGAAACAGATATTTATCTTACCAACAACGTCGCTGCAAAAATTGGCGGAAGATTTGAGCATTCTTCTATCCTAAACAAAACAAACTTTGCTCCACGTATTTCAATGGCTTATAAAACAGGAAAAGATGCTCAAGCCTCTGCTGCCTATGGGATATTTTACCAGAAACCAGAAAATCAACAACTCATAAGTCCAGGCAATCTTGGTTATACAAAAGCTATTCATTACATAGTAAACTATCAAAAAACAAATGCAAAACATACTTTCAGAATTGAAGCATTCTACAAAGAATACCTTGACCTTATAAAAACGTACCCTGCTATAAATAACAGTGGAAGCGGCTATGCAAAAGGGATAGAACTATTTTGGAGAGATAGAAAAACAATTAAAAACTTAGATTATTGGTTTAGTTACTCTTATCTTGATACCAAAAGAGATTACCTGAATTATCCGCAACAATTACAACCGGGCTTTGCTGCCAATCATACTGCATCTTTAGTTACAAAAAGATGGGTAAGCAAAATTTCTACAGGTTTCAATTTCACTTATTCGTATGCAACCGGTCGTCCCTATTACAACTTTCAATTAGACAATACAGGAAGTAGAAAATACATCATAGCAGACAAAGGAGAAACAAAGGATTATCATTCACTTGGCTTTAGCCTGAACCATGTAAGAAAAATAGGAAAAGCATTTGGAGTAATAGTAGCATCGGTAACCAACGTATTTAACTATGATCAGGTTTTTGGTTACAATTATTCTTATAGTGGTTTATATAAAGAAGCTATAAGGCCACCCGCCAAACAATTCTTTTTTCTTGGAGTATTCTTAAGCTGGGGCATTGACAGAACACAGGATGCTATTAATGGTAATTTATAATCAGATATTAGTAGCAAGATGATAGTAGCAACTAGTAGTTAGATGTTAGTAGCAAGATATTAGACAGGAAAAAACCTTCATTTAGCTAAGGATTAAATGATAAACATTAAACTCTAAATTATTAAACGCTAAACCCTAAACTCTAAACATAAAAAACTTCACCATGGAAACAAACATTCCACCAGAAATGAAAGATCAGATACTCTGGAAAATGGCTAAAAAAAGAGCCGGCTTCAAGTGGAGTTTTCTGATGTATGTATTGGTAAACCTAATGCTGATAGGCATTTGGTACTTTACAAGTGGAGAAGAAAATTATTTCTGGCCTATTTGGCCTATGCTAGGTTGGGGGCTTGGGGTAGCTATTCAATATTTTGAAGCGTACCATGGCAACCAATTTTTTTCTGTCCAAAATGAATATGAAAAATTAAAAAACAAATCTTCTAATTAAAAAAAAACAAAAACTATGAAACGGTTATTATTATCAATTTCATTTCTTGCTGTTGTTGCTATCGCTTCTGCACAGGATGAAAAATTTCAACAGGCTATGCAGCAAAATATCACTATGCTTGATTCTGCAAAAACAATTGAAGACCTAACAAATGTAGCCTCGGCATTTGAAAGAATAGGCAATGCAGAAACTACAAAATGGCAACCTTACTACTATGCTGCCTTAGCTAATATCTTTATTGGTTTTAGAGATGAAAAAGCTGACAAAGACGCACTTGCAGATAAGGCAGATGGATTTATTTCAAAAGCCATTTCTCTGCAACCGAAAAACTCTGAAGTCATGTTAGTAAAAAGTATGTCTGCAACCCTACACATGATGGTAGACCCAATGAACCGCTGGCAAAAATATGGCGCTGATATGCGTGAAGCTATGATGACGGCAAGAGAATTGGATCCTACCAATCCAAGAACTTACTATTGGGAAGCCCAAAACACAATGGGAACTCCACCAGAATTTGGGGGCGGAAAGGCTAAAGCCAAACCAATTTTTGAAAAAGCTATTGAGCTATACAGCTCTTTCAAACCTGCAGACAAATTGTCTCCTACCTGGGGAGAGGGTATAAGCAAACAAATGTTAGAGGCCTGCAAATCTGAATAATTTCATTCACAAAATTGCAATACAAAGGATACAATCGAGTATAGCAATTTTTTGCTTTGCCTTATTGTATTCTTTGTTGCTTTCTATGCAAAACTTCTTCTAAAAAATACAAAATGGATTCAACTGATAAAGACTTCTCACCACAGGAAAGCCTACAATTGATAAGGTCAATGATAGAAACTACCAGAAACTCTATGAGTGATAGTAGCCACTATTATCTGCTGTGGGGTTGGGCTACTATGATTGGTTGCCTCATCCAATATTTTCTGTTGGTGGTGGTCAATTATGAGCACCATTACTTTGCATGGTTTGTTACGCCTGTGGCATTATTGCTTCATTTTATTTTTATTTATAGAGACCACAAAAAAGAAAAAGTCAAAACGTTTATCAGTGACGCTACCGGGTACTTATGGATGATTATAGGCTTTTCATATTTTGCACTAAGCTTTGTTTTTGCTAAAATCGGCTGGCAATATTGTTTCCCGTTTTATATAATGCTATATGCAATCGGCACTTATATCTCCGGTAGCCTTATCAGTTTCAAACCTATGGCCTATGGTGGTGCTGCCTGCCTGGTATTGGTTGTTATAACCCCCTATTTACGCTACGAAGAACAAATTTTATCAGCCGCTTTTGCTATACTTATCAGCTACATAATTCCGGGTCATTTATTAAGAAATCATTACCGCAAAAAAGCAATCTAATGCCAGCACCAGAAAATAGAATGAGTGAACAGGAAAGCCTGAAACTCATATCAGAAATGATACAAAAAGCAAAAACGAGCTACCATGATAAAGGTATAAGTTCTCTACTTTGGGGTAGTGTGGTTTTTATAGCGGCTATGGTTACTTTTACAAAAGAACAGCTCGGTTTAAAGCTCCCTTTTGATATATGGTTCATTGTCTTGTTTGCAATAATACCACAGGTTATTATTTCTGCAAAAGAATCAAAAAGCCGTAAAGTCATTAACTATGATGACCGTTCTGTTGACATAGTATGGACCGTATATGGTATTACCATTTTCGGATTAATTGCTTATCAGAACATAGTGCCCCATGTAGCAAAAAAACTTATAGCAGAAGAAGGGTGGCAAATGGTAAAACATATGACTGATGGAAGTTTACCCGATGTGGTAATTACCCCGTTTACATTAAGTGCCACTTCCATTTTCATACTTGTTTACACCTTTCCAACATTAATAACAGGGCTAATAAAAAAATTTAAACCAATGATTTGGGGAGCCGTATTATCTTATGGTTTTTTTCTTGCATCGCTTTTTACCTCATTTAAGTATGACATGTTGCTATCTGCTGCTACCGCACTTTTCTGCTGGTTTATTCCTGGAGTTATTTTGAGAAGGAAATTTATGAAAAGAAAAGCGGCCAATGTTTAAAGAACTTGATCCCATATTACATTCTCAACTCCGGTTGGCTGTAATGAGTTTACTTATTGCGGTTAAGGAAGCAGAGTTTACATTCATTCGTCAAAAGACCAATGCAACGGCAGGCAACCTAAGCGTACAGGTTCAAAAACTAAAAGAGGCAGGCTATATTGATGTAAAAAAAGAATTCAAGGATAACTATCCGCTTACAACTTGTAAAATATCCCCTAAAGGAATAGAGGCATTTGATGAATACGTAAAAGCATTGCAAGAATATTTGCAGGTAGGGAAGTAATTAGCTAATGTGAAAATTACTCAATTGCTCAATGACTCAATGCCCACAAATGACTAAATGACTAAATGACTAATGACTTAAGTTTTTTGTCGGGGCAGAAGAGTTCCGTTTTAATTCCGGTTGCGTCAGTCTATCCCGATTTCATTTCGCATTGGCGTCAACTTAACTTTTACATTTCTTAATAGTTTGGATCATATTTTCTCTTTTCTTTCGTTTTTCATAGAGGCATTTTTCAAATACTATTTCGTGCAATTGCACCTCTGTCATTGAAAAGGCATCCATTATA
>JANMMU010000072.1:0-54729 GCA_031373555.1 Segetibacter sp. | reverse complement strand
TATGTAGGGTTTGCTAAGGCTTACAATACGGTCTTTTATCTGGTCCACCTCACCATATACTTTGCTGTGTTGCTGCTCATACACCTTGGTAATGGGGTTTTTTTGTTCGCGTAGGGGTGTGTCCCAGCTAGCGTAAGTGTTACTGTTGCTTGTTGAAGTTTAAGCGAAGCGTAACTTCAATACAACATGAAAAGCAGGTCTGCGACCGGTAAACTACGGAGAGATTGTATTACAGTTAAGTTCTTTAAATTACCCAGCTCTCCGTAGATTAGTCAAGACCTATGAAAGCTCTCCGTATGTCTGTGACTACGGAGGCAAATGAAAATCCAGACTGTGTCTGGCATTTGAAAAACTACTGTTGAAAATTTTCTTTCCAAATCCTATCTTAGCTCAAATGTTTTAACCCATGAAAGAGGACGGCTACAAAATCAGAGACCAATATGCTGTTCATTTTATAACTTTTGCAGTAGTTGAATGGATAGATGTTTTTACCCGTAAAGCCTATGCAGACATTGTATTAGATAGCTTAAGGTTCTGTATAAGCAATAAGGCGCTCAAAGTTCACGCCTGGTGTATTATGAGCAATCATGTTCATTTAATATGTAGTGCTGTAAATGGTAACCTGTCCGATATTCTTCGCGACTTCAAAAAGTTTACGTCAAAAGCCATCATAAAATCTATTGAGGAAAACAAACAAGAAAGCAGAAAAAAACTGCCTGCCCCGTTCCGAATGGCGGGGGATGTTATGGCTCTTTGAAAAAGCAGGAGAAAAAAACAGTAGAAATAACAATTACCAGTTTTGGCGGCACGATAATCACCCTGTTTGGCTTGAGACAATTTCATACACCTTGGATAAGTTGCATTATCTGCATAATAATCCTGTAAAAGCCGGCATAGTAGATAAGGCAGAAGAATACTTGTTAAGCAGCGCAAGAGATTATCATTTTGGCGGAGGCGGAATGTTGCCAATTGAACATTTGACTGCAGCTTACGTGCAAAGGCCAAACTAAGTTTTGTCATGAGCATTAGTGCAGTATTTTAAGCATTTGAGCCTTGAATACCAGACACAGTCTGGGTTATGAATTTAGCTCCGTAGTCGCAGACATACGGAGAGCTTTCAGGAGTTTCGATATTCTACGAAGAGCTGGGGGAAAAGGATATAAGAAGTATTTTACCTCCAGATAAAGCAATACAAGATAGATTGAAAATAACGAATGGAAATGTCTCTTTTGATGCCACAAATTTAAATACTGATGACCCGGGAGTTGAATTAATGCAAAAATTAACAACTGCACAAGAGACAATTATATATACTGTTAGTGATCAGATTTTTGTATCTCAACAAACATTTAATGATGATGAAGTTCCTCTTGAAAATCAGAGGACAGAACCAAAATATGAGAAAATAAAACCCAATGGAATTACAAACTTATCAATTTTCCCAGAACATAACATTATTCCAGGTGGCGTACATTATTGGTCTGTTCCCGGTGCGATTAAAGTACAAGGAAATGTGATTATAAGTGGGAATGCAAAATGGGAGGATCATGGATCAACTTTAAAGCCTAGAGCTTCTGTTGTTTTTCATGAACTTTGGGAAAACTATGAACGAACCGTCAACAGACAATTTTATTCGCAAGCACATGCAAAAGCAATTGATGCTGAACTTAGATTTAAGTCAACATTAGATCCAAGATGCAGCAATATAGCTGGTTATGGTAATAGAGTGCCTTAAATAATATAAAATACAAAAATGAAAAAGTTACTCGTATGTTTTTTTATTATGTACTCTTTTAGAGTTTTTGCTCAGAAAGAGTTGCCTATAGAAATTTTAAAAAATAATTTTAAAAATACAAATCTTGTTTTAAATGGAAATGCATTAGAAAATTTGGGTCCCTTGGAAATGGGAGAACTGCCATTAATAATAAAAAAAGTGACAGTTTTTAAAAAATCTTTAGAAATATATGGGATGACATGTTTAAATCAAAGTAGTCTATGCATTCCAATTGGAGAGTTCTTAATCTTTAAAGCTAAAAAGAAAAAAAATATAATTTATGATACTGCCAATCTATATTATAAAATAAATTCGTTAACAACGTTTCCAGAGGACACATCTTCAAATGCATATAAAGATTTTTATAACCAGACTTTTAAAATTAAAGTAAATTTTGATACTAATGATTTCATTTATTTTTATAATAAAGATTATTATTTAGCTGAATTAAATCTTTTTAAATTAAAAAAGAGTTTGAAAAAAAAGCTTAGGTAGTTTAAAAGAGTTATTTCTTTCTTTTTGGGTAGTTTTTTGCCTTTGCGGGTGTTAGCAGAAAGGCGATGCCTTTGCAGGTGTTCTTCACCTGCAAACAGTTATCCGCTCATGAAAATTCTCCATAAATTAGCTGATGAATTTTAGCGAATTTTATCCCGATTACTTTACCGCCACTATTCTAGAGTGGAAGCACTTACTTAAGCTGGATAAGTACAAGGACATCATAGTTTCCAGCCTTGAATTTTTAGTAAACAAAAAGCGAATAGTGCTATACGGGTTTGTAATAATGAGTAATCACATACATTTGATTTGGCAAATACAGCAAGGCTATCTACCAAAAGATGTTCAACAATCATTTATGAAATACACCTCACAAATGATTATTAAAGACCTCCGAAATAACCACCCTGCCGTGCTTGATCGTTTTTTGGTCAAAGCAAGTGACAGGAAATACCAGGTGTGGGAGAGAAACCCATTAAGGGTTGCACTATGAAACCAGCATGTTTTTAAACAAAAACTTGATTATATCCACAACAATCCTGTTGCTGCTGGTCTTTGTAATTTTGCCGAAGAATATCATTATTCATCGGCTTCGTTTTATAAAAAAGCAAGTAATCCTTGGCCATTTCTGACTCATTACCAAGTGTAAAGTATGGTTAAAACAAAATAAGAAAAGATGAATGCGAAGCCTTATTTCCGAAGCGAAGAGAACACCTGCAAAGGCAGAAAATTTTCTTGTTGACCCTGCTAACGTAAATTTTCATTGTGCTAGTTGAGTTTGATCGAAGCATAACTTCATTACAAAATGAAAAGCAGGTCTATGACCAGTAACCTACGGAGAGATTGCATAACAATTATGTGCTTTGTTAGCTTAAAAAATACAATAACAAATGCATATCTAAAAACAAAAAACCCTGCTTCAATCAACTTGAAGCGGGGTTTTGTCTAAAATCTTTATACTAACATCTAATATCTACTACACCATTTCCTCTACTTTCATTCCTTTAGAAAGGCGTTTTCTGTCTTCTTCATCCAACATCACTTTGCGCATCCTTATGTTTTTTGGTGTTACTTCTATGCACTCATCCTGCTGAATGTATTCCATACATTCTTCCAAAGTCATCAGTGTTTTTGGCGCAATGCGGGATGCATCGTCGCTACCGCTTGCACGGTGGTTGGTTAGCTTTTTAGGTTCTGTAGCATTTACTACTAAATCACCCGGCTTTATGTGCTCGGCTATTATTTGTCCGGTATAAACTTCTTCACCCGGCTCTACGAAGAAAGTGCCGCGGTCTTGTAGTTTATCAATTGAATATCCTGTTGTTTTCTCCTGATTTTTAGAGATCAAAACACCATTATTTCTACCAGGTATAGTTCCTTTCCATGGTTTGTATTCGTGAAAGCGATGTGCCATTACAGCCTCGCCTTGTGTGTTGGTAAGCATTTGCGAACGCAACCCTATCAAACCTCTTGATGGAATGTCAAACTCAAGATGTTGCATTTCTCCTTTGCTTTCCATTACAAGCATTTCACCTTTGCGTTGCGTAACAAGATCTATTACCTTACCACTCAATTCCTGTGGTACATCTACCACCAAAACCTCAAATGGTTCGTGCTTTTTACCATCAATATTTTTTACCAATACCTGTGGGTTACCAACTGTAAGTTCATATCCTTCGCGGCGCATGGTTTCTACCAATATACCAAGGTGAAGGATACCGCGACCAAATACCAAAAAGCTATCTCCACTGTCAGTATCTTCTACACGTAGCGCAAGGTTTTTTTCAGTTTCTTTCATCAACCTGTCTCTAAGGTGACGGCTTGTTACAAACTTGCCATCTTTACCAAAGAAAGGAGAGTTGTTGATGCTGAACATCATACTCATGGTTGGTTCATCAACGCTTATAACAGGCAATCCTTCAGGGTTTTCTGCATCAGCAATGGTATCGCCAATGCTGAAGTCTTCTAAACCTACTACAGCGCAAATGTCACCTGCCAATACTTCGGTTACTTTTCTTTTGCCAAGCGATTCAAAAATGTATAGTTCTTTTACTTTTGATTTTTTATTGCCATCAGCAGTTACCAATGTAAACTGTTGACCTTCTTTAATTCCTCCACGGTTAACCTTACCTATAGCGACACGACCCAGAAAAGTAGAATAATCTAAAGAAGTGATTTGCAACTGAAGGTTTCCTTCAGGTACTTTAGGTTCGGGAACGTATTTTAAGATACCATCTAACAATGGGGTAATATCTTCACACTGCTCATTTTTATCATTGAACCAACCGTTTTTACCAGATCCGTAAAAGGTTGGGAAATCCAATTGTTCTTCTGTAGCATCCAGGTTAAAAAACAATTCAAATACTGCATCATGTACTTCGTCAGGACGGCAGTTTGGTTTGTCAACTTTGTTTATGATAACAATTGGTTTCAGGTTTAACTGAAGTGCTTTTTGCAATACAAAACGTGTTTGCGGCATTGGTCCTTCAAAAGCATCTACCAACAGACAAACACCATCAGCCATTTTCAACACACGTTCCACTTCACCACCAAAGTCGGCGTGACCCGGGGTATCAATTACATTTATTTTTACATCTTTATATACAACTGATGCGTTTTTACTAAATATGGTGATGCCACGTTCCCTTTCAAGATCGTTACTATCCATAATAAGGTCGCCTGTCTCCTGATTTGCTCTAAACACATTGGTCTGATGCAAAATTCTGTCAACTAAAGTTGTTTTTCCGTGGTCAACGTGAGCAATAATTGCTATGTTCCTGATATTCATAAAAGCCTTTTTCTTCTGCTAAAGCAGATCTGTTTTATTAAATGATAAAATCTGGCAATCAATTTTGGGGTGCAAAGGTAAGCTTTTGCATCCGGTTTTCTGGGTTCATTATGTTATGTTAACCTTAATGATACCATTTTCAAGTTTCATCATATATCAAAATCATGCCTTTTCAAGATGTTCTTTGCGTGGCACAAAAATTTTGTTATCTATAAAAACAAAAAATTATGGATACTCAAAAAAAAGATAACGACAAAGCGGGCCTTGATAGTACACTTAGCAAAGGAATGGTGCCAAATGTAGGTACAGGCCCTGCCACATCTATACCTGATGGTGGAGAAGAAGGTGAGGCAAAGCAGCCTAAAGAAAACACAGGTAATATGACAGATATGGGCGGCGCTACCGGCGGTACACCTAAATCTGAAACCGAAGGGGTTGATAATCAGGCCGGTAAGTAGAGAGCTTTGCGGCGGAGATTTTTTGTCTATGTAGTGGTGCTGCTATAGTAAACCGGATTTACTTTTTAAATAACTTTGATTGAATAAACTAATTATTTATGCAATCAAAAGCTACAACTGTTGAAGATTATATTAAGGAGTTACCGGAAGAGAGAATAGTAGTCATAAAAAAATTACGACAGGTAGTAAAGAAGAATTTGCCAAAAGGATTTGAAGAAGGAATGGGTTATGGGATCATTGGTTATTGGGTTCCCCATTCAATATATCCTAGTGGTTATCATTGTGACCCAAAACTTCCCCTACCGTTTATGAATATTGCTTCGCAAAAGAATTTCATAGCAGTGTACTATATGGGGTGGGGTGCAAAGCCCGGTTTGTTGCAATGGTTTACGGATGCCCACGCCAAAGTATCAACAAAAAAACTGGATATGGGGAAAGCCTGTATCAGGTATAAAAAGCCGGAAGATGTTCCAATAGAATTAATTGGCGAATTGGCCTCTAAGGTGAATGTAAAAGAATGGATCGACTACTATGAAAAGAATATAAAATCTGCAAAATAAAATAACCTCCAAAGCTTCAGGCTATTGCGAATTGAGCAACTGTGTGCCGGAAAGTGGAGTTAAATTATACCTAAAAGGTTAAGTTTAGAAATACTGCGTGACAGAATTACGTTCTCCAACCAAAGATTGGATATATACTGCCGATGATTTTTCCATAGCAATGCAGCCCTAATTTCACAAATCCTGATGTTGTACGTTCGTTTTGTCTACCGACAAAAATGAACACTATGAAAATAACTTTTGCTCTTTTTATTCTCTTGATATTAACCAGGATAATTGTTTGTCCGTGTCTGGCACTTTTAGGCCACGTACAGAACTTATGTTGTCAATAATGTCTTTCACTTTAAGTTTATATTTCAACAAAACAGATGCTGCAATAATTGAAGAACGTCCAATTCCCATTCTACAATGAACCACCACTGAATGTCCTTCGTCTATTTTTTTCTTAAGCATGTCTACGAGTTTGTCTGTGTCGCCGTTTAGTTTGGGAATGTCTCTGTCTCCAATAGGAAAGTTGATATAAGTAATATTCTTTGTCCTACACAAATGTTCTTCATTGTCAAGTTTAAGGTCATATATTTCATCTCTCTCAAGGAGTGAAACTAAAACACCCACTTCGTTATTTTTTAAATGATTTATTTCGTCTTCGAGCCAATCGTCACCACGAGGTCTTGCCATTATGCCAATTTTAGCAGAATTGTCAAACTTGTGTATCCAATAAATATTTGTCGGCACTAAATGTTATTGTCTGTTGAGTAAAAAGGATTTGTCAACTGAAAATGTGGGTCTGTTTAAAATGCCGCACAACTAGACTATTGAGGTGTAACCTTAGCAGAATCAATTACTGCAGTAGCATGAATCACACTTAATATTGTACTGCGCATACTTTCAAGATCTGCCAATCTTTTTTGTTTTGCTTTTATCTTTTCGTTCAGGCTTACAATTTTCCCTTCCATATCCATTACATCTTCATCTGCAGATTTTGCGGCATAGCCATCTTTCAATGCCCTTGACGCTTTTTTATCGGCTTCTTTTAATTCATCCAAATTTGCATTGGAAGCTTTGGCCGCTTGTTTGCTACTTTCTTCTGCTGAAACTTTAGAGGTATTATGTGCACTTACAGCTTTAGCTTTTAGAACAGGCAATTCATTTTGAGCTATTTCCAGCTTTGCTTTTAAATTGACAATGTCATTAGTTACACTTAGGTTTTCTTTATTTAGTTTAACGGTATCCGCAAGTGTTTTATAAGTCTTCTGCGAAAATGCACTTAGCGAAATTGTAAAAAGCGTAATAAGTAAAATTGATTTTCTCATTTGAAAAATTTTATTGATGTGGATTAAAATTCATGCCAAAAATATATGAAGGATGGGGTTTATAGAAATATTATTAGGTTAAGTGAGAAGATAAAGGGAATCATTTTATGAAATAACAGATAAGCATCCACTTTTATGACAATTCAATTTTAATGTAGGTTGTTGCATTATCGACTATTTTCGCAGCCCAAAAACGATTTGCCATGCCCCAAAGTTTCATTGCAGGTATTGGAATGTATGTGCCTGAAAACATATATACCAATGACCACTTAACCCAATACATGGATACAAGTGACGAATGGATACAGGAACGAACGGGGATAAAAGAAAGGCGCTACGCAAAAAGGTTGGAGGAGACTACCACAACCATGGGTATTGAAGCTGCAAAAATAGCTTTGGAAAGAGCCGGTATTACTGCACAGGAAGTAGATTTTATAATTTTTGCCACACTTAGTCCCGATTATTACTTTCCCGGTTGTGGAGTATTAGTGCAGCGTGAAATGAAAATGAGGGAAATAGGCGCTCTTGATATCAGAAACCAATGCAGTGGATTTATTTATGCTTTAAGTATTGCTGACCAGTTTATTAAAACCGGTATGTACAAAAACATATTAGTGATTGGTAGCGAAAAACATTCCTTCGGACTAGATTTTAGTACACGTGGCAGAAATATAAGTGTAATTTTTGGCGATGGTGCTGGTGCCGTATTGTTGCAGGCAACTGAAGAAGCAGGCAGAGGTATTTTGAGTACGCATCTGCACAGCAATGGTGAAAATGCTGAAGTATTAGCTATGTATAACCCCGGGACACATGGCAATCATTGGGGCAATTTTGCAAAGTTTGATGATGCTGAAATGGGGAATGCTTTTATGAGTCATGCTATGATTGATGAAGCATTGAACTTCCCCAATATGGATGGGCAGGCGGTATTTAAAAAGGCGGTTGAAAAATTTCCTGAAGTAATAAAAGAAGCTTTGGATAAAAACAACTTATCAACTGATGATATTGATATGCTTATACCACATCAGGCAAATTTGCGCATATCGCAAATGATTCAAAAGTTGCTTAGGCTTCCAACAGAAAGAGTTTTTAATAACATAGAAAAATACGGCAATACAACGGCTGCCAGTATACCTATAGCATTGTGTGAGGCATGGCAGGATGGCAAAATAAAAAAAGGAGACTTAGTTTGCCTGGCAGCATTTGGCAGCGGTTTTACATGGGGTAGTGCGTTAATACGGTGGTAATATTATTGCAGTTAATACAATTGTCATGGTAAGTAACAAACTTTACTAAAACAGGGCTACAGAATATACAGCAATTATGGAAAGAAAAATATTTTACTTAATAAATCCAATAGCAGGCACAGGAAAAAAAGATACTATAGAAAACCTGATAAGAAAAAGAACAACAGAACATAATATTCTCTTTGACATATTACCTACAAATGCTGAAGGCGATTATGAATACCTAAAGCCAAGAATAGAAAAGGAAAAAGTAACAGATATTGTAATGGTTGGGGGAGATGGTACGGTAAATAACATTGTTTCTGCACTTGCAGATACAGGTGTAAACTTTGGCATTATACCTATGGGTAGTGGAAACGGGCTGGCTTTTTGTGCTGGCATTTCCAAAAATCCCAAAAAAGCAATGGACATTATTTTTCTTGGTCAAAGTGGCTATGTCGATGCTTTTAAAATTAATGACAAGTTTAGCTGTATGCTTAGCGGTCTTGGATTTGATGCGCAGGTTGCCCATGATTTTTCTACAAGTCATAGCAGGGGTTTATTAGCGTATTCGCAGCAAAGCCTTATACAGTATTTCAAAGCACATCCCTATCAGTTTCAGGTTGTACTTGACGGTTTTTCATTTTTTACAGATGCATTTTTCATAAGTGTAGCAAATAGTAACCAATTTGGAAACCATTTTACAATTGCTCCCAAAGCAAGATTGAACGATGGTTTGCTGGATATAGTGATAGCGCAAAAGATGAATAAAGCCAAATTGCCGTTTGCTATTTTGCAGCAGATAAGGGGAAATAATAAATTGCAACAGTTAGTGGAGGATATGTCTAAGAAAGACATCCTTTATTTTCAAACGGCTTCTTTGATAATTAAAAATCTGAAAAATGCTCCGCTGCATATAGATGGTGAACCCGCAAATACGGCTGAAGAGTTTAAAATAGAAATCCTCAAAAATTGTTTTAAACTTCTTCAACCAATGGGTATAAAAAAGTAAGATACCTATATTTTCTTTTTAGAAGAAAGGAAGGCTACTGTAATCAAACTCAACAATAAAAGCATACCGGTCAGTTGATGAAGTTGCGCCATCCATTCAAACAATCCAAACTTTCCTGCGGTTGCTTTTGGGCTGGTAATTACTGTAAGTATTCCTAAAAGAATTTGTGCAATTACAACAACTAGCGTAAAGTTTTTTGCTTTATTAAAAAGGGTTGATGAGATTTGTTGTTTTGATTTCCACCACCAATAAAATACTGCAATACCAATAGTATATGCCATTGTTCTGTGAATGAAATGGATAATTAGTTTATCGTATAGAATATTATTCCAGAAACCATCTTTTCCGCCGGGTGGAATGATATATCCATTAATTGTTGGCCATGTTGGGGCAGCAGCTGCGGCTTTTAGCCCTGCCATAAATGCACCAAAAACAAGTTGAAATGAAACTAGAATAATCAAAACAATTGCACCCCTATACAATGATTTGTCAGCAATTATTTGAGAGGGAGATACAGTAAGTTTTAAACCAAAAATCAGCGCATAACTAATCAGTAACATTGCTGCCATAAAGTGAACTGCAAGTCTGATATGATTTACATAAACATCGCTATCGTTCAGTCCGCTTTTTACCATTATCCACCCCAGGGCACCCTGCATGGCTCCAAGTAAAAAGAGAATTACTAGCGGAGCAACCATCCAATTTTTAAAATATTTTTTTACCAGAAAAAATATAAATGGGATAAGGAAAACAATACCAATCAGCCGTGCCCAAAGACGGTGAAACCATTCCCAAAAGAAAATGAATTTAAAATCTGCAAGAGAAAAATGCTGATTTATGTATTTGAACTGGGCAATTTGTTGGTATTTGATAAAAGTATCTTCCCACACCTTCTCACTAAGAGGAGGCAATGCACCCATAATTGGCTTCCATTCTGTGATAGATAATCCGGAACCTGTAAGCCGTGTAATGCCTCCCAGCAATACCTGTACTATTAACATTCCCACCCCTACAAAAATCCATTTTGCTACTATGGATGTTGACCTGTCTTGCTGCATATGATTGTATCGGTAATTGAATACATTATGTCAGCAAAAATAACAGTTATAGAGGGTTTTTGTTTTCGATAAATAAACTATTGTTTTTGTACTTTGAAAGTTTGGGTTGCACCGCCATCAATCACATGAATAAGATATGCCCCGGCAGCCCATTTATTGGTACTTATATTTATTGTTCCTGCAAATTTTTGCTGGTAAACCTGCTGTCCGTATCCGTTTATTATTTTCACCTCTACAGATCTGCCTTCTGCATTATTAGAATTAATAAATAAGACATCTCTCACAGGGTTAGGATATACTTTCACAAGTCCATCATTTTTTAAATCCACCACTCTTACTTTAGAATAGCTGTACTTTCCATCTTTGCCAACCATCTTTAGCCTGTAGTAATTTTTTCCTTTTACAGGATTGTTATGAATAAACGCATATTCATTTTTGTTTTCAGCAATTACAGCTCCTGCTTTTTTAAATTGAACCCCATTTGTTCCATGTTCAATTTCATAATGAGAAAGATTAGACTCGTTTGTTACCTTCCAGGTTGTATTAACTTTGTTAACATCTAAAACAGCAGTAAAGTCAAGTAAACCCAATGGTAGTGTTGTGCCATTATTAATATAAACATACTTGTATAAATAGTTGTTGAAACTATATTGTTCAGGTTGCAGTTGGTCGGGATTAACATAAGCAAACACGTTATACCAACCTGATGGCAATATGCTTACATCTATATCCTCATCTATATGCATGGTATCACCCGCAGTCAGGGTACGCAATGTTGTAAGTGGGTAAGTAATACTGCCACCGGTACTGTCAGACAATACAATCTTAAGTTTAAGGATGTCAAAATTATATTCAGAAACATTTTTGAAACCTACTCCTAAATGAAGCATGCCGGGTAGCTGACCAGGTATTGGCGAAGCTGAATTGATTGTATCTGCAATGCTTAAATAAAAGTTTGGGGCTATTGCACCTTCGGGTACGGGTGTATAACTAATGTTCCAGTTAGTCAATTGATAGGGTGTTGCTGTAACACTATCTGTGTTTAGCATTTGCAATTTTAGTCTTGGAAACTGATCGGTGTCAATTGTGGAAATATTAAAGCTGTGTTGAGTGTCATCCAGCGTATAAAGTATTGTATCGGGTAAACCGGCTCTTACAGCTACTACGTTTACAAGCGGATGGTCATTTCCTGCTTCAATACTATAACCACTCCAGTTTACAGTATTCCATTGTTTGGCAGGACCAAATACAGGTGACTCTATAATACCTTGTATGTTAGGGGTAAGGCAGTTTACAGTTGAACTTATGCGATCGTATACACCGGTACTAAAGTTATAGGTAGGCGAAAATGAACTATCCCCTTTTCTATATACAAAAATCCATGTACGGGGATAATAAAATGAATCTATTCCGGTAAATCCTGCATCTTTCATTCTGTGGTATAAGGAGTTGTTAGGTCCGTATAAGCTGGTGTCAGCAGCCCAGTTTGCAGCATATACGCCATAAGGAAAGTCCATAATAATTCTTGCTGTTACATATGCACCTTTAGGAATTGCATCAAGAAAATTCATTGCATTTTTTCTGGAAGCCGCTGTTTTATAAGAGTACTCAAAATTGTACTCCCTGCCCGGTGCACAGCTTGCTGCAGCTCCAAACGGTTGTGTGGTATTTAACCATGGTTTAAAGGTTAAGGAATCAAACACGTTGAAGATTACAGAGGAGCCAACACAGGCACTATAAATGGCACTGGTTCCATCAATTGAAATACTGAAATGTTCGTCTTCTGTACCACTTGTGGGGTATATAGAATTTACAATGAATAAATTATGTATCCTTTTGGTGAAACTATAGTTTCCTGTTGTACTATCCTGCGCTATTCGGTCAAGGTTTGTCTGCAGGTTTTGATAAAGATGGCCTTGTTGAAAACCCGGGCCACCATTCATTTTATAAACAAATGAAAAGTCTCTCCAATGTGGCTGACCTGTTGTTGCCGGGGCTACCCGCCAATAATAAGTAATGTTATCCTGATAAGTGATTGCAGGATCAAATTCAAGTACACCTCCTACAGAAGTAACGTTTTTCGTGATTTTGAAAGGGGAGTTAAAATGATTTGTTGTATCTATTTCCATTAAATAATTACGGGAAACATTTAACGGGTTAACTGTAGATGCATACAACTTTGCATTTGCCTGATTGATAATTGCATATTTATATGGATAAACAGGTCTTACTTCATCTTCTGATATTTCAACATCAATGGAGGCTAAATTATTGGTGTCAGCTATTTCTGCTACTTGTGTGGCGTAGTCTACATGTGCAGTTATTTTATTAATTCCTTTGTCTCTGTTTGCTATAATTGGAATATTTACTGTAACAGAGTCTAAGTAATAAAGTTTTGGAAAAGTTTTGGTGAGAACAGTAAATAATTGACCGTCGGGTGTTTCTCTTGTTATTTTAAGCGTTGCTGCTTCATTTGTTGCTTTACCAATATTATGGACTTTTACTTTTACAGAAAAACTACTGTCTGCTACTGATACAAATGTTGGATTAACGGTAATGGAAGATTTTTCAATTACATAATCAGGTAGTGGGGTATAGTTTAAATAAACAGCCGGGTCTCCATGAAGCGAATACTGTTCTGCATGTACACGACTGAAATAATCGTTTGGTGCAGTGGAAGCTAATGAAGATCTGATTGCCTCCTGAACAATAGCACCTATGGTTTGATTGTAACGGCTTCTACCTAAGGCTTTGTAAAAATCTTTAGTATAAATATCCAGGTAATTGATAACGCCGTAGTGTGTACTTGCTATGTAGTCAATGGCCCCACGTTCCGGGCTTAATATAAATTTTTCTGAAATTGTTGTAGTTCCGTTAACCCTGTTTGTTTCAAATAGAAAATGGTTGCCTGCACTACATCCGTTTGCAATAAATATAGGATACTTGTACTGATTGTTATAATTGGCCGGATCACCAAGATTGAAGTCGAGACTTGTATTGGAAGAGTGACCAAAATAAGTGATCAAAGAAGCTCCGCTTTCATAAATACTTTTAAAAGAGTTTATTGCAGCGGGATAGCCTGCAGGATCTGCAGTTTTGCTAAAATCAGTTACATTGGCACCATATGAAGTATCTACAATAGTATTTTTATAACCTTGTATATACCCATCTATCTGATTGCCTAATGTTACGTCATTTGCGCCTGCTATTTGAAGTACATTCTTTAACCAACCTTTGGCCTCAATGGTATGAATAGGAGATTGCTGTATTGAATCATGTTGCTTTACTTTTAATAAATAAGCGCCAACTTCATCGGCATTTACAGCACTAAGTCTGCCTATAGGTGTTACAGGTGTTGCAGTCAGGTTGTTAGAAGCAAGTAAATTATCTGAAGCGGGATTGCCCCATGTAGGTACTAAATTAAGTCTTTCTGCAAGCGGGTTAGATTCGTTAGCACGGTATTCATTATAGATAACTCCTTTGCCAATGAGAAAGACATATTTTGGCGAATCAATAAAAATGGTTCTTGCAAATTTCAGGAATATTTTAATTGATAGCGGATGTTTCTTTGTTCCCCAGGCAAATTGGTCTGTTAACTCATTAATGTCTATTACTTTGGCATTATATGAGCCACCTTGGGTTGAAGACCTGTATTGACGGTATTGTTCTACATAGTTTTTACTGCCACTGCCGTATATTAATGGGTTGCTTATTATCAGATAATTGCCCTGATTTGCCGGATCACTAAAATTTATAAAATTTCGGGTTTCAATAGAATTAATTTGCTTGTAATAAGTACCCGTTTGTGTGGCTAAAAAAAGGTTGTAAGGATTTATAGAAGCATCTAATACAACTTTTACGGTATCCGGACTTGAAATGTCTGTTGGATATCTTTTTTGATTGTCAATATCATACAAAACCGGAGCTATACCACCATGATTAAAATTAGTAATGGTAAGGAATCTGCCACTCGCTGATGAATCTACCGTAAATGCAAATACATTTTTCCCATCCATATTAAACATTCGGGGATAGGTAAGCTCAATAGTTGAAACCCTCATTTCGTCACAAAGAGAGGGGCTTTGGTTTACAATGGAAAAGACTGCTGTTCCACTGCTTGCTTTACTTACATCTACATAATCTTCTGTTCTGGCGTAGTTGATATAGTCCATCTGGTAAGTATTGATACTGTCACCATTGAACACTATTTTGAATGTGCGGCTATTTTGCATATCTCCTACAGCATTTATACGTAGGATCATTTGTGGCCCCGCAAGGTAGGGATAGAGCCTTACAAATGTTTGTGGCAAAGAAGTTGCGCCACAACCGCCACCAACCGGTCTCACCGCACGGCTTACCCAACCCTCTCCTCTGTCGTAGGAGGAGGAGTATAAATTTTCACCAATACTCGCAGAAAATCCATTAGAAATATTTTTGAAATACCTGCCAAAAGTGTACATGAAGTACGAAGTTGCGGGTAGGGTATTAGTGGATACATCATTACTTACATTTTGATATCGCTTATTGTTACCAGAAGTATTAATGGTGAGAAAGTAAGAAGCAGTATCTGTTTGCAGGCTCCACTTATCGCAAAGTTGAAAATCTTTATTGCGATACATTTCATTATCCAGTTTGCCATCATTTATCCTGCCGATAAATTCTATATAATCATTTGTGCCAAATGAACCGGTTGGTACCGAAGTATAAATAGCAATCTCCTGACCATCTCTCCATAATTGAAAATGCTCTGCTGCATTAGAGGCTATACCCGCAGAAGCAAGGGTTGTATAAGGTATCCTGACAATACCTGTTCTAATAGGTGCGCCTGCTGTATCTAGTCCAAAGCCCATTACTTTCATTTTGTAATAGGTTTTGCTGTAATCTATCCACTCATTGTGATAAATAGTTTGGGCAAATCCAAGGGAGGAAAGCAAAAGAAATATAAGTAGTCCAGGTAATTTTTTTTTCATAAAATGTCTTTACTATGCAATTTATGTAACGTTATTGGCATGTTTTTATTGTTGAATTTCTCCCTCACCATCTTAAGTAATACAGTTTCTTTTAATTCGTGTATCAGTAGAATACAAAATTACGCAATGCACCCAACCTGTTGTTCATGTATTTTTCTTACAAAAAAGGATAAAAATATCATTGCCGGTAGAATTAAAGTTAAATTAATTTGTTATTACAGAATAAAAATAAGCTTAACTCAACTCATGAATATCACAATTAAGATGCCCAAAAACCTTGTATGGGCATTTCAGCAGGGCATATTTAATATGATAAAGAATAAACCCACTATTTTTGCCACAAAGAATTATTGGATATGAATCTTATAGAAGAACTCCGTTGGCGTGGAATGGTGCAGGATATAATGCCCGGAACAGAAGAACAGCTTCAAAAAGAAATGACTACAGCATATATTGGTTTTGATCCTACAGCAGATAGTCTGCATATAGGTAGTCTAGTGCCAATACTATTATTGGTTCATTTGCAAAAGGCTGGTCATAAACCAATTGCTTTGGTAGGCGGGGCAACAGGCATGGTAGGTGACCCCAGTGGAAAAAGTGAAGAAAGAAACCTCCTTAGCGAAGACGTTCTAAACAAAAATGTAGCAGGAGTAAAAAAGCAATTGGAGCAATACCTTGATTTTGATACGGCTAAACCTAATGCGGCCGAAATGGCCAATAACTATGATTGGTTTAGAAATTTTACTTTTCTTGATTTTATTCGGGATGTTGGTAAGCACATATCAGTTAACTACATGATGGCCAAAGACAGCGTAAAGAAAAGATTGGAGGGAGATAGTGGAATGAGTTTTACCGAATTCACTTATCAATTGGTGCAGGGATATGACTTTTACTATTTGCATAAAAACAAAAATTGTATACTGCAAATGGGCGGCAGCGACCAATGGGGTAATATTGTTACAGGTACTGAACTTATACGCCGCAAAGGTGGGGGAGAAGCATTTGCGTTTACCTGTCCACTAATTACCAAAGCAGATGGCAGCAAGTTTGGTAAAAGTGAAAAAGGAAATGTATGGCTGGATCCTGAAAAAACCTCACCGTATGAATTTTACCAGTTTTGGCTCAATGCGAGTGATGAGGATGCGGCTAAGTACATTAAGATTTTTACCTTTTTGCCGCAGGCGGAAATAAACACCATATTGGCAAATCATTCGGGCAATGAATATAAAAGGCAACTTCAGAAAAAGCTGGCAGAAGAAGTAACTTCTTTTGTACATGGCAAAGAACATTTGCAAAAAGCAATAAAAGCAACAGAACTTTTATTCAGCAAGGAGACCATGCAAATTATTGCTGAAATGTCTGCTGATGAATTAGATGAAATATTAAAGGGGGTGCCTGCTGTAGAAGTGAAAAATAATCAACTTGATTTGCAAACTGATTTAATAAGTTTTCTTGCAGATACTGAAATTTTTTCAAGTAAAGGTGAGGCTAGAAAAATGGTGCTAAGTGGGGGGGTAAGTCTGAATAAACACAAAGCTACCGATGTAGCTGCAAAGGTAGATTTGACTTTATTTATAAATGAAAAGTATCTCTTTGTGCAAAAAGGGAAAACCAATTATTATCTTGTGAAAGTACTTTAATAACTTACTTTACCTCCAACTCAAACATTTTTTCATTTTCTAAATATCCGGTCAAAATATCACCAACCACACATTCTCCCACACCGGCGGGTGTTCCGGTATATATGAGGTCACCTATATTGAGAGAGAAATAGTTTGAAATATGCGATAAAATTTCATCAAATTGAAAAATCATATCAGAAGAAACGCCAGTCTGTACAGTTTCTCCATTTTTTTGTAATGAAAAATGAATGGGGTTTCTTAGTGAATCTATTGATATATCTTTCCATGTACCAACAACCGCTGAGTTATCCCATGCTTTTGCCTTTTCCCAAGGCAAACCTTTGGCCTTCAATTCTGCCTGAATATCTCTGGCAGTAAAGTCTATACCCACAGATAAGCCATTAATATATTTAGAGGCTTGTCTTTCCGGAATATATTTCCCATTCTTGCAAATACGCAATACTAATTCAACCTCATAATGCAATTCATTGCAAAATTCAGGATAGTAAAAAGGTGTATGCGATTGCAATAAAGCATTTTTGGGCTTCATGAAAATTACAGGCTCATCGGGTATCGCATTACCTAATTCTTTAGCATGTTCACTGTAATTCCTCCCTACACAAAAGATTTTCATAGATCGATTTTAATTAAAATATTAACATAGTAATCTTAACTAATGATTGATCAATTATAGAAATAATGATACTATTGATTACTACAAATTATATTTTAGTTACTTTCTATAACGTTGAATTTTTAAAATATTATACAAACGTTTGGTTATTTACCAAATTCATTGTTCTGGAAAGACCTATAAATACAAAATTTTCAATTGTTTCTACACACTTATCAATCTTCGTTTTTACCACCTGCATCTCAATTTCAGTCCAACGACCCAACACAAAATTGACCTGTTCTCCTTTTGGGTAATCATTACCTATCCCAAATCTCAGTTTGGGGTAAGCATCAGTTCCCAAAATTGCCTGAATATCTTTAAGTCCATTGTGACCGGCATCTGTACCACTACCTCTTAGCCTTAGTTTTGAGAATGGTAAGGCCAGGTCATCAACTATTGTGAGGGTATTTTCAATAGAAATTTTTTCTTTATCAAAATAATACCTGAAAGCACGACCACTTAAGTTCATAAAAGTGGTTGGTTTTATACAAATAATTATTTTACCCTTGTATTTTACCTCTGCCACAAAAGCCAATCTTTCATTTTTAAACACGCCTCCATGTTTTTGTACAAAAGCATCTACCACATCAAAACCAATATTGTGGCGTGTGTTTACGTATTCTGTACCAATATTTCCAAGGCCTACAATTAAGAATTTAGTCATAGTAATCAGCCAGATACGATATTGAAAGATAGTATATTGATGGTAAATAAAGAAAAATGGTTGCTTGTGATATTTTGTGTATATCGTTGAGCATTATGTTTTTAGTAGAATATTATGGAAGGGAGGATCAAATATATAACTGATAATTGTTTCTTTATCAGAATCTATATTTTTTATAAAAAAACCCGGCCAAATCAATGGCCGGGTTAAATAGGTACAATAAGAAATTATTTCTTCTTTTCTTCTTTTGACTCTTCTTGCTTTAACTGACGTGTCATAACGATTGATGCAATAGGAATACGGGGGCTGTTTAAAATCTCCATATTGTCCACTTTCACATCCTCAACACGAATGTTTTCATTCAACTGCAAATTACTAATGTCAAGTTGAATAGACTCTCTTAGGTCTTTTGGCAATGCCTTAACCTTGAGAGACTTCATTTTTACTACCAGTTTACCACCGGATTTTACACCTGCAGGTGCGCCTGTAAGGTGCAAGGGCAATGTAGCTACCACTTTTTTGTCGCCTACCAACTCAAGAAAGTCTATGTGAAGCAACTCATCACTTACTTTGTGAAACTGCAGATCTTTCAAAATGCACACATATTTTTTGCCGTTAACAGAAATTTCTGCTTTCTGAAATTCACTGGTGTACACTATAGACTTTAAAGCCTTAGTTGATGCTGAAAAATTGATTTCTTCAGCACCACCATAAATTACAGCAGGCACAAGATCCTGAGAGCGAAGTTGGCGGGTGGCTTTTTTACCCATTTCGGTCCTCAGTTGTCCTTCGATTGTAATTGTTTTCATTTTTATATAATGATTGATTAAAAAACTTGTTTAGGGTTTACTAAAACCGTTTAATGTTTAGGGTTTAGTGTTTAATTCTTGTTTTGTTATTTAAAACTTGTTTAGAGTTTAGGGTTTAATACACGGTTTGTTATTTCCCCAATACTCCCTAAAACTATTTCGCTGGCTGTTGTCTAAATACTCAATACTAAGTACTGGTTCTGTCTAACATCCATCTTGCTACTTACTACTAAAATCTTACTACTCCTGTCTTGCCTCCCTTTTTGCTTTTAGCTGCGAATGAATGAAAAGGCTTGTAATACTCCTGTTTTCATATGCATTTCTAATAGCTATTGCAAACAAATCAGCAACTGATAAACATTTTATTTTTGATACATGATGTTTTATAGGGATGGTATCACAAACAACCAACTCTTCTAAAACGCTGTTTTGAATATTTTCATAAGCATTTCCGCTCAAAACAGGGTGTGTGCATAAAGCCCTTACACTTGTGGCGCCTTTTTCTTTTAAAAGATTGGCTGCTTTAGCCAAAGTTCCACCTGTATCACAAATATCATCTATCAAAATAACTTCCCTACCACTTACATCTCCAATAACAACCATGCTTGCAATCTCATTAGCACGTTTACGATGCTTATCGCAAATCACCATTTCACAATTGAAATAACTCGCAATTTCACGTACTCTATTGGTACTTCCCACGTCGGGGGCGGCAAAAGTAAGGTTTTTGAGCTTTAATTGTTCTATGTAAGGTATAAAAATAGCTGAACTGTCTAAATGGTCAACTGGTATATCAAAATAACCTTGTATTTGAGGGGCATGCAAATCCATGGTTATAATACGGTCTGCACCTGCTGCAACCAGTAGATTGGCTATTAATTTTGACCCAATGGCTACCCGTGGTTTATCCTTGCGATCCTGTCTGGCATAGCCATAATAGGGCATTACAACTACTATTTTATAAGCACTTGCACGGCGGGCTGCATCTATCATCAGCAGCAGTTCCATCAGGTTATCACTGGGTGAATGGGTGCTTTGTATCAGGAAAACATAATCGCCGCGTATGCTTTCCATAAAAACAGGCTGAAATTCACCATCGCTGAACTTTTGGATGTTTATTTTGCCCAAAGGGGCGCCAAAACGTTCTGCTATTTTGTTGGAAAGAACCTGTGATCCTGTACCAGAAAAAATTTTTATTGAAAGATTCATAACATTTGGAGGAAAATGTGAGGCGAAGATAAAGATTAGCTTTAGAAAGTCTTACTTTGATTCTTCTTTTAAATTGGATTTTATGAACAGGCAATCAATAAAGGACTGGGCAATAGACGACCGCCCCCGCGAAAAATTAATGGTAAATGGCGCAGAAAGCCTTAGCAATAGCGAACTGCTGGCTATTTTAATTAACAATGGGACTGCACAAAAATCTGCCGTGGATTTGGCCAAAGAATTATTGGCAGCAGTCAAAAACGATACAGGCCGGCTGGCAAGGTTGTCTGTAAAAGAAATGGTTAATTTAAAAATAAAGGGGTTGGGACCTGCAAAAGCAATAACAATAGCTGCTGCATTGGAACTTGGTATAAGACGGGATATGGCAGAAAATAAAAAGCCGGTTATTACCAGTAGCAATGATATTGCCCAATATTTGATTGCCCAATTTCAATACAAGGCGCATGAAGTATTTGCTGTAGTATTTTTAAATAATGCCAATAAAGTAAATCATCTTGAAATAATAAGCGAAGGGGGAATAACAGGTACAGTGGCTGACCCAAGAATTATTTTGCGCAAAGCATTAGAACATGAAGCTACAAGTATTATTCTATGCCATAACCACCCAAGTGGAAACTTAAAGCCAAGCAGGGCAGACGAAGAGTTAACAAATAAAATAAAACACGCTGCAGATTTTTTCACTATAAAAGTGATGGATCATATTATTGTAAGCAATGAAGGGTATTATAGTTTTGCAGATGAGGGGATGTTATAAATGCTTTAAGGAATATTGGAACCTTTCAATCAATGCTTATTTTTAGTTAGGCGGAAGGTGTTTTATCAAATTTATTCTTTCACTAATCTTCATTATCTCATTAACGTAACCCAGCCGGTTATTTTTTTGTTTTGTTCGTTTGGCTCAATGACATAATAATAAGTTCCCGCCGGCAATTGTTGCCCCTTATATGTTCCATCCCAAGGTATTTTATATCCTGTTGAAGAAAATACAGGTGCACCTGCCCTATTAAAAATTTCAACTTTTGCATTGCTATATGCAGCCAATTGTCCAAGCACCCATTTGTCATTTATTCCGTCTCCGTTGGGAGAAAAAACATTAGGAAATACAAATGGATTTTTTCTTGGTAAAATTTTTATTGTAATTGCATCAGCATTAGAAAAACATTGATTATCTGCAACTGCTGTAAGATAGTAAGTGATAGTTTTTATACCCAATAATTGAGGATTTCTTACTGTATCAGGGGTTATAAAATATAAATCGGGAACCCATTTATATTTCAGGCTGCCTGTTGAAGCAATCGCAGGCAATAATTGAATTGTATCCCCTTCATAAGCAACTTTATCAGCACCTGCATTTGCAACAGGTGTCTGTGTTATTGAAACATTTGTATTGCCAGATAAGCTTACACAACCATTTAAAATTGCAATAGATGAATAAATCCCGGCAAAAGATGTGGCAACATTCTTAGCTATTATGTTTTGAGTTTGCGCGGCAAAACCATTAGGACCAACCCATTTATAAGTTACGCCGGGTGTTGAAGAATTGGCATTGAGTAATAGTGTATCACCCGAACATAGTGGTGAGTTAGATGTGACAGTTGGAGCAGAAGGAGTGGGTTTAATAGAAAATACTAATACTGCTGTAGAATCGCAGCCCGATTGCGAAGTTAATTTTACAGTATACGTTCCTGCTGATGTATAGCTATTGCCGTTCCATACAAATGGTAAATTTTCAGGACAAATAGCAACAACTGTTTTACTGGTATCTGTTGAACGAATAGTTAAGTTAAGTGTAAGTATAGAATCGCACCCTGCCGAATTTATTAAGGTATCTCTGTAGCTTCCTGTTGCATTGTATGTTTGCCCATTCAAGCTATATGGCAATTGGTTTCTGCAAATACTAATGTTAGTAGTGCTAAAGCTTGTTTGCTTTAATGATAAATTTAGAGTTGCTACTGAATCACAACCTATACTATTGGTTAGTGTTTTAGTATAAGTCCCTGCTATTGTATATGTATTTCCATTCCAGGAAAAAGGTATTTGTTTACTGCAAATCGCAATATTAGTTGTGCTTGAAGAATTTGGTTTTACCGTTAGATTCAAAGTAAGCATAGAATCACAACCTGCCGCATTTGTAATTGTGTCTTTGTAAAGGCCGGCTGTTGTATATGTATTTCCATTCCACGTTAAAGGCAATTGTTTACTACAAACTGCAATATTCGTTATGCTTGAAGAATTCGGTTTCAAGGATAGATTCAACGTCAATATAGAATCACAACCTACGGCATTTGCAATTGTGTCTTTGTAAGTACCTGCTGAATTGTATACATTCCCATTCCATGTAAAAGGGAATTGCTTGTTACAAACTGAAATATTAGTAGTGCTAAAGCTTGTTTGCTTTAATGATAAATTTAGAGTTGCTACTGAATCACAACCTATACTATTGGTAAGTGTTTTAGTATAAGTCCCTGCTATTGTATATGTATTTCCATTCCAGGAAAAAGGTAATAGCTTGCTGCAAATAGAAATATTAGTTGTGCTTGAGGAGTTTGGTTTTACTGTCAGATTCAAAGTAAGCATAGAATCACAACCTGCTGCATTTGTAATTGTGTCTTTGTAAATTCCTGCTATTGTATATGTATTTCCATTCCACGTTAAAGGCAATTGTTTACTACAAACTGCAATACTTGTTGTACTTGAAGAATTTGGTTTTACATTCAGATTCAAAGTAAGGATAGAATCACAACCTGCAGCATTTGCAATTGTGTCTTTGTAAGTACCTGCTATTGCATAAATATTTCCATTCCATGTAAAAGGTAGTTGATTGCTGCAAATTGTCATATTTGTTGTGCTTGCTGTGTTTGGTTTTACAGTCAGATTCAAAGTAAGCATAGAATCACACCCTGCAGCATTTACTATAGTGTCATTGTAAATTCCGGCAGCGTTATAAATATTTCCATTCCATGTAAATGGTAGCTGATTGCTGCAAATGGAAATATTAGTTGTGTTTGATGTGTTTGGCTTAAGGATTAGCTTCAAAGTAAGTATTGAGTCGCAGCCTACAGCGTTCAATAATGTATCTAAATAATTTCCCGGGGCGTTGTAAATATTTCCATTCCACAAATAGGGTAGTTGGTTGTTGCAAATCTCAATACTGTCAAGACTTGTTGAAATTGGTTTAACCGTTAAGTTTACAATTGCCTTATCAATACAATTGTTTGTATCTGTGACTTGTAGTTGATAATTACCGGCTGCACCTATAGCTTTGGGATTACTTACAGGTATTCCGTTAATAGTCCATTGATGAATAAAGCCGGTTGTGTCATAAAAAGTTGTAAGATTAAGAGTGTTGCCGTTGCAGATACTTACAGTTGTATCATTGCCTAAACTTGGTGTGGGTAAAACAGTAACAATAATTGAAGAAGGAACAACGCATTGTGGTAATGTAGCTGTAAATGAATATGAAGCTGATGTTGTGTTGCTAATTACTGCAGGGGACCATGTTCCATTAATACCATTCAACGAAAGTGCGGGCAAAGATGGCGATGTAGTTCCTTTACAAATTGTATCAATGATAGAAAAAACCGGCGTATCCTTTTGATTAATAATAAAATTTGCACAACTCGCAATACCATTATTGCCACATAAGTCGGTCAGGCTTGAAGGAGCAGGATTAAAGCAAACCTGATAGGTACCTGCACTATCAATTGTCTTATTTAATTTTATAGAAAAAGTTCTTGTATATGCAGCACTACCAATACAATTAGATGATTTAACAGCTACAACCGAATATGAACCACCCGGACCTGTAATAGAAAAATCTGCTGGCTTAATTGAATTGCACAATACATTTTCAGAGAGTTCAATTTCTATATGATCTGTGCTGCACGGGTTTAATGGTTTCGCAACTTTAATTGAAGGGTGCGATGTATCAAATACAATTGAAGTAGAAGCACTAAAATTAATAACAAAACCATTTGTACTATTGGAAAAATGGCTTACTAAGATTAAGTATGTTTCATTAGCTAAAACAGGGATGGTTGGTGTAAATGGACTACCTGAAGCGCCATTTGGTCCGGTAGGGCCGCTAGTTGACGAAAAATTACATCTCACATCAAGATTTGGATTGGTGAGTATGTCGCTGCAGGAATTATTGGTTAAGTTAAAAACAATCCAATCGTAATCTTCAGTCAGAACTTTTGGGGTAATTACAAAACTAATAATTCCAGCAGTCTGTGTTGTAAAAGTGTACCAAACAGAATTTCTTTCTTGTGAAAAACAGGCACTGCCGAGGCCAATCTCGTTGGAGTTGGTTCCGGTGCCTACATAAGAAAATTGCTCATCATAAATTGGTTTACAAATTGGTATTGCCCCTGCGCAGTCTTGCACTGTAACGGGATTGACAGGCGCAGATGGCTTATTGCTAAACGTTAGAGAAAAATCTAAGAGTGTTCCTGAAGAATTTGTAGTCCCTGCGAAAACATCCTTAATACACAAATTCCATACACCATCTGCATTTTGACCGTTATTTGCTAAACCAACTGCAGCCTCAGCAAAATAAGTACCTGTAAAGGGTGCAACTCCTCCCGATATAGATTGTGAGGCATCAGTAGAAAAACAGGTATTGGTAAAATTATCGCCCAAAAACCCTCTTCTTTTACAAAGAGAAATAATGGTACCTGCCGGCGATTTAAGCGTTATTTCTAATTCGCTGGTAGATGGGTGGGTGATGTTTATGCAAATTTTTTCAAGACCGAAGCTTGTACTATTTATATTTCCTATTCCGCTAACAGTAACCGGATAACACTTTTCTGTATTATTATTTGGAATTGCCCCACCTGTATTATTGGTAAAAGTTTGAGATTGTATCTTATTACAAAATAATAGCAACCCAATGATGATGAATATTAGCAGTCTCAAATTGAAAAGTTTATAACGATTAGTCAAAAATGCTTTTCTATTCCAGTAATAAATTGTTCAGATTCGCGAATTCTTAAAAACGCTTCAAATTCCTATATTGTTTATTTTGTGACTAAATTATTCTTTGAACTTCTTTTCCATCCAACTTTTAAATAAGAAATCAATCATATAAAAAAAGAGCCCGGAGGCTCTTCTTATATTTTTGATTAATTCAGGACTTCCCTTGCAATTACTAATTTTTGAATTTCACTTGTGCCTTCTCCTATGGTACACAATTTACTGTCTCTGTAAAATTTTTCTACAGGAAAGTCTTTGGTATAACCATAACCCCCAAAAATCTGAACGGCATCGGTAGAAACCCTTACGGCTACTTCGCTTGCATAATATTTAGCCATGGCAGATTCTTTGGTCATTTTTTGGCCACGCATTTTAAGATCACAGGCTTGTTGTATTAATAACTCTGCTGCTTCAATTTCAGTAGCCATGTCTGCCAGTTTAAAACTGATAGCCTGAAAATTGGATATCGGTTGGTCAAACTGATGACGCTCTTTTGAATATTGCAAAGCTGCTTCATAAGCCCCACGTGCAATACCAAGGCTTAAAGCTGCAATTGAAATACGGCCACCATCCAATATTTTCATAGCCTGACGAAAGCCATCTCCTACACCTCCAAGTCTTTGTGCATCACTTATACGGCAGTTATCAAAAATCATTTCTGCGGTTTCGCTGGCACGCATACCCAATTTATTTTCTTTCTTGCCTCCGGCAAATCCCGGTGTTCCTCTTTCTATTATAAAAGCGGTACAGTTTCCACTTGTTCTGGGTTCGCCGGTACGGGCAATTACTACTGCTACGTTTCCGCTAATGCCGTGTGTAATCCAGTTTTTGGTACCGTTTAGCACCCACATATCGCCGTCTTTTACAGCAGTTGTTTTCATATTACCTGCATCGCTGCCGGTATTAGGTTCTGTAAGTCCCCATGCGCCTATATGTTCTGCTGTAGCAAGTTTTGGTAAATATTTTTGCTTTTGTTCATCGTTTCCAAATTGTAAAATATGTCCTGTACACAATGAGTTATGTGCTGCAAGACTTAAACCTATAGAACCACAAACTTTAGAAATTTCCTGTATTACCACATTGTACTCATAATAAGACAATCCTGCTCCACCATACACTTCAGGTACCAATACTCCCATCAATCCCAAAGCACCCATTTGCCTGAATATTTCCGTAGGGAATACCTGGCTTTCATCCCACTCCATCACCCTGCTCTTAATATTTTTTAATGCAAAATCGCGGGCTGTGGCAGCCACCTGTTGTGTGAGTTCAGAGACTTCAAAATTCATATAACTAGTCGTATTTAGTCCGCAAAAGTAAGGGTAGATAGTTGATTTTGCATTATGGAGAAATTAATTACAATATCTTCAACGTAATCAGACTTTCGTTTTCAATACGACAATTGTTTTAGAATAATATTAATGATATTGAGTGAAAATGACCAAATAATTCTAAAATACAATGTATGGTTTCAATTTTTCTATTACCTCTTCCCCAATAAGGTCAATCTTTTTCAGGTCTTCAATTGTTTTAAAATTTCCATGCTGACCCCGATAGCTTACAATTGCATTAGCAATGTTCCACCGTATGTAAGGATGGGTTTTTAATTGTGCGGCATCGCCGGTATTGATATTGATTTGACGTATGACCTGACCATTGCATTGAAGCCGTGGTTTTATCTTTTGAAATATACTATCCTGAAGCCCAAAAGTCTCACCAATCTGGTTCACATTGGTAAAGCCGCCGAGTTTGTCACGGTATAAAATGATGCGATTTGCTAACTTACTCCCAATACCCGGCAGGGCTATAAAGGAACTTGTATCCGCAGAATTTATCTCTATGATTGTATTTTTAAAAGCTACAGGTTTGTTGGAAAATGTCGAAGAGTTATTAGTTGAACTGGAAGTTGGAGCATTGCTTTCAGCAGTACTTTCAGCAATTTCAATATATGGTATCAGCCTATTAGCATCTTCAGGCTTTAAACCATAAATTTTTGATAAGTCTTCCGGTTTTTTAAACCGATATCCTTTCGCCAGAAAGTTTTGAATAATGTTTATGGTTTTGTCCCTTATTCCAAGTCTTTGCCAACCATCACTATCTAAGGTGTTAGGGTCAAAAGTAAAAAGTTCTCCTTTTTTGTTATTCCAGTTTTCATATTTGTTGGATCTGTCGTAATCATTGGGTTCCTCATCATTATACCGGTTGAAATTTTTAAAACCTGAACTCCGGGTACTACTATCAACAGTTATTCTTAATGATGCAAGTTCTTGTTGAAATTCATTCGTTTTTGCAGTTGTATCAGATACAGGCCAAAAATGGCAAACCAGGTAAAATATTACGCCAGAAACAAGTAAAATAAACAATCCATTTCTTTCTCGTTTAGAGAATGTGAAGTAATCTTTGGATACGTTTTTCCACCAATTTTTCATGTATTAATGAAATTTTGCTAGCGCAAAATACATAATTACAATTTACTTAAATCAAATATTTAATTTTAGCCCATCATGTGCAAGAGAAATGCCTGTGGGTAAATGTTTGTTGATTTCATCATGAAAACCAAGTTGATGACTAATGTGGGTAAAATAAGCTTTGGGTATATGTAATTCCTGAACCATAGATACAGCTTCGGACAGGGTAAAATGTGAAATGTGGGGTTCTTTTCTTAGTGCATTTAATACCAATATTTCGCTGCCTTTTATTTTCTCTTTTTCAATTTCATCAATCCTGTTGGCATCTGTTATATACGTAAATTTTCCAAAACGAAAACCATAAACGGGCATATTTAAATGCCACACCAATATGGGTTGAATGGTAATATCTCCAATAGAAAATTGCTCTAAAGAAATTTCATTTAAATTAATTTTAGGTACACCGGGATATTTCAAATCCTGAAAGGCATATGGTATTTCACTTTTAATACCTTCAAGAGATTTTGCATAGCCATAAATAGCGGTAGGGTTTCCTGAAAAAAACTGAAATGGCCGGGTATCGTCTATACCGGCAATATGGTCTTTGTGGGGATGTGTAATTAATACGGCATCTATATCCTTCACTTTTTCTCTTAGCATTTGATATCTGAAATCAGGAGTAGCATCAACAACTATGGTGGTAGTTGCAGATTGCACCAATATACTACTTCTAAGCCGGGTATCTTTAGGATTTGTTGAATGGCATATTTCGCAACTACAGGCAACCATAGGCACACCGCTGCTGGTGCCCGTACCTAAAAATGTTATCGTAAGTGATGGATAAGCCACAGGTACAAACCTACTTGAAAAAGCAATAAGAATGGAATAGTAAAATCAAAGATTATTCAGCCGATGCTGAAGGTTCAGTTGTTTCAAAAAGAGTGGTTTGGGTAGATTTCTTTATTATTTCATCATAGAGTTTCTGTGATTCATGTGTCAACAGGTCTATGTTGATGTTTATTTTGGGAAGCAATTCTATCAAAGTATTAATTCTACCTTCTACACTAAGAAACTTGTTTAATACAACTACTTTTTTTGCTTCCAAAATACAATAACCACTCTGAAAAGTACCCCTTTCGTACCTGACAATATATTCGCCTTCTTCTAAAATCTTTTCAACCTTATTAAGTGTTGCCTGATTAATCTTCATTCGATTCAAACTTTTACAACTGCAAAAATAAACCTACCCATCGGATTAATAATATGCATTTATCCACCTTTCCGGCACATTTTAATTTTGCAGACTACTCTTCTATTTTAAACCTTGCTCACCATTTTTATAATAGGTACAATCATTTCTTCTAAACTAACTCCACCGTGCTGAAAGGTATTTCTATAATAATTTACAAAGTGGTTGTAATTGTTTGGATAACATAAAAATCCATCTTCTTTTGCAAAGATGAAAGATGAATTTACATTAGGGGTAGGCAGCCCGGCAACTTTTGGGTCTTTAAAAGACAGCACTTCTTTGGGTTCATAGTTGAGGTTTCTGCCGTGTTTGTACCTTAGGTTGGTGGTGGTTTGCTTATCACCAATTACCTTATAGGGTGTTTTAACCTTGGTGGTTCCATGGTCGGTAGCTACAATCAGGTTTACTTTTTTATCTGCAATTTTTTTCAATGCCTGATTCAAAGGTGAATGTTCAAACCAACTTTTGGTTATGCTACGATAGCTTATTTCGTCGCCGGCCAGTTCTTTCAACACTTCCATTTCTGTACGGGCATGACTTAGCATATCTACAAAGTTGTAAATGATGATATTTATATCGTTGCCCATCATATTGTGAATGTTGTTGACTAACTGTTGCCCATCGTGATTATTGACAACTTTGGTGTAGCTGTGTTTGAGATTATCCTTACGCAGCCTTTTCAAAAGTCCTTTGAAAAAGGTTTCTTCGTGCAGGTTTTTTCCACCTTCCTCGTCATCGTTTTTCCATTCTACCGGAAATTGTTTTTCTATATCAATCGGTAGTAAACCACTAAAAATGGCATTGCGGCAATATTGTGTAGCCGTAGGTAAAATACTGTAAAATGTTTCCTCTTCAAGAATCCTGAAATTTTCTGAAAACAATGGCTGAATGGCTCTCCATTGGTCAAAGCGAAGATTGTCAATAAGTAGAAAAAAAGTAGGAACGCCGGGCTCTACATGCGGTAAAACCTTGTATTGCATGAGTGTATGACTCATGATTGGGGCATTATTTTTTGGATCAATCCATGATGCATAATTGCGACTGATGAACTTAAAAAATTCTCTGTTTGCTTCCTGTTTCTGACTTTGCAAAATTTCCTGCATTTCAGGGCTATCACTCTTTTCCATTTCAAGTTCCCAATAGACCAGTTTTTTATAAATTTCCATCCATTGGTTATAGTCAGGGCTATTATTTAACTCCGTAAAAAGCTGGGTGAACTGCTGCTGATATGCCGAGGTAGTTTTTTCTGCTACCAATCTTCTATTATCAATTATTTTTTTAAGACTAAGCCAAACCTGGTTTGGGTTTACAGGTTTAATTAAGTAGTCGCTTATCTCATTTCCAATGGCTTCGTCCATCAGATTTTCTGTTTCATTTTTTGTAATAAGTACAACAGGAATCTGGTAATTTATTGCTTTGATCTGTGCCAGTGTTTGTAACCCGGTAAGTCCCGGCATACTTTCGTCCATTAAAACTACATCTACCAGATTGTCTTTTACATATTCTATAGCATCGGTACCATTGGTAAGTGTTTTTACCTCGTAACCTTTGTTTTCTAAAAATAGCTTTTGGCTTTGTAAACTTTCAATTTCATCATCTACCCATAATATTTTTGCTGGCGACATAGTCTTTTAAATTTTATTTTTTTTTGGCGATAGCAATAACACTATCAAACCAGTTTCTAATACCCAATGCATTGTAATTGCATAAAGTATTCTGATAATTAATGTAAAAAAGAGTAGAAAATAAAATCGATAAATGTGAAGTGTTTTTTTATTGTATTCCAGTTCAAATATAAACTTAAGTATGTTACAGCAATTCATGATTTTGTTGTTTAACAAAGTATCAACAACATTCCTGCTTCAGGCTTTTTTAACTCTTATAAAACATAATATTTTCAATTTAAATCAGTTGATACTATTTATCTTTAAATATTACATCTAAGTTTACAATCTTATTATTACAAGAATGCCCAACAAACGCAAAATCATTAATGACCCTGTTTATGGATTCATTACTATTAGCAATCCGCTCATTTTTAAAATTATAACACACCCATATTACCAAAGATTAAGACGAATACAGCAAATGGCGTTGGCCTATCTTGTATATCCCGGTGCGGTACATACAAGATTTCAGCATTCGTTGGGGGCTTATCATCTTATGGGCAATGCTATCAATGAATTGCGGGGTAAAGGGGTTGAGATTTCTGCTGACGAGGAGGTGGCTTCAAAGGCCGCAATATTACTCCACGACATTGGACATGGCCCTTTTAGTCATGCACTGGAAAATGTATTGTTAGAAGGATTGCACCATGAGACATTAAGCCTGCATATTATGCACTTGCTAAACAACGAGTTTGGCGGCGAACTGCAGATGGCTATAGATATATTTACAGGAAAATATCCCAAAAAATTTTTACATCAACTAGTATCAGGACAGTTAGATGTGGACAGGATGGATTATCTTACCCGGGATAGCTTTTTTACAGGTGTAAGCGAAGGGGTCATTGGCTACGACCGCATATTGAAAATGCTGGAAGTTCACAATGGAGAATTGATGGTGGAAGAAAAGGGGATTTATAGTGTAGAAAAATTTCTTGTTGCAAGGCGGCTTATGTATTGGCAGGTTTACCTGCACAAAACTGTTTTAGTTGCAGAAAAAATGCTGGTAAAGATTAGTGAAAGAATTAGAGAGTTGCACCAAAAAATGGATGCAAATCTTGAGACAGGAACTTCTGTAGATTATTTTTTAAATGATTTCAATGGTGAAATGGATGAAGGGGCTTTGCAACATTTTATAGGGTTGGATGATGTTGAGTTTTTACATGCAATTAAAATTTGGAGCAGACATTCAGATAAGGTTTTGAGTACACTTTGTCTTGGTATACTCAATCGCAACCTGTTAAAAATAAAATTGCAGGCATTGCCTATTGATGATGAGCTGGTGCAACAAAAAAGCCGCTCCGCTTGTCAGAAGTTATGTATTGAGGCGGATGAGGCAAAATACTTTGTATTTACAGGTGATACGGAGAATACCATGTATAAAGCACACGATGAGCATATAAAGATATTATTTAAAGATGGTCAGGTTAAAGATATTTCACAAGTTGATAACGCTTTAATACATAAAACGTTATTATCCGCCGTTAAAAAATTTTACATTTGTTATTATGAAACCTGATTGTAAAAATGAAAAAGAAAAGTGTGGTTTTTATTTCATAACATAACAGTACTAAATCTTTCTATTAAAAAATGACACTAACAGCCAACCAGATATCGCTATTAATAAATGGAAAAATTGAAGGAAATCCTGATGTTAGTGTTTTTGGTTTTGGCAAAATTGAGGATGCGCAAAAAGGTCAACTTTCTTTTCTGGCAAATCCAAAATATGAAGATTACCTCTATACCACACACGCATCAGTCATTATTGTTTCTGAAAAACTGGAATTAAAACAACCCGTAGAAGGAAGTTTGATACGGGTTACTGATCCTTATACTGCTTTCGCCAGTCTTTTGCATTATTACCAACAATACAAAACTCAACAATTAAAAGGTATAGAAGAGCCAAGTTTTATATCGCCTAATGCTAAAATGGGTGAAAATGTTTATGTAGGTGCATTTGCTTATTTAGGTGACAATGCCTGCATTGGAAACAATGTAAAAATATTCCCCGGTGTATTTATTGGCAACAATGCACGGATAGATGAAAATACAATTTTACATCCCGGAGTAAAAATTTATCATGATTGTATTGTTGGAAAAAATGTGACCATACATGCAGGAACGGTGATTGGAGGCGATGGATTTGGTTTTGCACCACAAGCTGATGGATCTTTTAAAAAAGTACCTCAAATTGGAAATGTAATTATTGAAGACAACGTAGAAATAGGTAGCAATGCTACAATAGACCGCGCCACCATAGGATCTACAATCATTAAGACAGGTGCCAAACTAGATAACCTAATACAGATAGCACACAATGTAGAAGTAGGCATCAATACTGTAATAGCTGCCCAGGCAGGAGTAAGTGGAAGTACCAAAATAGGTAACAATGTTATGATAGGCGGCCAGGCCGGGGTAGTAGGCCATATACATATTGCAGATGGTAGCCGTATCAATGCACAAAGCGGTGTTAGCAAGTCCATAAAAATTCCTAAGATAACAGTAACCGGTTCTCCCGCATTTGAATATAGCAGTGCACTTCGCAGCCAGGCACTTAGCCGCAACCTTCCCGAAATGGAAAAAAGAATTACAGAGCTTGAAAACCTGGTTAAAGTATTATTAGAAGAAAGGGCCCAAATCGGGTAAGAGAATATTTTTCCATATTAGCCCTATATTGCTATGTGTAAGATTCTTTTTTTATAGTACAGATTGATTTTAAAGCGAATGCTTTCAAAAGGGCATTACACCTATTCATTGATAATACGTGTCTTAATAATCTACTTCTTCCCCTATCTTTAGTCCATTAAACCTTATATATGGCTACTGCTTCAAAAAGAGTTATTAATGGATGGGCAATGTATGATTGGGCCAACAGTGTTTATAATTTAGTTATCACAACAACTTTCTTCCCTATATATTTTACCGCAGCAACCAAGGCTGCATTTAAAAGTAATGAA
Organism: Segetibacter sp.; assembly: GCA_031373555.1. GTDB lineage: Bacteria > Bacteroidota > Bacteroidia > Chitinophagales > Chitinophagaceae > Segetibacter. Next base: position 20,825 of record JANMMU010000072.1, on the reverse strand, counting down.
GTCATCTTGTTCGGTAGGACTTACGAGAACTCTGCACTGTATGACTATGCACTTGGGGTGGCCTATTTTATCGTTGCCCTTTCCTATCCTATACTTACTTCTATTGCTGATATAAAAGGTAATAAAAAGAATTTCATGCGGTTCTTTTGTTATATGGGAGCTATTGGATGTAGCGGATTGTTTTTATTTATAGGAGAAAATGTTGCGTATGGATTAATATGCTTTATGTTGGCAGCTATGGGTTATGTCGGCAGTCTGGTTTTTTACAATGCCTATTTACCAGAAATTGCAGATCCTGCAGATCGTGACCGTATAAGTGCCAAGGGCTACACATTTGGATATGTTGGAAGTGTATTGCTTCAACTTATAGGTTTTGGATTGGTCATAAGTATGCAAGGCAAAGAAAGTCTTGCTTCCCGCATAACATTTCTGCTTGTAGGATTATGGTGGTTTGGTTTTGCTCAAATCACCTTTGCAAGGTTGCCTGTAGGTAAACCTTCAGGTGAATCAAATGGAGCAAACATTTTTACACAAGGGTTTTCTGAAATGAAAAAAGTATATCACCAGGTAAAGAATATGCCTGTTCTAAAGCGTTATCTGCGAGGCTTTTTCTTTTATAGTATGGGTGTTCAAACTGTTATGCTTGCTGCAACACTTTTTGGCAGCAAGTTGCTAAATCTTGAGGATACCAAACTTATTATTACAGTTGTAATTATTCAGTTGGTTGCAATTATAGGTGCAATTGCTATGTCAAGGTTATCGGCAATATTTGGTAATATAAAAGTATTAATAGGTGTAGTTGTATTCTGGATATTTATTTGCTTTGCTGCTTATGGTATAGCAACGGGATCAGAACCGCTAAAACCCTATTTTGAACAAATAGATCAATTCAAAATTGAAAAAGAAAGTTATAAAGGGAATATTGCAAAGCCCGGAAATAGTGAACTTGTAGCCTCCATTGGTACAAAAATTGAGGCTTTAAAAAAAGAAGTTGAACCAAAGCAAACACCTGTAGAATATCAGTTTTATCTTTTAGCAGTTGCTGTTGGGTTGGTTATGGGCGGCATTCAATCCCTAAGCCGTTCTACTTATGCTAAACTAATGCCTGTCACAAAAGACACGGCTTCATTTTTTAGTTATTATGATGTTACTGAAAAAATTGCAATTGTTATAGGAATGTTTTCTTTCGGTTATATAGAAGAACTTACGGGTAGTATGAAGAATTCAATACTATTTTTGATTCTCTTTTTTAGCATCGGGTTGTTTTGGTTATTCTCTGCATTATTCAAACAAAAAGTATTGATAAAAATTAATTAGTCATGAAGCTACACGTTATTAATTGTGGTTATTTTAAACTGGATGGAGGAGCAATGTTTGGTGTAGTGCCAAAAAGTATATGGAACAAACTTAATCCTGCTGATGATAACAATATGTGTTCATGGGCATTGCGTTGTTTGTTGGTAGAAGTGGGTAATAGGCGCATACTTATTGATACCGGGATGGGCAATAAGCAGGATGCTAAATTTTTCAGTCATTACTATATGCATGGTAATGACAGTTTGGAAAGCTCACTTTCAAATCATGGGTTTACCAAAGATGATATTACTGATGTGTTTCATACGCATCTTCATTTTGATCACTGTGGCGGTAGTATAGAAAGACATGGTGAGGCTTTGGTGCCTGCATTTAAAAATGCAACATACTGGTGCAATGAAAGGCATTGGAAATGGGCAACAGAACCAAATGACAGGGAAAAGGCATCATTTCTAAAAGAGAATATATTGCCAATAAAAGATAGTGGAAAATTGAAAATGGTGGAAGTAAAGGAAGGCGTTTCTTTTGATGAGGGCTTTACTATAAAATTTGCTTATGGTCATACAGATGCAATGATGCTACCCGTTTTAAAGTATAAAGGCAATACTATAATTTATATGGCTGATTTGTTGCCCTCTGTTGCGCACATACCCTTGCCTTACATAATGGGTTACGACATGTTTCCCTTACAAACACTTACAGAAAAGAAAGCATTTTTGAAGGAAGCGGTTGAGAATAATTTCTTTCTCTTTTTTGAGCATGATCCTGTTAACGAATGCTGCTCATTGCAACAAACAGAAAAAGGTATTCGTGTAAAAGAAACGTTCAATCTTTCGGAGATATAAAATATTATTTCTCCCACTCACATTTTAGAAAAAGATTTTGGCTCACGGAAAAGTTTTGAATAAACGGAAATTATGAAAATGCTTTTCTGTTGCTTCGGTTCTTTCCGTGAGCAAAAATAAATATTTCACAAATCAATACTGCCCCGTTCCTAATAAAACCAGGGTGCATGCTTCAACCGCTTCAATTCCATTTTTTTCAGCCAATGAAACCAATTCATCATTTTCTGTTCCGGGGTTAAAAATGATACGTTTTGGTTTTAATGAAATTATGTAATCGTAATATGGGATTTGGTTTTTGGGATTAAGATACAAAGTAACAGTATCAACATCTTTCTCTTGGGGTTTGTCTTTTACAATTTGAACATTATTTATAACCCCTTCTTTAAGACCCACTGCAACTACAGGATGATGGTGAGCAACTAATTTGTTAATGGCTAAATAACTATATCTAGAAGGATTGGTAGATGCCCCTAGCACCATTGTTTTCTTATGTTGATTCATCAGTTCTTTTTTATTTTAACAAACAATAATTACACCAACCATTTATTATTTCCCCACTATAACTATTTTGCATATTCTATGCAGAAGCATACGGGTACAATTTTTTAACCTTATAAAGTAAACAACCTATGAAAAAAATTATTTCGTTTTACATACTTCTTTTAGTAACAGGTTTTTCTTTTGCACAAGGCAGAAGGTCAACTTTGGAAAGCAATTTTACAGTAAAAGCAGGTTATAATATCGCTAATATTTCCATTGATGATAATGGCAATGTAGATAAAAGTAATCAACTGGGAGCTTTTCATGTGGGTTTAATTTGTGATTTGCCTATCAATAAATTTTTATCTTTTAAAGGAGGACTATTATATACTGGAAAGGGTGCAAAAACTGAATATGGTCAGCCCGGACAAATTGGGTATTTTAAGGCTACTACCAACCCAATGTATGTTGAAATGCCACTTGCTTTTGTAGGTAAAATTCCGTTAGGATTTAGTAATGCACCTAAGATAATTTTTGGTGCAGGGCCTTACATTGGTTTGGGTGTTTCTGGTCAAAACAAAACCGAACTCCAAACTGCTTCTGTTATTGTTTATAGCAATAAAGACATTGATTTTGATAGCGGAAATTCTCCTTCTAATCCCATTGGCTACCCCAAAATGAAGCGCTTTGATTATGGATTAAATGGATTGGCTGGGGTTGAATTTAGCAGGTTAAGTCTATCTGTTAATTACGATTTAGGTTTTGTAAAATTAGTACCGGGCACAGATAACAATGCAAATGATAATGGAAAAAACAGAGTTTTGTATTTTTCTGTGGGTATTAGACTATAGTCACTTGGTTAACACAAATATCATCTTCCGTTTACATTGTAATAATAGTCAAATCATTTCTTTGCTTTCATAATGGAATTAGGGCAATAGTTTATTTTATTCATTTTCTTATGTAAGGGATTCTTGTTTCTACAAGACTCCCTTTTTACTTTTTTATTTATACCCAAAGGACTAAAATGATTTTAGCACTTAATAAATTGATAATAATGGCTTAATAATAAGTTTATACTGCTCCTATAATTTACACTCAAATTACAAGCTATGGTGCTTTCAGAAAATACCCATCGGATTGTTAATGTAAGACCCTTCTATTTGCCTAATGCCAAATTAAATGGCAAGCATTTTAATAATTTGATATCAAAAGCTGATTCAGCAATAGCAAACCTGCTTTCTATTTTTTTGCTACAGTTTTTTAAAAGCTACGGGTCTCCTTTTAGAATTACAGATTTATCATGAAAAAAAGACGTGTTGACATTGTAGTTATATCTGATGTTCATTTAGGTACCTACGGCTGTCATGCTAAGGAGTTGTTGAAATATCTGAAGAGCATAAAACCTAAAACAATAATACTGAATGGTGATATCATTGATATCTGGCAGTTTAGTAAAAATTATTGGCCCAAAAGCCACATGAAGATTGTTCGCTACCTGATGGGTAGTATTAGCAAAGGGGTAAAGACTTTTTATATCCCCGGTAACCATGATGAAATGCTGCGCAAATTTGCAGGAATGAAACTCGGCTCTTTTCGTATTGAGAACAAAATTGTGCTTGATTTGGAAAATGGTAAAAAAGCCTGGTTCTTTCACGGAGATGTATTTGATGTTACTATGCAACACAGTAAGTGGCTTGCCAAGTTGGGTGCAGTAGGATATGATATACTTATCCTTATCAATCGGTTTTTCAATTTTATTTCCGAAAAAATATTTCACAAAGGGAAAATCTCTCTTTCTAAAAAAATAAAAAACAGCGTAAAATCTGCTGTAAAATTTATAAACAATTTTGAGCAAACCGCAGCAGATATTGCTATAAGCAACAAGTTTGATTATGTAGTTTGTGGGCACATTCATCAACCTGAAATAAAGACAATCATAAATCACGAAGGAACTATAGAATACCTTAATTCAGGCGATTGGGTTGAAAACCTAACTGCTCTTGAGTATTACAATGGCGAGTGGACTTTGTATAAGTACAACGAATCGGACTTTATATCAACTACAGAAGATGATGAGGTTGATATTGGTGATATGAACAACAATCAATTATTTAGTCAACTATTACAGGACTTTAATCTAATGGCCTAATATGAAGATACTGTACGCTATACAAGGAACTGGCAATGGGCATATAAGCAGAGCTAGGGATATCATTCCTATACTAAAGAAAAATCATGATGTAGATATTCTAATTAGCGGAATGCAGGCCGATGTTGATTTACCTTACGAAATCAAATACCGCTATAGTGGTCTGGGTTTTATTTTTGGAAAAAGCGGTGGAGTTGATTTATTAGAAACCTTTAAAAGAAATAGTATCAATGTATTATTTCTTGAAATTACTAGCCTGCCTGTACAAATCTATGATTTGGTTATCAATGACTTTGAGCCTGTTTCTGCATGGGCTTGCTATCAAAAAAATAAAAAATGCATTTCCTTAAGTCATCAGGCTGCTGTATTAAATAAGAATGCACCGCAGGCAAAAAAAGTGGATCCTATTGGTAAAGCAATTTTAAAAAAATATGCTCCTGTAGATTCAGCGTATGGGTTTCATTTTCAGTCTTATGCTGAAAACATTTTTACCCCTGTTATAAGAAGTCAGGTTAGAGAACACATTGTGAGCGATTCTGGTCACTATACAGTTTATTTGCCGGCCTACGATGATAAAAGAATAATTAAGGTCTTAAAAGAATGTAAGGAAACAAGATGGCAAGTATTTTCAAAGCACAACAAAAAAGTAATACGCGATAAAAATATCATTATTCAGCCCATTACCAACCAGGCATTTATCAGTAGTATGGCTTCGGCAAAAGGTGTATTATGTGGTGCAGGTTTTGAAACTCCTGCCGAAGCTTTGTTTATGAAGAAGAAGCTGATGGTGATACCAATGAAAGGGCAATATGAACAACAGTGTAATGCTGCTGCCTTGAAAGAAATGGGCGTACCTGTAATAAAAAGTTTGAAAAGAAAACATTTGACAAGAATAAAAGAATGGTTAGATAGTGATGAAAGGGTAGAGGTGAATTACCCTGACATAACTGAAGAGGTTATTAATAAAATTTTGATGCAGCTTGAAACTAATATACAGAGTGAATCGTTAATAGGTGGTTTGCGGACTGATACAAGTAAAAAGTTGAGAAAAGTGATGTTGAAAAAAATAGTAGCTCATTTTTAAGAAACGATATAGTGATAATCACAAATGAAGTGTTTGACCAGGACTTTAAATGGGGTGTATCATCAGCAGCTTATCAAACGGAAGGGGCAAGCATAGTTGATGGGAAAGGAAAATCTATTTGGGATACATTTACTGCAACACACGGTAAAATAAAGGATGGGCATCATGCTGATGTTGCTACTGATTTTTATAATCGCTACGCTCAGGATATTGCCTTGATGGCGCAGATGAATATTCCAAATTTTAGGTTTTCAATTTCATGGAGTAGAATAATACCAAATGGAATAGGTGCTATAAACCCCAAGGGCATTGAGTTTTATAACAAGGTAATAGATTTTTGTCTTGATGTAGGCATTGAACCATGGGTTACTTTATATCATTGGGATTTACCTCATGAATTAGAAAAACGTGGAGGATGGACAAATCGTGAAATAATCCATTGGTTTACAAATTATGTTCAGGTATGCATAAAACATTTTGGTGACCGTGTTAAGCATTGGATGGTTTTAAATGAGCCAATGGTTTTTACAGGGGCGGGATACTTTCTTGGTGTTCATGCACCGGGTCGTAAAGGTTTAAACAACTTTTTAGCTGCAGTTCATCATGCTGCACTTTGTCAGGCAGAAGGTGGAAGAATAATCAAATCATTATTCTCTTCAGCAAAGGTCGGAACTACTTTTTCCTGTTCACTTACAGAGCCTTATCGAAACCGTATGTTAGACATAAACGCAACTGTAAAAGTGGATGCTTTACTAAATAGGTTGTTTGTAGAGCCATTGGCAGGATTGGGTTATCCGCTAAAGCAAATAAAATTTTTACAACGTTTGGAGCAGTTTGTTAAGGATGGTGATGAAAGCAAACTATCATTCAATATGGATTTTATCGGCATTCAAAATTATACACGTGAACTTATAGCTTATTCAGCATTTACTCCATTCATATTTGCGAAAATTATTAAAGCGCATAAACGAAACTGCCCCACTACAGTTATGGATTGGGAAATACATCCTCCGGCAATTTATAAAATGCTGAAACAGTTTAGCCAATACAAAAACTTTAAAGAAATTGTTGTTACTGAAAATGGTGCAGCTTTTCCTGATGAAGTAATCAATGGTGAGATATATGATAATGAAAGAAAAAGTTATTTACAAAAGCATATTCAGCAGGTTTATAAAGCTAAGCAGGAAGGAGTAAATGTTAAGGGTTATTTTGTATGGAGTTTTACCGATAATTTTGAATGGGCAGAAGGTTATCATCCGCGGTTTGGATTGGTACATGTTGATTATAAAACGCAAAAGCGCATTATTAAATCATCTGGTCATTGGTATAGCAAACTACTAAAACAAGAAACGGCTAGTATTAAGGAACTCTTAGTTGCAAAGTAGTTGTCTGTTCCCATTCTATATCAGGTATATTTTTACGAATCTTTGCCTGTAAATAATTAAAAATTTCTATTTGCGAACGAACCTTTTCTCCTTCTCCTTCCACATATTTATTGGTAAGTCTGTTATCTAATAGCCGGGCTTTTACATTGTCTTTTAACTGAATAGAAATTATGTCTTTGATTTCCTGGGCTATCGTTGCATCTATTATTGGCACCGCTGCTTCTACACGGTGGTCCAGGTTGCGCACCATCCAATCGGCACTTGATATAAATATCTTCTCTTTTCCCCCATTATGAAAAATCATAACCCTTGCGTGTTCAAGATATTCATCAATGATGCTGATAGCTTTCATAGGTTTTTTGAACTTATGATTTTCAATCATAGCACAGAAAATACCACGCACAATCATTTTGACTTTCACCCCACTTTGAGCAGCTTCATATAATTTCTCAATTAGTACGGTATCACTTAGCGAGTTTAATTTTAAAATTATAGATGCAGGTTTTTTTGCTTTGGCATTTTTTATTTCTCTGTTAATAAGTGCTGTTATTTCCTGACGCATATTTGTAGGGCAAACCATAAGCGTACGGCACAGCTTTAATGGTTCATTTCCAGCTTTTGCATTTTCAAGATAGTTCATAATACGGTTAATGTCCGCCATTATTTCTTTGTTGCTTGTCAGTAGGCAATGGTCTCCATATATCCGGGCCGTTTGCTCATTCAGGTTGCCGGTACTTACAAATCCATATTGTATTACTTTGTTATCAACTCTCTTTTTTATGATACATATTTTGGCATGAATCTTCATATTATCTACGCCAATCAACACTTTAACCCCTTCCTCTTCAAGCCGGGTTTTCCAGGCAAGATTGGCTTCCTCGTCAAATCGGGCACGAAGTTCAAGCATTACCCAAACCTCTTTGCCATTTCTTGCTGCATTTACCAATGCATTAATAACCTTAGAATTGGCTGCAAGCCTGTATGCAGTAATTTTTATAGTAGTTACATGCGGGTCCATAGCAGCTTCGCGTAAAAGGTCTATGACCGGTTCAAAACTATGATAAGGAAAATGAAGCATAACATCATTTGCAAGAATAACATCAGTAACCCTAAGTTTATTTTCAAAAGCAGGATGCGTAAAAGGAGAACGCCTGATAGCCTGTGAATGAAATACATCAGGAAAGTCAATGAAATGCCTGAAGTTGTGGATTCGGCCTCCAGGTATCAGGTTGTCTTTTCTTGATAGATTTAATCTACGCATTAAGTACTCCAGTAATCCGGCATCCATTTCTTTATCAAAAACAAATCGAACAGGTTTTGCCTTTCTTCTGTTCTTTATTCCTTTTTCTATTTTTTGAATTAACGAAGTGGATACGTCATTGTCAATGTCCATTTCCGCATCTTTAGTTACTTTAAATACATGTGATACAAAATGATCGTAGCCAAAGTAAGAAAAGATAGATGGTAGGTTAAAGCGAATAATGTCTTCCAAAAGTATAATGGATTGCTCTCCTTCTTTTGATGGTAATAGCAAGAATCTGCCCACTGCTTTTTTGGGAACTTCTATTAATGAATATTTGTGGTCGTAGGCATCATCTTTCTTGCGCATCACCACGCCCAGATAAATAGATTTTTCTCTCAGATAAGGAAACTGTGGAATACTCTCTATAAGCAGAGGAATAACATTTGATCGTACCTGTTCATCAAAATACTTTTTTACAAACTGTTGTTGCTCATCATTTAGTTGCTGCTCATTCACCAGAAAAATTCCCTCACTTTCCATCTCTTTCAATATACCATCCCAAATACGGTGAAATTCATTTTGCTGTTGAAGTACAATGGTCTGTATATCTTCTAAAATCTGTACAGGATTGGTTTCCAGATGCATGTTTTTCTTTCCAAACAATGTCATTCTTTTTAGAGTTGCTACCCTAACTCTGAAAAATTCATCAAGGTTGTTACTAAAAATTCCTAAAAACCTGATTCTGGCTTTTAGCGGTACACTTGGGTCATTGGCCTCTTGTAATACTCTTGCATTAAAGCTAAGCCAACTTATATCTCTGGGGATAATTCTTTGTTTACTTGTTTCCATGGCACTTCAAATATAAAACCTGCTTATAATTGGCAATGTTAAGTTTTATCTCTATTAATATTATGTTCATTTAATCTTCATACAAAATTAATCTTTTGATAATTATCTGTTAACATGGATAGTAAGTATAAAAACCAATTTTGCAGTTCAATTTGTAAACTGTTATGTATTTGATGAAACCAATGACTCTTATTTTTGCCTTTTGCTTTGTTATTTTAAATATAAGTGCACAAAAAGGAAGAATAACGGGCAAGATTTTAGACGGCAAAACAGGTGCTGCACTTGCAAATGCTACAGTAAAATTAGAACCTGGAAACAAGAGTTTGACAGCAGACTTAAACGGTGTTTTTGCATTTAGTAATTTACCGGCAGGTACTTATTCCATTACGGCAAACTATGTTTCTTACAGCCCCAAAACTGATGTTGGTATTGTATTGAAAAATGGTGAAACTGTTATCCATGATGTAGTTTTAGATCCTGTTTCAGCCTCATTGGCTAACGTTACAGTTAAGGGGAGAAAAATAAACAAGGAGAGTGCAAGCGCCTTGTTGGCTTTGCAGAAAAATCGAAGCAGTATAAGTGATGGAATTTCTGCCGAGGTTATCAGGCGGACACCAGATAAGAGTGCCGGTGATGTTATTAAAAGAGTAAGTGGTGCAAGTTTGCAGGATGATAAATTTGCGGTAATAAGGGGCCTAAACGACCGTTACAACAATAGTTTGCTGAATGGTGCTACACTCCCAAGTTCAGAAAGTGACAGGAAAGCCTTCGCATTTGATATTTTTCCAGCCAACCTGTTAGACAATATTATCATTGCCAAAACTGCTACTCCTGACTTGCCCGGGGAATTTGCAGGAGGTATTATCATGGTCAATACCAAAAGTATCCCGGATCAGAATTTTCAGTCAATCTCTATAGGTGCAGGCTATAATTCACTTACAACATCCAAAAATAGTATTGGTTACAAAGGGGGTACATGGAACTATTTGAGCGATAATAAAGATTTTCCCGGGGTAGTGCCGCCGCTTAAATATTTTCCTACAAAATTTGCAGATCAGGAAAACCTTGCCCGTAAGTTTATTAACAATTGGGGGCTTACAAACGGCACTTTCGGTCCTAATGTAAGCTTGCAATATACTTTAGGTCGCAACTTTCAAGATGAGCAGGGACGTGATTTTGCGGGTATGTTGCTCTCGGTTACATACAATAAAACCAACAGTCTTTTTGATATCAACAGAAAACTTTTTGAAAACGATGGTACGGACCCCAGCCTGCCCAGCATAAAGACCGCTGACTTTACCAATATTATTTACAGCACTAAGACCCTGGCTGGTGTCTTAGGTAATTTTTCATTCAAAATAAATAACAACAATATTTTTAGTTTCAAGAACATTTTCAACATCAATGCAGATGACAGGCTTGTGCAGCGGGTGGGTGAAAGGGACATTAATCCAATGGACAATTCTTCAGTTTTGATCAAACAAAATGCAAGGGTATTTAATGGAAATAAGTTCTATTCATCCCAACTTGAAGGGCAGCATTATATTCCCACTGCCAGGCTCAAAATGATTTGGAGTGGGTTTTACAGCAGCGTGACCCGTACCAACCCTTCAAGGAATGATACGTATATTTTGGACATAAATGACAACACCTATAAAGCACAGATAGGTGACGGTGCAAATGATAATGATGCTGGTACCATGAAAACAAATATCACTCAAGAGACCATCAAAGGAGGTCAGGTTGATGTACTAAAAAATATAAACCTAGGCAAATCAGTCACAACTGAATTGAAAGCAGGATTTAGTTATCAAATACGTAACCGCGAATTTGATTCGCGAAGATTGGGTTTTGCACAAGGCCGCACTTTTAATTACTCTATTATCAATCAAGGGATTGATTCATTATTTGATATAGCCAATATGGGCAAGGGTGGGTTTAGGGTTGTAGATAAATCAGCACCTTTTGATACATACAATGGCAATACAAATACAGTGGCTTATTATGCTATGTTAGATCAACGTTTTTTTAAAATAGTGCGATTGATTTATGGAGGCAGGTTCGAGAATTTTGTAATGAAATTAAATTCTATTAAAAGTGATTTTGTAACTCCATTAAATTATGACAATAGAGTGAATACTTTTTTGCCGTCGGCAAATGTTGTGGTAGCCATAAGCGATAAACAGAATGTTAGGTTATGCTATTCGCAAACTGTAAACAGACCAGAATTTAGAGAAATAGCACCCTTTCTTTTTTACGACTACTCAACAGGCTTTACAGTTACCGGAAATGATACATTGAAAGCTGCAAAAATTTATAATTACGATCTTAGGTACGAGATATATCCGGGTCGGGGGCAGGTATTTTCTGTTACTGGTTTTTATAAAAAGTTCAAAACACCTATTGAAACTGTTTACCAGTTGAATGCGGTTAATCCTAATATTTCTTATCAAAACAGTCCTGATGCAACCAACATTGGTGTCGAAGCAGAGGTAAGGTTATTATTTGGATCATTGCTTAAGAGCAAAGGAGCCTTTCTCAACAATCTTACATTAATGGCTAATTATGCTTACATCAGATCAAAGGTGATTATTCCTTACTCCGATGAAATAAAAGTTGAAAGAAGCTTACAGGGCCAATCTCCTTATGTTATAAACGGCGGATTGCTGTACAATGATGAAAAGCATGGGTTTGGATTGTCTGCATTTGTTAATCGAACTGGCCCCCGCATTTTTTATGGAGGCAACAATTACTTTCCTGATGTATGGGAAAATGGTCGCACTGTAGTTGACTTCCAAATAAGTAAATCCTTCATGAAGCAGCGCCTTGAAATACGTGCTAATGCAAAGGACTTATTTGCTCAAAAGCAATATTTTTTTGAAGATAAAAATAATAATAAAAAGCTGGATATAGACAGCGATAACCTTGTACAAACAACAACCTTTGGAAGAGTATTGTCAATAAACATTGCCTATAAATTCTAATCATAGATATTTTAAATAAAATTGAAATTAAGCTGCCATTCAGGTGGCTTTTTTTATGTTATTAATTAGTGTTTGTATAAATAATGTTATCTTATTGTAAACAAATTGTTACTGTCTTAAACCATTGTTAGACAATAGTTTAATTGATTTTTTTACTTAACAATTTGGTAAACTTTTGATAACAGTAATTGAGCGGCTAAAGGCTTTTTACACTATTACCTTAGCGGCCTAAAACACAAAAAAATGAGAAAGATTTTCACTCTGTTTGCGTTGCTTGTTTTCGCTATTGCGAATGCACAAACGCCCTTCATTACCCCGGTAACTTACCGTGGTGCTTTTGCCCCTTCCCCCACTGCTATGTGGACAACGGGTTGGACTAACTGGGATCCGCAAAATGCGCCATATTCCGCAGGGATAGATTCGGTTATCAATACTCCAATTACCACTAATTACACATTGAGTGGTACCAAAAAGTATTTATTGCAAGGGTTGGTTTATGTAACCAACAATGCTACCCTTACAATCAATGCAGGCTGTTTAATTAAAGGAGATTTTAATGTTGCAAACTCATCTCTAGTCATTACAAGAGGGGCTAAGTTAAATGCAAAAGGCCTATCTACTAAACCAATTATTTTTACTTCAGCAAAGCCAGCAGGTTCAAGAGGTAAGGGTGATTGGGGTGGAGTTATTCTATTAGGAAAAGCACATTATAACGGTGCAGGTGGACAAAATTTTATTGAAGGTATTGCACAAAGTCCAAATACACAATATGGTGGTGGAGCCAATCCTGATGATAACGACAATTCCGGGGTTATGCAATATGTGCGTATAGAGTTCGGTGGTTACATTTTTGCTCAAAATCAGGAAATAAACGGACTTACATTGGGTGCAGTTGGTCGTGGAACTACTATTAGTCACATACAGGTTTCTTATGCAAACGATGATGCTTTTGAATGGTTCGGCGGTTCGGTAAATTGTAAATACCTTGTATCATACCGCAATCTTGATGACAACTGGGATACTGACAATGGTTATAATGGATCTGTTCAATTCTGCTTAGGACTGCGTGACCCTCAAATATCCGACAACCCTGCGGTTTCAACTTCAGAAGGTTATGAGTCTGATAACGATGCTAGTGGTACAAACGCAAAACCATTTACTTCTGCTCTATTCTGTAACATTACTGATATAGGGCCTTACAGAGGCGATCCTACTGCTGTAGTTGCTTCAGGATTCAGAAGAAGTGTGAGGATTCGCAGAAACTCTCACCTTAGAATTATGAACAGTATAATGATGGATTTCCCAACAGGAATATTGGTTGATGGTGCTGCTTGTACAGCATTGGCAAATGGTACATACTTATCATCTACGCCAAATAATTCTCCAGGTAACCTTGTATTTAAAAATAACCTCCTTGCTGGTAACAGAATCGGAAAAGTGATTGAAACCAATACTGTTTGGGATCCGTACACATGGTTTGGTGCAAATAAAAATGATTCTTTAGTAGCAACAACAAATATTCTAACCAACCCTTATGACTCTATAGCTTATGATTTCAGACCTGTTCTAGGATCTCCGGCATTGAAAAATTATAATTTTAATGATAGTGCATTCTTCTTCATAGATTCAACAGGTGCATTGGCTACATTGGTTACTTGTCCCGCTACAGTTGCTACGCCTTCAATAGTTGTAGGACCTACTTTAGCCTGTACATATATTGGTTCTGGTAATCCTGCTAAATATTATGTGACCGCAAAAAGCAATCTGGGTGTACTAAGATATGAGTGGAGTGTTCCTGCAGGTGCAACTGTTGTTGCTGGTCAGGGAACGGATAGTGTATGGGTTGTTTATGGTAACACTTTCACTGGCGGAAGCGTTACAGTAGTAAATCGTTCATATTGTGGTGCTACTGGTGCTGCACGTGCCTTAGCTGTTAAGAAAGGTAATCCAACATTAGCAGGTACTGTTACAGGTCCGGCGTTTGTTTGCTCATACATCGGAACAGGAGATTCCGCTACTTATTCTGTAAGCGCAATACTTAACGCAACATCTTATATATGGGCTGTACCTGTAGGAGCTACAATTGTTAATGGTCAGGGTACACAAACTATTAAAGTATTGTTTGACAATAGCTTTGTTTCTGGTAATGTTACTGTAAAAGGTTCATCAGTTTGTGGTGATGGTCCGCTTAGGAGTTATGTTTTAACCAAAATATCTGCTGCTCCGGGCACTATTACAGGTGGAACTGTAACCTGTGGTTATAGCAGCGTAGCTTATTCTATAGCTCCTGTTACAAATGCAACTTCATATTTGTGGACTGTACCTACAGGTGCATCTATTGCTACAGGTCAGGGTACTACTTCAATATCAGTTAATTATCCTACTGCTGTTGCGGGTTATGTTACTGTAAAGGCTGTTACAAATTGTGGTCAGAGTGCAGCTAAATCATTAACAGTAGCTAAAGTAGGTGTTCCAACCAGTATTACAGGCTCTACATTAGTATGTCCTTTTGATGCTCCAAATTATGTTGTTAACGATGCTTTAAATAATTCAGGAAGCGTTACATACTCATGGGGTGTTCCTGCTGGTATTTCAATTACAAACGGTCAGGGAACTTCTTCATTAGATGTTAGTGTTGATCCTTCTTTCCTTTCAGGAAACCTTACCGTTATTGCTGTTGGATGTGGTGCTTCAAGTGCTGCTAAAACACTTGCAATTAGTACAAATCCTACTTGCAAACGTGTTGCAAAATCTTCGCCTGCTAAAATGATTGATTTTAGTGTAGCTCCAAATCCAAGTAAAGGAAACTTTACAATCTACTTTGATTCTAAGCAAAAAGCCGATAAAGGAACTATAGTAATTTCAAACTTATTTGGTCAGGTTATCAGTCAGCGTTCAGTTTCAATAAGCAATGGTATTATTAATGAGCAAATTGCAGAAAGCAAATTGGCTCCAGGTGTTTACATTGTTAAAGTAACTGTAGGCAACAAAAACCAAACAAGCAAAATTGTTATTCAATAAACAGATCTTTCTAACTGCTGTAAGAAGGCTGCCGAAAGGTAGCCTTCTTACTTATTTTATAAAATAATAAAGAAATTCCTATTTTCAAAAAATGAATGCTCTTAATCACAGCTTCTTCATTTTTTTTATCATGCTAAAAATTAAAAAGATGAAACAAAATCTATTCAAAACTTTTATAAAATTCAGCTCCTTATTGGTTTTGTGTTTTGTAATAAGTTTACAATTAAACGCACAATTAGTATCTACAGTAGCAGGTAACTACGCTGCCAGTTCAGGTTATGGTGGTGATGGTCTAAACGCAACTACTTTTCATATTTTACCTACGGGAGTAGTTAATGACGCTTCGGGAAATATTTATTTTATAAATGGAAATGCTATTCGCAAATTGAAAGTTTCTACAAGTATAGTAACTACTATTGCCGGATCTTCAGTTGCAGGATACAGTGGGGATGGTAGCATTGCTACTGCTGCTTTACTTAATAACCCCGCAGGGTTGGCGTTAGATGCTACTTATGCAAACTTGTATATTTCTGATCAGGCAAATAACTGTATCAGGAAAATTAAATTAAACACCAACATAATTACAACAGTTGCAGGTACAGGCACGGCAGGGTTTTCAGGTGATGGCGGTGCGGCTTTAACAGCACAATTAACAAGTCCTGCCGGTATTGCAATTAACGCGGCTGGTGATTTATTTATTTGCGATAAAGGAAATCAACGTATCCGTAAAGTAACTGCTTCATCGGGAAATATTTCTACTATTGCCGGAACGGGTGCAGCAGGCTTTTCAGGTGATGGCGCATTGGCAACTGCTGCCAAAATCAGCAGCCCTGCAGGGATAGCTGTAGATGGGGCAGGTAATATTTATTTTGCTGACAGGTCAAACAACAGAATAAGAAAAATTGCAGCTTCAAATAGCTTCGTTTCTACAATTGCCGGTAATGGCAATACAACCTTTGGTGGTGATGGAGGATTGGCTACAGCTGCTGCAATAAAGACTCCCAACAATATTGTTTTGGATGCCGCAACTCCAACAGCTATCTACATTAGCGATGCCAATAGCCGGATCAGAAAAATTAATTTGGCTGATAATAAAATCTCAACCTTTGCCGGAACTGGTGTCAGAGGTTTTTCTGGAGATGGTGCCGCTGCACTAAATGCAATGTTATCATTTGGTGCTATTGGTGGTATCAGCAATTCGCTAAGTATAGATGCAACAGGTAACCTCTACTTAGCTGATGGAAGTAACCGCATAAGAAGAATTAATAAAGCCACAGGAAATATTTCCAGTATTGGAGGTAATAGCAATTTTGGGGGTGATGGAGGTGCTGCTACTGCTGCTCAATTGAAAAATCCGGGTGGCGTTGCAATTGATGATATGGGCAATATTTACATTGCAGATTTTAGCAACCACCGCATTCGTAAGGTTGACAAAACAACCGGAAAAATATCAACATTTGCAGGCAATGGTAGTGCTGCTTACAGCGGTGATAGCGGGTTAGCAATAAATGCATCTTTAAAAAATCCTACTTCTATTGCTTTTGACAATAATGGTAACCTGGTTATTGCAGATCAGGGCAATAGCGTAATAAGACAAGTGGATACTTCAACAGGAAATATTTATACAATTGCAGGTAATGGTGTTGCTGGTTTTTCTGGCGATAATGGAAATGCAAAATCTGCACAATTATATTATCCAAGTAGCATAGCTATTGATGAGAATAACAACATTTACATATCCGATCAACTGAACTATCGCATCAGGTTTGTAAATGCTGCTACAGGTAACATTTCTACTATTGCCGGTAATGGTACTTCTGGTTATTCAGGTGATAACGGGCCTGCACTGTCAGCAAAGTTCGGTTCAGTAACAGGACTGGCTTACGCCAACGGACTATTGTATGTTGCAGACCAAACCAACAATGTTGTTCGCTTTATAGACCCTTCACGTGTTATTTATGCATTTGCAGGAGATGGATCAGCCGGGTATAGTGGCGATGGATCTGCAGCAGCAGGGGCGCAGTTGACAAGTCCAAGCGGACTGGTCATTGACTCTCTGGGAAATGTTTACATAGCAGATGCAGACAATGATGTAATCAGAAAAGTAAATGTTAGTACAGGCTTTATAACTACAATTGCAGGTAACAATAATTCTGGTTATTCCGGTGATGGAGGTCAGTCTATGGCGGCTTCATTCAACTATCCTTATGCAATCGCTTTCGGCACATCAAAACAATTGTACGTGGTTGATAAGAACAACAATGTGGTGCGTTTACTTACCTCAATTGTAAGTTTCCCGGTAACGCTTTCTTCCTTTAATGCTATTGCAGTAGATAAAAGTTCAGTTAACCTGAAATGGACTACAAAACAGGAAATTAACAGCAATCGCTTTATCATTCAGCGTAGCGTAAATGGAGTTGACTTCACCACCATTGGCAATGTAAAAGCTATCGGGAATAGTAGCTCTGCAACTAATTACAACTTCACAGACAATAGTATAAGTAATTTGTCTGCGGCAAAAATATATTATCGCTTGCAGCAGATAGACAACGATGGCAAATGGAAATATTCTGATGTTCAGGTTGTGAATATAAAGAGTGCTGTAAACAAAATATCAGTTTATCCAAATCCTGTCTCAGATGTTTTGTATGTAAATGGAAATGATATTGCTTCAATAACACTTTACGATGTCAATGGCAGACTTGCCATGTTTTATAATAAATCATCTAACAATAAAATCAACACTGCATTATTAAGTGACGGCATTTTTATTTTAGTCGCTACCAAAACTGATGGTACAAAAGAAACTACAACTGTTGTTGTGAAGCATTAAAGGATATGTCTGATTTATGATGTCGGATTTTTTGTTTCTCACTTCTCGCATCTAATATAAGCCATCATATAACTACTTTCTTTAGCTGTGATTACAGACATTGGCTCCTTTTTAGGAGCCTTTGTCGCTTTTGCGAATAACGATTTGGAGCAAATGTTATTGATATTATAGGAAATGATCGTGGTAAACGGATTTTTTCCAATGGTGCAATTGTTTTGAGAAAAGGTGAGAATTGAAAATCATTTTTTAGTTTAAATGGTTTGGAAATTTAAATTTTAACCGTAAGTTTGTAACCATTGTATAAGGTTAAATAACTTGGTTATGAGTGAATATTTATCGTTGTCGGAAGCATCTGAACTAATTGGTAAAAGCAAAGAAACTCTTAGGCGTTGGGATAGAGAAGGGAAATTGCCTGCTGTCCGGGAGCCTATGAGCAATTACCGTGTTTATCTAAAAGCCAAAGTCCAAACCTTGTTTTCTGATTTTCTAAATCAGGATACAAAAGAAACTGTGTCCAATTTTGTAGAACCAGAAATGGAATATACAGTATTGGAATTGTTTGCCGGTGCTGGCGGCTTGGCTGTTGGTATGGAAAAAGCAGGTTTAAAATGTGTTGCCCTAAATGAAATTGATAAATGGGCCTGTCAAACTTTGCGCAAAAACCGCCCAAACTGGAAAGTTTTAGAAGGTGATATTAAAGCTTTTAATTTTTCTGAATATCATAATAAAGTTGATGTTGTAACAGGTGGCTTTCCTTGTCAGGCATTTAGTTATGCAGGTAAAAAATTAGGCTTGGCGGATGCCCGAGGTACACTTTTTTATGAATTTGCAAGAGTTGTAAAAGAAGTCAATCCTCCAATTTGTATCGGTGAAAATGTCCGTGGATTGTTAAGCCACGAAAATGGGAAAACCTTGCAGGGAATGATTTCGATTTTAGATGAAATTGGCTACAACGTAGTTCCGATACAGGTTTTAAAAGCTATTAATTTCAAAGTACCACAAAAAAGGGAACGTTTAATTTTAGTTGGGATTAGAGGGGATATTGATTTGAAATATGAATACCCAAAACCCCACAAAAAAATATACAATCTAAAAGATGCCTTAAAAAAAGGCGATTTGTTTGAAAGTAATGTGCCAAAATCGGAAGGTGTCAAATATCCAAAAAGTAAAATTGAAGTTTTAGATTTAGTACCGCCAAAAGGTTATTGGCGTGACCTGCCTTTGGATATTCAAAAACAATTCATGGGTGGGAGTTTTTATCTCGGGGGCGGCAAAACCGGCATTGCCCGTAGAATTGGTTGGGATGAACCTTGCCTCACTTTAACTTGTAGCCCAGCTCAAAAACAAACGGAACGTTGCCATCCTGATGAGACCCGTCCGTTTACAGTTCGGGAATACGCACGGATTCAAACTTTTCCTGACGATTGGAAGTTTGAAGGTTCTATTGCTCAACAATACAAACAAATTGCAGATACATTTCCCGTTAATTTTGCAACCGAAATTGGATATTCACTGATTAATTTCTTAAATAAATATTACCAAGTAATTCAAAGAAAATGAAAAGCCTACCAACACGAAATGAGTTAATGAACCCGACAATTGAAGCAATAAAAAAACTTGGGGGTTCAGCTAATACCGAAGAAATTTACGAGAGAATTGTTGAAGACTTGCAACTGAGTGATTCTTTATTAGAAATAATTAATGGTAAAACTGGACAATCAGAATTACTATATAACTTGGCTTGGGTTAGAACTGTTTTAAAAAATAAAGGAATACTGACAAAGGGAGGAAAGGGTATATGGGTTCTAAATGGTGACAGTTCAATTAAAGTTTCAATCGAAACTAAATCCACGGTTAAAAAAGCCGAAGAACAAGATGCAGAAGAAGAAGTATCAGAATCTGAAAAATGGAAGCAGGAAGTCATTGAGATTATTACTGAAAAATTATCACCTAATTCTTTTGAGAGGCTAATTCAACGAATTTTAAGAGAAAAAGGGTTCTCTCAAGTTGAAGTGATAGGAAAAACAGGTGATGGTGGAATTGACGGAAGAGGTATTGCAAAAATTAATGGAATTCTAAGTTTCCATATTATATTTCAATGCAAAAGATATAAAGGCAAAGTTTCCTCTAGTTCGATAAGGGACTTTAGAGGTGCCATGGTTGGGCGAACAGATAAAGGACTTTTCATTACAACTGGAACATTCACTAGAGATGCTATCAAAGAAGCAAATAGGGATGGGGCTCCAGCAATTGATTTGATGGATGGTGAAAAAATAGCTGAAAAATTAAAAGAATTAAATTTAGGTGTTGATATAGAATTGAGGGAGCATGTTACCGTGAATAAAAAGTGGTTTGAGAATTTTTAAAGAAACTTATCAAACTTTGGATTTTCATTCCAAAAGAAGTGTTGATTGAAGATCCTAAAATCCTAGGCAAAACAAGAGCCCTTGCAATACTTTCGGGGTCATCGTTACCTGTTAGAAAATTAGCCAGGTACTTAAACTATACCGTACTTTTCCAAATGTTTTTTCAAGAAGATAAACAGTTTATCTGTTTATCTTCGCTTAGAGCTTCTAGACCCCGTATAGTTTGATTTTTATCAATTGGGGCATGGAGCTCTTTTTTTATGGTTTTT
>JANMMU010000065.1:0-90532 GCA_031373555.1 Segetibacter sp. | reverse complement strand
CGTCGGAAGTGCTGGTGCCAACTAATGCTCCCGATTTGGTGACTATGTTGCGGCCATGAGTCATGTGCATGTGAGTTTCGAAGAACCTGAATATACTGCCAATGCTGATGGTATTGGTACATTGCGCATATTAGAAGCTGTTCGTCTTTTGGGGCTTATAAAAAAGACTAAAGTTTACCAGGCTTCTACATCCGAATTATATGGTTTAGTTCAGGCAGTACCACAGAGTGAGACTACGCCATTCTATCCCCGTTCACCTTATGCGGTGGCTAAATTATACGCCTATTGGATAACAGTAAATTATCGTGAAGCTTACAATATGTTTGCATGCAACGGTATTTTGTTTAACCACGAATCACCCTTGCGTGGAGAAACATTTGTAACCAGGAAAATAACAAGAGCTGTTGCTAAAATTGTACTTGGCATGCAGGATGTATTGTATCTGGGCAATCTTAATTCTTTACGTGATTGGGGACATGCAAAGGATTATGTTGAAGGTATGTGGCGCATATTGCAACATGATGTTGCTGAAGATTTTGTACTTGCTACCGGCATTACCACTTCAATCAGAGATTTTGTAAAACTGGCATTCAGATATGCAGGTATAGAGCTTGAGTTTAAGGGCAAAGATGAAGAGGAAGTAGCCGTAGTTGCTGCATGTAATGGAGAATATACATTGCCAATTGGAAGTACTATTGTTAAGGTTGATCCACGCTATTATCGCCCTACCGAAGTAGAATTACTCATAGGCGATTCCACCAAGGCAAGACAGAAACTCGGCTGGGAACCAAAATATAATCTTGAGCAACTTGCTGAAGAAATGGTTTCTGCTGATATCGAATTATTCAAAAGCAATGTTTTACTTAAAGAAAGTGGATTTAAAATCAAAAATCAATTTGAATAATCTTCGTTCAAATTTTCAACTCAAAGCATAAGCAATTAATAGATTATTAGTTTTTTCAAAACTTGTAATCTAAAATGTACAAGCATGGAAAAGGAAGCCAAAATATATATTGCAGGTCACCGTGGCATGGTAGGTAGTGCAATAACAAGAAAGTTACAATCTGAAGGTTATAACAATCTCTTGTTTAGAACATCCAAAGAATTGGATCTTAGAAATCAACAGGCAGTCAATCAGTTTTATGAAAAGGAAAAACCCGAATACATTTTTCTTGCTGCCGCAAAAGTTGGGGGCATACAAGCCAATAATATTTACAGGGCAGACTTCATTTATGAAAATCTGATGATTGAGGCCAACATCATTCATGCTGCTTATGTAAATAGCGTAAAAAAGCTAATGTTCCTTGGTTCTTCCTGCATTTATCCTAAAATGGCTCCACAGCCATTAAAAGAAGAATATTTACTTACAGGCCTTCTTGAATATACCAATGAACCTTATGCGATTGCTAAAATAGCCGGTATAAAACTGTGCGAATCATACCGACTGCAATATGGTTGCAATTTCATTTCTGTTATGCCTACAAATTTGTATGGGCCCAATGATAATTATGATCTCAACAACAGTCATGTTTTGCCTGCTTTGCTTCGCAAAATGATCACTTCGAAAAATGCGAATGAGCCCTTTATAGAAATGTGGGGTTCTGGTTCTCCGCTTCGCGAATTTCTTCATGCAGATGATTTAGCAGATGCGTGTTACTTCCTCATGTTAAATTATAACGATGCCGGCTTTGTGAACATAGGCACCGGTACAGACATTTCTATAAAAGACCTTACCCTGCTGATAAAAGACATTGTTGGGTACAATGGAGAAATAAAGCATGATACTACAAAACCCGATGGTACACCACGTAAACTAATGGATGTTTCTAAACTTCATGCTTTAGGTTGGAAACATAAACTCTCATTACCCGAAGGGATACAAAAAGTATATGAGGAAGTAAAAGAGAATAATTGGTAAACTACTTTGAGGTAATTTTTTCTTTCACAATACATTAAGTAAATATTCATTTCTTTTCAATTTTTATTAACATCATAATCAATCATTTGATTGTCTTGTAACAAATAAAAATTATGAAAAGAAAATTGGTAATTACAAGTCTATGTCTATTGGGTTTAGTGTCTGCGGGTCAGGCACAAATGAAGAAAAACGCAGTCCTGCTTGGTGGCGATCTGTCGTACGGTGTCCAGAAAAATGATTATATTAATGGAACAAATTTAAAATCAGGTAATATTGGATTTTCTGTAGGTAAATTTTTTACGGAAAGGAAAGTGTTTGGTATTATTGCTAATTATGGTTTTAACAGTCAGCGATGGAATAGTAATGATTCACTATTGTCAAAGTCAGATAATTACAATTTTGGAGTTTTCTGTAGGCATTACAAAGCCTTAGGAAAGGGATTTTATTTCTTTGGGCAAGGTGCAGCAACTTATGGTCAAAGTAAGCAGGAGCAGAAGCCTGTCACAACGAAGGGCACATCTTTTTCAATAAATTTAACACCCGGGGTTTCTTATCAGGTTTTTAGAAAATTGCAAATGGAAATATCCCTTCCATCTATTGCTTATTTGAATTTTGGGTCTAACAATACCGTGATTAATAATGCTCCAAATAATAGTAATTCTAAAACAAATTTTTTCTCTATAGGCTCAAGTATAATAGGCAGTACACCGCTTAATAATCTTTCATTAGGTGTTCGTCTTATACTTTAATGTATAAACTCAATCTGGTGCAGTAATAAACTGCGGCACCGGATTGAGTATTTTTTTTCCAAAATATTCCATAAACAATCATTTTTTTATTCCCTGCAAATAATTTATCCCTTTTATAATGAATAATTATTGGGCATAAGTTCAAGAATTCTGTAACTTTCATACAAAAATGTATAAGTATGAAATTGCCATTTTGTATCATCTCCATTTTCTTTTGTCTTCAATTAACTGCTCAAAAAAGCGAAAGCGATTCTCTTAAACAACGTATAGACCTGTTGGAGTCGCTGGTAAAAGAAAAAAACTATTCCCGCATTCCTATCGGTGATTTTGACAAAAGTCTGGAAGTTCGTGTGCAATCAGAAGTGTACAATGCATTTTATAAATATCTGGCTATTTTGGGTTTGTTTTTATTTGGTGGTGGTTTTGGATTGTATCGCAGCCTGCAGGGCGAACTAAAAAGCCAGGTTGAAGCCGCAGTTAAGGAAAATCACGAAACCTATTTGCGGCAACTAAAAGAAATGACTGAAATCCAAAACCGGGAAAACGGCCGGCAGGATTTGTTGATAAAAGCCCTGACGGATAATATAGACTCGTTATCTAAAAAACAGGAAACTTTTTTGGCTGATGTATCAATTAACATAGAAAAGAAAATAACAGAAGCAACCGGAATAATCTGGAACGATATTGCAGATAATAAGCTCCGTACAGCTAAAGAAGCAAAATACATTGGAGGATCACTTGCAAAAGAATTGAACGATTTTATAGACAATGATGCTGTAAAAGTAGGGATGGATAAAAAGCAAAGATTGGTAGATGCATTAATGCGTGGACTTTATAACACCTCTGAAACAGATTTAAAGCAATATGGTTATGGCCCCAAATACGATGAGATGATTAAGCTGCTCAAAAAGCACGAAACCAATGTAGACCTATTGCCCGAAACCTATGTTAATGCTGCAATAGCCCTCAACAACAATTATGAATACTATCGAAACGCTGAAGATAAAAGGTTGTGCCTGGATTGTTGCGATAAAGCATTACTTAAACTTAAAGATTATGGGATACCCTTTATTCTAAAGCTGGAATTGTTTAGTATGGATTACAAACATGCCTACGATCAGCAGGAAAAAGATGCAAGCCTTGATCAGTTGCGCCGTTTATTTCATGTTATTAACAGCAATCAATCAGGGCCCCTTTATTTTGAGGCCGTGGAGCGGTTGCAGGTTGACAAAAGGGTTCCTTATCTCAAGCCTTATCTTGAGTTACTTGATCAGGTTTGCCACGATGAACTACAGGTGTTGAAAGAGAAAGCAATGAAATTTTTTGTTACAAGAGATGTGTTGAATGTTGATGTTTACAAAGACATTTTCTTCAATCTGCTTAAGGAGGAAAGTAAACCAAATGCTGCCTTAGATGGTAAATGGGTGTCCCGTAAATCAATAAAGGCCGGAATTGAAACGGATGTTCAGGTTACTCCCACCGAACTTACGATTGATAAATATGTCTTTACCTTAAAAGAAGCCACTTCTGTAGAGTCAGGTTATATTCATTTTTTAAACTTTAATCAAAAGAAGGCAGTTAACCTTTACTTTTTTGATGCGGAAAACAAATTTTTGCAAACAGCCTATTGCATCAGCAAAACAGGGGAGGACGGTGCATGGATCATCTGCTCAAACTATGTAAATGAAGAACGGCCTTCCGATTTTGTTTCTACCACTGAAAATAAATTTTACCTTGAAGAATTTGTAAGAACGTCATAGATTCACATCCTTTTCTATTTTTCTAAAAATAATTTGCTTCTATTTTTTATCGGAAATGAGGTTTTTAGGTAAATTCTAAACTTTTTTAGGAATTTCATCTAATATTTGAAAAAAAATAGCAAATATTTTTTTTAAATTGTTGGATGGTATGGTGTAACCACTTACCTTTGCGCTCCCAAATAAAAGATTTGTGATGTTTAATTGATAAAAATTAACACTTCACAAATACAAAATCCGGGATTGATTATGTCGCAACGAATCAGAATAAAACTACAATCTTACGATCACAATCTGGTAGATAAATCTGCCGAAAAAATTGTGAAAACCGTTCGCAGTACTGGCGCTGTGGTAACAGGTCCAATACCTTTACCTACGCAAAAGAAAATATTTACTGTTTTGCGTTCACCGCACGTAAATAAAAAAGCAAGGGAACAGTTTCAATTGTGTACACACAAAAGATTGTTAGATATTTATACCTCTTCATCTCGTACTGTTGATGCTCTAAGTAAGCTCGACCTACCATCAGGTGTTGAAGTTGAAATCAAAGCCTAACTTATATTTAGGCTGATTTGAAACTAGATTTCAAATCAAAAAGTTCTTAAAATATTCATCTCTCAACCTTGAAATAGTTCTTGGGAAAAGAGCGCTGAAATAAAATTAACGGATTGATAAGCTGATACATAAAAAACAGTTTATTTAATTCTAAAATATGAACAAGCCCTTCGAGGTTTGTTTACCAACGGTACTTCCACTTCCTTGCATTAAGGAAAACAACGGAAAAGGTCGCTGGCAAACGAAGGATCGATTCCGCCAACTTGGTGGAAGTCCTTATAACATCGGGGCACAAACATTTTAAAAAATGAAAGGTATTATTGGCAAAAAGATTGGCATGACCAGTATATTTGGCACCGATGGAAAGCAGACAGCTTGTACTATTATTGAAGCTGGTCCCTGCGTAGTTACCCAGGTTAAGACTACTGAAAATGATGGGTATTCTGCAGTACAAATAGCTTACGGCGAGAAAAAAGAAAAAAACTCCACTAAGGCCGAAATTAGTCATTTCGCTAAGGCCAATACAACTTCCAAGAAGGTTGTAAAAGAATTCAGAAATTATTCATTAAATAAGGCTTTGGGTGAATCTATTACTGTAGACATTTTTGCTGAAGGCGATAATGTAGAAGTAGTAGGAACAACCAAGGGTAAGGGATTTCAGGGTGTTGTAAAACGCCATGGTTTCCACGGTGTAGGCGAGGCTTCTCACGGCCAGCACGATCGTCAAAGAGCTCCGGGTTCTATTGGAGGATCTTCTTACCCGGCAAGGGTATTCAAAGGTATGCGTATGGCAGGCCGTATGGGTACTGATAGGGTAAAAGTAAAAGGTTTGAAAATCATCAAAATTTTCCCTGATAAAAATTATTTATTAATTAGTGGTTCAGTTCCTGGCCACAACGGTTCTATCGTTCTAATACAGAAATAATATGCAAATAGACGTTTTAAATATACAAGGTCAATCAACCGGCAGGTCTGTAGAATTACCAGATGAAATATTTGGTGCAGAACCTAACGAGCATGTAGTTTATCTAGCTGTTAAGCAATATCTTGCTGCGCAGCGTCAGGGAACTCACAAAGTTAAAACCCGTGCTGAAGTTCAGGGTGCCAGCCGCAAGTTGCACAAGCAAAAAGGTACAGGTGGTGCTCGTAAGGGAAACATCAGGAATCCTTTATACAAAGGTGGTGGTACTATATTCGGCCCCAAGCCTCACAGGTACACTTTAAAATTGAACCGTAAGGTAAAAGACCTTGCGAAAATCAGTGCTTTATCTGCTAAAGCTAAAGACAGCTCTATTATTGTAGTAGAAGATGTCGCAATGGATGCTCCTAAAACCAAACAATTCGCAGCTATTATGAATAGCTTAAAGGTAGGAGATAAGAAGACTTTATTTATCATACCTGATTATAATGATAATCTTTATCTAAGTAGCAGAAATATTCCGAATGCAGCAACATCATTGTTGAGTGATATTAATACTTATGATATTGTAAATGCAGATATGTTGGTTTTAACTGAAGGTGCTATAAAAATCTTCTCTGAAGATGATGTAGCAGAAGAAGGTGAATAACTGATAGGTAGTAATAACAAAATGATTTGAAAATAGTGATTCTTTAATTGTGTGTTGATTTTCAAATTGCTGATTTTTAAAATTTTCAAACTGAATACAAATGAAACTCTCTGAAGTTTTAGTAAAACCCATCCTGACCGAAAAAGCTAACGCACAACAAGAAAAGCTGCGTAGATATACTTTTAGAGTGGATCGTAAAGCTAATAAGCTCGAAATAAAAAAAGCTATAGAAGAATTTTATAGTGTAAAAGTTAAGGATGTAAATACTGTAGTAGTTCCCGGTAAGAATAAAACAAGATACACCAAAGCCGGATTTGTAAAAGGACAAAAGTCTGCATACAAAAAAGCTATGATAACTGTTGCAGAAGGTGAAACTATTGATCTTTACGGAACATTATAAGTTTTCCAATCAGATTATTAAGTATAAAGTATTAAATAAGAATGGTCGGCAAGACCGCAAATATTGCAAAGAATTATGGCACTTAGAAAATATAAACCAACAACAGCAGGCACCAGATGGAGAATTGGAAATGCCTACGCAGAAATAACAACTGATACTCCTGAAAAAAGTTTACTCGAACCATTGGGAAGAACAGGTGGTCGTAACTTTCAGGGTAGAAGAGCAATGCGTTACATTGGTGGCGGACATAAAAAGGCTTACCGTATTATTGATTTTAAAAGAGATAAAAAGAATATACCAGCAAAAGTTGCAAGCATTGAGTATGATCCTAACCGTACTGCATTCATTGCCTTGTTGAATTATGTTGATGGTGAGAAAAGATATATTATCGCCCCACAAGGCCTTCAGGTTGGAGCGACTGTTGTAAGCGGAGATAGTGTAGCCCCGGATTTGGGAAATGCATTAACTCTTAAAAGTATGCCTTTGGGTACGGTTGTTCATAATATTGAAATGCAACCCGGCCAAGGTGGCAAGCTTGTAAGAAGTGCAGGTGGTAGTGCTCAATTGAGCAACAAAGAAGAAAAATATGCTGTTCTTAAAATGCCTAGCGGTGAGTTGAGAAAAGTATTGATCAATTGCTATGCAACTGTAGGTGTTGTAAGTAATAGTGATCATAGTTTGCAAAGCATGGGTAAAGCAGGTCGTAATGTTTGGAAAGGTATCAGACCACGTGTACGTGGTGTTGCAATGAACCCTGTAGATCACCCAATGGGTGGTGGTGAGGGCAGGGCATCAGGTGGTCAGCCTAGAAGCAGAACCGGTCAATACTCAAGAGGTCTTAAAACCAGGACTAAAGGAAAATCAAGCGATAAGATGATTATCCAAAGGAGAGATGGTAAAAAAATAGCTAAATAAAGAATTAATTTAAGTAATATAAATGATGTGTACCGTTAGATTAACTTAACACATTATCACATTATCAAATAAAAAACATGGGTCGTTCAATTAAAAAAGGTCCTTACGTAGCTGCCAAATTAGAAGGTAAAGTTTTGGCTATTAACGATGGAAAAGCAAAGAAATCAGTTATCAAAACCTGGTCTCGCCGCTCTACAATTACACCAGACTTTGTAGGTCATACATTTGCCGTTCATAATGGGAATAAATTTATTCCGGTTTATGTTACAGAATTTATGGTAGGTCATAAATTAGGTGAATTTTCCCCTACAAGGAATTTTAAAGGACATTCAAATAAAAAGCAATAGATAAGTTTAGATTTTCGTAAAATTTTACAAAAACACTAAACAAAAAATTAATCACAAATGGAAGCAGTAGCTAAATTAAGAAACTATCCAACTTCGCCACGCAAAATGCGGTTACTGGCTGATCTTATTCGTGGCATGGCTGTAGAAAATGCAATAGCTGTTTTAGAGCATCATCCAAAGCATCCTTCTACTCCAATGGGTAAATTGCTTAAAAGTGCAATTAACAATTGGGAGCAAAAAAACGAAGGCTCAAAGTCAGAAGATTCAAATTTGGTAGTAAAGACAATATTTGTAGATGGTGCTAAAACATTACGTCGTATGAGACCAGCTCCACAAGGGCGTGGTTACAGAATTCGTAAGCGTAGCAACCACGTAACAATTATTGTAGATACAAAAACAAATGAGGTTTCTAAAAATGTTTATGGATCTAGAACAAAAGAAACTTCAAATAAAAATTCG
This sequence comes from Segetibacter sp., assembly GCA_031373555.1. Classification (GTDB taxonomy): domain Bacteria; phylum Bacteroidota; class Bacteroidia; order Chitinophagales; family Chitinophagaceae; genus Segetibacter. Next base: position 81,864 of record JANMMU010000065.1, on the reverse strand, counting down.
TAAAACTTATATATCCAAAATATGGGTCAGAAAACAAATCCTATTGGTGCAAGGTTAGGAATTATCCGCGGATGGGAAAGCAATTGGTACGGTAATCATAAAGATTATGCTAACAAGTTAATTGAAGATCATAAGATCAGAACTTATCTTAATGCCCGTATTAATAAAGGTGGTATAGCCAGAATTGTAATTGAGCGTACACTGGGAAAATTAATTATTACTATTCATACATCTAAGCCTGGTATTATTATCGGTAAAGGTGGTGGTGAAGTTGATCGTGTTAAGGAAGAGCTTAAGAAGTTAACAGGGAAAGAAGATGTACAAATCAATATTCTTGAAATACGTCGTCCTGAATTAGATGCTAACATTGTAGCAGATACAATTGCCCGTCAGATAGAAAACCGTATTAATTTTAAAAGAGCTATTAAAATGGCCATTGCTTCAGCGCTTCGTATGGGTGCAGAAGGAATTAAAGTTAAAGTTGGTGGACGTTTGGGTGGCGCTGAAATAGCCAGAAGTGAGGAAATCAAACAAGGTCGTGTTCCATTACATACTTTCCGTATGGATATTGACTACGCTAGTGTTTTTGCCCTTACAGTTTATGGAAAAATAGGTATCAAAGTGTGGATATGTAAAGGTGAAGTTTTAGGAAAAAGAGAATTGAATCCAAATTTCATTGGTGGTAAAGAACAAGGTGGTCCGGCAGGTGAAAGAAGAAGAGATGATAGAAATGATGACCGTGGATTCAGAGGTGGTGGCAGAGATAACCGCGGTGGTGGCGGTGGTGGAAGAGATAACCGTGGTGGTGGTGGAGGAGGAGGAAGACGATAATTCACTCCATCTAAATAACAAATTAATTAATATTTTTGAAATGTTTGAGATTTATAAATCAGGCATTTAACTAGAAACGAAATAAAAAATGTTACAGCCGAAAAGATCGAAGCACAGAAAAATGCAAAAAGGTCGCATGAAAGGCGATACTAAGCGTGGTGCAACACTAGCATTTGGTTCATTTGGTTTAAAATCATTAGACTCTGTTTGGCTTACAAATCGTCAAATTGAATCTGCACGTCAGGCCATGACCCGCTCTATGAAAAGAGAAGGTAATGTTTGGATAAGAATTTTTCCAGATAAGGTTATCACTCACAAGCCAGCTGAAGTTAGAATGGGTAAGGGTAAAGGTAATCCTGAATATTGGGCTGCAGTTGTACAACCAGGCAGGATAATTTTTGAAGCTGATGGTGTATCAGAAGAAGTTGCAAAAGCAGCATTTGCACTTGCAGCACAAAAATTACCTATTCAAACCAAGTTTGTAATACGCCGTGAGTTGATGGCGTAACAATTAAAGACCAAGTAGAATTTGAAAAAACTCTGATGTCAGATAATTTCAAAAGTTGAATTTTCAAATAACAGTATATGTCGAACAAAAAAGTAGAATTTAATACGAGCTTACGTGGTATGAATCATAAAGATTTAACTGCCCGGATTCAGGAAGAAGAACTTAGATTAAAAAAGTTGGAATTTGCTCATGCAATTTCACCTTTGGAAAATCCTATGACTATTCGTTCTGTAAGAAAGGATATTGCTCGTCTGAAAACTGAATTAAAGAAAAAAGCTATTGTAGCTTAACTATAAATAACATGATCATGTTGGAAAGAAATTTGCGTAAAATAAGAACAGGTGTTGTAAGCAGTAATAAAATGGATAAAACCGTTACAGTAGCTGTTGAAAGAAAAGTAAAACACCCGATTTACGGTAAGTTCGTAAAGAAGACTACTAAGTTCCATGCTCACGATGAAAAAAATGAATGTAGCATTGGAGATGTGGTAAAAATTATGGAAACCCGCCCTTTAAGTAAAACTAAAAGGTGGAGAATGGTGGAAATTGTTGAAAAAGTAAAATAATTAGAAAAGCAATATCAATAATCGATTTGTTTTCCAATTCAAAATTTCAATTAATAACTACTTAATACTAATATCAAAGTACTGAAAAGTACCTAAAAAGATAAATAATGATTCAGCAAGAAAGCAGATTGAACGTAGCTGATAACAGCGGAGCCAAAGAAGTATTATGCATTCGTGTATTAGGCAACTCTGGTCAGGATTATGCCAGAATTGGTGATAAAATTGTTGTTACCGTTAAAGATGCAATGCCTGCAGCAGGTGTTAAGAAAGGTACGGTTTCAAAAGCCGTAATAGTGAGAACAAAAAACAAATTACGTCGTAAAGACGGTTCATATATCAGGTTCGATGACAATGCAGTTGTATTGTTAAACAATTCTGATGAGCCACGTGGCACACGTATTTTTGGACCAGTAGCAAGAGAGTTAAGAGATAAAGGCTATATGAAAATCATTTCATTAGCTCCGGAAGTATTATAAATCATTCATCTTTTTTAATAAAAGATGCAGTCAATAAAAGTTAGTTACATTAAATTTTTAAAAAGTGAGCAACAGATTTAAACCTAAATTCAACATCAGAAAAGGCGACCAGGTTGTGGTTATTGCCGGAGATGACAAGGATCTAAAAAAGCCCCGTCAGGTGCTTGAAGTCATCTTAGAAAAAGGGCGTGTTGTTGTTGAAGGTGTAAACATAATAACTAAGCATACAAAACCAAGTGCTCAAAACACTAAAGGTGGTTTAGTTAAAAGAGAAGCATCTATTAACATTAGCAATGTAATGCTTTGGGATGTAAAATCCGGTTCGCCAACAAAAGTGAAACGTGATAGAAAAGATGGTAAACTTGTTCGTATAGCAAAAAAATCAGGGGAGGTAATTAAATAATGGCTACTACTACTTATAAACCAAGATTAGCAGATAAGTACAGCAAAGAAGTTGTACCTGTTCTAATGAAGAAATTCGGATATAAATCCGTAATGCAGGCTCCAAAGCTTCAAAAAATCTGTCTTAACCGTGGAGTTAACGGGGCTGTAACAGATAAGAAACTTGTAGACGTGGCAGTGGATGAACTGACTACAATTTCAGGTCAAAAAGCTGTTTCTACTCAATCTAAAAAGGATATATCCAACTTTAAATTGAGAAAGAATATGCCTATTGGTGCAAAGGTTACACTGCGTGGGGTTAAAATGTATGAATTCTTGGATAGACTAATATCCGTTTCTCTACCACGTGTACGGGATTTTAAAGGAATTAACGACAAAGCTTTTGATGGCAGAGGCAATTATACATTAGGTGTAACTGAACAAATAATATTTCCTGAAATAGATATTGATAAGGTTAATAAAATTACCGGTCTTGATATTACTTTTGTTACAAGTGCCAGTACAAATGAAGAAGCGTATGAGCTTTTGAAAGAAATGGGCATGCCTTTTAAAAACGTTAAAAAAGAAACTGTTTAATTTATCGAATAGTATTTTGAGGATACTTAAAATACAAAATTTTAATAACTATTATGGCAAAAGAATCTGTAAAAGCCAGGCAAAGAAAAAGGGAAAAGATTGTAGCTAAGTTCGCCGACAAAAGAGCCGCTTTGAAAAAAGAGGGCAATTATGCAGGACTTGACTTACTTCCTAAAAACGCTTCACCTGTACGTCTTAAAAACCGTTGTCAGTTGACTGGTCGTCCACGTGGATATATTCGTTATTTTGGGTTATCCAGAAATATTTTCCGTGACATGGCATTAGAAGGAAAAATTCCTGGAGTTACCAAAGCAAGTTGGTAATTTCTGTAAATGAGCTAAACACCTCATTGATCAAAAATTTTAGATTTAAAATGATATCGGGGATATCGCATTGTAATCACTTTAATAATATCAATTTTTATAAACAATGGTAACTGATCCTATAGCAGATTATTTAACAAGGGTTCGTAATGCACAAATGGCTAATCACAGAATAGTTGAAATTCCGGCCAGCAATTTGAAAAAGCGTATTACTGAAATTTTATACGACAAAGGGTACATACTGAAGTATAAATTTGAAGAAGACAACAAGCAAGGAGTAATAAAGATTGCTCTAAAATATGATGCTGCAACTAAAGTACCGGCTATTCGTAGCCTGGAAAGAGTTAGCCGTCCGGGTTTGCGTCAATATTCTAAACCTGCTGATTTTGAAAGAGTAAAAAATGGTTTGGGTATTGCAATTATATCAACATCAAGAGGTGTAATGTCTGACAAAGAGGCAAAAGCTCAAAATGTTGGGGGAGAGGTACTTTGTTATATTTATTAATTTCTTTTCAGAATTAAATACGGTTGATGTGAGTTTAAGTTCTCTATACGGTAACTGAATACTATCAATCATTGGTTTGTAAAATTTAAATTTTTTTTATGTCTCGTATAGGTAAACAACCGGTTATTCTTACTTCAGGGGTTACACTAACCGTTGGGGCTGATAATGTGGTTATAGTAAAAGGTCCTAAAGGATCTCTATCACAGTCTATTGATAGAGATATCAATATAGAAGTTAACGGTACAGAAGTTAACATTAAGCGTCCGACTGATCAGATACGTCATCGTGCATTGCACGGTCTTTACAGATCTTTAATCAATAACATGGTAAAAGGTGTTTCTGAAGGATTTGCTAAACAACTTGAGTTAGTGGGAGTTGGTTACAAAGCAACTAATACTGGTAATTTGTTGGATTTATCTTTAGGGTATTCTCACAATATTATCTTTGATGTTCCTAAAGAAATTAAAGTTGCTACTTTAACTGAAAAAGGTCAAAATCCTAAAATAATGTTAGAAGGTAGTGATAACCAACTATTAGGTGCCGTAGCTGCTAAAATACGTAGCCTTCGTAAGCCTGAACCATACAAAGGTAAAGGTGTTAGATATTCTAATGAATTTATACGTAGAAAAGCTGGTAAAGCAGCAGGTAAGTAGTAGTTATTGTATAACGTATACTTACTAACAAATAATTGATAACTTTTATCCCGGCAGAATCGGGAACCAAATAAAAATAAAATGGACAAGTTAATAAAAAGGCAGAAAATCAGGTATCGTATCAGAAGTAAAGTTTCTGGAACTGCTACAAAGCCACGTCTGGCTGTTTTTAGAAGTAATGCAGAAATTTATGTTCAAATGATTGATGACGCTACAGGTACAACTCTGGCAGCTGCTTCATCAAGGGATAAAGATATTGCTGCTCAAAAAGTAAACAAAGTTGAAAAAAGTAAACTTGTTGGCGCTGCAATAGCTACTAAAGCTCATTCTGTAGGTATATCAACATGTGTTTTTGATAGAGGCGGAAATTTATACCATGGAAGAGTGAAAGCTGTTGCTGATGGTGCAAGAGAGGGTGGTTTACAATTCTAAATAATCGTTTTTAAAATTTTGATTTATATAAAATGTCAAATGCAATTTTAAATAAAGTAAAGGGTGGAGATCTTGAATTAAAAGAGAAAGTAGTTTCTATTAACCGTGTTGTGAAAACAACTAAAGGCGGTAGAACTTTCAGTTTTTCTGCCCTGGTTGTTGTTGGTAACGGCAATGGTGTAGTAGGACATGGTTTAGGTAAAGCTAAAGAAGTTCAGGAAGCCATTACTAAGGGTATTGAAGATGCTAAAAAGAACCTTATTAAAGTTCCGGTTATGCATGGTACAATACCTCATGACCAACTTGCAAAGGAAGGTGCTGCAAAAGTTTTAATTAAGCCGGCTGCACATGGTACTGGTGTATTGGCCGGAGGGAGTATGAGAGCTGTATTAGAAAGTGCAGGTTTAACTGATGTATTAGCAAAGAGCCTTGGCTCTGCAAATCCGCATAATGTAGTTAAAGCTACTTTCAAAGCTTTAGCCATGCTAAGAGAGCCTATCACTATTGCAAAAACAAGAACAATAAGTCTTAAAAAAGTATTTTCTGCATAAATGCTTTGCTTCCTTAACTAACCCGGTTAAGTATGCTACAAGAATGTAGATTTTATACAGAATTCTTACTATCATTATTATGAAAAAGATAAAAATAACACTGGTAAAAAGTGTAATTGACAGACCGGAAACTGCAAAAAGAACAGTTGCAGCATTGGGTTTGAAAAAGATGAATGCAAATGTAGAAGTTGAAGCTACACCTCAGATACTCGGAATGGTTAGAAGAGTAAACCATTTATTAAAAGTAGAAGAAGTTGCAGGTTAGGATAAGGCTTAAAATATAAGCATCTATAACCTCATAAAAAATTATTAAGCGAGGGGAAATCACCCCGTAAGTATAAATTAAAAATAAAATGAAATTACATACTCTAAGGCCTGCAAAAGGGGCTGTGCACAAAGAAAAGAGAATTGGTCGCGGTGAAGCATCTGGTAAAGGTGGAACATCAACAAAAGGTAATAAAGGTGGTCAAAGCCGTGCAGGTTATAAAACCAAAATTGGTTTTGAAGGTGGCCAAATGCCAATTCAAAGACGTATTCCTAAGCGTGGTTTCAAAAATCCCCATCGTGTAGAGTATAAAGTTTTGAATCTAGGTCAGATTGAAAACTTAATTGAAAAATATGGTTTCACCGAAATTACCCCGGAGAACCTCTATATCAATGGTTTAATAGGTCAAACAGATGTTATAAAAGTATTAGGTAACGGTGAAATTAAAACTGCAGTAACCTTTAAAGTTAATGCGATAAGTGAAAAAGCCAAAGTAGCTATTGAGGCTGCTGGTGGCAGCGTTGAAATTGTTCGCTAATTTTAACGATATTTGCCTGACGCATCATTAGATGCGTCTTTTTGGCTTTTAGAGAAATAATACTTACAACTTAATTTAGAAAGTGAAAAAATTCATTCAAACCCTCAAGAATATCTGGTCGATAGATGAACTGCGTAGTAAAATACTAATAACACTTGCGCTTGTATTTACCTATCGTTTGGGTACTCATATAGTATTGCCTGGCCTTAATCCAAATTTATTAGCCAGTGCGCAGGCCAATGCATCTAAAAATGGATTATTAGGTCTTTTCGACACTTTTGCTGGTGGTGCATTTTCTCAAGCATCAATTTTGGCATTAGGAATAATGCCTTACATTTCTGCATCTATCTTCATGCAATTGATGACAATACTAGTACCTCAAATGCAAAAGGTTCAAAAGGAAGGTGATAGCGGACGTAAAAAAATTAATCAATGGACTCGTTATCTGACTGTAATTGTTACTGCATTTCAGGCTAGTGCTTATGTTGCATATTTAAACGGTCCCGGATATGTGGAGGCTATCATACCTGCTTATAAAGATTTCTTTACTGTTTCTACAATCATAACATTAACTGCAGGCACTTTGTTTGTAATGTGGTTAGGTGAAAAAATTCAGGATAAAGGATTAGGTAATGGTACTTCAATCATTATCATGGTGGGTATCCTTGCCCGTTTTCCACAGGCACTTATTCAGGAATTTGGTGCTAAGCAAGCACGTGGTGGCGGTGGACTATTGATTTTTCTTGTAGAGATTGCAATTTTTATAGCAATTATCATGGGAATTATTATTTTGGTACAGGGTGTAAGGAAGATCCCTGTTAGTTATGCCAAGCAAATTGTTGGTAACAGGCAATTAGGTGGTGCAAGACAATTTTTACCAATAAAAGTTAATATGGCTGGTGTGATGCCAATAATTTTTGCACAGGCGATTATGTTTTTGCCTACCCTATTTTCATTTACGGAAAGTGGAAAAGGAATAGCAAAAGTATTCGGCGATCATAGTAACTTTTGGTATATGGTTGTGTATTCTGTAATGGTAATAGCTTTTACTTTCTTATACACAGCTTTAATCTTTAATCCTAAGCAAATGGGTGAGGATTTAAAGAGAAATAATGGTTTTATTCCGGGTGTGAAGCCGGGTGAGCCAACTTCTGATTATATTGGTGCTATCATGGATAAAATTACCTTACCAGGAGCTGTATTTTTAGCCTTGGTTGGTATTTTACCAGGCTTTGCTCAAAGACTAGGAGTTACTTCACAATTTTCATCATTCTTTGGAGGTACTTCATTGCTGATTATGGTTGGAGTTATTTTAGATACACTTCAGCAAATTGAAACTCATTTAATGATGAGGCAGTATGATGGATTGATGGATAGTGGAAGAATTCAGGGAAGGCAACAGATGACTACAGCATCTGTTTAAAGAATTTACTTATAATATGTTTTAATATGATAAACCTGCTAATTTATTGGCAGGTTTATTTTTAATATGTCGAGACCACGAAATATGATATTTTATAAAACAGAAGCAGAGATTGCTATAATGCGGGAAAGTTGCTTACTTGTTGGTAAAGTGATTGCTGAAGTAGCTAAATTTTTAAAACCAGGGGTTACTACTATGCAAGCAAATAATATTGCCGATCAATTTATTCGTGATAATAAAGCGGTTCCTAATTTTTATAAATACAAGGGTTATCCATATACTGCATGTATTTCTGTAAATGATGCTGTAGTTCACGGTTTCCCTACTAATAATGTTTTAAAAGAAGGAGATATAGTATCAGTTGATCTCGGTGTATTTATGAATGGGTTTCACGGCGATAGCGCTTATACTTTTGCCATGGGTGACCCGGGGCAAGATGTTGCTAAACTTATGAAAATTACAAAAGAGTCTTTGTACAAGGGAATAGAAAAGGCGCATCACGGAAACAGAATTGGGGACATTGCATATGCTATTCAGGAATATACTGAACGTAATGGATATGGTGTTGTAAGAGAACTTGTTGGTCATGGTTTAGGTAGAAGCCTTCATGAAGACCCACAGGTTCCAAACTTTGGTAAACGTGGTAATGGGCCTAAACTAAAAGAAGGAATGGTATTAGCAATAGAGCCCATGATTAATCTTGGGGTCAAAGAAGTATTCTACGATGAGGATGGATGGACCGTAAGAACAAAAGATGGTAAACCATCTGCCCATTATGAACATAATGTATGTATCAGAAGAGGGAAGGCCGATATTTTGTCTTCGTTCGTAGAAATTGAAGATGCCGAAAAAAAGAACAGTGAATTGTTTTCTGATTATTATTAATGCTGGCTTATTCGTTTGAGTTGGTTTATTGTTTAGAGATGATATAGCATAAATTCAATTTTTCAAATGCAGAAAATCAGAATCATAGGATCTGTAAAGAATATTGCGCTTGTGGCACATGACCACAAAAAGAAGGATTTAATAGAATGGGCTACCTACAATAAACGAATTCTTATAAGTCATAACCTTGTTGCTACCGGAACAACAGGTAATATGTTAGAGGACGCCTTAGAAATTCCAATAAGGAAAGTACTTAGCGGACCCTTGGGTGGTGACCAACAACTCGGAGCAATGATTGCGGAAGGCTTGCTCGATATTATTATTTTCTTTTGGGATCCACTTGAAGCACAGGCACATGACAGCGATGTAAAAGCTCTTTTGCGTGTTGCAACGGCATGGAATATTTTGGTGGCCTGCGATAGATCTACAGCAGATTTTATACTAACCTCTCCACTAATGGACATCAATTATTCTATACAAATCCCTGATTATTCTGAATATTTAAATAGAATAGTAGAAGAATAATACATGTTAATCAAGCTTTTTTACAAATACAGGACTTAGTCAGTTATGAAACTGTGAAAACGTAAATGTTTGCGTTATTATTTGTGTTTATTGAGCACTTGTTCAATACTTTTGAGATTAAACCTTCTTAATGATGAAATTTACTTTTAAAATTCTTTTGCTATTTGCATTTGTTCAGTTTAAATATTCGGAAGCTAATGCCTGGGGTATGCAGGGGCACAGAATAGTAGGAGAGATTGCGAGTTCTCATCTTAATGCTAAGGCAAAAAAGGAAATTCAATTAATACTAGGAAATGAGAGTATTGCCATGGCTAGCAATTGGCCCGATTTTGTAAAATCTGATACAGGTTTCAAGAGTTTTAATGTATGGCACTATGTTGACATTAGCGCTAATCTTGCATTTTCCCCCCTTCAGGATTCTTTAAAGGCCGATACCTTGCCTAATGCTTATAACAAAATTCATTTCCTTGTAAGTCAACTAAGAAATAAAAATTTAGCCCAAAAAGAAAAGTTGATGTATTTGAGATTTTTAATCCACCTGGTTGGAGATGTACATCAGCCTTTGCATGTAAGTCGCAAGGGCGATAGGGGCGGAAATGATTTGAAAGTTACATGGTTTGGAGAACCCACCAACATGCACAAAATTTGGGATGAGGAGTTAATTGACCACCAAAGGTTGAGCTATACTGAATATGTGAGATATATAAATTTTGTATCAAATACCCAAAAAGCGGATTGGCAAAAAGATTCTATTGAAAAGTGGTTTTTTGAATCCTATCAATTAAGTGAACAAATTCACGTAGACATAAAACCTAATGATAAACTTGGTTATAACTACAATTATAAAATACTTGAAACATTGAATTTACAGTTGCTAAAAGGTGGGGTTAGACTTGCGGGGATACTAAATGAAATCTTTGGCTCTTAAGTAAATAAAGCTAGTTAGTTTGTTATCGGAAGTTTGCTTTATTTCATTGTTAATCGCTCAATGGCTCAATGGATTTTGGTAAACGAACCCTGGCTCAATTAATACCGTTAGTTTGTCTTTATTAGGAGAATCTAAATTGAGTAAAAAATCCTGATTAATTCTTTTATGCAGGCATTTCAGATCGCAAAGAAACTAACATTGTAAGTTACCTATTTCGTTTCTTCCATTTTACCAATTCATACCAAATAACAGAGGCAAATCCTATTGCAAGACATGGTAAAATCTGATTTATTTTCAAAGTTGCAAAAAGAAAAAATCTGGCAAGTGGAGAAATGTATAGCAGCATAGAAGTGATAGCTATTGTTATGCTTATTATTAATAGAACAAGGTTGTTTTTATAGTGTAATGTAGTCAGAATTGAATAATAAAATGAACGGTTGATAAGCGTAAGAAAGATGTTTGCAGTTATTAAAGTTGTAAAAACCATACTTCTTACAATTGACTCGTCATAACCCTGATGTGCTGCATATTGATAAGCAGACAAGCAGCCAATTGTAATTACTAAACCCTGTATTATGCTTGTGGTTAATTCCTTCCAGTTAAAAAATGTATTGGTAAATGGTCTTGGTTTTTGCAGCATTGTATTGGCTTCTATGGGTTCATTTTCATAGATAATAGAACATGTAGGCCCCATGATTAATTCCAGAAAAATGATATGTACAGGAGTAAATATATTTGGATAAACCCAGCCTAACGCCAGTGGAATAAACACAGTAAGTATAATAGGTATGTGGATAGAAATTATATACTGAATAGCCTTCTTAAGATTGGTGTAAATTTTTCTACCCATTGCAACTGCATCAACCATTTTGGAGAAATCATCATTTGCAATTATGAGTGAAGCCGCCTGTTTGGCTATCTCCGTTCCTTTTTTACCCATGGCGATTCCTATGTGTGCTGCTTTGAGTGCAGGGCCATCATTTACACCGTCACCTGTCATAGCCACTATTTCATTTTGGTCTTTTAAAGCTTCTATAATTTTTAGTTTAGCTTCAGGAAACATTCTTGTAAAAATCTGATTGTTTATTACCGCATGTTTCAATTCAGATGATGTTAATTTCATTAACTCCTCGCCACTAATGCTTTTATCAAATCCTTTAAATCCTATTTGTTTTGCAATAGCAATAGTAGTTGCAGCATTATCGCCGGTTACAATTTTAACCGTTATGCCAGCATTGTAAAAGTGCTCTAATACTTCCTGAATGTTCTTTTTAGGAGGATCGTAAAATGCAACAAGGCCTTTAAAATCAAAATGAAGCTCTTGTTGTGTTGCTGGAAAGTTAATTCCATCTAATATAGCTTCTCCTACACCTAATAAACGATAGCCGTCTTCAGCCAATATTTTTATTGCGTTCTCTATTTTTATTTTTTGGTCTGTTGATATGTTGCTTACATCCATAATAGCTTCAGGTGCACCCTTGGCCGCAATTATTCTATGATAATTATTATCTTCAAATAAATGAGTCATCATTGGAGGTTTACCATCAAGCGGATATTCATGTATTATTTTGTATTGAAGTCTTTCGTCTAAATCAAAAGCATTGGAATAGGCATCATGCAAAGCAACTTCCGTTGGGTCAAATGGGATAGGTTCACTGGCAAACATTGCCAGTCTTACCAGCTCTTTTTCTTCATCCGTTACAGGTATTCCTGAATGGTTTATTGCAGATGTGCCAAGCGAAAATAGTTTTGCAAGGCTCATTTTGTTTTCAGTAATGGTGCCTGTTTTATCTGTACAAATAATGGTTGCGCTTCCTAAAGTTTCAACCGTCTTCATCTGTTTTACAACAATGCCCAACTTCATCAGGCGCCACGCACCCAGCGCCATAAAGGTGGTAAATGCAACGGGAATTTCTTCGGGCATAATACTCATTGCCAGCGTAAGTGCTTTGAGTAAACTATCAAGTAAGTTGTGCGAATGATAATAATTAATGCCCCATACTATTAGAAAAAAAATGGCACCAACAAATACCATTTTCTTCACAAAGTTGGTGATTTGAAGCTCAAGCGGAGTTTTCTCTTCTTCAATGCTTTCCAGGCTTTTTCCAATTTTGCCTAGTTTGGTTTCATTGCCAATAGCCGTAATACTTACAATAGCAAGCCCACTCACCACCGTTGTGCCCTGAAATACAAAAGGATCCGGGCTTTTTATATCTTTACTTACAGACAGTGATTCACCGGTGAGTATTGATTCATTTACAGAAAAATCGTTGGATTGTATTATAGTTCCATCGGCATTAATTGAAGTGCCTTCTTCTACTATGAGGCTGTCGCCAACCACTAAGTCTTCGCTGTTTATTTCCTGGTTAACCCCATTTCTAATGACTTTACATTTAGGTTGTGTAAAATCCTTTAACTTCTCTAAAGCATTTCTGCTTCTTGAATCCTGATATAAGGATATGGCAACTTCAAAAATGATTGCACAGGCCAGAAAGATTGAATCCGCAATATCGCCACTAATCCAGTAGATGGCAGCAGCTACAAATAATAATATTATCATTGGGTCTTTGGAAAGGCTTTTAACCGCTTCCCAAATACCATTTGTTTTTTTATAGCTTAATTTATTAGAACCAAATTTTATTCTTGCAGTTTCAACCTGCGAGTCGTTTAATCCGGTTATGTTCAATTGGTCAGATATCATAGATTTAACTACTTGCAAAATAGTAACTAAGATTATTGCAAAAATTAAATCAATTATTCTACATTCTATTACTAATGGTACATATTTTTTATCTTCTTAGTAATACCTTTTCTACTGTAAGCCTTGCCATTGCATAACTAACCGTTGATTCTGCACCCTGATTAAGGTTTACATAGTTTTCTTCAAGACCATCATAACAGCCACCAGTACAAGGGTTGTAAATAATCTGATGTAAATGATTAGCGCCATGAAACCAATTGAATGCTATTTCAATTTTCTTTTGATAGCTTTTATCCTTAAATGTGATGTAAAATTTATTGAGTGCCAGAATGGTATATGCAACATCAATAGGCTGTTCTCCACCAACAGGAGGTATCGTTATTTTCTTTTCTTTATGCAACCATCCCTTGTTAGAAATAACGTGAATGTTTTTATCGGTAAATGTTTTTGAAAGTAAAAAGTCGAAAGTTGATTTTGCAATCAATTTGTAGGTTTCATTGCCTGTAGCAAGCCAGGCGCAAAGTAATGATTCGGGCAATATACTATTACCATAAGTCAGATAACTTTCAAACCAGTTCCAGGAATTAGTTGCTTCATGTCTGTACATTTGTACCAACCTGTCAGCCAGCACCTGAATATGAAAGTTATAGCTTTCTGTTTTATTATTTTTTGCGGCATAATAAATTCCCTTTATTATAAATGCCATTGCCCTTGTAGAATAAATGGTTTCAACATTTGTTAATGCTTTTTCCATTATTTGTTCGGCTAAATTATTTATGTCTTCAGATAAAATATTACTAAGGGATAAGGTATAACCTACAGCCCAAATAGCTCTGCCATTAGAATCTTCAAGGTTTTCATTATTTTGTTCTGTAAAATTTGCGGCTTCATTTACATAATTCAAAAAATTACCCTCTTGCTGTTGACAGTGTTTTATAAAGTTGAGATATATTCTGATGTATTGTAGATCTGTAGCTTCTTTAGTAATTTCATAATGTTGGCAAAAAGCTACCAAAGCTCTTGCATTATCGTCTATTGTATAACCTGATTTTATATCAGGTTGATTAATGATGGAAAACTGAATAATTCCAAAATCAGTAGTCATCTTTTTTATATGATCAAAATTAATCGCAGGAATTTTAAATTGAAGTTTTATTGATTCATCAAAGAATTTTTCGAAAACCAATGCATGTGCCAAAGCTGCATTTTCCCAGGCGGTTGATGCCATTCTATGTAAGGCATTTGAAGTAATTCTGTTTCTTAAATTATCATCATCCAATAATTTAATAACAGCATTAGAGATTTGGGAAGGTTGTTCAAAATCTATAATTACTCCGGTTTCATTTTTTAAAACTTCACATGCATGTGGTATGGCTGTTGATACTACCGGACAGCCACAACTTAGTGCATAAGAAAAGGTACCACTCACCGCCTGATTCTGATCTTTGGAAGTAAAAAGATAAACATCTGTAAGTTGTAAGTATTCTAGAAGCTCTGGCAGTGGCAGGTATTGATTTACAAATCTTACATGGTGGGAGAGTTGTAATGTTTCAACTTTTTGTTGCAACATTGTTCGGTATTTCTCTCCTTCATGTTTTACCACTTCAGGATGCGTTTTGCCTATAATTAAGAATATAACGTCGGGATGTTGGTTTACAATTGTAGTAAGTGCATCTAATGTTGTTTCTATACTTTTCCCCGAACTTAACAAACCAAAAGTGGATAGCACTTTTCTATCTGAAAGGTTATATTTTATTTTCAACAAAGTCTTATCTAGCCTTGGCACAAGGTGTGTACCATGAGGAATTACATTTAGTTTTTCTATTGGTGCCTGATAATCTCTTAATAAAATATCAGCAGAGGAATTTGTCATAACAATGACTGATGCAGCTACATCTACTATGGCTTTTACTTTTTGTTTAACAGAGCTGTCCGGGCTGGGTAAGACTGTATGAAATACAATGATGACAGGTTTGTTTATTGCTTCAATAAAATTTTGAAAATCATTTTCATTTTTTGCGAAAAAGCCAAATTCATGTTGAATCACAACCGTTTCAATGTTAGTGTTCCTGTTAATTCTAAATGCAGTTTTAGCATATGAACTTTCACACGAAGTGTTGAGAATATATCTTGGTTTTGACTTGTAATTATATTGTGCATTGCCAGCTTCCAAAGCACAAATACTTATATTAAATGAATTGTTGAATTTATTACTCAATACTTCCATCAAATCTTGTGAATAGGTTGCTATTCCACATTCTCTTGGGGGATAGGAAGTAATGAATAAAATTTCCGGAGTCCCGGTTTCTTTTGTTGATGAAAAAGTGCGCTTATCTGAAACAAAAACTTTGTTTGGATTCACTAACAGAGTGTTAGGTAATTGGCTTAACAAAACATTCTTCATATCATACGGGATTTAAAAGTAATTCCTTTATTAAGTCAGAAATACTGACGGTGGCTACAGCTATTCTTTCGTCTGCTGCGCCATAATAAATGAAAAGAATATCTTCTATTAAAACTGTGCCAGTAGGAAAGCACACATTATTTACCTCGCCTCTTAATTCCCATTCTTCTTCAGGCCTGAATAATGGATAGGGGAGTCGTGCTATTTCTTTTTGCGGATTTTGTAAATCAAGCAATGAAGCACATGCATTATAAACATAACCATTAACCGTATCATATACCCCATGGTATATTAATAACCAACCTTTGTTGGTTTCTATTGGAGGGCAACCACCACCAACATAACTAACTTCATGTTCAAATTTTGGGGCAATAACAATATTGTTATCCATTTGTAAAAAGTAATGTTGCCAAAATGGTAATGTCAGTTCTTCAAAAGAATCAAAAGCAACAAATTGTATGTCGGGCTTTATGCGATGTAGAAAGCAAAATTTACCATTAATTTTTCTGGGAAAAAGAATCACGTTTTTGTCCCACATTAATACCTTCTTTCCCTGTTTTTTTTGAACCTGCCCACGTTCATTAAATCGTAGATATTTTTCGTTTAATTTACTTTTTGATTCAGCCAGGTGACTAAACTCCTGATAAGTAACCTGTGGAACAATTATGCCCTTTTTTTCCCAATGTAGCAGATCTTCAGATACGGCCAAAGCACCCATTGCATTAATACCATCATAAGCAGTGTAAGAAAGGTAAAACACGTCATCAATCTTTGTAATACGGGGATCTTCTACCCCATGCGATTCATAGTCATGTTGGGGAAAAATAATTGGGATATCCCATCTTTCTTTAATTACTAATGGCTCACTCATTTTACAAAATCCAATACTGCTGTAGTTCCCTTTGCTTACTGCCCTGTAATACATGTATATAACGCCTTCGTGTGTTATTAAGGCTGGATTAAGTACCCCCTCATTCTCAAATCCGTGGGTTGTTTTATCAATTAATATTCCTTCTTTTTTAACCTGTATCATTTTGTTTATTTTATTAAGCTAAAAACAAATGCCAAACTGTTTGCAAAAGTGTTACAGTGTAACCGTATATGGCTACATTTTTAAGGATGAGATTTTAGGGGAAATGGGGCAGGTTTAATTTAAAATTTTGACTTTGCTGAAACACTTTTAAGTCAATATCATTTACAATATTTTCAAAAGCGATATTAAGGTTCAATTATTTCTGCTTGTAATCATGTCGAGTTTTGCAGTCATTTCATTAAGCATTAATAGTTGCTTTTCTTGCGTTTCAAAAAGGGTTTTTATTTGCTCTTCCAATAATAAATCTATTTTTTGGTGAAGGCTCCTGATTTGCATTTCGGCTTTCAGGTTTATCAGATAATCATTTTCGCTTCGCATCCGGTCTTTTTCTTCCTGCCTGTTTTGACTCATCATAATAACGGGTGCTTGTAGTGCTGCAATACATGATAAAATCAGGTTCATTAAAATAAATGGAAAAGGGTCAAAACGAAATTGAAAGACTGCTACCGTATTGAAAATAATCCAAAGTGTAAGCACTATACCAAATGCAATGATGAACCTCCAGCTTCCACCAAACCGGGCTACTTTGTCAGATATTTTTTGTCCACGGGTCAGTATTTCTTCAGGTGGGTTGGTCAGGTTATGTATAATCAATTCTTCAGCCTTAATAGAATCTTCAACTATTTGGTGCAGTTTTCCAAGTTGTTTGTTTTCTTCTGATGCTATTTGGTTTATTTCTCCTAAGTCCATTGAGTATAAATTTATTTTAGAAATGGATACTATCTGCAAATAGCTACAATCTATAGTTTGGGTATATAAATATTAAAGGTTGCCCCTTTGTTTAACTCTCCTGAAGCAGTAATAATACCGTTATGGTGTTCTACAATTTTTTTAACAATAGAAAGGCCTATGCCACTACCGGAAAAAGCTTCCCTGTTATTCAACCTTTGAAATACGCCAAATATCTGTTCGTTATATTCAGGGGCAAAGCCCATGCCGTTATCAGAAAATGAAATATGGCAATATTTCTGCTGTGCAGATAATACCCCGGGGGTCAAGGCAGGGTTTTCGTTTTGTAATTGCAGGCCTTTGGCATAGCCACTTTTAATTGTAATTCGTGGCGGAACACCCGGCTGCGAAAATTTTAGGGAATTATTGACCAAATTGTTCAGTACCTGCCTGAACTGAAAGACATTTACATCTGCTCTTACGAGTTTCCCAATTTTAAGAATTGCCCCTTTTTCTGCAATTAGTTCTGAAAGATCGTTTTTTACATCTTCAATTACTTTATTGAGGTCAGTTTTTATTAGTTTTCTATCGGAAATGTCGGTATGCGAGTAGGTAAGGAGGTCTTGAATCAAGGTACGCATACGGTCAGCTGATTGCTGAATACGGTCAAAATAATCTTTTGATTTATCAGATAATGTAATAGCCTCCTGCTCAACAAGAAGGCTTGTGTAAATCTTTATTTTACGCAAGGGCTCTTGCAGGTCGTGACTGGTGATGTAAGTAAAAGATTCCAGTTCTTTATTTGTTTTTTGGAGTTCTTCGTTTTTTTGCAGCAACATTTTATTTACTTCGCTTAGCTTTT
Source organism: Segetibacter sp. (assembly GCA_031373555.1). Classification (GTDB taxonomy): domain Bacteria; phylum Bacteroidota; class Bacteroidia; order Chitinophagales; family Chitinophagaceae; genus Segetibacter. The sequence continues at coordinate 63,749 of JANMMU010000065.1, read as the reverse complement.
CGGTACCTTCTTCTATTTTATTTTCCAGTTCGGTGGTATGTGTTTGCTGTATATCCTTTATTTTTTTCCTTGTAATTACCTTTGCTGTCACATCTACAAAAATAGCCATCACACCATAGGTGTTGGTATCTTTCTCTTTTAATGGCTGGTAACCAATATCGAAAAAAAACCTTTCCTTTTTTGCCTTCCTTTTTAAAAAAACCTCCATTTCATTGGCATAAAAAGGCTGCCCTGTCTGGAATACTGTGTCTATTATCTCTTTAAAGCCTTGTGCCTTAAGTTCGGGCAATGATTCAAAAAATGGTTTGCCGGTGAAAGATTTATTTCTTTCCACCATTTTTAAAAAAGCAGTATTTGCCAATTCTACTTCATAAGCCACTTTGCGGATTATACAAATGCTAACGGGTGCCTGCATTACCTGATTTTGAAACCTGTTGAGCAACTCGTCCTGTATTTGCTGGTGTTCCCGTATTACTGTAATATCAGTAAAAGATACAAGGATCAAATCAATTATCTCGTTTTTCCTTATGAGTTTAGAAGCATTTATCAGGAAGGTTTTTGTTCCTATAGAGGGGAACGAGTGGGTTATTTCAAAATCAGTTACCGGGGTTTTTTCAGTCAATATTTTTTCAAATAAAATTTGTAATCCAGGTATATCCCATTGCCTGTTGCCCAATTCATATATCAGACGGCCCTCTGTTTCCGGGCTCGTAACTTTAAAAGTTTGGTAAAAGGCATTATTGGCGGTTTTTACCTGATAGTTACTTTCGAGAATGAGTAGAGGTTCGCTTATTGTGCCAATAATTGCTTCTCCAAAATCTCTGGAAATTGTCAACTGTTCATTTACAGTCAACATTTCTTGATTTACAACAGTTAGTTCTTCGTTAATGCTTTGCAATTCTTCTTTGCTGGTTTCCAATTCTTCGTTCAGACTTTGTAATTCTTCACTGCTGCTTAACAGTTCTTCAATTGCACTTTGCAAATCCTGGTTAACAGTTTCGGCTTCGTCGGTTATGCTTTGCATATCCTTCCTCATCTGTTGTTGATCCACTTCCAGCTGCGCTATAAGAAGGTCTTTTACATCTTTTTTTACATGGCCCTTCATTGTCTTCATGGGCAAGTGGATCCCATCATTTAAACTTTGATTAAACAGTAACAGGTAGTGGGGTTCCGGCATATTGGGCAGGGGGATTGCTTCTATGCTAACAAATATTCGCTCCCCGTTTACCACCAGTAATATGTTTTCTTTTTTCTCCCTGGTTTTATTTTTTTTAGTTTTGTGCAACAGGTTCCGGAGTTCAAATGCTAATCCGTCTTTTGCCATTTGGAGCAGGTTATGGCTAGGCTTACCGGTTCCTTGTTCCAAATATTTGCTGGTTGCACCTCTAAAGTACACTATGTCCATAGCCTCGTTAATTACTACACTGGCCGGGGTATATTGGTTTAATAAGATATCATCGGCTATTTTTCTAAAATCTCCGTTTGCAGTTGGTAACCTTGGCAGGTTATATACAGGGGCTGTTTGTTGAAATGCCATTTGACCTGCATTTTGTAAATAATTGGAAGGTGATTCCTTACGGGTAAAAAAGCGGTCATTTTTACCCAGATTTGTACTGCGGGTAAACAAGTGGGTAACATTGTTGATGCTTTCTGTTTTGCCCAGCAATAAAAACCCATTGGGTTTAAGGGAATAATGAAAAGTAGTCAGGGCCTTTTTTTGCAGGTAGGGCTCCATATATATAAACACATTGCGGCAACTGACAAGATCCATCTTATTAAAGGGAGGGTCTTTTAAAAAGTTGTGAACTGAAAACACACATTTTTCACGCAATTCTTTGTTTATCTGAAAGCATTTATCATTTTTATTGAAAAATAATCCCAGCCGCTCCGGTGATATATTACCAATCTCTGCCTGACTGTATATGCCCAACCGGGCTTTAGTGATTGCGGGTTCACTAATGTCTGTGGCGAATATCTGGAATATCTCCAAACTGTCGCCCAGAAACTCGGTAAGGCAAATAGCCATTGAATAAGCTTCCTGACCAGTGCTGCAGCCAGCCACCCATATACGTATTGGCTCAATAGATTTTTTATTCTTACTTATAATCGGGAGTATATTTTCACATAACTTTTGAAATATCTCTGTATCCCTAAAAAATTCAGTAACGGGTATTATTATATCTTGATACAATGCATCCTGCTCTGGTATGTTTTTGCTTAGGTAAGCAAAGTAACCGGCAATATTCTCATTCTTGCTTATGTCAATTCTCCGCTGTATCCTCCTGCGGATAGAAGGTTGCTTATAGTATGAAAAATCGGTACCTTTTCTAAATCCAACCAGCGATATTATTTGTTTGTAAATCCTATCATCATCGGTGGGATATACCACGGATCCCTGAAGGCGTTCTCTATAAATATCCTTATTTATATCCAGTATTTTTTGAGGGATTTCTTCCGGTGGCAAAATGAAATCCACTACCCCTGCCATAGCAGCACTATTCGGCATACCGGTAAATGCTGCTGACAATTCATCCTGGGCAAAGGTAGTACCGCCATATTCTTTAATAGACCTAAGCCCGGCAGTACCGTCAGAAGCAGTGCCGGATAATACTACACCTATGGCATGGTCCTGGTGAACCTCTGCCAGCGAAGTAAAGAAAAGGTCTATCGGCATGTTGCGGATATTTTTACCTGCCGGCTGCCTGGGTGCTAAAATTAATACCCCATCGTTTGCTACCATCGTTTTGTTGCTGGGCAGAACATATATATGGTCGGGCAGCACTTTGATGTCGTCGCTAATTTCAACCACGGGTATTGTAGTAGCCTTTTGCAATAATTCTGGTAGCTGGCTTTCGTGTTTGGGGTCTAAGTGCTGTACCAATACGTAGGCCATGCCCGAGTCTGGCGGTATAGCCTCTATCAGCTTCCTGAATGCTTCCAAACCTCCTGCAGAAGCCCCTATGCCAACCACCGGAAAGAGGTTGAGGGATAATATTTTAGGGTCTTCTTTCATTTTTAGAATATTATGTTGCCGTTCACAGAATAAAATCTTCCCTTGACGGTTGGCTATTTCCCCCTACCTCTTCATAGTGGCAGGTTTGGGATGCCAATGTAATTACCCTTTGTAATAATTCTGTAAGTTCGGAGAATAAATCTGGTTTGCAGAAATAATATTGGGCCCCATAGTTATACAAGGTATTGAGGACGGACTTAGATATGGTGGTAGAAAATATGACTACACATAGTGGGTGCAGTTTTGGGGTTTTTTTTATTTCTATCAAACATTCGATGCCGTTTTTTAGCGGCATATTTATATCCAGGAATAGAAGATCAGGGAGTATTTCACTATCGTTGAGCAGGTCTATGAGTTGTTTGCCGTTATTGACTATTGTAAGGTTAGTGGTTATGGTCAATTCTTTTAAGGCTGCTTCAAAAAGTTCGCAATCATCTGCATCATCATCTGCCAATACAATATTTAAGGTGGCATTTTCCATATAAGATAATGCAAACTTTTAAAGCAAAGTTTGCAATAATTATTATTTACAAATAATATACGTAATTGGTTGTACCGTTTTCATTTAATCTGCTAATAGCTGATCTTTGTCATTGATCAAAGTGGGCAATAAACCAGTATATTCTGACCTATAAACTTCTAAGCACTTTTGTCGTGATAATTCTAAAGTATCCTTTGTGTGATTTATTGTTATACGTATCATCCAGATTAGCAAACTTTGTTTTGATTTTTGGTAAGCTTCTATATCCTGATATATCTGCATGAATACATCGTGCAATATCTGATTGGCTAAATCATTATCTGGTGTTGCAAGTTTTATTATTTTATATAATGTAGAAGCGTATAAATCATATAAAAATTCAAATGCACTCAAATCTTTGGATGTCAGTTTTTTAACCAGTTCATCTGTTTCCATTAATGCGGTTTGAATAAACATTTAAAATATCATACCTTATTATTAATGATTAATAGACCAATGTCATTAACTTAAGATTTTTTTGGGCAAACATGCGTTCTTTATTCAACTTTGGTTGTGTTATGATAATCCCGTTTTTTCGCATCGGCTTCAACTTAACAAGCCTGAAAGGCTTTCACTTGAATAGCCACGGGTATAACCCGTGGAATGAAGTGACCCGTTTTATTTACAACCCCAACGGGGTTGCACAATACAAAGCGTACAATTAGTCCAACCCCGTTGGGGTTGTAATAGAATAATGCTACAATCCACTACCGTGGGTTTTACCAACGGGCTATTCAAATGTTACCCCTTCGGGGTAAACGAAACACCTATAAAACCCTTACTTGATAAGGATATTTTGGCCATTTCAATTTTAATTAAGTTGACGCCAATGCGTTTTTTTGGGACTCACTTGTACTTCTAAGTTCTTTACTCAACTTTTTTCATGTTTTACTCTTTTCAAAGTTTCTTAAGTTGATGACATTGTAGTATAAATTTAGATATTTCTTATTGCCTGGTTGAAATGAATGTAAACAACTTTGGATTTTATAAATCAGCCGATTGAATAAAGATGATTTTATATTGGTATGATTTTAATATATTCATATTCAGGATTTACCAATTAACCTCATCTATTATTTACCAACAACTTTTACGAAAAGAGTTTTACTTACCCTTTGCACCAAGCAGGGCATATTGTTTGAGAAATTTCATTTTTAAACCATTCATTTTTTTTGTGTTTTTACTTATAGCTAACTTTGCTATGAGTCAGAAACATACTTCAGAGCATGAAATATCAGGCTTCCCCTGCATTAAGAAAAATAATCAATCCTTTTCGGCTCGTTTGACCAATTATCCATTCAACAAGACTTCGCACATAAAAATTGTTTCATTTAAAAGCAATATTGATACATCAGGCAGCCTATATATGGTGGACTTTGATAACGATTCATTGCCCATGACCAATAAGGGAGTTGCTTATCCTAAATTGAATGAAATAAAAAATCTTTCTTTATTACAAATTGAAAACCTTACTGATATACTTTATAATTATGGGTTTCCACATCCCTTATCAAAAAAAGGTAATCCAACATGCAATAACCCCAAAAATGCAATCCTATTTTTTTATACTACCGGGAAAGTTTTTGAGTTTATAGAAATCTCCTTTGAATGCCGCAGATTAAAACTTAGTTCTGACAAGATTTTGGTTGGTGACCTTTGCAATCAGAAATTATACATGCTAAAAGGTTTTTTTGCGAATGCAGGAATAGAATTTGGCGTAATAAAAGAGCATATCAAAAGCAGATAGTATTAATACCTGAACAAATTATTTCTCCCATATTTATTCAAAATATTAGCTTTTTTCGCTTAAATAATTCCACATTATTTTAAATACCTTTTCCTTCAATTCTTTACTTAAAATATCGTCTGAAGATACAGGGGGTAGAAAATGCAATTCTAACTTATGGGGCCATAAATAGAATTTCTTTTGTGGAGGTAATATTTTTCCTGAATTAAATATAACTGCCGGAACAATCTCCTTCTTAGATGCAATTGCTAATTTAAACGCCCCGTCATGAAAGAATTTAAGTGGCTCCCCTGTCCTATTACGCGTTCCTTCAGGATATATGACCATATGTAAACCTTGTTGTAAGGTTTTCTTCATTTCTTCAAAACTATTTCTCCTGCTCTCATCGCTGTTGCGGTCAACTAATACAGTACCTCTTGTATAAACTAAACCAAACACGGGTACCTTAGTAAAAGATTTTTTTGCAATTGTTTTATTGGCACCAGGTACAAAAGGGGTAGTAACAGGTACATCCATCAAAGAATTATGATTGCAAACAACAACATATGTTTTCCCTTTTTCAAAATATTCTTTTCCTCTTATTGTAAGCGGGCAGCCTATCAATGGCAAAAATATATTCATCCATAGCCGGGTTATTTGCCTAAACGCAACCATACCGGCCGGATCTTTAATCAGGTATGTCAGGCAAATAGGGATAATAATGATAAAAAGGGTTATAGTAAATACTATCAGCCCCCATATTGCCCATAATGTACCTGCAATATTTCGTATAGCCTTCATCGCTCAAATGTAGGGTTTAAGGTAAAATATGAAAGCAAACATATTCTGTTGTTATAAATAAACAATAGTTGGTCACAATTACGCCAAATATATACGTGAAACATTTAATCAAGTTGCCAGTCAATAGGGTCTCTACCGGAAGCCACAAGGCATTGGTTGGTTTTGCTAAAGTGCCGGCATCCAAAAAAACCCTTGTCTGCGCTAAAAGGTGATGGATGTGCTGCCTTAAAAACATGGTGTTTTGTTTCATCAATTAATTGCTGCTTTTCCTGTGCATATTTACCCCAAAGCAAAAATATGACCCCCTCTTTTTGATCAGATATTTTGCTGATTACGGCATCTGTAAAATTTGTCCACCCCAATTTAGCATGACTTGCCGGCTCATTAGCCCTGACAGTAAGTACAGAATTTAACAGTAAAACACCCTGCAAAGCCCATTTGGTTAAGTTTCCCGAAGCAGGCAATGGCATTCCAATGTCTTTTTGCAGTTCTTTAAAAATATTAATTAACGATGGTGGGGGCTTAACCCCATCCTGAACAGAAAAACTAAGCCCATGTGCCTGTCCATAACCATGATAAGGATCCTGCCCCAGAATTACAACTTTTACCTTCTCAAAAGGCGTCTGATTAAATGCATTAAATATTAGTGACCCCGGTGGGTAAATCGTTTTCCCCTGTGCTTTTTCTATTTTTAGGAATGTTACTATTTGCTGAAAATATGATTTCAAGAATTCTTTTTGCAAAACTTCTTTCCAAACCGATTCTATTTTTACATCCATTGTATCTGATGCTTTATTTAAAACTGTAAGCTAAATAAATTTGATTGCGCAATTCAAAAAAATCTAACACACAAATATTTTTCATAAAAAGGCTTATGAGAAATTTAATGATTGCCACAAAAATTGGATACCAAAAAGGGGTAAATAATAGGATAGTGTTAAAAGGGTGTTTATAGCAAACCTGCCTAATCCGATTTGCTTTACATTTACTCATTAATAGCAGTATTGTAATGATCAAACTGGTACAGGTTTTAGTTGTTTTTCTAATAAGCTCATATTCCTATTCACAAAAAGTATATGATTTTGATGCCACATGCAGGGCTGCTTACAACGAAATAATCAAACTAAAAATAAAAACAGGTCAGGAACTGGTAACAAAAGCCAGGCAACAAAACCCCAATAACCTTATACCGGACTTATTGGAAGGTTATATTGATTTTTTTGTACTTTTTTTTAATGAAGACCCTGCTGATTTTGCAGCGAGAAAAGATCATTTTGACAAACATTTGGATGCATTCAATGCCGGGCCGGATAACAGCCCATTCTATAGGTACTGCAAAGCTATGACGTATATTCAAAGAGCCTCTGTAAGAATAAAATTTGGAGAAAGGCTTGGCGCCGGGTGGGATTTTAAAAAAGCAAATTCACTTATTAAAGACAACAGAAATTTATTTCCGGATTTTACTCCTAATAATATGGTTTATGGTCCCATACAGGTTGTTATAGGAACAATACCCGGGGGTTATAAATGGATCACAAGTATATTGGGTATGAAAGGCTCTATAAATCAGGGAATGCAGCAAATGCGGGGGTTTATTAACAGTACTGATTCTAATGCACGGCTCTTTAACAATGAAGCAATATTCTACTATTGCTACCTCATGTTTTATATAGAAAATAAACCTGAAGAAGTATTTAAGCTTATACAAGCAAAAAAGCTGGATGTTGTAAACAATCATTTATTTACTTATCTGGCGGCCAACTTAGGCATCAATAATAAACAAACAGATTATGCTGCGCAGATTATTCAAAACAGAAACCCTTCTAAAGATTACTTGCAGGTAACTACATGGGATTTTGAAATGGGTTATGTTAAATTGCACAAGTTCCAATTAGATGATGCCATTACCTTTTTTCAGCATTTTATTAATAATTTCAAAGGCAAATTTTATGTAAAAGATGTTTTGCAAAAAATGAGTTGGATTTATTACCTGAAAGGAAATAAAAGTGAAGCTGAAAAATATAGGTTACTCACCATAAAAAATGGAAACACTGACAGCGATGCTGATAAAAAAGCTTTCAGGGAGGCAAAGAAAAATGTATGGCCAAATGAGACCCTGCTAAAAGCAAGGATACTAAATGATGGTGGTTACCAAAGAGAGGCTTTAGCTACGTTACAAACAAAAACCGTGAACGACTTTGGCAAACCCGAAGAGGTATTAGAGTATTCTTACCGGCTTGCCCGCATTTATGACGATATGGGTAGAGACGATGATGCGCTTAGGTTTTATCGTGTGGCAATAAGATTAGGTAAAGAAAGAACAGAATATTATGCCGCAAGAGCCGCCTTGCAGATGGGATATATCTATGAACAGAAAGGCCAAAAAGCACAAGCCATTTTATCTTTTCAGGAATGTATAGATATGGAGGATCATGAATACAAAGACTCTCTGGACCAAAGGGCAAAATCTGGTATAGCACGTTGCAAGGGACAATAATGATTAGTAAGCAAAACCCTAACTGATGGTTAATTAAAACCTTTAATCCCAAATTTTCACCTTCTTAGCGCCTCATCCGAATAATTCTTGCATTACAAAAAATGTGAATGTATTTATTGATAATTTTAATAAATACTTACACAATAAATAATGCCCCATTTCGTTACCACCATGTAAACCTATTAGTATTAGCCATGGAAAAATAACTAATCCAAGATGAATGCCCCAACTACCCCTATAAATGAGCAAGAACGTTTAAAAGCCCTTTATGAATATAATATTTTAGATACACTGCCGGAACAGGAGTTTGATGACATCACCCAACTTGCTTCTCAAATTTGTAATACCCCTATTTCACTAATTTCGCTCTTAGATCCAGACCGTCAATGGTTCAAATCTCATTACGGACTTGAAGTAGGAGAAACGCCACGGGAATTTGCATTTTGTGCCCATGCAATTAATAACCCTGATGATATATTTATAGTTTCAGACTCCACATTAGATGAAAGATTTGCAGATAACCCTCTGGTAACCGGCGATCCAAATGTTGTTTTTTATGCCGGGGTTCCATTAATAAACCCTAACGGATATGCTTTGGGAACCTTGTGCATAATTGACCACAAGCCTAAAACACTTACAGAAGGCCAGATAAATGCACTTAAAATACTATCAAAACAAGTAATTAAACTACTTGAGTTGAGAAAAATAAATTATAAGCTTAATGAAAAACAAATAAAACTTGATAGAGCAATAGAACTTTTTGAGCAAACCGGTAAAGTGGCAAAAGTAGGTGGCTGGGAAGTAGATTTACTCAATAAAAATCTAATGTGGACAACGGTTACAAAAGAAATTCATGAAGTTGAAATGGATTTTGTTCCTGACTTACAAACTACTATTGGTTTTTATAAACCTGGCAAAGACAGAGATTTAATAACCAAACATATTATTGAAGCAATAGAAATAGGGAAGTCGTTTGAGGGAGATTTACAAATTGTTTCTGCCAAAGGAATTGAGAAATGGGTTAGGGTTAAGGGCGATTGTGAATTTATTAATAACAAATGCATCCGTATATATGGAATAATTCAGGACATAAATGAGGAAAAACTTAAGGATATACAGCTGTCAAATAGCGAAGAGCAATTCAGGCAAACATTTCAACAAAGCACTATAGGAATGGCTTTGATTTCACCAACAGGAAAATGGTTAAAGGTAAACAGAAGCATTTGTAGCATTCTTGGTTATGATGAACAGGAATTTCTAAACTTATCAATTAAGGATATAACTCTATCGGAAGATCAGGAAATATCTAAAAGTGTAATGAAAGATTTTTTGGAAGGCCGAATAAATAGTTTTGAATCAGAGAGTAGGTACCTTCATAAAGACGGCCATATTGTTTGGACAAATCTTTCGGTTTCATTATTAAAGGATCAGCAGGGAAAGCCGATTCATTTTATTGTACAAATTATTGACATTACCGAGAGAAAAGAAGCAGTGCAAATTCTTAATGACGAAAGAAAATTATTGATTACACTAATAGACAATATTCCAATCAACATTTACATAAAAGATCTACAATCAAGAAAAATACTTGTCAACCAACAGGAAATTGACCATATGGGTGCCGCGGATGAATTAGAAATCTTAGGAAAAAATGATTTTGAATTATATCCTAACGAATCTGCATTAATATCAGTTAAAGAAGATCAGGAAGTATTTAAAACAGGTATACCCATTATTAACAGAGAGACTTATAATTTTAAAAATGATGGAGGAAGTCATTGGTTTATTACATCCAAAATTCCGCTACGAAATTATAATGATGAAATTACAGGGTTATTGGGTATAAGCTATGATATAACAGAACGCAATGCCAATGAAAAGAAACTAAAAGAAATGATGGATGTCACCATTCAACAAAATACGAGATTACAGAATTTTGCACACATAGTTTCTCACAACCTCCGCTCCCATTCAGGCAATTTCGCAAAACTTTTAGAATTTATTGAACTTGAGGAAGATCCGGCAGAAAAAAAATTATTGTTACAAATGTTACACAAAGCTTCAAATAATCTTGGTGAAACTGTGGCACATTTAAATGAAATAGTAGCCGTAAATTCAAATTCAAAAAAAGAGGTTTCAATAAACCTGAATAAAGCAATACAGGAAGTACAGCATAACATTTTAGGGCTTTTGCATGAAAGTAATGTGGAAGTTATAAATGAAGTGGATGAAAAACTAAACATTTCTGCCGTGCCGGCTTATCTTGAAAGCATTCTGCTAAACTTTCTTACCAACGGCATAAAGTATAAATCAACAGACAAGAATGCATTTGTAAAGTTTTATGCATCCCAAAAGGGTAAAAAAGTAGTGTTGTCTATCGAGGACAATGGGCTTGGAATAGATTTGAAAAAAAATAAGGATAAATTATTTGGAATGTACAAGACTTTTCATGGCAATAAAGATGCACATGGGGTCGGCCTGTACATAACAAAAAATCAAATAGAGGCTATGGGAGGTAGAGTAGACGTAGAAAGCGAAACCGGAATTGGTACAACTTTTAAGATTTACTTTAATCTGAACTAAATATAACCATTTATAAACTCACATTTAAAGAAAAAATTAATTTGGGTCATAAACAGATTAGTATCAGTAATAAATTAAGAAATAAGGGAAACAAATTTGCTTCCCTTTATTGTTTTTGATAATACAATTTTGCATGAATTTAATTTAAATAATTTAAAGTAAAATGGTGGTACTCTTTTTATAGTTATAAATAAAATTTAAAAGAGAGCCAATGCACAAATTGTTTTTAGTTATGCTTTATTTGTTGTTAATATTTAAACTATATGCACAAAAAATTCAACCCAACAATGAGCTTATTACAACAGCAGTAGCTCCTGATTATGATAGTGTCAATGGTCTTCATCGTTTATTTTTTGGACAGAATTATCGTGCTTTGTGGGCTGCACCTGTTACAATGCGCATTATAAATATTGAAACTGAAAAAGGTGGCCTTTTACCCTTAGAAAAAGGTGGAGGTTTGCAAACAAAATCCCTTAAGCTAAAAGATAAAACAGGAAAAGAATGGGTACTGCGCAGCATACAGAAATATCCTGAAAAGGGCTTGCCTAAAAAATTGAAAAATACTATAGCTAAAGACATCTTGCAGGATCAGGTGGTTACGGGTCACCCTTTTGCAGCCCTTACCTTTCCTGTGTTTGCAGAGGCTTTGGGTATATATCATACTAATCCGGAAGTAGTTTATTTAATGGCAAATAAATCACTAGGACAGTTTGAAAAAGAATTTGGCAATAGCGTTTTATTACTTGAAGAAAAAATCCCTACCACCATACAAAGTGCAGAAAAAACAGAGGTAATTATAGATAGCCTTGAAGGAAATAGCCAAATAAGAGTCAATCAGCATCTAATGTTGAGGGCACGTTTACTTGATTTATTGTTAGGCGATTGGGATCGTCATGAGGGGCAATGGAAATGGACCACCGCATCATTTGAAGGCAAAACATTTTTTGTTCCAATCCCTTATGATCATGATAAAATATTTTACAATACTTCAGGAATATTTCCGAAAATTTTGGCAAGACAAACTCTTAAAGAAAACCTTCAAGGGTACAATAGTGACATAAGAAGTATTGATAAGTACAACTTTAACAACAGATATTTTGATCGTTATTTTCTTAATGAATTGAACCGAAGTGATTGGATAAAAGAAATTGAATGGGTTCAATCACACATTACTGATGTAGTAATTAATCAGGCTATGCATAAGCTACCCGATACTATCTATCAATTATCCGCCAATAAAATTATTAATACATTAAAACAAAGAAGGAAAAATTTATTGAATGAAGGCTTGCAGTATTATAAATTTCTTTCTAAAACCATTGACATTGTGGCAACTAAAAAGGATAATAATATAAAAATAAATGGGTTGAGTGAAGATTCGATGGAAATTATTATATCCGATAATAAGCACATTGAATATTATAAAAGAATTTTTTCAGCGAATGAAACTAATGAAATAAGGCTCTTCGGACTTGCTGGACAAGATACTTATACGGTTAATGGTATTGGTAAGCTACCCATAAAAGTCAGAATGATTGGGGGCGACAACAATGACATCTATCACATTGACTCAAACCTTAACAGTAGAAGAAAACTATACATATACGACTACACTGGGGAAAATAATATTTTACCCTATGCAAATTTGGCGAGAATTAAATTATCATCAGATTCCAATTACAATAATTTCAATAGAAAAAGTTTTAAATACAATAAACAATATCAGGGGGCTACATTTTATTTTAGCAGAGATCAGGGTTTACTTACCGGTGTAGGATTTAGCTTCATCAAGCAGGGTTTCAGAAAAGAGCCATTTGCAGAGAGTCACCGTTTTGCAGCAGGATACTCAACTGCACGTAAATCATTAAATTTTTCTTATTTGGGCTATTTTACCCGGCTTTTTAAGAAAAGTGATATGAGTTTAAGATTTATTTCAGCAGGCCCATACAATGTCAGTAATTTTTTTGGTCTCGGAAACGAAACCACCTTTATTAATCAGGGCGATAGGCAAATTGACTATTATCGCAATCGTTTTGATCTTGCTACAGGGGATATAAGAATAGTACATGAATTTGAGAAAAACCTAACGTTAAGTGGTGGACCCGCCCTAACATGGTATGGGAGTACACAAAAAAATAATGACCAGAAATTTTTCAAAAATTTCAACTCAACCCATCCCGAAGAGCAAGTTTATGAGAACAGGTTTTTTGCAGGTATAAATGCAACTACAACTATAGATACACGAATAAATAAATTATTACCCTCCGCAGGTTTTTGGTGGAATACCGAAATAAAAGCAATGAAACAATTAACCGGCATAAGCAAATCTTATGGTTCGGTCTTATCGGAGTTTTCCTTTTATCTACCTGTATTCAAAGACTCAAATTTAGTAATTGCAAATAAAGTAGGTGTCGGAACAACTGTGGGCAAACCCGTTTTCTTTCAACAGATGCAATTGGGCGGCAGTGATAATTTGCGTGGTTATGCAGCTAACCGTTTTACAGGTAAATCAGTTGCCTTTCATAATGTAGATGTCCGTTGCAAACTTTTTGATTTCACTTCATACATTTTACCCGGTACACTTGGTTTAATAGGGTTTAATGATGTTGGCAGGGTTTGGGCCGAAAGCGAAAAATCTAATAAATGGCACCATAGTTATGGTGGTGGCCTGTATATTGTGCCTGCCGAATTAATATTAATTGAAGCTATTCTAGCCCATTCTGTAGAAGGAAACTATCCCTATATCTCCATTGGATTTACATTCTAAACGTATTAATATGACAGAGCTATAATTACATTTTTTATAAAAAAATCATAATATCAAAAGCCTATCTCACACTACTTTATCGTTATTGTCACATATCTAGCCGTACATTTGCACAAAATTTAGAAAATATATATGACCACATTTGAGGAGTTGGGTCTTGACGAAAGGTTAATTTCAGCAATAACCGAATTAGGATATGTAAACCCAACACCAATTCAGGAACAAGCTATTCCCGTATTGTTAAGCGGCACCAAAGATTTTGTAGGACTTGCCCAAACAGGCACCGGTAAAACAGCAGCATTCGGCCTGCCTTTGCTCAATATTATATCTGCAGAAAGCAAATTTCCACAGGCACTCATAGTATGCCCTACCCGTGAATTGTGCATGCAGATTGTAAAAGAAATTGAGCTTTTTAAGAAAAACATGAAGGGCGTTCATGTTGTAGCCGTATATGGTGGCGCTTCCATAACCATGCAAATACGTGATTTGCGCAGAGGGGTTCAGATAGTAGTAGCCACACCCGGCAGGTTGATAGACCTAATTGAAAGAAAAGCAATAGACCTTGAGCAAATAAAATATGTAGTACTTGATGAGGCAGATGAAATGCTCAACATGGGTTTTAGAGATGATATTGAATTCATCTTAAAAAACACCCCAAAACGTGAAAGCACCTGGTTATTTAGCGCTACTATGCCATCTGAAGTAAAGCAGGTAAGCAAACGCTACATGAACAACCCTGTTGAAGTTACTGTTGGAAAAGTAAATACCGGCAACAAAAATATTGATCATCAATATTATGTAACATCGGGCCATCATCGTTATGAAACATTGAAGCGTATTATAGATTTCAACCCCGGTATGTACGGTATTATTTTTACCCGTACCAAAGCCGATGCGCAGGATATTGCCGAAAAATTAACCCGTGAGGGATACGATATAGACGCTCTTCATGGTGACCTTTCACAGGCACAGCGTGACAGTGTTATGGGTCAGTTCCGCGACAGGTCTTTGCAACTTTTGATAGCTACCGATGTAGCTGCAAGAGGTATAGACGTTAAGGAAATAACCCACGTTATCAACTTTGAACTTCCTGATGATATGGAGGTGTACACACACCGTAGCGGCCGAACAGGCCGTGCGGGTAGTCAGGGTATTTGTTTGTCCATAGTTCATAGTCGTGACGTGTACAAAATCCGTTCTATAGAAAGAATGGTGCAGGCACCTTTTCACAAATTAGATATACCAAGTGGTAAAGACGTATGCCGCAAGCAGTTTTTTTACTTCATGGAAAAACTTTTGAAGACTGACATCAGCCATGGTGATTACGAAGCATATATGCCCATGCTAATGGAAAAATTCGCTGACGTAAGCAAAGAAGATGTACTTAAAATGGTTGTTGCTACAGAGTTTGATCGCTTTATTAAGTATTACGAAAACGCATCTGACCTTAATGCCCGAACCGAAACACGTACAAGAGAAAAATTCATAAGTGGAAGCTCAAATGCAGCCGGTCCGGACCAGGCACGCCGCAGAGATACACGTGGACGTGATGTTACGGGTGGTGGAGATTTAGCCCGCCTTTTTGTAAACCTTGGTACCAAAGACGGATTTTACAAAGCCAGTTTCCTCCAGTTTATTCTTGACATGAGCGACCTTAAAAAAGAATCGCTTGGACGAATAGATATGAAGGAAATGAACAGTTGGATAGAGATAGATAAAAGTGTAGCCACCAAAATGATTAAAGCAATTGATGGTAAAAACTTCAAAGGCAGGCGGATTAGAATGAATGATGCCAATAGCAGAGGTTAAGCGGAATGAGTGTAGAGTTTTAGGAGTTATAAATTAAGAGTTATTGAAAACCCTCTTTATTTTGAAAAACTCTTTTGAACCGGACATCAGTAACACAGATTGAACTATTGTTGCAGTCTTCCCCGTCAATTTTGCAGGGTCGCACATTTGTACTTCATACCATTAGAGAGCTTTTATTAAATTTTGCTCAAGATCGACTAAAATATATCATTTGGGTTTCACAGCATACAAACTGTGAAACCCATTTTAATAAAAACAATAAACAACCCTAAACTTAAACATTAAACATCCTACCAACAAAGTCCATTTCTGCCTGTTATTCTATTTACTTTTGCACTAAATAAAAAGTATCTGTCTAAATGAATGATCGGCTCGCAGCATTGGCAAAAGAACTGGAAGGTGAATTGTATTTCGATAAAACCATGCGTATCCTGTACGCTACTGATGCATCAGCTTATCGGGAAATGCCTTTGGCTGTTGCTATTCCTACATCTGTAAAAGATTTAAAAAAACTCATTGCATTTGCCCGTAGGGAAAAAACCTCTCTCATTCCACGTACTGCCGGTACTTCTTTGGCGGGGCAGGTAGTAGGCAATGGAATTATTGTAGATGTTTCCAAAAATTTCACCTCAATACTGGAACTTAATACTGAAGAAAAATGGGTTCGGGTGCAGCCGGGTGTTATAAGAGATGAACTAAATCTTTTTCTGAAACCGCATGGCTTCTTGTTTGGTCCCGAAACTTCTACTGCCAACAGGGCTATGATTGGCGGTATGGTGGGTAACAATTCATGTGGGTCTAATTCTGTTGTTTATCGCAGTACAAGAGAGCATTTATTGCAAGTAAAAACCTTACTAAGCGATGGTAGTGAAGCAATTTTTGAAGCAATAGATATCGAAGCGTTTCACGCAAAATGTGAAGGTGAAACACTTGAAGCAAACATTTACAAAACAGTCAGAAGCCTGTTAAGCAACTACGACAATCAATTAGAAATACGTAAAGAATTTCCTAAGAAATCTGTTGAACGTAGAAATACCGGTTATGCTATAGATGAGTTGCTGGAAACTGCTCCATTTACTGCTGGTCAACCTGATTTTAACTTTTGCAAACTAATTGCAGGTTCAGAAGGTACATTGGCTTTCATAACTGAAATTATACTGAACATAATTCCCCTTCCACCCAAGGAAACGGGATTGTTATGTGTTCACTTCAACAGTATAGATGAATCTTTAAGGGCTAATATAATTGCCATGCAGTTCAGGCCAAGTGCAAGTGAACTGATTGACCATTATATATTGGAATGTACTAAAAATAATATTGAACAAACTAAAAACCGCTTCTTTGTTCAGGGCGACCCGGGTGCAATTTTAGTTATTGAATTTAGCAGAAATACCCGTGAAGAAATTATAACAATTGCTTCAGAAGTAGAGTCAGCCATGCGGAATGTAGGTTTGGGTTATCATTTCCCCTTATTGTTTGGTGATGATACCAAAAAAATCTGGACGCTTCGCAAAGCAGGTTTGGGTTTGCTAAGCAATCTACCCGGCGATGAAAAAGCAGTTCCAGTTATTGAAGATACTGCTGTAGATGTAAACGACCTGCCTGCATACATTGCAGAGTTCAATCAGATTTTGGAGAAACACAAACTAAATGCTGTACACTATGCACATGCAGGTAGTGGCGAATTGCACCTGCGGCCAATCATTAATCTAAAGACCAAAGAGGGCAACCAACTTTTCAGGACTATTGCAGAAGAGATTGCCACATTGGTAAAAAAATACAACGGCTCACTAAGCGGCGAACATGGCGATGGCAGATTGAGAGGAGAATTTATAAAGCAAATGGTGGGAGAGAAAAATTATGGGTTACTCAAGCAAATCAAACAAACATGGGATCCGGAAAATATTTTCAATCCCAATAAGATAGTTGATACACCGTCTATGAACACCATGCTGCGCTATACACCGGGGCAGCAGACACCTGCTTTCAAAACTATTTTTCGTTATCACAATCAGGATGTTCTGCAACATGCCGAGCAATGTAATGGTAGTGGCGATTGCCGCAAAACACATTTGAGCGGCGGTACCATGTGTCCCTCTTTCATGGCTACAAAAAATGAGAAGGATACCACGAGAGCAAGGGCTAATATTTTAAGGGAATTTCTGACCAATTCTGACAAGCTTAACCGCTTTGACCATAAGGAAATTTATGAGGTTATGGACTTATGCCTAAGCTGCAAAGGGTGTAAATCTGAATGTCCGTCAAACGTAGATGTTGCAAAGCTGAAAGCAGAATTTCTACAACAATATTATGATGCCAATGGCGTGCCTTTTCGTAGCAAACTGATTGCAAATTTTACCAAATCTGCTCAATTGGGTGCATTGGTTCCCGGCATTTATAACTTTATGGTTAGTACGCCATTTATTGCAAACATCATAAAGCGATTGAGTGGCTTTGCAGTTGAACGGAGTATACCCACATTATACAAAACAACCTTGAAAAAATGGCATAACAAAAGACATCAAACTTCTAACAAAGCCTTGGGTCATGGCAACAAAAAAGTCTATCTTTTCTGCGATGAATTTACCAATTACAACGATACTGAAATAGGTCAGAAAGCTATTCTTCTCTTAGAAAAGTTAGGCTATGAAGTTATCATACCACAACATGAAGAAAGTGGTAGAACATGGCTAAGCAAGGGATTGATAAGGGAAGCAAAAAAAATTGCCAATCGCAACATCATGGCTTTAAGTAAAATAGTAACCTCCACTACCCCACTCCTCGGCATTGAACCTTCTGCCATACTTACTTTCAGAGATGAATACATAGATTTAGCCGATGATGAAAACCTTGAAGCAGCTAAATCAATGGCGAAAAATGTTTTTCTGATAGATGAATTTATTGCTGCCGAAATGGAGAAAGGCAATATATCAAAAGACGTTTTTACAAAAGATAAAAAGCAAATCTTATTGCATGGTCATTGCCAGCAAAAAGCATTGTCATCAGTTGCACCTTCGGTAAAAATTTTATCATTTCCCCAAAACTATTCTGTAGAAGTAATACCATCAGGCTGTTGCGGTATGGCAGGCTCATTTGGTTACGAAAAAGAACATTACGATTTGTCAATGAAGATTGGCGAATTGGTTTTACTACCTGCTGTAAGAAAACAGGCTGCAGAAATAATTGTTGCCGCACCGGGAACAAGTTGTCGCCATCAGATAAAAGATGGAACCGGAAGAAAAGCGCTGCACACTATAGAGGTTTTGTATGAGGCTTTGGTATAAGTAAGATTTGATTTGTAATAGATTTTTTGAATTACACTTTCTTTACAATCTCCGCAATATCTGCCCCTTCATAACTATCAATAATCCAATCGGCTTGTTGTAATTTTTCTGCGGGGTGGGTAGTAGTAATCGCTATACATTTCATTCCTGCACTTTTAGCGGCAGCAACACCTATTGGCCCATCTTCTACTACCAGGCATTGTTGGGGGTCAATGTGTAGTTTATAGGCAGCCCTTAAGAATATATCAGGCGCAGGCTTGCTGTTTTGCACTTGCTCTCCGGTTACAATTGCATTAAAATATTTTAGAAAATCAAGCCTTTCTAACAGCAACATCGTTTTCTGCTGACGGCTACTGGTGGCTAATCCCACCTGCACATCATATCGTGAGAGGTGATTTAAAAAATAATCGGTAGCCGGTACAGGCTTTACAGGATGTTCATTTACATAATCTACAAACCTGTCAAATTTCTCTATCAGCACCCTTGCTACATCCTTTTCGTCGGAAAAACCCAGAATATTTCTGATTACATCTGCACTTCTGATTCCCAACATAGGTACATAACTTTCGTAAGATAAATCTCTGCCGTAGGCCTTAAAAACTTTTTCCCAGGCTTTATAATCAGCTTCAGTACTTTCAAGCAAAGTACCATCCATATCAAAAATAATAGCCTGGAAAGGGAGAAGTTCTTTGTTGTTGTTGACCTTAGTAAGTGGCAAATTTTCTGTCATCTGAACGAAAATAAGTTAAGATTTTCTTTTGATAACGTATTTTATAGTTCATACGTATTTTGATTTCATATTTAGAATTATTACTTCATTGAAAAATGAACTCTAAATTTTAAATTATTTAATAAAATCAACCGCTTATAATGAATCTTGGAAAACTCAACAACAAAATGCTTTCTTTGTAAATTATACGCATCAAAACTCCCTTTTTGAATGAAAAAATTAGCATTGATACCAGTACTGATTTGTACTTTTTTTTACGCTATAGCGCAAGATGTAATGACACCCGAATTGCTTTGGAAACTTGGCAGGGTAAATCCTGTTGGTTTAAGTAAGGATGGAGAAAATGTCATTTACACAGTTTCTATCCCAAATGTTGAAACAAATAAAAGCGCTAAGAAAACATATTTAATTCCTGTAAAAGGTGGAGATGCTAAAATAATTGCTGATAGCAATGATTACGTAAAAAACGACAGGATATCACCAAATGGTCAGTATGTGCTTTCTGCTGAAGATGTCCTTATAAAAAAAGTATTGGGAAAAGACATCTACCCAGACCTTCCAAAAACAACTGCACAAGTATATGATCAACTTAGTTATCGCCATTGGGATGAATGGGAAGATGGCGCATTCAGCCACGTATTTTTTGCACCGGTAAACAAACCCGGGGATAAGAAAGATATTATGGCGGAACTGCAGTATGATTGTCCCCAAAAACCTTTTGGTGGCGATGAAGATTTTATTTGGGCACCTGATGGTAACATAATTTATGTAACCAAACCAAAGTTTGGAACCGGTTATGCACTAAGCACCAATACCGATATTTATAGTTATAACATTACAACAGGCATAACAACCAACTTAACAGAAGGTATGAATGGTTATGACCTTGCACCTGCTTTTTCGTCAAAAGGTATAATGGCCTGGATGAGTATGAAGCGGGACGGATATGAAGCTGATAAGCAGGATATTTATATTAATAACGGAAAAATAAAAATTAATCTAACCGCCAATTGGGATGGTAGTGTTGAGAGTTTTAAATGGAGTAATGATGGGCTGCGTATCTATTTCAATGCACCTGTAGATGGTACTGTGCAGTTGTTTGTTGTAGATTATCCTGCAATGGCATCCCGACAAACATTTGTTAAGCAAATTACAAAAGGCGATTTTGATGTTACAGGTCTTGTTGGTCAATCGGGCAATACCATGGTGGTAACCCGTACAGATATGAATCATGCCACAGAACTTTATACAGTTGATTTAACCACAGGCAAAATGCTGCAGCTTACCCATGTAAATGATGAAGCTTACAGCAAAATAAAAATGGGAAAAATTGAGAAACGCTATGTCACCACTACCGACGGTAAAAAAATGTTGGTATGGATGGCCTTTCCTCCTGATTTTGATGCGAAAAAGAAATACCCTACTTTGCTTTATTGTCAGGGGGGACCACAGTCGCCCTTGACACAATTTTATTCATTTCGTTGGAATTTTCAATTGATGGCAGCAAATGGGTATATAATTGTAGCTCCCAACCGTCGTGGTATGTATGGGCATGGCCGCGAATGGAATGAAGCCATCAGTAAAGATTGGGGTGGCCAGGTGATGAAAGATTATTTGTCTGCTATTGATAATGCTTCTAAAGAAACGTATGTAGACAAAAGTCGTTTGGGTGCTGTGGGAGCAAGTTATGGGGGATATTCTATCTTTTATCTCGCAGGTATTCACAACAACCGGTTCAAATCATTTATCTCCCACGACGGAGTATTTGACATGCGTAGCATGAGTGGCACTACCGAAGAAATATGGTTCAGCAACTGGGAAAATGGCGGATATTATTGGGAAAAAGAAAATAAGGTTGCGCAAAAATCATTTACACAATTTAATCCAAGCGATTTGGTGGGCAAATGGAATACTCCCATACTTATTATTCAGGGTGGAAAAGATTATCGAGTACCAATTGAGCAGGGTTTACAGGCTTTTCAGGCAGCGCAGCTTAGAGGCATTAAAAGCAAGCTACTTTATTTACCAGATGAAAACCATTGGGTTTTAAAGGCTCAAAATGCTTTGGTATGGCAACGTGAATTTTACAAATGGCTTAAAGAAACGCTGTAGTTAGCCATTTCACTCAATGAATAAACCATATTTTTTGTGATGGAGTTTTTCCTCTGCTAATTATTTTAGAGGAAATTATTTTAAAAATTGCACACAATTTTTTGGCAAACTATTCGTTGTAAAGCACAACCATATATACACATTTTAAGAATTTGATGCATATTTAAGCCTTTTTATGCACTTTAACTAAAATTCGCTTGCTTTTATCCGGCTATAAAATATTTTTGAATTGATGAAAAAATTATTAACCCTTGTACTTTTCGTGGTTGCCATGCAACCTGTATTTGCACAACCCTCTTTTATTGACTTCCAAAGGTCTTACCCACGGGTGGCTTCTGCCATGAGGGAAAAGGAAGATTCATTGAAAAAACAGTTTGCACAGGCAGGTTTAAAATGGCCTGCAAAACAAATGTATGTTCGTTCATTTAAGTATGATAGTCAATTGGAAGTTTGGGTAAGAAATAGTACAGATGAAGCATTTAAACTTTTTAAAACTTACAAAGTTTGTGCAATGGCGGGTGCAGTAGGACCAAAACGGATGGAAGGAGATTATCAGGTTCCGGAAGGTTTTTATTACATCAACGAGTTTAACCCAAACAGCAACTATCATTTATCATTAGGCATAAATTATCCTAATCCATCAGATAAGGTATTGAGTGATTCAGTTCGTCCGGGTGGAGATATTTACATTCACGGAAATTGTATAACTGTTGGATGTATTCCCTTGCAAAATAACCAAATAGAGGAGTTATATATTTTGGCTGCAAATGCTAAAAATCAGGGGCAGGATTTTATACCGGTTCACATATTTCCCATCCGTTACAACATCCGCAAAAGCTTTGATTATCTTGCACGTACTACTAAAGACAATCAGGATTTACAACGTTTCGCCATCAAAATTAAAGAAGTATTTGACTACTTTGAAGACAACAAAAAACTACCGCTCATTTTCATTAATAAGAAAGGTGATTATGTGGTTATGTAGAATTGAAATGTAAATTTCAATAGTTGATTAATTACCTCATGCTCTGTTGCATTTAGAAACAAGCTACAAAAGAAATTTAGTACCAGAACGATGAACAATTGATTTCTTATTGCAGAATTGGCAACAGGAGTCAAATGGCTTGTTTAATGCTTGAACATATGGGCTTCACCAACACCAAAAGCCTTGTTGGAGGCATAACAGAATGGACTAAAAAGTTCGAAAAATAGGACTCCGTTTTCTCTTGATTGACTGTTGTAAAATCTCAAGAATTATACTCATCAAAAATATTTTTTAAAATAAATTTGGTGAAATAAAAAAATTGTTTACACCTTTGCATCGCAAAAGAAAAGTTAAAACAACAAACATGCTACGCATACAATTACATATCGAATCAACCATGTGGTTTAGCCCAAAGGGCAACGACTATCGGTGGGCATGTATGCATGTTGGATAAGTAAAAACTCATTCAAAAAAATATACTAGCCCCGCCGGAAACTGCGGGGTTTTTTATTGGCATAAAGTTGACTTTTTATAAAATTTTAAAAAACAAATGTTGAACATAAACTTACAGAAACGATTTACCATGGCGCTTAACAGCAGCCTGATAAAAATTGATCAGAAAGCGTTGACAAATGATTATTGGTTTATAGAAACCATATTAATCAACGAGCCAATGGGCAGTGTAACAGCGTGTAAATATAATCTACCGGAATGTATTCTTACATAACATGAAGAATGCATTTGCTCTATAAAAAGAGAAACCCGGTCGATACAAAACGACCGGGTTTTTTATTGCCCGAAAAAGGAGACAATGATGAAATTTTTACTGGCCGTCACTTTGATTCGTTTCATTTTAAACCGGATAAACAAAGTGATTTTCAACAAAACAAATAGTAACAAAGATATGTGCTAGAAGGGGGTAAATAAGCGAACCCTGCCAGATGCGGTGGGGTCGCTTTTCCTTGATTGAAAAGTAAAAATGGTCTGTTCGTCTAATGGTTTAGGATATCGGGCTTTCTACCTGACAATACCGGTTCGAATCCGGTACAGACTACAAAAAATGTGGCGTGGTGTAATGGTTAGCATATCAGTCTTTGACACTGATGGTTTTGGTTCGAATCCAGGCTCCACAACAAAATGTTGGCTTTAGCTTAACTGGTAAAGTGGCTCATTGTGAATGAGAGGATCAGGGTTCGAGTCCCGAAGTCAACCTACAAAAACTGACTTGTAGTTCAACGGATTAGAATACTGTGCTACGGACACAGAGATAAAAGTCCCTGCCCGACTAAAAGCCATTCAGGCGGGGAATCTTTTCAAGTCAACCAATGATGACTTAGCTCAATGGTTTAGACCAGTACGCTTATACCGTAAAGGTTGGTGGTTCAAATCCATCAGTCATCACAAAAAAGTGCGACTTAGTATAATGGTCAATATATCACTCTCATCAGGTGAATTTTTCAGTTCAAATCTGAAAGTCGCAACAAAAATGGTTCGTAGCTCAATTGGCAGAGTATCAGGCTTTTAACCGGAAAGTTCAGGGTTCAAATCCCTGCGGACCAACAACAAAAGGATGATAGCTCAATGGTAGTCCCGCCTTTGGCGGGATGTTAAGCCGAAGGTTGAAAGTTCAAATCTTTCTTCATCCGCAAAGGTGCTTTGGCAGAGATGGTTCTATTGCGCTGCTTTGAAGTAGCAGATATCCTGGTTCGATTCCGGGAGGTACCACGCATATGGGTTTGATTGTAATTAGCAGCATGACAGTCTCCAACACTGTCGGAGTAGGTTCGAATCCTGCAACCCATGCAACTAAATTAATTGACAAATAAAATGTACAACTATGCTTGTTCTTGAAATGAAATAGTTTCGATTAGAGATATAACTATTTTAAAAAAACAAAAATGACAAATCAGATTTTATGATACAGATAATAATAGTCATAGCATTGGTTCGCCTCATTATTGCCCTAATACCTTGGTGTAATGAAGTGCTACAGCTTGCATGGCAAAAATTAAAACAAACATTGAACAGAAAGAAACCAACAGGCCTTTTTGATGACCATTTTATTGAACCTAAAAACTACTACCTGAAAGAGTTTAAATCCCTACCCTGCATTCATTACATAAGTAACGTGGATACCGGAGAGGTTCTTAAACTAATTCAAACAGGAAGGTTTGGGAGAATAACAGACTGTTATCAGCGCAATTATTACAACTGGCAACAAGAAAGAATGGAATTTACAAAAACACTTCTGAAGCTGAAGGGTAAAATGGTGGTAAGGCTTGGCGATGATTGGTTGGAAATTTATTTCAGCAACAACGATTTTCCAAGAGCAAACCAAATGCTGGAAACTTTCAAAACAATGAAAGCTCCGGAAAAAGAAGACGACTACGAGATAAATATTATTACCGTTAGTTCGGGTTCACTGGATTTGAAATCGTTGGCAATAAAGCCCACTGATCTTGATCTAAACCTTTATTACAACGATGATTTCAAAACTGTAGATGCAACAATTCGTGAAAGGCTGATGAAGGAAAATGACAAGGGTATTGTATTACTTCATGGCTTACCCGGAACAGGAAAAACAACCTACCTGCGCCACCTGATAGGAAGTTTGAAAAAGAAAGTTTTGTTCGTTTCACCTGCAGTTGCAAGCAATCTGATGAATCCGGAGTTTATGGATTTGCTAATTGACAATCCCAATGCAATATTGGTGATTGAAGATGCTGAAAACATTATCATGGATAGGAAATACAGCAGTAATAGCAGTGTGAGTAACCTGCTTAATATCAGCGATGGACTGTTAAGCGATTGTTTGAATGTTCAAATAATCTGCACATTCAACAGCGAGTTGAGCCTTGTTGACAGTGCATTGCTTCGCAAAGGAAGGTTGATAGCAAAATATGAGTTTGGCAAACTGCATGTAGGCAAAGCGAAGGCATTGAGTCAACACCTGGGGTTGCAACAGGAAATCAACAAACCAATGACCCTTGCAGAAATAACCAATCCTGAAGAAAACCACCACGAACCAAAACAGGTAAATGTGATTGGTTTTAGAAGAGGGGAAGAATTAATTGAGAACTGATGTCACGCTTCGATTGTCGTTGTGTGACATCTTTAAAACTTAAAAACGATGCAAAAGCGGCAATGGAGAAAACTAAACGGATCTCCTTTAAAACAAACAATAGAAAATGAAGTAAGAGATATGTTGCTCAAGGAAAAAGAAATGGGTCACACTATAAAAGTATGCATCGGAACCGACAGCCAAGTGAAAGCACGTCCGAACGGTTCATCCGGGCGGGGAAAAGTTACAGAATTTGCAACCGTAATTGTGTTTGTGCGGAAGAATAAAGGTGCATTCATGTACATACATAACGAAACAACCAATCGCAAAATGCCTGTAAAAGAAAGAATGTTGGATGAAGTAGCACGGAGCATAGACGTGGCTTTCAGCCTGTGCAACATTTTCACTGCTTTCAACATTGACATGGAAGTACATGCCGACATAAATACCAACCCAAACTTCAAAAGCAACAGTGCTTTAAAGGAAGCAATGGGTTACATTATGGGAATGGGTTTCGCTTTTAAAGCCAAACCACATGCTTTTGCTAGTAGCCAATGTGCGGATAGGATGGTGCATTGAGTTGGTAAGCTTGGTTCACCTGTTAGCGTGAACCAAGCTTTAATTACAACTGATTTGTTTAGAAACTCCCTTTTATAAATACTTTCGCTTTTAAACGAGAAAAAGTATGCCGCTATTAGAAGTTCAAAACATCAGCAAGCTATTGTCTGGGGGATTGGAGATTAAGAACATCAGTTTCCGTCAGGAACATTTGCAAAGGATTGCAATAGCAGGTGTGTCTGGGGCGGGTAAAACAACTTTGTTGAAAATAATTGCAGGTTTGACACAGGCTGACGGCGGTAGTATTTTGTTTGATGAAAAAAAGGTAATTGGACCGCTTGATAAGCTTATGCCGGGGCATCCGCAGATTGCGTATTTGTCGCAGCATTATGAGCTACTGAACAATTATCGTGTGGAGGAATTGATTTGGTTTGAAAACAAACTAACAACAAGAGAAGCGGCTGCAATTTTTGAAATATGCAGAATCAGAGACTTGTTGCAGCGGAGGACAGATCAACTTTCAGGCGGAGAAAAACAAAGGATTGCATTGTGCATGTTGCTGGTTAAGTCGCCGAGAATGCTTGTGTTGGATGAACCGTTTTCTAACCTTGACCCTATCCATACCAATACGTTGAAACAGGTGTTGAATGATGTTGCGGAGCGGTTGCAGATTACTTGCTTGCTCACATCGCATGACCCTGATGATACGCTTCCATGGGCTGATGAAATATTGGTAATGCAGGATGGACAAATTGTTCAACAAGGTTCGCCGGAAGAAATTTATTATCAACCGGAGAATGAATATGTAGCAGGAATGTTTGGCAGCTACAACCTTATAAGTGCTGAACACGTTGAAATGTTCTTAAACACAAAGGGTCTTGCTGTACAAGGAAAAAGCATGATTGTAAGACCAGAACATTTCAGCATATCAACAGCTCAAGGTGTAAAGGGAATTGTTGGCAAATCAACTTTCAGAGGTGGCTATTATGATGTGGAAATAGTGGTTAATGAAATAAAAATTGTGAGTAGAACAAAACAAAGCAATTGGAAAAATGGAGATGAGGTTTTTATAAAAATGGAACAAGGGAAAGAATGGTTTCTATAATAGCAATAGTGCTGATGTAGCAAAAGGTGGAAAAAGCTCAATAGTAGCATAACCCTCTAGACGTGTGACCCCGCATAAATGACGGGGCAAGCAGCACAACGATGCTCAATCAAGGAACAAATGTCTGCTCAATAAAAAGAAATCGGTCGATAAACAAGCAGTGAATTAAAATCAAAAAAAGAAAGGAGGTTTTTATGATGGTAAATAACAAGCTGCAATGCAGCTATATGCTGGCAGCAAGAGATGGGCAGAATGATCGAGCTTACAAAAATAAAAGTGCATACCAAATCACTGAATTTGGGTGATGCCCGTCCGAACGGATATTCATCCGGGCGGGCAGCAACGATGCCTTAAAAAAATGAAAAAGGCATCAGAAAAAAGAACACAACATGAACAAGTTAAAAATAGAAGGAAAAGAATTGAGGGCTATTGGCTACCCGGAAGGACCGGTCATAAGCCTAGCCATGAAGTTGATGGAAAAGCATTATAAACATCATTCAAAAGAGGATGCTTTTGCCATCCTGAAAAACATATTGGCGGCACCAACAGCGTTTGAAAATGATTCAATATTGGATGCGATTGCAAGGCACCTGCTGCCAAAAGAAAATGCTGAAGGTGCAGAGATTTCGATGAACCAAACGGGCATACAGTTCAATGTTTTTGGACAGGAGCATATTGAGGAAGGTGCCATGCACCAAATGTACCAGGCGGCTAAGTTGCCCATCAGTGTTGCCGGTGCTTTGATGCCCGATGCACACAGCGGTTATGGGCTGCCGATTGGCGGC
The DNA here is from genome assembly GCA_031373555.1 of Segetibacter sp. Lineage (GTDB taxonomy): Bacteria > Bacteroidota > Bacteroidia > Chitinophagales > Chitinophagaceae > Segetibacter. Next base: position 35,413 of record JANMMU010000065.1, on the reverse strand, counting down.
GTGTTGGCTACTGACAATGCCGTTATTCCTTACGGAGTAGGTGTTGATATTGGCTGCCGTATGTGCTTAAGCATCTTTGACATTGACCCCAAAGAACTCACACAACGAGAAAGTTATTTTGCCCGTGAAATAAACGAAGCCACGCTGTTTGGCAGCGGCGGACAGTTTGACCGTGCCGCCGATCATGAGGTGATGGACAATGAATTGTTTTACCAATTGCCATTGCTTAAAAACCTGCATGGACGGGCATGGAAGCAGTTGGGCTCATCAGGATCGGGCAATCACTTTGTGGAGTTTGGCGTAATAGAAGTTGCAGAAAAACATGCCGTACTGGGCGTGGAAGCTGGTAATTATGTTGGCTTGTTGTCGCACTCCGGCTCCAGGGCTTTGGGTGCAAACATTGCCAACCACTACACCAAAATTGCCATTAGCAAAAGGCGTTTGCCGCAGGATGCAAAGAACCTTGCATGGCTTACTTTAGATGAAGAAGCGGGCATTGAATACTGGAACGCCATGAATCTGGCAGGCGATTATGCAAGTGCCTGTCACCACATCATTCATGCTAAGATTGCACGTCAACTGGCACGCAAACCACTGACCATGGTAGAGAACCACCACAACTTTGCATGGAAAGAAATGTGGGAAGGCCGCGAAGTAATTGTGCATCGCAAAGGTGCTACACCGGCAGGTAAAGATGTGTTGGGTATCATACCCGGCAGCATGACTGCCGATGGCTTTATTGTGAAAGGCAAAGGTGAAACTGCAGCCATAAACTCTGCTGCACATGGGGCTGGCAGAAAAATGAGCCGCACCCGGGCAATTGCCTCCGTGACCGACAAGCAGTTCAAAGACGAACTGAAAAAGTTCGGCATAAAGCTACTCGGCGGCGGGTTAGATGAATCGCCTTTTGCCTACAAAGACATCACCGAAGTTATGCAATCGCAACAGGCGTTGGTAGATGTAGTCGGAAGGTTTACGCCCAAAATTGTAAAGATGGACGGTGCCAAACACCGAAGCTGGAAAAGCAGAAACAATGAGGTAGTGGGTGAATAAACAAGCCCCACTCCCACTATGCAAAGAGGCTGCCCGTAAAGGCAGCCTCTTTTTTTGGAACAAACATTTGTTCCGTGATTTGCCGTTTTGGGCGACAGTTTATCCCGATTTTTGTTCGGGACTCCATTCAGGTTTTGTGGTGCTATTGGGCTTTTTCTGTGTTTTGTTGTAAGGGATGTTCGACTCCTACAGAGTCGTGATAGGGATAATATTATTGGGTTTTACAAATAGTAAACTCCGCTGGAGTTTTTATTACAAAAAATTTATAAAAATTCTAAATTACTAATCAGAGAATTAAAAAGATGCTCTCAATGACTCCGGAGGAGTCAACTATTTGTAACAAAAACAAATCCCATACTAACTCAACAACTCCGGCAGGAGTTGAACAAAGCTGTCACTTAAAGTTCGACACCAACGGAGTTAATTATGAACAGTTACTAAAATAAAGAAAGCCTAAATTTTCAAACACAAACTTTGGCATTTTAATATTAGCTTTAGTTTTTGACAATGAATAATGCTATTATAAAAGACTTTAGAAAAGCAACTAAAGCCAATGGAGCAAAAATTTATCAAAAGAATGATGGTTGTGATTCTTGTATTTACATTAATAAGCTTTGGAAATATAACCCGCCTGAAAGGTATGGACAATGTTACAGCAATTCAGGTAGTAAGCTTGCTGACTTGCGGTGTTGGTATCGGAGCTTTTCTTGTATGTCTTGTTATGTTTATTAAAAGTAAAAAAGGGGGCTAAGCATAAGCTGTTCGTTTCTTATTTTTTTGGGTTCAAATAGCAACACACATAAAAGGGCATTTTTGAGAAAATCATAGCTCAGAATATTTGTCAATCCTCCGTGGTAAAAGCCCATCAATGCTATGCCGATAAAGTGATTGCGACCCACGCAAATGCGGGGCAAGCGGCAACGATGATGCAATGAAAAACAAAAGCTGGTATAACACCTCCCTTCTTCTCAAAACTACACAAACAACTTAAACCGCTCAAAGCACTGCCGGGTCAGCATTTCTCTGTCATCGGGGTGTGAGATATTTATGAGGTCTTTTGCTCGTTGGCGAAGGTTTTTGCCGTAGAGATAGGCAACGCCATATTCTGTTACCACATAGTGTACATGTCCTCGTGTGGTTACCACTCCTGCTCCTTGTTGCAGATATGGTACAATGTGGGATATCCCTTTCTTAGTCCTGCTCGTAATTGCTATGATGGGTTTGCCGCCTTCACTTAAAGCAGCGCCACGCATAAAATCCATTTGCCCGCCAATGCCGCTGTATTGGTATGTGCCAATACTATCTGCACATATTTGTCCGGTAATATCAATTTCTACTGCACTGTTTATAGCAACCACTTTTGGGTTGCGCCTAATAACATGGGGGTCATTTACATAATCAATATCCAAAAATGCAATTGCGGAATTATCATGTACATAGTTGTATAGCTTTTGTGTTCCGAGTGCAAAAGCAGTTACCATTTTATTAGGATGGATTTTTTTCTTTGAATTGTTGATGATGTCCTTTTCAAACAATGGTATGACTCCATCGCTAAACATTTCGGTATGCATACCAAGGTTCTTATGACTAAATAAGGATTTCAAAACCGCATCGGGAATAGTACCAATACCAACTTGTAGCGTACTACCATCTTCTATAAGATCAGCTACATTTTTTCCAATGGCAAGTTCAGTGGCACCAACTTTTGCGCCATAATCTACTTGTGGCAATGCTTCATCGTGATACACCATTGCGGTAAATCTGCTGGTGTGTATCATACCGTCGCCATGTGTACGAGGCATTTGTGGGTTCACCTGTGCTATAATATGCTTTGCACAATTCACGGCAGTACGGGCAACATCTACAGATACCCCCAACGAACAATAGCCATGAATATCAGGTGGGGATACATGTACCAATGCTACATCAATTGGCAACACACTGCGCATCATATCTGGTATATCGCTTAGGAATGCAGGGATGAAATCTGCCCTTCCATCACAAACAGCCTGCCTTACCGGTTCCGAAACAAACAATGAGTTTATATGAAAGGAATTTTCAAATCCTGGCCTAGCCAATTCAATTTCACCCTGTAAAGTGATAGCAATTATTTCAACATCCTGCAATCTATCTTTTTCCAATGCAAGTGCCCGAAGTAAATGTAGTGGTGTACATGCACTGCCTTGCACAAAAATCCGTTGACCACTTTTTACAACATCCAATGCTTCTTTTGCAGTCAAATATTTATACGGGTGATTCATAATTTATCTGGTACTTTTTTGCTGCGAAGTAAACTTTGTACAAAGTATAAAAAGATGACTTTAGTTATCTTTTTAAATACTTACATCAGCATTGTGAAATTCTAACCAAATTTCTATCAAAACTTAACATTCAATCCTACCATAAAATTTCTACCGGCCATTGGGTAATAAAAATTTTCAGTAGTTGTTTTCCCTTCATAAATGTAGCTATAAGTATAGCCATTGGGTTCATATTTCCTGTTTAATAAATTATAAACTGCTGCAACTACTTCTAATTGGCCAAATAACTTTGTATGCACTTTGTAAGATGCCTTGCAATCCTGCACAAAGTAAGCATTCAGGCTACGATTATTATTTTGAGTATTGTCGAGATATTGTCTGCTGACATATTTTTCAATAAGGCTTACAACTACATTCTTTACTGCAACAATATTAAGAGTTGCCCCACCTACAACATCGGGAGAAAATGCAATAGTAGCATTGTTGTGCTGTATTTTTACTTGTCCGCCATTGTCATAATCATCTAAAAACTCATCAGCCATTTTAATTTTATTTTTGCTGTAAGCTATATTAGCGGCCACATTTAGCCAACTGGCAAAATTGACCTTTCCCTGCAATTCTACTCCTGCCCTATAACTCTTGGGTACATTTACACGTGTGTAAGCCCCAACATCATTTACTTTTCCTGTAAGAATCAATTGATTTTGATAGAGCATATAATATGCGGTTGCACCCCAACTATAACGGCTATAACGCTTTTCTATTCCTAACTCAAAATCGTGCAGGGTTTCATGTTTGGGTTGTTGTATAATGCCTGCTTCAAAATCATCTCTGTTGGGTTCTTTGTTTGCAAGTGCATAACTTACAAATACTTTGTAGCCTTTGCTGCTATAACTAATTCCCGCCTTAGGGTTTATGAAATTAAAAACCCTGTTCACCTTTATAGTTGGGTTATTGCGAAAGCCATTCATGTTGTACCCAACATGTCTGTATTGAACGTCAGTATATAAATCAATCTTATTACTTACAGCACGTTGCCATTTTGCATAAAGGTTATAATCAGTTTTAAGCGCATCTAATCTATAGTACTCATAATCTTTTTCAATACCCGTTTGTGCCCAAATAACTTTTCCGAAATGATTGCCTTCATATCTTGTCCAACCGCCGCCAAGTGTAACCTGATCTGCACTCTGCTTGTATTGAAGAGAAAATATTTGCCCATAATAACTATTATCAAGCCATAGTTGCCTTACTAAATCTGTAGTTGTAAGTGTGTCTCCACCTATTATTGGGTTTGGCAATCCATAATCATTGTAACCTGCTTCTGCTTTGTATTGCTCATAATACCCTTTGCCCTTGCTAAGAAAAACTCCGGTGTTGAAAGCTACTTTATTGCTAAAGGAATGATTGAAAAATAATTGATAATGATCCTGCAAATAATTGTCTGTTTCATTTTTATAAGGTTCACCGGGCTTTTCCGTTCCGGCACTGTTGTATGTACGGTCATTAAGTAACTTATTTTCCGGCACACCATTCCATGCCTGATATGTTTTTTCTTTTCCTGAAATAAAATTGAACCGAATGGTGCTTTTTGCAACCACATAAGCCACAGACAAATAAGCCGCCTTTAAATCCGATGCAGCACGGTTTATAAATCCATCGCTTGCAATACGGCTCAAACGGGCATCTACAGTAAAATGATTGTTCAGTAATCCCGATCCTACTTTCACAGTATTCTTCCATGAATTAAATGAACCGTAACTGTTGTTCATTTCGCCATAGGCTTTTTCGTTGAATTCATTTGTACTAAGATTAATACTTGCCCCAAATGCCCCTGCCCCATTGCTGCTTGTTCCTACTCCACGTTGTACCTGAATGCTGTTAATTGAAGAAGCAATATCAGGCATGTCAACAAAATAAGTACCCTGACTTTCGGCATCGTTGTAAGGTATGCCGTTCATGGTTACATTTATTCTTGTAGCATCGCTACCTCTTATGCGTAGGCCGGTATAGCCTATGCCATTTCCTGCATCTGAATTAACAACAACAGAAGGTGTTTGATTGAGTATAAAAGGCAAATCCTGCCCAAGATTATTTTGCTCAATTTCTGCTTTAGAAATGTTAGTCTTTGCAAAAGGTGCTTTATCAGATACCCTTAATGATTTTAACTCTAATGGTTCTAAAAAATAAGCATAAGACTGTACTTCAATAACAGTTTCAGTAAGTTTATCATTAACCTCAATAACTACACTTTGCTTTTTAGTGCTTATCTGTTCTACCAGCAATTTGTATTTACCCACTTTACTTATTCCATTTATTTCAAAGAGACCTTCTATAGAAGAAATAGCACTTGCAATGATCTCTCCATCTTTCTCTAGACTAATAGATGCCGCTTCAACAGGTTGTTTGTTTTGTTGTAATACCTTACCCTTGATAGTGTATTGAGCATTAGAATAAAATGCTAAGGCTATGGCTAAAAATGTAATAAGAAACTGTTTCATGTTGCACTATTTTTTTAATAAAAATTGCGAACAGAAATAAGAATGCAATAGAGGAGGGAGCAATAAGATAAGTCTTCACCTTCCCTTCGCAGGCATTATCCTGTTCAGGTTCTACGGGTGTAATCTCAGCCTGCAACCAATGTTTACAAGCACCCCGGGATGAAACCTTTCGGTTTCATAAAGCAAAAGTAGGTAGTTTTATAAATCCACAATGTATTTCTTTGGAATAATCTATTTTCAAACAATGAAGTAAATGGATATTAACCTACTACTTAAATTCTCCAATATGCCAAAGTACGCCTGCAGGGTCATGAACAAAAAACTCCTTACCCCAATCGAGTTCTATTATAGGTTTTAATCTTACGGTAGCATACTTTTTGTCAAGACCAAGCTTTTGCAACTCATTCCAATACTCACTTACATTTTCAACCTCAAGAAACATCATTGTATTGTCAACCCAATCTTTTACATAAGCATCCTGCAAATAAAATCCAAGGTGTGGAGTAATTTTAAATAGTGACATATTATTTGACAGAATTACTTCTTCAAAATTCAAATCATTATAAAATTGTCGGGATTCATTATAATCTTTTGAGCCTATAAAAGCCCTTACAGATTTGGCAGTGTGTGTCATAGCTGAAATGTTTTAAAATACTTTCAAATCTAAATACAAAAAAATCGTCTCAACCTGATATGTTACTTAATCAAGATTTTTTTACTTTTCTATTTTAAAGAAAGACATAGTATTTGTTTTATCAACTACATATAATTACAAAAAATAATTAGTAAAATATTTTTCCATAAAGAACAATTATTTGTTGTTTATCAATAATTATTTATTATTTTTGCCTTATCAAATCAAAACTTAAAAATCATGTCAAAGAAAAACAAAATCGTATTTATTGTCTTGCAAATTGTTGCATGGGTCATCTTTGTTGGCTTGTGCATTGAAGCAGGTGGTTTAATTGTAAATTTTGCAATAAGTATTTATAACCCTGAAATTGTCCATCACCTGTACCAAAAACTGGACTTAAGTGAAATGTATAATCTAAACAAATGGGCTTACTTCGGAATGTATGGTTTCATTTTGGCAATCGCACTTTTAAAAGCATACATGTTTTATATAGTTGTCAAACTAATGCTCAAGTTAGATTTATCAAATCCTTTCAACACGTTTGTTTCTGAACAAATCACTAATATAGCTTACTGCACATTTTCCATTGGGCTATTTAGCTATATTGGCCGGCAAACAGCCAAAAGCTTACTACATTATGGCTATACCATTGACAACCTCAACCCATTTTGGGCAGATAGTCAGGCTTTTATTTTAATGGCTGCTGTAGTATATGTAATAGCCCAAATTTTTCAGAAAGGAATTGAATTGCAAAACGAAAATGATTTAACTGTATAACTTATGCCTATAATTGTAAACCTTGATGTTATGATGGCAAAGCGTAAGATGTCATTAAATGAACTATCATCAAAAGTAGATCTTACACTATCAAACTTATCAATATTAAAGACAGGGAAAGCAAAGGCAATACGGTTTAGTACATTAGATGCTATTTGCAAAGCACTCAACTGTCAACCCGGCGATATATTGGAATTTGCAGACGATGATACAATTGCTACTTAAATTATTTTTCCAACAATACATTTTTGCCTACCCTGATCATAAGTCAAATAGAAATCAATCATTTACAATTCCCGTAATGGTTCTGTCTATATATTTGAGCAAATAATTACTATGAAGTATTTTATCATCTGCATCACAGTCTTTTTTTATTTTGATGCTAACGCACAACAAAGTGCAAAAACTATTTTCTTTGAAATAGGGGGACCCGGTTTAGCTTCCATAAACTATGATATGCGTTTTAATAAAAAAGATGATGGCCTGGGATTCAGGGCAGGTATTGGAGGTTTTTCAGTTAATGATATCAATGATGAAAAAGCCTCCATTTTGTTTTTTCCTGTTGGTCTTAATTACCTGTTAGGGAAAGATGGAAAAAACTATTTTGAAATTGGCGGGGGTATAACCTTTGTTTCAATATCCAGTTATATTAGATCTTCTTCTGGTACAACTTCAGGCAATTTTGGACATTTTAATTTTGGCTATAGGCTACAACCCAAAAATGGAGGCTTTTTATTCAGGGCAGGCATAGTACCGATTTTTAACAAAAATGGGTTTGTTCCTTACTATGCAGGGGTATCATTCGGGTATAAATTTTAAGAAAAAAGAATTGCATAAAATTAGTTGCAGGTATTCCAAATTAATAATGCTTATTTAAGTAAATGGGTTTTTAGTATACTTTAATCCTTTCTTCAACTTACGCAATTCAGTTATAGCAACCGTGTTTAAATCAATAGTTTTAATTCTATTGCTAAAATATCTGGAGTCTCAACCAGAAGTCATGTAACATTAAAAATTTATTCTTATTGAATCAATCCCTGCATTGTTCTAAACTAAATCAATTTCCCAAATTTTCTAACTCCTTTAATACCCTACTTACCGGTAAGCCCATAACATTATAGAAATCCCCTACTATAGATTTAATACCTACAACTCCTATCCATTCCTGAATGGCGTAAGCACCTGCTTTATCATAAGGTTTATATTTATCTACATAAAACTCAATTTGCTCGTTTGTGAGCTCATGAAAATGTACTTGAGTAATATCTGAAAATGCGATTTCCCTTTTGTTAGATAGTATCACAACTCCGGTAATAACCTGATGCGTTTTGCCCGATAGTTGTGAGAGTATATTGATTGCATCAACCCTGTCAATAGGCTTCCCAATGATGTTATTATCCAAAACCACTACAGTATCAGCTGCTAAAATTATAGAAGTTGTCTGTTCAGTTGAACTATTCTTTAAAAAGTTTTCTTGAACTGTTATTGCTTTTTGCCGTGCAATATAAATGGGTATTTCCTGCACTGCTAATTCATTAGGAAAGCTTTCATCTGTAGCGCTTACAATAATTTCAAATGGAACTTCCGCCCATTCTAATAATTGTTTTCGTCGGGGTGATTGTGAAGCTAGGATTATTTTTTTCATTGTGGGCAAATTTACCGTTATTAAGGCTGTAATATTAGACGCCCATTTTTCAGCTTAGCAACATATTTTTCTAGATTCGCTAGAAGATATTATTGAAAAAAGGCATAAGTACTTTTGAGTAAAAGAAAAAGAAAGTCAGTATTTTAAAATAAAAAACGTCCATTGAGCGTATAATTAATGTTCTAACTTTTTTTTAAGAAGATAAGAATCTCAAAAATAATCCTATATCCATGAAAAATACCGGCAAAAAACTGCCGAATAAATATATTATTGGGGGTTTACTGTTTGCAGTAATCTTGTTTATGACTCCCCTGATTATTATATCAAGCGAGTCTAATCAACTGTTGCTCTCTATTTACATACTTTGCAATCTCATTGTTTCTGCACTTTTCTTTATTTCTTTACTAACCCTGTTTTATGTACAATTTTTTCAAAGCCTAAAATTTGGAGGCAAAAAATTAGAAACTGAAAATACAGGGACCAAAATTGATGATAATGAAATACTCCGGGAATTAACCCAATATCAGCATGTTATTGATTTATCAACAATACTCCTTGTTATTGATACTAATGGCATTATAAAAAAAGTAAACGGGAATTTTATTTCTCTTACCGGCTATCGACGGGAAGAAATACTGGGCAGATCAATACTTGACTTACCATCATCTTTTCAAAGAGATAATTTGTTTGAAAAAATTCAAAAAAATGTAAGTAAAAAACAAGGTTGGAATGGCGAGATTGAATATTATTTAAGCGGTCAAACAGTATATACAATGGCGGTAGTTGTACCCATATTAGACAGCGAAAAAAAATCAATTGATTACCAGGTAATTCAGTACAATATAACAAAGGAGAAAACTTTAAATGAGGCATTGATTAAAAGTGAAAAAGAAAAAGATATAATAATGTCTATTTCCCACACACTTATTTTTACACATAACATTAATGGTATAATAACCAATATTAATGATGCTGCCGCTACAATTTTCGGATCAACCCCTGATCAAATTATTGGTCAGCCTTTACAAACAATTTTAGAGTGCAACCAAATCTGCGATGAATATTACGCTTCAATAAAAAATGCAAAGACAGTTACCGGATACTTAAATATCATAAACTTTCAACAGCAAAAGAAAACATTGCATTATAAAAGTGTAAGAGATGCAAGATTGGGTTTAGAGCATGTAAATGTTTACGCAATTGATATTACAGAGAAGGTTAAGGCAAAAAATTCCATTGACAACCAAATGTCGTTCATGAGCCAAATAGTAGATGAATCTGCTAATCTAATTTGCCTCGTTGATGATGAAAAAAATATTAGCTTCCTTAATAAAAAGATTAAATCGTTTTTCGGCATCACTGAAAGCGTTCCTATAAATTCATTAAATGATGCTATATCGTATAACAGGGATTTTTTAATACTTACAGGAAACTTACATAACCAGTCGGAGCCTAACACTAAATACAGTGTTCATGAATGCAAAATAACAGAACCTGCCAGCGGTGAAATAAAATGGTTCAAAGTTCAGAAAACGTTGTTCACTGATAATAGCAAAAAGAGATTTGTATTAATAATTGCCACCGACATTTCTGAAAAGCACAATGCCCAATTAGAACTAATTAAAGCACGACAATTAGTTGAAAATACACTGCGGATCAGGGAAAATTTCATTGCAAATATGAGCCATGAAATACGTACACCACTAAATGCTATTATCGGGTTTAGCGAATTACTAAACGATACAACGGTTAACCCTCAACAGGCAGACTACCTAAATACAATAAAAGTAGCTGGTCAAAATCTACTCAGCATTATTAATGACATTCTGGATTTATCAAAATTGGAATCAGGTAACATACAGATTTCTAAAACTAAAACGGATATTAGAAATTTGGTGGCAACTGTAAAAAAGCTATTTGAACCAAGGGTTTTGGAAAAGCAAATAACCATGACCCTGGTAGTAGATGATGCTATTCCAGAATTTTTATTAGCAGATGAAATGAGGTTGAACCAGGTATTAATTAATCTTGTAGCCAATGCAATTAAGTTTACCGAAAAAGGAAATGTAGAAATTAAAGTAACCAAAGGAAATGCTGATAATAGCTGTACTTCACACCTCGTATTTCAGATAAAGGATACAGGTATTGGTATTGAAAAAGATAAACTGGATATAATTTTTCAACGCTATTCACAAGCAAATGAAGAAATACACAGGCTCTATGGTGGCACAGGTTTAGGCCTTAGCATTTCTAAAAGCCTAATTGAATTGTTGGGTGGTGAAATAAAGCTAAGTAGTGAATTGGGAATCGGCACTACATTTAGCTTTACGCTACCACTAAACTTTATAGAAGATACAAGTAGTACTGCATGCCCGGTTGAGAGAAATGAACATGACTTGTTGACTCCATTAAAAATATTATTAGCGGAAGATAATAATACCAATGCAAAACTTGCAATACAGGTTTTAAAGAAAACACCACACCATGTATTTCACGTAAGAGATGGATTGGAAGTACTTGAGGAATTGAAAAAAAATCATTATGATATCATTCTTATGGATGTACAAATGGTGCATATGGATGGCATAGAGGCAGCAAAATACATTCGTGAAAGTGGTGAGTTGTATGCTAATATTCCGATAATAGCCCTTACAGCACATTCATTTAAAGGCGAAAGGGGAATATGTGACAAAGTAGGCATGGATGCATATCTCTCTAAGCCATACCGCCCACAAGAGTTATTAAATTGCATTAACAACACAATGAATACTTCTATCAGAAAATGGAAAGAATCAAATGAAATGATAATTTTGAATTAGCGACAAACTTATAGTAAAGACCAAAAGAATAGACAAATGACACAAAATAATACTCAATTGCCTGCAAGTAATTTTGAACTTGACCTATCTTACCTAAAAAAGTTTTCTTGTAATGATCCGGTATTTGAAAAGGATATATTGTTGAGCTCTCTTGAAGAGACAGATGAAAAAATGCAAATGATCCATTTTTCTATTTTGAATAAAAAACAATCCCAAATAAAACCCCTCGCCCATTCTTTAAGATCGTTGATGAATATTATAGGTGCATCAACCCTATGCCAGTCTTTTTATGATATTGAACATAACAATGAAATGCACAATATTGAAAATGAGCTTTTACATCAAATTGAGTTAATTAATGAGAAGTGGCTGAATACTAAATTGAAATTAGCGGAAATAATACACAGCTATCCAATATAAAATGAAATTAAAAACACTTTACCTGATGTGATAGATTTCATTATGGCCCTTATCTACGGTAAAAAAAGAAAAAACAAATAGACAGAATTAATGATTTGCAGATAAATGGAAATATTTGTGCTGTCATTGCATACAAAAGAACTCCTGAAAGCTGATAGATATAACAAGTCCGTTACTTAATACTCAAACAAAATTATCCATAGATACTCCAATATTCCTAATTTTAAAACTTGAAAAAGTTTCTATTATTTGGATTAATTATTTTGAAGTCGGTACAGTTACTGTCACAGGGTAATCTTGTGGTACGATACGAAATTGATGCTAAACGAATTGGTGTAAATCCCCTAGACAAAGATGCGTTGCCCCGTAGTCGTGAATTTATAAGATTAGATAGTACTTATTATGTGGGTTATCTTTACGAAGGGATTTATAAATATGATAAAAGCAGCGATTTTATTGGTTATAAAAATGCTATCACCCCTCTTAGAAAAGCCTTTCTTTTATTTAAAAAAGACTACGGGAATTTAATGAAAACAATTTTCATTTCTCCTATGCTTTATATACAAAACACAAACAAGTATGTAGATTTTTTACAAATATCCGCCACACTCAAAGAATGCTATGATAACACGGAACAACCCGATAGTGTTATGTGGGTATTAGATATCGTAGGAGCGTTCGATTTTCCAAAAGATCACCTTGGTATCAATACAACCAAAGCCTGGACATACCATCGGAATCGATTTTTCACAACCGCTAAATATCCATTTCTAAAAAACTCGGTAGAGGAAAATGAGCAAACTGCTTTTAACTATTGTTATGGTTCCTTATATAATATTGGAGCAAACAGGGCGAAGAATGATTTATGGTTTGGGCCAATGCAGGCTGAGAAGGATCAACTGAGCGTATATCATTACCTGGCCCTGTTGCATTCGTACAACAAAAATTATGATAGCAGTGAATACTACTATCAACTTATGGTACAAGGCGGAAATTTATCATGGAACAACTATGGCAGCCTTAAATTGGAATTAGGGGAATTATCAACTGCCAACCAATTTTATGAAAGAGATAAATTCAGGTATGGACAAAAGGTGCTGAAAGAACCATTTTATTACATACCTATGCTTGAAGTATTTGCAGGCAAGCCAAAAAAAGCAATGGATATTTGCAAAGAAGCCATAACAGACAATGGTTCATCACCTGGATTTGGTTGGTATAACTTAGCACTCGGCCGAAGCTACCTTTATGACGGGCAATTGGATAGTGCCGAATATACCCTGCAAAAAGCGACTAATTTTAAAGAAATACATATTGGCACTACACTTACACAAAGCCAATACGATTTTACAGCAAACCTGCTAAAACTTCAGGTAATAGTTCGAAAGATTGCATTGGCCAAATTTGAAAACAAAGGTTGGTGGTATTCCCCTTCCTCTCTTTACAAAATTGCAACTTTAAAATTTGAAAAAAACCTGCTGCAATATATTTTGGTAAATGAAATGGCAGCCAATCCCGAACGTAACCGCACAGTGTATGATTTATTTTGCGGCGAAAGCACCACCACTTTTGACGAAGCTCTGTATCTTATAAAAGACTTTACCCCCTCGTATTTTATAAAGAAATATGACACCTATCAAAAGAAGGATAAACGAAAAAACATACAACGATATTTCAGGTTGTTAGACTATAATATGCAATGGCAAAACGGGGATGAAGAACAAGCATATAATGGTTACAAACAACTAATAAAAGATGTTGCTTTGGATACCACTGCTGAAAAACTTTTTTTGGCCCGTTTATATGAAGGACTTGCAAAAGGAAGCAAAGAAGCGGGAAATGGACTGGATTATAATTTTTATTCCAATACCCTTTATGAGTGTTATCCTCAAATGTTGCCATTCAGCGGCATCAAAGCAAAAATAAAACTTAACACTTCAGGTGTGGATGACGAGACCATTTCAGATGTTGTAAAAGAGCTTAAAAAGTCAAATATTGAATGGGTAAATGATGCAGATGGCAATACACTTATAGCCACTGTAAACTTCAAGAAAATTGGAGATAAATACCATGCTAACATAACGGTACAAAGTGGAACCAATAAAACGGTTGTGAATGGAGAAAAGCTGATTTTCAAAAAAGCAGAAGGTGTGGGTAAAGAAATAGCCTTACGTTTTTTTGGAAAAAGTGGCGCATTGGTATTTGATCCACAAGGCTAGAAATGCCAACTCTTATCTATAACTTTTCAACAACTCGTTGAGTTCCTTTACTCCCTCTGTTGCAGGTTTTTGTATAGCTGTAAGCATAGGTATATTACCAACCTCGGGAATGAATTTATCTATAATAAACTTTGGTGCAAAACGTGGGGCATAATTAACCAAACCTGCCGCAGGATAAACCACTAAAGATGTACCAATAACAACAAAAATTTCAGCAGTTGTAGCAATTGCTGCCGCTTTTTCAATCATAGGGACAGGTTCCTCAAACCATACAATGTGCGGCCTAAGCTGACCACCATCTGTTGCTAAATCACCCAGATTAATATCCCCTCTTATTTCGGAAATAAGGTGTTCATTTTTTACACTTCGCATTTTAAATATCTCGCCGTGCAGATGTAGAACATTTGTGCTTCCTGCCCTTTCGTGCAGGTCGTCTATGTTTTGTGTAATTATTGTAACGTTGAAATCCTTCTCCAATTCGGCAAGTACGATGTGTGCAGCATTTGGTTGTGCCGCTGCAACATCTTTTCTTCGCAGATTGTAAAAGTCAAGCACCAATTGTGGATCTTTAGCAAATCCCCGTGGCGTAGCTACATCATATACATTATAGCCTTCCCAAAGTCCGTCGCTGTCTCGAAATGTTTTAAGGCCGCTTTCGGCACTTATGCCTGCACCTGTAAGTATGACAAGGTTTTTCTTTTCCATTTGCAACAAGATATTTACTTATTAAAAAATTAATTCCCGACAAGAAAAACAGCATTACAAAACAACAACTTCCCTCCTTCCCAAAACTGCCTGAAGAGAGGATTGTCAGCCATGATAATAACATTGCCACTGCCCATTTCCATACTGCCAAAAACCAATCCGTCTTTTAATAAGCTTTTTACTTTTGCGCCAGCAAAACCAGTTACGTAATTATCCTTTTTTACAACTCCAATATTCCAACCTTCCTTCAAAAATTCATACACAGTCGGGTCTTGCTTTAAAGTGTAATAGTTGCCGGAGTAGCCAAATGCAAACGGGTGGCTATTGTCAAGTTGTATGCGATAGATAGCACCGGGAATATTGTTGATTACATTATCCCGTTCACGGTTTTCATAACGTTTCAACAAACTATAATCAACTGTATCCTTCTTTTCATCTTTGTCCTTATCTTCTTTTACCTTAAATCCCCAATCAGTATTTTTTGAAAGCTCTTGTGCAGCACCACCCATAGCTATTAAGTTACCACCGTTATTTACAAATTCTTTTAGTTTGTCTGTAACGTTTTTTGTTTCAAAAACTCTATAGAACCCGTCGGGCATTATCACCACATTATACTTGTTGAGGTTGCTCCTAGAAATGTCTGTTGCATTTATCAGGCTAACCGGATAATCCAACTGCTGATCAAACAAGTGCCAAACCTCCCCTGCTGCTAATGATGAAGTTTGTTCACCCGTTATTAAAGCAACCCTTGGGGTTTTCATAAACTTAATATCGGCCGATCCAAAATCAGGCCCCTTTTCCATAAATCCTGTTGCAACTGCTTCTACTTCTACTTCATTTTTTGTAGCTAAATCATTAACAATGCCAGATAGATTTTCAGGATTTCCTTTTTGCAATAAAATAAGGGTGCCTTTTTCAAAAAGTTGTTTGTTGTAGGTAAATGATTTTTCAGAATAGCGGACTTTAATATGCTGCTTTAGTAGTTGTGCTAACACTTTTACACTATTGATTGAATTGTATTTTACAAGGTATCCATAGGTTGAAGGTGTCTTATTCTTCTCTTTTAAAGGTGATTGAAAAGCCTGCATATTCACAGCAGTCTTTACAGCATAGGCATCCACTCCATATACATAAGGCAACGACCAGGCTGTGATATCGTAGGTAACTGAATCAACAAGATTGCTTCTTGGCTCCAATAAAACCTTTGCTAAAACACTCTTTGGCTGATTGCTACTGATTGCTATGTTGTAAGCCTTCAACTTTAGGCTTGTTTCTTTCCCGTTGTTGTAATCTAATCCTTTAAGATTACTCACATTTGTTACAATTCCATATTCAATCCCATTTGCTTGTAACAGGTGGGTTATATTATTGATTACAGATGAATTGTCACTTGTAAGTACATAAGTTTTAATACTGCTTCCCAGGCCTGATCGACTATCATCATAGAATTTTTTAAACTCTGCAACAAGCTTTGCGGCATTTTTAGATGCGCTTTCTATCGTTGACATTCCTGTGGTAAAATGGTGCAATACCCTGTCAGTCAAGGTAAGAGTATCACCTGTGTTGGTAGCTACTGCAAGGCCGCCTCTGCTATGTCCACCTTGTTCATAAGTCATACCTATTGCACCGTTGTACAATGGATACGTATCACCATAAGACGGGTAAAATAAATCAAAGCTTTCTTTGGTAAAATAAAGCCAACCATTGAGATCAAAGTATTTGGCATTGTTTTTACCAATGATTGTCTGAAACTCACGTTGCCATGGAGTTATTACTTCGTGAAATGGTTCTGCTGCCGGAGCAAAATAATAGGGGTTATTAAAGTATTGTTCATGAAAATCTACATGTACATGTGGCAGCCATTGGTTGTACTTCACCATACGTTGTTGAGTTTCTACCTGTGTCTGCCAGGCCCAATCGCGGTTAAGGTCAAAGTTGTAATGATTGCTTCTTCCGCCGGGCCATGGTTCATTATGTTCACGTGATTGCGGGTCAGCATTACCATTACTTCCTTTTACACTATTAAACCAGTTTACATAGCGGTCCCTTCCATCCGGATTTAAACAAGGGTCTATAATTACAACTGTATTTTTCATCCATTCTTTATTGAATGGATTTAAAGAACTAACCAAAGCATACAATGTCACCATAGCAGCTTCGCTTGATGAAGGTTCATTACCATGTACATTGTAGCTTAACCAAACAATAGCCGGGGCACTCGTACTGCCACTTTTGTCTTTCAGTGTTCCGGTAAGGCGAAGGTTATTTGACCGTATTTCCTCAAGCTGCTGAATATTTTGGGATGCTGAAACAAAGGCCAACAGCAACTCACGGCCTTCAAATGTTTCACCATATTTTTCTACTTTCACCATTTCAGGAAATGCCTGCGCTACTGCTTTAAAATATGCAGCAATTTTATAGTGCGGTGTATACTGCGTTCCCAATTCATAGCCGAGATAGTTTTCAGGAGATGGGGGTGTTTGGGAAAATGAATATTGAAATGTTAGTAGTAAACCAAGAAACAAAAAGAAGTTGTTGACTATTAGGCGTTTCCTCATAACGAATTAAACAGCATTTATTTGCACTGTACCAGCAAAGTAAGTAATTATTATGTTGGAATTAGTTCATGAGTGAATATTTTGTGTGGATATATGATTCTTTGATTTTAATATTGCAGCAATAAGAACAAACAGAATATTAAAATTATCCCGGATTTATTTCATTTAACAAGAGCTCAAAATTCTAAATATTTGGGGCATAAAATAAATAAAGTAAATGGAAAAAGTTATCCTTTCACTGATGGCCATATTCTTTACAATTGCTGACGATCTTTTTGCCCAATCAACGCCTATACAAATAGACCGGCCTGACCAAACAGAATGTCCCTTCATTGTTCCTACCAATTATATACAGGTGGAACATGGCTTCAATGTTGAACATTCCAATTCAACCATTACATCCTATCTTTTTCCTACTACCTTATGGAAGTATGGAGCGAATGAAAAGTTTGAATTAAGGCTAATTACTGAAGTAAACAGTGTAAAGGATAATAATATTACTACTACAGGTTTATCTCCTATTACAGTTGGTTTCAAAACAAATCTTTTCAAAGAAAAGGGAATACTACCTGCAACATCTTTTATTGGTCATATTACAACATCCAATGTGGGCAGTAAAGCCTTTAAAACGAGTTACATGGCACCTTCATTTAGGTTTACCATGCAACATACTTTATCTAAAATATTTTCACTTAGCTATAATCTTGGGGCAGAATGGAATGGTGAAACGGCAGAGCCCACTTATATTTATACACTTACCACCGGCATATCACTTACAGAGAAACTTGGCGCATATGCAGAAATCTATGGATTTGCCCTACAAGATGCATCTGCTGATCATAGGGTAGATGGTGGCTTTACCTATCTTTTAAACAACAATTTTATTGTGGATATATCCGGCGGGGTTGGCATTATTAACAGTGACCTGAAAAATTATATCTCATTAGGAGTATCCTATAGGTTTAAGGTAAGAAAGTAGTCAATCATCTACTTATATTCACCGTAGACTTTTCGCAGAGCATCAGATATTTCACCCAACGTACAATAATTTTCAACTGCTGCTATTACCAGTGGCATAAGGTTGCGGCCATCTGTAGCTGCAGCGGTTATATCAGCTATACATGCAGTAGCCTTTTCAGCATTTCTGTTGGCACGTAACTTTAGCAATTTATCAGTCTGCACCTGCCTTATGCTATCATCTATTTTAAATCCGGGAATACTATCTTTTTCTTCTATTTTAAATTTGTTAACCCCTACAATTATTTTTTCACCGGTTTCTATTTGCCGCTGATATTCGTATGCACTACGGGCAATTTCTTCCTGCATAAAACCTTGTTCTATAGCTGTAACACTACCACCCATGGCATCTATTTTATTCACCATTTGCCAGGCTTTTTCTTCAACTTCTCTTGTAAGGCTTTCCACAAAATAAGAGCCCGCCAAAGGATCAGCTGTATCTACTACCCCACTTTCAAAGCCGACAATCTGTTGGGTTCTCAAAGCTATTCTTGCGGCCTCTTCGGTGGGCAAACTTAATGCCTCGTCGTAGCCATTGGTATGCAGGCTTTGTGTACCACCTAATACAGCGGCAAGGGTTTGTATGGTTACTCTGCTTATATTATTTTGCGGTTGCTGTGCAGTTAGCGTACTACCACCCGTTTGTGTGTGAAACCGCAGCATCATAGCTTTAGGATCAGTAGCACCAAGGTCTTTCATTATCACGGCCCACATTTTACGTGCAGCTCTGAATTTGGCTACTTCTTCAAAAAGGTTGTTGTGTGCATTGAAGAAAAATGAAAGCCGTTTGCCAAAGACATTTATATCAAGCCCTTTCTCTAATGCGGCTTTTACATAAGCTTTTCCATTGCTTAAAGTGAAAGCAATTTCCTGGACAGCAGTACTTCCTGCTTCTCTTATATGATAACCTGATATTGATATTGTATTCCACTTTGGCAACTCACGGCTACACCATTCAAAAATGTCTGTAATGATGCGCATACTAGGCTTTGGTGGATATATATATGTGCCCCTTGCTGCATATTCCTTTAGTATATCATTCTGTATGGTTCCAGAAATTTTAGAAAGATCCGCTCCCTGTTTTTTGGCTAATGCAACATAAAGACTCAATAAAATAAATCCTGTAGAGTTTATCGTCATTGATGTGCTGACATCTTCCAATTTTATGTTTTTGAAAAGTATTTCTATGTCTTCTATACTATCTATTGCAACACCTACTTTCCCCACCTCACCTTCACTCATAGCATGGTCGCTGTCGTATCCAATTTGTGTGGGCAGATCAAAAGCTACACTTAGGCCACTTACACCTTGCGAAAGCAGATAGTGGTAACGTTTATTGCTTTCTTCTGCAGTTGAAAAACCTGCATATTGACGCATAGTCCAAAGCCTGCCCCTGTACATATCAGGCTGTACACCACGTGTGTATGGGAAAACCCCAGGTGCTTCTAACGGCTGTAAATCGGCTATGTCTTTAGCTTCATAAACAGGTTTAATATCTATTCCACTTTCTGTAGTTCTTTTTTCAGACATAATCAATCGTTTTATTAGGGCTTAATAGTTTTTGCAAAAAAAACTTAAAAAACATGAAGATAGAAGTCATTTAGCACCAGGATTTACAATTGTTGCTAAATAATAATTACTGTTTTAAACAAGTTTAATTATAACAACTTTTTTGCCTCATAGCTTAATACATCACTTACTACTTCGTGCAACTGCCCTTTCTGATCGGTCATCAGGTATTCTAATAAAAGTTTATTGAGGTCTAAGCCGGTAGCATGTGGAGGTAATGCACTTGCAAGTTGATTGACCACCAAAATATTTTGTTCCTTCAGATTTTTAACTGCATTCCAGGAATCAGGGGAAACATAAATCTGTTGAGATATATTGTACTCATATTCTTCCCTTAGGCTACGGGTAAGTAAAATTTGCATTTCACGGGCAGACAGTCCACCCTGATTAACACGGCTTATTAAATTTGGAAGAGCAATCCGGTCAACCAACAAGGTCAATCTTTCATAAGCCTGAAGACGGAGGGTCTTTGTTGCAGGATCTACGGATGCTTCGGATTGGGCTTTATTTGTATTACTTCTTTGTAGAAAAAGAAAAATAAGGCCGGCTACCAGCAAAACAATAATAAAGATCAATAATAAGGTTGAATTTTCCATTTGCATAGCTGCAAAAGTAATGTTTTAGCGTTAGCTATATAATCATTTTGAAATACTGAAACTATATGGGAAATGATTGAAACAATGAATTTAAATTTCATTAATGACCTGCAAATGACGATAGTCAATAAAGAAAACTAATATTCTGCTTATTTTTGCAAAAAGGAAAAGCAATGCAAACAGCAATAGAGATACCTGTAGTACTAACATCAGGAGCAATTTCAGAATTAAAAAGATTGATGAATGAATCAGGATTTGATACTACTCAATACCTAAGAGTAGGCGTAAAAGGCGGCGGCTGTAGCGGTATGACTTATGTTCTTGGATTTGATCAAAAGCAGGATGGTGATATAGAATTTACGGTGGAGGGCATTCCATGTGTAATGGCTATGGCGCATGAAATTTACCTGTTAGGTATGCAAATAGATTTTCAGGACGGATTAAATACCCGTGGGTTCACTTTTACAAACCCAAATGCTAGTAAAACCTGCGGTTGTGGAACTAGTTTTGCTGTGTAATTAATTATAATTTTCGCTTCCAAATAAAATTTATCTCCATCATCATGGGGTTATTTATATTTAACTTTTTCATGCCGAAAATTGCGGGTTCCTGTCAACTACCATTAAATCCTTTTTCATTTTTCATGTATTTCACTAATAAGTTGAAGCTTAATAATACAACCTACAGACCTTTACTTTTGCTACTTTTACGCTCTTAAATATTGTAAGAGAAATGAGTTTAAAGACGTTGTTTGCAAAGCCTTTTGCATCATATATATACAAATTCGTAAAAAGGCATAGCCATAGTGCAGTGGCAGATCAGGAGAAAATATTTAAAATCCTTATTGATTTAGCTAAAAATACTGAATTTGGAAATGAGCACGGTTTTGCACAAATTTCTTCATACGAAGATTTTAAGAAAGCCGTTCCTGTAAGGGATTACGAAGAGTTGAAAACTTATATTCAACGAATCAAAAATGGACACGCTAACGTGC
Organism: Segetibacter sp.; assembly: GCA_031373555.1. Taxonomy (GTDB): domain Bacteria; phylum Bacteroidota; class Bacteroidia; order Chitinophagales; family Chitinophagaceae; genus Segetibacter. The sequence continues at coordinate 13,645 of JANMMU010000065.1, read as the reverse complement.
TTTGGAAAGGCAAACCAATTTATTTTGCAAAAACCAGTGGCACCACAAGCGGGGTTAAGTACATCCCAATTACCAAAGAATCAATTCCAAACCACATTAATACTGCCCGAAATGCTTTATTATGTTACATGGCAGTAAGTGGCAATTATAATTTTATCGCCGGCAAATTAATTTTTCTAAGTGGTTCGCCTGTTTTGGAGGAAGTTGGAGGAATAAAAACAGGCAGATTGAGTGGCATTGTAAACCATCATGTGCCAGGCTACCTAAGGTCTAATCAGCTACCATCTTACGAAACCAATTGTATTGAAGAATGGGAAGATAAACTGGAGAAGATAGTTGAAGAAACGATTGATCAGGATATGACACTCATTAGCGGTATTCCACCATGGATGCAAATGTATTTTGACCGTTTGAGTGAAAGGACCGGGAAAAAAATCAAAGATATCTTTCCTGATTTTTCGGTTATGGTGCAGGGCGGAGTAAATTTTGAGCCTTATAAAGCAAGGTTATTTGAGAGTATTGGAAAGCCGATTGATACTATAGAATTATTCCCTGCATCTGAAGGTTTTTTCGCCTTTCAGGACGATTATAAAAAGCAAGGTTTGCTCTTAAATACTAACTCCGGAATATTTTTCGAATTCATTCCGGTTGGTGAAATATTTAATAACAATCCTACACGTCTTTCGCTAAAAGATGTGAAAGTGGGTGAAAATTATGCACTAATAATCAGTAACAATGCTGGCTTATGGGCCTATAACATTGGAGATACAATTAAATTTATCAGCACAAATCCTTATAAAATAGTAGTTACCGGCAGAATCAAACATTTTATTTCAGCTTTTGGAGAACATGTGATTGCTGAAGAAGTAGAATATTCATTGCTAAAAACTGCCAATGAAATGGGTATTAAAATTGTTGAGTTTACAGTAGCACCTTTTATCAGTCAAACCAAAGGCAAAAGCTATCATGAATGGTTTGTTGAATTTGAGTCACCTCCTGCAAACATGATATTGTTTTCTAAAAAAGTAGACGATTATTTAAGAAGCAAAAATGTTTATTACGACGACCTGATTGCAGGCAGTATTTTGAAACCACTACATATAAATACTGTAAGAAAAAACGGATTTATTGACTATATGAAAAGCATAGGTAAACTGGGTGGACAAAATAAAGTGCCAAGGCTTAGTAATGACCGGGTTGTAGCAGATGAACTTGTTAAAGTGTGTAGTAAATAATTTTTCAGAATTTATAACTCACAAACTGAAACTTATAATGCAATCACAGCCACATTTTTATTAGTTCTAATTCATTTTATTTCATGCAATATCTCTACTCCTATCTATCTTCCGGTAAAACGATTATTGAAGAATATAAAGGTGAAATACCCTTTACCCATTTTCTCAAAAATTTCTTTTCATTACACAAAAAATATGGCTCAAAGGATAGAAAGATGATTGCATCATTATGTTATAACTATTTTAGAATTGCCAACAACTTTTCTAAAGATGAAGTTGAAAAAGCACTCTTAACAGGCGTTTACCTTTTTACAAATGCCCCTAATGATTTATTCATAAACTACAACCAAGCATGGAATAACAATATCAATTTACCAATTGAACAAAAAGCGGAATTGGCTGGGGTTTCTTTAAACAAATTATTTCCATTTAATCATGAACTTTCAGCTGAAATTGATAAAGTTCAATTCAACTTTTCATTGTTACAACAACCTGATTTATTTATAAGAATCAGGCCTGGTAAAGAAATTCTGGTAAAACAAAAATTAGATGCAGCTGCTGTTCCCTTGCATAAAATATCAGCACAATGCATTGCTATTGCTAATGGAACTAAACTGGAGCATATTTTAGAGATAAATAATGAAGCAGTCATACAGGACCTGAACTCTCAAAATGTAGGTGATCTTTTTAAGTTGATACAATTGCCTGCTAAACCCCGGATATGGGATTGTTGTGCAGCAAGTGGAGGCAAATCTATAATGGCCTACGATTATTTCGACGATATTTTTTTGACAGTATCAGATATTAGGCCTTCCATTATCTACAACCTAAAAAAGAGATTTTCTGAAGCCGGATTAAACAGGTACAAATCATTTGTAGCAGATACCACCAACCCTGATTTATTAAAGAACCAAATCGGGGAGGAAAAATTTGACCTCATAATCTGCGATGCACCCTGCAGCGGCTCCGGCACATGGGCACGTACACCTGAACAGATGCATTTTTTTGACGAAATGAAAATTGCAGATTATAGCAACCTTCAAAAAAAAATTGCTGCTAATTTAAATTCTTACCTGTCGCCAAATGGTTATCTTTTGTATGTAACCTGCTCTGTCTTTAAAAAAGAAAACGAAGATGTCACCTCATTTATATTGCAAAACAACAACCTGACATTAGTCAAACAAGAACTATTAAAAGGGTACTGCAATAAAGCCGATACAATGTTTGTCGCCTTGTTTCGGGCAGCAAAGTGAAACCACTAAAGCTTTGCTTTTATTGTCTTTTTCCCCGCCCCCGTTTCAGCACTTACAATGTAGACCCCGGGAACATAACCTAAAAGTGAAATATTCATTTCATTAATTCCGGAAGGAAGGCTCTTTTCTTTTTTTAATACCTGCTTACCATCTGCTGAATAAATCATAACCTGTAGTTTATCGCTATTTGACCTTATGGATTTTATTTTTACAACTGTATTCAAGGCATCATAATGCAAAAGCAATTGATTGGTATTTAATTTAAGTAAAACGATATTGCTAAGGGAACTACTGCCATCAAAATTTACAGTTTTCAAACGGTAATATCCTTCGCTTAGCGGGGCTGCATCTATATATGAATACCTGTTCTGACTTACTCCATAAAATGGTTTGCCGGTGTTGATTGTATTAAAATTAGTACCGTCTCCTGAACGCAGCAACTCGTAGCTTTTTACACCCATTTCCACTTGTGTTATCCATTGCAATTGTGCCTGATTGTTAACTATACTTCCCGTAAATGAAATTAACTCCAAAGGGAAAATAGCGCCTTTATGCAAAGTAATAGTTCGGGTTGTGGTTGTATCGTCATATTCCACTGTATAATAACCTCCCGGGAGCCCACTAAGTGTATCGAAGTTAAAAGTATATACTTCTTCAACCTCTGTAATAAAATTCTTCTTCTTTAATACTACCCCGGCCGAATTCTTAAGGTAGAAAACAGTGTTTCCATCTTTTCTGCCAATAAATCTTACGTTAATAACACTGTCAAAAGGGTTAGGGGTAGCCCATAACCAATCATTACCATAAAGCAATACATTTTGATCATGCTTCAAGAGCCGATAAGCAGTTTTAAAATTGGGAATACCGTAACCATAAGCCGAATCAGGTGTGCTGTAACGATGTGCACTTTTGTAAACGGCATCTAATATTTTCATGTTATTGACCAAAGGGAATGCCTGCCAGAGACATGTTACAAGCCCTGCTATATTTGGGTTCGAAAATGAGGTTCCATTTCCGGATGAAGGCTGATTATTTAGCCCCGCAATAACAGCGTTGGCACCCACAGATACAATGTTTGGTTTAATCTTTCCAGGGTAACCACGGCTGCTAAATGATGCAATTACTCCCTGACTATTTGTTGCTCCTACCGCACATACACTATCTGCATCGGCAGGAAAACCAATGTACTTCCATGGGCTATTTCCTTCATTACCGGCACTATTCATTACGATAATACCTTTTTTTGCTGCCAGGGCTGCTCCCCTTGTTACTGTAGCAATATTCTTGTAAAATTCGCTGTAGGTATGATTGAAAATAGTGGCATCAAAAGTATTGTAGCCAAGTGAAGATGATATTAAATCACTACCGGTACTATCTGCAAACTCTGCACCTACTACCCAATTAAACTCCTCTACAGGGTACTCCGTAGGGGCATTTTCTGTTCTTACAAGCCAATACTTTGCTTTTGTTGCTGTGCCCACCATTCTTCCGGGCCAATTAGCTGCCATAGTACTTAAGCAATACATTCCATGTGTGTCATCTTCAGTAACACTTCCATCAAAATTGACAAAATCCCTTTGGCCTAAAATCTGGTTATTTAGTCGAATACTATCAAAAGCAGTAACAGTATTATATTGATAAAAACCTGCATCTAAAACAGCTATCTGCATAGTTTCGCCATTGAAACCTTTGTTGTGCAGAAACTCACCTTCATGAATATGCACCTGGTTATAATTATTACCATAGTTGAATACATTTCCTTCAACTTTTTGATTTTTTTGCGGAAACAAAGGCTGAATTTCTTCCTTGAATTTCTCCCAGCCATTGCCCGAAATAGCACGGGGAGCAACATTACTAACCGAAGAAACAAAAGAAAAAGATTGAATAGTAGCTATTGCCGAAGGATCAGTTGTTTGAATTAAAACCCTGTTAAGCCATTTAGAAACACTTAATACATTTACATTATTTACCAAAGCAATACTAATTAAATATGATTGCGTAATAGGTAAATCAGTACTATCGTAAGGGATATTATATTTTGTACGTCTTTGTATTGCCCGTGGCGAAAGAAATTGAGAAGGATTGGAAAGACTGTAGGTATTGTTATTCTTATCTTTTAACTGAATAACCAATTTAGTGTACTGGCTATTTACTGAACCCAAAATGAAAACGAATAACAACAAAAATAAAAATTGCTTCATAAATTTTTTATTTATTCAATTGAACAGAAGATAATAACTCTTTTTTGATAGTTTAGTTTAATTGTGGCGCAACAAAGATAAACGAACTCCATATGCCCCGTCTTCATAAGAACTACCTTGCCATACCCAATGCAAAAAATCTTTGTAAACCAACCCGATCCCTTTAGCATACACCTCAACAGAATAATTCCTTTGCTGATAAGGTAAATTGGGATCAAAAGGCCCTTCCGGTGAGAAATCATCAATTTGCACTACAGTAACAGTACTATCATATGTTATGCCTTTTGTTGTGTAACCCTCGTTTACATTTTGATAGCTATAATTCCAATTGTCTAAATAAAGATTTTCTGATATACTTGTATTGATAAATGAATTACCATTCCAGCTAAAATCTGCTTTGACAGGGTTATGTAGTTTTATAAACCTGAAATTTTCTTCCTGATACTCAATTTGGTCGGTAGTTGGGGTAGCTACAATGGTATAGGCAAATCTCCACGGTTGTGTTTCGGCTGTATCTCTCAAATATCTGAATATCCTGTATGAAAGCCTCCCTGAATTATCACTAAAAGTGGATTCTATTGTATCCATAGCCAGATAACTTTTTGTAACCAATGAGGCATTGAAACAACAAGGAACTGTAGAGTCGCATCTGTAAATGAACATTTTTCCAACCTGCAATGGATAATACTCATTAGCCGTAGGGTAAACAAGGGTTTCTGCTTCCTTTTTACAACTTACAACTACCATTACTAAGAAAAACAAAAAACCGGTAAGTACACTATATTTTTTCATGAATATATAATTCAGGCTGTAAGATAAAAAGTTTGGGGCAACCAATATTTGCCATTCATAAAATTTAAATAATAATTGCTCAAATTTTACACAAATATCTCCCAAACAAAAGAATTAAAAGCTGTGTGGGTTACTTTTGATGCAAAAAGGTATTAAAAACAACACTGTGAAATCAGAACTAACCGAACAGGAATTGTTAATGGGAGTGGCTAAAAATGATCAGAAAGCCATAGAATTAATATATAAGAACAATTTTCCGGTGATTCAGTCTTTAATACTGAGTAACAATGGCAGCTATGATGATGCCAGGGATATTTTTCAGGAAGCAATGATTGTGCTGTATGAAAACGCAAAAACAGAATCATTTGTATTAACCTGTCAAATTAAAACCTATGTATACTCCATATGCAAACGATTATGGCTTAAAAAGCTACAATATAATAACCGATTTACAACACAAGTGGAAAGCCTTGAAGAGACTGTCCCGGTGGAAGAAGATCTTGAAAATCAGGAAAGACGAAATGCAGACTTTCTAATAATGGAAAAAGCCTTGGGCAGCCTGGGCGAACCATGTAAAGGTCTTCTTGAAGCTTATTATCTTCAAAAAAAATCGATGCAGGCTATTGCTGATAGTTTTGGATATACCAATGCAGAAAATGCAAAGACCCAAAAGTATAAGTGCCTGATGCGACTTAAGAAAATATTTTTTTCTCAATATAATACCAGCGAAAAGTGATGGAAGATAATTTAATATTGGATGCTGCGGAACGCTATTTCAAGGGAGAAATGTCACCTGAAGAAAAAGTCTATTTTGAAGATCTCCGCAAAAACAACCCCGAAGTAGACCTTTTGGTAGTTGAACATAGTATATTTTTAAACCAATTAGATGCTTACGGCCAAACCCGCGACTTTAAACACCACCTCCACGAAATACACAAAGAGCTATTAACAAATGGTGACATAAGTGAGGATGTAGAGATTAAACCAACAGGCAAAGTTGTAATCTTGTGGCATAAGTATAAAAAAATTACTGCTATTGCGGCTTCTATTGCAGGTTTTACAGCTATACTTATAAGCAGTCTGATTAGCTTCTTCACTCCCGGAAATAACAAAGACATTTTGTTGCTCAACCGAAAGATTGATCAGGTTATGCATAATGTAAAACTACAGGATAACAAAATCAATGTAGTTCTTGCAAGCAATAGTAAAGTGCCTGCAAATGAAGTAGCAACAAAGGGTGGATCAAGCTTTCTTATAAATGGTAAAGGTTATCTTGCTACCAATGCCCACGTAGTAGAAGGTGCCTCAACCATTATTGTTCAGAATAACAAGGGTCAGGAGTTTAAAGCAGTGATTGCACATATTGATAACCTTAGAGATCTTGCAATATTAAAAATTGAGGATATAGACTTTAAACCCTTAACTTCTCTTCCCTACAACATTCGTAAAACGGCTGCAGAATTAGGTGAACCGGTTTTTACACTTGGTTTCCCCAGAGATGAAATTGTGTACAACGAAGGTTATATGAGTGCAAAAACAGGTTACAAAGGTGACACTTCAACCTGTCAGATTGCAGTAAGTGCAAACCCGGGTAATAGTGGTGGACCCGTTTTCAACAGAAATGGTGAAGTAATAGGGATACTTAGCAAAGCACAATCTAAAGCTGAAGGTGTGGTATTCGCTATTAAGTCCAGAAGTGTTTATGAAACCATGGATGACCTGAAAAAGGAAGATAGTACTTATGCTAAAATTAAACCTACAAATTCCGCTACGTCTATGAAAGGCATGGACAGGGTACAGCAAATAAAACAAATAGAAGATTGTGTGTTTATGGTTAAAAGTTTTACCAGATAATCAATTGAAAAAATAATAAAAAGAGTCCTGCCGAAAGTGGGACTTTTTTTATGCCCACATATTTAATATCAGCTAGCAATGCTTGAATCTTTGTTAAACTAACAAAGATTCTTACCCATTCTCCTATAATGAAATCCTAAAATTAGCTATTCATTTATATTAAGTTCGTGACAATGCTCAAATTTGTAATGTACAAACTTGCCTAAATGCATATCAGTAAAATATTTGTCTTACTAGCCTGGATCTTAAATTGCTCACTATCATTTGGTCAGGCAATTGCATTTAAAGAATGGCATTTATTAGATAAAAAAACGGATAGTTTTCATGGCATCAGTCTGAGCAATACTTATAGTTTTTTGCAAGGGAAAAAAAGCAAACAGGTGATTGTAGCCGTTATTGATAGTGGTATAGACACTACCCACGAGGACCTCAAAAATATATTATGGCGAAATCCTGCAGAAATACCGGGCAATGGTATAGACGATGATCATAATGGTTATGTAGATGATATTTATGGATGGAATTTTCTGGGAGGAAAAGATGGAAGAAATATCAAAACAGAATCTGTAGAAGCAAGCCGCATTTATCATAAATACAAAGAAAAATTTGACCACAAGACACTAGATTCATCCAAACTTTCTCCGAATGAAAAAGAAGAATACGATTTATGGAAAAAATCTGTTGCTCTTTTAAAAATAAATACAGAAGAAGAAATGGAAGTAATGTTTTTGGAAATGGCCGTAAAAGCTGCAAAAAAGCATGAAAAGGTATTGCGTGAAGACATGAAAAAAGATACGTTTAGTGTTACTCAACTTGAGGATTATATACCAGGAAATATTCAGGCCAAAAGGGCTAAACTGGGTTACATTACTTTTATGAAAATGACACAGATTGAAACTGAAGAAACAAATATTGACATATTCACTCAATTAGATGATTATATAGCCCAAAAGAAAAGATTACAGGAATCAAAAGACAAAGCACCGGTAAACAACAGACAAGAAATTATTAAAGACAATTATAGTGATCTTAATGATCGCTATTATGGAAATAACGACATAATGGGTCCTACACCTATGCATGGAACCCATGTAAGTGGCACAATTGCAGCACAACGAAATAATGGAATAGGAATAGATGGAATAGCCGACAATGTAAAAGTAATGATGATAAGAGCTGTACCCGATGGGGATGAATATGATAAAGACATTGCATTGGCTATAAGATATGCCGTAGACAATGGCGCTAAAATCATAAATATGAGTTTTGGCAAAAATCTATCACCGGAAAAAAAATGGGTGGATGATGCTGTGAAATATGCAGAAAGCAAAGATGTACTTATCATACATGCCGCAGGAAACGACAGCATAAACAATGATTCAACTACCACTTATCCGAATCCGCAATTAAAAACCTGGAACAGAACTGTTTCTAACTTTATTACTGTAGGTGCATGTACCGACCCAAAAATCAGTAATGAATACATAGCTGACTTTAGCAATTATGGTTCACATACTGTAGATGTATTTGCACCGGGGGTTAAAATTTATTCCACCATACCGGGAGGCCATACCTATGGATTTCAAAAAGGTACAAGTATGGCGGCACCTGTAGTAGCTGGGGTAGCAGCTTTGATTCGCTCCTACTACCCTACTTTGACAGCTAAAGAAGTAAAAATGTCAATTGAGAAATCTGTAACTAATGATACTTCCTATGTAATTACTAAACCTGGAACAAAGGAAAAGGTAAGTATGACTGATTTATGCACGTCAGGAGGATTTATAAATGCCTACAGTGCAGTAAAACTGGCTTCATCAATTGCAAAGCAGGAAACAAATGTTCCAACCATAAAAAAACAACCTTTACCTAAAGCCTTTTTCAAAAATCAATCTATAAAACAATAACCCATGTCATTACCAGATTCCGGAACTTACCCTGCTTATTTTGATAATTATATTAAACTGGTTGATGCTGATTCAATTAAGGGAGCTATTGAAAAGTATGCTAACCCGATAACTGATTTTTTCACTAAAATAGATGAAGAAAAAGCAAATTACCGTTATGCAGAAAATAAATGGAGCATAAAAGAGGTTTTGCAACATTTAATTGATGCGGAAAGGATTTTTGCATTCAGGGCATTATCGCTTGCCCGGGGCGAAAAAGCTTCCCTTCCGGGTTTTGATGAAAATGAATATGCTACTGCAAGTGAAGCAGATAAACGATCATGGAAAAGCCTGTTGGATGAATTTATTGCCTGTAGAAAATCCACAGACCTAATGCTGCTTAGTTTTACAGAAGATCAATTAAAAAATTCCGGAATTACAAATAACAAACCGAATACTGTTGTTGCGATTGCTTATGTAATTATTGGCCATAATCTTCACCACATGAAAGTTGTAGAAGAAAGGTATTTGTAATATTTCCCACATCAATTTAATGATTTCATTTTCAACAAAATTCTTAGGATAACTATACCTTAAGAATTTATTGTTGAAAGTTCTTTGGGTTCTTTACTTTAGCTTTCTCTTATGGCCGAAAACAATACTCATTCTCCATTATTAATACCCGATGCAGAACAACTTGTATTTGCAGAAATTATTATTCCGCTTGCACTTCCTAAAAATTATACCTGGGCAATTCCGGAAGAATTCATACAAAAAATAAATATAGGCTCCCGAGTAGAAGTTCAGTTAAAGAACAGGAAATATGCAGGCATTGTAAAAACAATCCACCATGAAAAACCCAAAGCCTTTGAACCAAAAAATATACTAAACGTTCTTGATGAACAGCCACTGGTGTACAAACATCAACTACAACTGTGGCAATGGATATCAATGTACTATATGTGCAGCGAAGGTGAGGTAATGCAGGCTGCACTACCCTCTCACTTAAAACTGTCAAGCGAAAGCATTTTAGCGTACAATGAAGAGTTTGGAGACGACTTTTCTGAACTGGATGATGAGGAATATCTTTTGGGCGAAGCCCTGTTAATAAAAAAAGAATTGAAGCTTAGCGAGGTGCAGCAGATACTTGACTCATCGCATGTGTATCCCGTGGTTAAGAGGCTGGTAGAAAAAAAAGTTTGTATTGTTTGGGAAGCATTAAAAGATACTTACAAGCAAAAGATGGAAACCTATGTCCATTTTGAAGGCGAATATCATATTGAAGATAATCTTGCACGGCTACTTAATGAATGGAGCAAGAACAAGGCTCCGCGGCAAATGGAACTGTTGCTTGCTTATCTTCATTTGACAAAAACAGAAGGAGAAGTAACCCAACCTGAATTGTTGAAAAAAGCTAATGCTACTGCCGCTCAATTAAAAGGATTGGTTGAAAAAGGAATACTCCGGCTCGAAAAAAGATCTGTTGACAGGCTACCATCTTTACCCAGAAATATTCATATAGACTTTGAATTATCGGCAGCGCAGATTGCTGCGACAGAAGCGGTAATCAATGCATTAGACAAAGCACCGGTTTGCCTGTTAAAAGGGGTTACGTCAAGTGGAAAAACACAGGTGTACATAACACTTATAGAGCAATATATTAAAACGGGCAAACAAGTGCTTTATATGTTGCCGGAGATTGCACTGACAGCACAAATCATCAGAAGGTTACAAAAATATTTTGGCGGCTACATAGCCATTTATCATTCAAAATTTAACCCGAACGAACGTGTTGAAATCTGGAACAAAATAAAGACGGGTGAAACCAAAATTGTTTTGGGTGCACGGTCTTCTCTGTTTTTACCCTTTAATGATTTGGGGCTTATTATTGTTGATGAAGAACATGATGCTTCTTATAAACAACAAGATCCTGCACCAAGATATAATGGCCGCGATGCAGCTGTTTTTTATGCATCACTATTTAATGCAAAAGTATTATTAGGTAGCGCAACACCATCTATAGAAAGCTATTACAATACCCAAACCGGCAAATACGGACTTGTTACATTGGCAGAAAGATATGGTAATGTACAACTACCTGTAATAGAACTTATAGATGTAAAGACGATTATTACCAAAGACAAAAACAAAATCATATTATCACCGCAACTTGTAGATGCTATACAGCACTCATTAAAAGAAAACAAACAGGTTATATTATTTCAGAACCGCCGTGGATACTCACCCTATCAGATTTGTGGCACTTGCGGGTGGATTCCTCAATGTGACAATTGCAATGTTTCACTTACTTATCACAAAGCAAAAAACAAACTGCAATGCCATTATTGCGGGACTGCTTACCCTTTAGTGCTAACCTGTGCAGCATGCGGCAATCACCATTTTGTACAGAAAAATTTTGGGACAGAAAAAATTGAAGAAACATTGGCAGAGACCTTTCCCGAAGCTAAAACCGCAAGAATGGATTATGATAGCATCAGAGGAAAAAATGACCATGATGCCCTTATAAAATTATTTGAACAGCAACGCATAGACATACTTGCAGGAACACAAATGGTTGTAAAAGGTTTAGATTTTGAACACGTTAACCTTGTTGGTATAGTAGATGCAGATGCCTTATTAAATTTTACAGATTTCAGGGTAAACGAAAGGGCATTTCAACTTATGGAACAGGTGAGTGGCCGTGCAGGGCGTAGGGAACTACAGGGAAAAGTAATCATTCAGGTGAGCAACACACATCATCCTGTACTTCAATTTGTACAACAACATGATTATAATGCCTTGTACCATTTTGAAGTTGAAAACAGAAAGCGATTCTTTTATCCCCCGTTTTCAAGAATAATAAAAATAACATGCAGACATAAAGAGAAAAATATAGCAGAAGAGGCTTCAAATATTCTGGCCCAATCATTACAAAACACTTATGGACAATACATAAGCGGCCCCGCAGAACCTCCTATTAACCGGGTTAGGAGCCAGTATATCTATGAGTTGCTGCTGAAGTTACCAAAGGATGCTAAATTTTTACAAACTTGCAAACATTTCATTTTGCAGCAGGTAGCCATCATTCAGTCCAATAAAAGATATAGAAGCGTTACAATAACGCCTGATGTAGATGCGATATAAAAATTCCTGACTATTTCAGCAATTTACTCAAAGCTTCAATCAAACCTTCTCCACGTAAGTTTTTACCTATTATTTTTCCTGTTGGATCTATCAACATATTTGCGGGAATACTTTGAATACGGTAAAGCTGTGCAGCCGAATTTTGCCATGATTTAAGATCGCTGATTTGAGTCCAGGCTAGGTTATCCGCATGAATGGCATTGATCCATTTTTCTTTACTTTGATCAAGTGACACACCTAAAATTGTAAAGTTTTTGTCTTTATAAGTATTATAAGCGTTTACAACGTTTGGATTTTCTGCCCGGCATGGTCCACACCAACTTGCCCAAAAATCAACCAACACATATTTACCCCTGAAAGAAGAAAGGGAAACAGGAACATCTGCAGTGTCATTTTGAGAAAAGTCCACAGCCATAGTTCCTTCCATACCTACTTTGGTTGCTGCAATGCTTTTATATATTTCCCGTCCGTAAAAGGTTTCTCTTACTTCAGGTTTCATCGCATTATATCTTGCTTCAAGGGCATCAATATCCGTACTCATCGGGCTGGTGACATACACTACAAAAGGAGTAACAGGAGATGCAGGTTTAGCTTTTATAAACTGATCTACCTGGTCTAATACACTTTTTTTGCTATTCTCAAACTGATAAATCATTGAGTCTCTTTTAGGGCCGGGTTGGGTTTGATTTATTGAAGCAACCAAATTTGATAATCTTTGCTTAAACCCCCCAAATTTTTGATTGTATAACTTATAGTCCTGTTGGGCAGGTGTACCTGTAAGTGAAAGCGTTTTTATACTTTTTGCATTTCCTGAAAGGGATAACTTACCCGGGGTTAGAAATATTTCGGTAGCATCAGGAAATCCAATAAAAGATATTTGAAAAACATCCCCATCCTCAACTTTTCCAAATAAAACAAATTTTCCTTTTTGAGAATACGCTGTAGATAACATTTCCTGCTGTCCGGGTCGGCTAATAAATACCAAAGTGCTATCAGGTAAACCAACAACATTTCCATTTATCAGGAAATCTCCGGGTGCTGCCATTAGGTCATTTTGCAAAAAACAAAAAACCGACACTAAAAAAAGAATAAAATACTTCTTCATAATAATATTATCGAACGAATGATTTGAACTAATATTTGATGCAATTTATAGCCTTTTACGCAATGTCATTAACTTAAGGAATTTTCTTTAAAATTTTTGATTTGGCGCAACGGTATATAGATAGGGGCTGTCTTAGCTTCTGAAACATCAACAGTATTATTATCGCATTTAATCACCA